>CAWEVI010000038.1:0-168925 GCA_963812475.1 uncultured Alphaproteobacteria bacterium
CGAAACGTGGCGGCGTGGTAAGGCAATTCGCCGCTCAGCCGGAGGCCGTCCGCCGGGACGATGAGGATGGCGGCATAGGCCCATCCGCTGACGCGCTGACAACCGCGGAGTGGCAGTTCAGCATCCGCGGCGTTGCCGCGGTGAGCTCGTACCGGCCTTGCCCGCAGGCGCATCCGACCATATGCGCCGTCATCGGCGGCCTCCCCGTTGCCGTAAGTGCGCGTGAAGAAGATCCCGAACTCGTGCGTCGTCATGGCGCGCCATTTCGATTCCTCTCGATCTTCCGCAAGGAGTCAGCGAGGAATTGCGCCAGCGCCGACGAACTCGTCGACGGCCTGGGTGACGGCTTTGGGCTGCTCCCTTCCCACCGCCAGTAAATCGGCCTGCGACCGCTGGGCTTACCGTTAGACTAGGCCGGCGTGACGGCAAAGCCGGCGCGCGGAAAATGCACAAAGACCTCGCCAACAGCGGGGTCGTTACGCTTGATGGTGATCTCATCGACGCCTGAGGCCACCAATTCGCCGACGACCGGGTCGCGGCCGGTGTCGTCCGGAGCGACGGTGATGCGCTGCCCCGGCTGGCGACCGATCGGGTCGTCGCGGTCGGCGACTGTGCCGGTGGACGACATGGCAGCGCTTGCGACCGCAAGCGCTTCCCGTGACGTCATGGGGCGCCGGTCGCCGTGGCCAATGGCGGCGACGCGCTCAGCCCAGCTCAATAGCCTTGGAAATCCGCCGAGCGGTGCTGCCGCCGGTCCGAAATTCCGCTGCAAGAACCAGATGGGGTGGTAAGCCGCGAGGTCCACGAGGCCGGCCGCCGCGCCCTGCAGGAACGAACGCCCGTCGGCCATTGTCTGATCGAGCCAGTGGAAATGCGCGCGCAACTGATCGAGCAGATAAGGCACTGCCGCCATCATTGCTGCCGGATCAATGTTGCGGCCGGAGAACCTAGCGCGATCTTCAAGGAACCCCTCGGGCAGCGCGTCCGGTCTCTTGGCGAAAAAGATACCGGCCACCGGGCTGAACGTCGTCTTTTCCGCCCACCACGCAAGCGCATCCGCCGCGCCGCGACCGGCCGGATAAAAACTGGGGCTCGGATGTCGGCGCTCCAGCTCGCGCATGATCAGTTGACTGTCGCAATAGATGTCGGCGCCGATTTGCAGCACGGGTGCCTTGCGATAGCCCCCGGTCAGCGCCGTCAGATCGGGTTTCGGCATGATGACGGGGGTCTCGACCGATGCCCAGGCGAGGCCTTTGAGGCCAAGGCCGAGCCGGACTTTCTCCGAATAGGGAGAGATGTCGTAGTGGTGCAGGATGATGATGTCGGTCATAAGCCCTCCTGATCGTGCAACATCCAAACGGGTTGGTAATCGATGTCGGGGAGCGCCTTGAACGCCTCCACGATCGCCACGCGAACGTCCGCCCGCCCGGTGCAGAGCGTGCCATTCGGCTCGCGGCCTCTCGTATTCTCCCAGACGCAGTCGTCGGTCATCAGCGCCAATGCACCGTCGACATCGTGTTGGTTCCACGGCTCCGGAACGCGACCGCAAATGTGTCGTCATAGGGCGCCATGTCGGCTCCTCTCGATTTCCCGCAGGCAGTCAGCGAGGACCAACGCCAGCGCCGACAAACTCGGCAACGGCGCGGGTAACGGCTTCGGGCTGCTCCAACGGCAGAAAGTGTCCCGCACGAGGCAGGTCGATAATCCGGACGCGCTCGCCGAATTGCTCGCGGAGCGCGTGGCCATTGCCCGGCGGAGCCGCTTCATCATCGAGCCCCTGGATCACGAGGAGCGGGGCTATTCCGGCACCCCACCAATCTTCGAGCGCCACACCCCGGCTGGTCGCGAGATGGGCGAGATGCACCGCCGGCCAGCATTCGACCCGCGCAAGTATTTTCGGATCCGACGCCGGCGACAGCCAGCGCGCGCCCAGCACGGTGACGCAATCGCTGCCGTTCATCTTGACTTCCGCAGCGTTGCGAAAGCCCGTGCCGAGTGGCGTTGCGGGTCCGATGAGACCGCCTGCCGCAAGCAGAGTCACGCTGCGTGCCAGCGATGGCCGGTCGACCGCCAGGCAGCGAGCGACCCGATTGCCGAAGGCATGACCAACGAGGTGCGCCGGACCGCAATCCAAAGCTTCAAGGGCCCCAGCCACATCGGCGGCCAGGTCGTGCAAAGTTATGCCGTCGAGCGAGCCGCGGCTCTCTCCGGTCCCGCGCATGTTGACACACAGGGCTTGTAGCCCTCCGGCAGCAAGCACGCACGCCAGATCGTCCAAATAACCGCTGCAGCAGCCGGCATTCGCGAGCAGCACAACCGGAGTGCCCGAACCGTAGAGGGTGCATTCGAGCGTCGCGCCGCTGACTTCGATGATTCGGTGCTGCTGCAATCTCACTCTCCCGCGAATCGGCTGACGTTGGGTGCCTGAAGCGTCTCGTGGCGGGCGGATCACCGTCCTGAGCACTCGCGATCAGAGGTAGTGGAACCAAGCCGCGGTTGCTGGCCAAAACCGGACTCCATCCCCAAAAGGGCGTCGGTCCCAAGAAGCGAAAGTGAGTATCATCGTGTCCATGTCGCTCGACTTTGCAGAATGCGATCAGGCGCGCCTGGCGCGAGATCCGTCTTACGACGGGCGGTTCTATACCGGCGTTCACACCACCGGTATTTACTGCCGTCCGGTCTGTCCGGTGCGCCCCGCCCGGTCCGCCAATGTTTCGTTCTTCCCGTCGGCCGCGGCGGCAGAAGCGGCGGGTTTCCGACCCTGCCTGCGGTGCCGGCCTGAGACCGCTCCGTTCTGCAACGCATGGATCGGCAGCAGGGCGACAGTTGAAAGAGCGCTGCGGCTTATCGTCGAGGACGGCGCGCTCGATGGGGAGGGGGCTACCGTCCAACGCCTCGCTGTTCGCCTTGGCGTAGGGGCAAGGCAACTGACGCGGCTATTCGTCCGTCACCTGCGAGCAAGTCCCGCGAAGGTGGCCAGGACTGCACGGGTGCAGCGGGCCAAGCGGCTCATCGACGAGACAAGACTGCCGATGACAGAGATCGCGATGCAGGCGGGCTTTGGCAGTCTACGCCGGTTCAATTCCGTCTTTGCCGAAGTCTACGGCAGACCGCCGACTGAAATTCGGCGCACACGGCGACCGGCCGCCAAGGAGGTAAAAACGATTGAGAGAGCCGGTAACCTGGAGATTCTGACCTTGTAATTCAGACTGTCCGCTGTGTCAGCCTGATCGATCCGGCCAAGCTCGCCGGAGAGTGCGATCACTACCGCGCTCCTGCACCACGCCCCGGGACACGATCCCAGAGCCAGGGCACCTGCCCCGCCACGGCCAGCGGCAATTCAGGTCATCAGCGGGATTCTGCCGAACCCGTTACCCCTAACACCTGGTGTCGCGGCATCAGGCGGCGAACCGCGTCTCCCGGATTTTCTCAAGCACGCGTAGGAAATCTCCGCTGCGGCGCCACTCACATTGGTTCGATACGTATCCAGGAAGGCAGCCATGAAATCGTCAAATTATCCAAATATTTTGCCGATATACGTCCCGCCTGACCGGCCTCGGCTCCGGCCCTGGTGCGAATTTATGGGACTGTCGGACTACACGGCGCCGTAGATTTCGTCCGCGGTGATGACGATCCCGGGGGGCTCCATCGTGATGGGTCCGTTGACGATGATCCTTGTGTCGATGCCATCGCCAATCCGGCGGTGATGGGTGATCATTCGGCGGGTCGGATGCACGATCACGTAATGGACGACGGATGGCACGCGGAAATAGTCAGCCAGCTTGCCGCCGGTATCCGTCGATGTCGTGCCTGGCGAAAGGACTTCGACAATGATCACCGGGTTCGGCACCGCGACCGCGTCGTCGGCCATTGGCTCGCCGCAGTTCACCAAGGCGTCCGGTTCGCAGTCACTGTCGCCGGTCTCCACCGTCGCACCATCGGGCAATGCCTGGCAGGGCACACCGGCGACGGTGACCGCGCGGTCCAGGGCCTTGTAGATTGCTCCCTTGACCCGCAGGTGCGCGCCACGCTCGGGCGCCATGGCCACGATCCGCCCGTCCACACGTTCGTAACGGCCCTTCGGCTGGGCCTCACACCACCGCCGGAACTCCTCGCGGGAGTAGTGTCTATCCGTCCTGGGCTGAGCGAGGTTCATCGAAGGCCTTCAGTCGCGACCGATGGTGTCATGGGTTGCCCTGTGGAGCCGCACCGTCGATTGGACCTGCCAGGGGACGGGATTCCCTGCGAGGGGCCAGTATGGGCCGAAAATCGGGTTCGGACCGATTGGCAGCACTCAGGCCGACCGGACGCTCGGACCGGCCGGTCCAGCGCCCGCGACGACCGTGGACCGGGCTTCCCGCACGATGCCGAGCCTGGCCCCGGCTTAGGCGACGCCAAGGTGACGGTGCGGGTCAGGGCCGGTCTTCGCCAGGCAAGTCTGTCCGGAACATCAGGTCCCGAAGACCGGCACCTCATCCCGACGGGTTCAATCCATCATGGCATCTTGGTCGGTGCGGGGGCAGGGGCGGCCGCGGGCGAGCCATGCTGGAGCGAGGCCAGTTCCTTCGCGTTGAGCTGGTCCGCGCTCTGGTCCGGATGCACGCCGGTCATGTCGGGCATCTTGTGGGCCGGCGCCGGATGCGTCACATGACGTGGCTGGACAGTTCCCTGGGCGGGGGCAGTCTGTGCGAACGCGGGAGCCGCCGTGAACGCAAGCGCCGAAAGACTGGCGATGAGCTTGTTGCGAGACATTCGGGTGTTCCTCTCTCTGTGACAGATAATCCTCGCTCCGGTCTGCCAGCCCCTTAGCAGGATCGGGTCCTGGCGTGTCCGTTGCGGCGCGCAGCATAGCGCCTTGGCTCGCCCCGGTGAAAGTTTACGCGGAGACGGAGCCGAGACCCTCCGGCCACGAACCGCACGATAAGACGCAACATGGCCGTCGAACGCAATTGTCCGCGGGACCATCGCCATTTCTCTCGGAGGTCAGGGCGCTGCTCGGCTCCAGATGGAAATGCATGACGCCGCCGGCCTTGGAGGTGCGCTGGCGGGTGACCCGGAGCATGATGACCTCCCGATTGCGCATCGCCCGTGCCGTCCGACGTCCCGAATGCCCGACATAACGAAAGGGTGACGCCTTGTTCCGGATCGGTGCCGGCTCGATAGGCGCCGGAACACCACGTTGCCGCGCACTGTGAGCACCCGCAGCGCATGGTGGGCAACCCTGGCGTTGCTGTCGGCCGCACTGATCGGGCCACTCTTGATCGCCAACGTCCCGCCAATCCTCGACTATCCGAATCACCTGGCGCGTTTTGTGCTCCTCGCCGCCGGCCCGGACGATCCGGTGCTGGGCCCAATATTCACGCCACATTGGGCCATCGTCCCTAATCTGGCCTCCGATGTGATCGGGCCACCGCTGCTGCGCCTGTTGCCGGTCCACATCGCCGGCCGTTGCCTGCTGGCCGGTGTCTTGCTGCTGAACCTGGCTGGCGTGCTCGCGCTACACCGCTCCCTGTTCGGGCGCCGCTCGTTTTGGCCCCTGGCGGCAGGTCTCGTCGCCTACAACAGCACCTTTCTGCTGGGCTTCCTGAATTGGCAGATCGGCAGCGGTCTGGCGATGCTGTTCGCCGCCGCGTGGTTCACGTGGCGCGAGCGACGACCGGTCGCGACCGTTGCGGCAGCGTCGGCCGCATCGGTCGTGCTGTTCTTTTGTCATCCGATGGGCTTGATGTTCTTTTTCGTGCTGATCGGCAGTGCCGAAGCGCACGCCATGCGGAATGGTCGGGCCGTGCTTGTCCGATCGGCACTGCTGCTGCCGGTGCTCGTTGGGCCGATACTGCTGTCACTGCTGACGGCGTTGCGCAACGAGCCTGCCACGGCGGACTGGATGGATCTGCCAGCCAAGCTTGTTCAGGTGGTCAGTCCCTTCGTAAACTATTTCTTCCCACTCGACGCGATCAGTGCCCTGCTCGTCTATGGCGGGGTGGCGCTGGGTGTCGCGACCGGGTGGCTCGTGCTGGCGCCGCGCTGCATTCTTGCCGCCGCTGCGCTCGCGATCCTGTACGTGGCAGTACCGTTCAATCTGAAGGGTACCAGTTTCGTCGATACGCGCATCGCCGTCATGTTCGGCTTTCTGGTGTTTGCCGCCGTGGCGCCGGCACGGCTGCCGCGGCAGGCAGGCCGCGTGATCGCCGCCGGATTGGCCGCGCTGTTTGCCGTGCGGATGACGGTGGTTGCCAGCGTATGGATGGAACAACGGCGCGACCTCGCCGAACTTCGGAGCGTCATCGCCGCGGTTCCGCCAGGCGCCAAGGTTTACGTGACCAATGTGCCGCGCGAGGAAGCGCAGACGTACTGGGACACGGGACCGCGCAGCCGGTTGCTCTCGAACATACTGCGCACCGACTATCACCTGCCGGCGCTGCTGCTCATCGAGCGCGGCGCATTCTGGCCGCTGCTGTTTGCAATTCCGGCGCAACAGCCGATCCGCTTGCGACCCGCGTACGAAAAGCTGGCACAGGAGGCTCATGACATCCCCTCGCACGCCGATCTTCTAGCGGACCCCGATCGCGGCGCATCGGCCATCCTCGATTTTGATTTCGTCCTGTTGCTGGAGGCCGGCGCGGACGCTGACCTTGCGGGTTTTATGCCACGATGCCTTGCGCTGGTGTCGCGGACGGATTTCGCCGCCTTATTTCGGGTTCGGCACGACGACGCCGACTGCACCCCCGGCCGGCCGTAAGCAGCAAGCAGGACCGCGCAGGCAGAACCTCACCCGCCGCCGTGCATGCCCGCCATCGCGAGTCCAACGGCGGGTATGGTGTTGCGGCGCACGATGTCGGCAATCGCGGGGAAGACTGCATGGTCAACCGGTTGGCCGGAAGCGCCGAGGCCGGATACCTTGGCGTGCGCGTCGAAGTCCTTGAGCGGCACCATATAGATCGTGCTCACCAGCCGTCCGCCATGGTCGTAGGCGAGGAACGGACCGTCCGGCAGCGTCTTCGGATCGACGTAGAGCGTGCCCATGCCGGGCAGGAAATCGGGCAGCTTCACCAGTTCACTCACCTTGCGGAACGGCGCCGGCGGTGGCGCACGGGTGTCATCGGCCGCGCCGGCCGGTGCATTCGCCAGGCAAAGCAGGAGCGTGGCAGCCAGAGCGCTGCGGATCATCGGAGTGTTTCCTTTCAGGTTGTCGGGGAGCGGGATCGAGCTCAGTTCAGCTCGATGGATCGAAGGAAGGTTCTGAACGCGTCAGACGTGCCAGCACGGCCTGCGTCATCCGCTCGCAGCGTACTCCGCCGAATGGGAATGAACCTTCCAGTATGGCCGCGAATTCGGCGCCGAGCGTCGCGCGCAGCCGTTCGTTGGCGCGGTGCAGCCGGGACTTCACCGTGGCCCGGGGAATGCCCAGCAGGCTGGCGGTTTCCTCGATGCTCATCTGCTCGACGACGCGCATCATGAGCACCGCGCGGAACTCCGACGGCAGCGCATCGACGGCGCGCTCCAGAACGCGCTGGATTTCGGCACGGGCCGCCGCCTGCTCCGGACCGACCGGCGACGCCATCGTCGCCGAACCGGCGTGGTCGAGCGGAAGCTGTTCCGCGACATCGGCCAGATCGATCGTCGGTTTGCGACGCTCGACACGGCGCAGGGCCTCATGGATGACGATACGCGCCAGCCAGGTGCCAAGGCTCGCGTCGCCGCGGAAGGCATCGAGCGAGGCGAAGGCGCGCACGTAGGCATCCTGCACCGCTTCCTCGGCGTCCGAGTCATTGCCCAGGATGCCGCGCGCGATACGCCAGAGGCCTCGGTTATGCTGCTGCAACACGGCCGCCGCGGCAGTACGGCCGCGGCGGCGGAGGTCGTCGAGCAATGCGATGTTATTGCCTTCGTTCACGCTGCCACCCTCCATTGGTCTCGACGCGCATTGGACCGGTGGAATCGCGAAAAGGTTCCCGGCGATACGGCACATTCATCGCGGCCCGAAACGGCAGCGAGAACGTCCGGCCACTCCCCCTCCCCTTGCGGGAGAGGGAGCGCTTCCCTCCACACGCACCATCATGCTGATGCCTATGGGGTCGAGCCCCGCCATGGTGGAATGAAATGCTCTAAAGTCCGAGTTCGCTCAGCCCCGGATGATCGGCCGGCCGAGGCCCCTGCGGCTGCCACAGGAAGCGCCGGTTATCGGCGATGATCGGCACGTCGTTGATGCTGGCGTCGCGGCGGCGCATCAGCCCGGCGTCGTCGAATTCCCACAGCTCGTTGCCATGGGCGCGGAACCAGTCGCCGGCATCGTCGCGCCATTGGTACTGGAAGCGCACGGCGATGCGATTGCCGTGAAAGGCCCAGAGTTCCTTGATCAGGCGGTATTCCTGCTCGCGCGCCCATTTGCGCCGCAGAAACGCAACGATCTCCGCGCGCCCCCGGAAGAACTCGGCACGATTGCGCCAGCGGCTGTTCTCGGTATAGGCGCCGGCGACCCGTTCCGGATCACGCGTGTTCCAGGCGTCCTCGGCCAGCCGCACCTTCTGGATCGCGGTGGCCTCGGTGAACGGCGGAAGCGGCGGTCGTGCCATGGGCGGTGTCCTCCCTGTTGCATTGCGCCCTGTCAGTCGCTTGGGGGGCCTACGTGTAGCGGATCAGTTCGCCGTGTCTGGTTTCAGTCGGAACGCATAACACCGCCAGCGCCGGCGCTATGTCCGCCGGCTGCGGCAGCGTCGAGGCATCCTCACCGGGCATTGCCTGGCCGCGCAGGCGCGTTGCCACCGTGCCCGGATCGAACAGATTCACCCGCAACCGTGTCTGGTGCAATTCGCCGGCCCAGGTCAGCACCAGGTGCTCCATACCTGCCTTGGTGGCACCATAGGCGCCCCAATAGGCCAGCGGCGCGCGCGCCAGAGCATCGGTGACGAACACCGCCCGCCCCGCCGGTGCGTTGCGCAGCAAGGGTTCACAGGTGCGGATCAGACGCCACGAAGCGGCCAGGTTGACGGCAATCACGTCGGCCCAGTCGGCCGGCAGGATATGTCCCACCGGCGTCAATCGGCCCAGCGCGCCGGCATTGTGCACCAGCACATCCAGGCGGCCGAAGCGCTGGAACAGACTGGGGCCGATCGCGTCGATCTGTTCGCCCTCGGCAAGGTCGAGTGGCAGCAGCGTGGCGCTGCCGCCCACTGCACGGATCGCATCGTCGGTCTCCTCCAGGCCGCCTTGTGTGCGCGCGGTGATCACCACGTGCGCGCCGAACCGCGCGAGTGCGACGGCGGTCGCCGCGCCAATGCCGCGGCTGGCGCCCGTCACCAGCGCTATGGCGTTCGTCAGAGGCATTGCCGTGATGTTACAGGTCGCAGGGGGCCGAGGCGGAACAATGGGTTCGGCTGAATGCAATAGTTCCGTTGCTTGCTGTCAATCCCACCGTGTTCCTCGATTCCGCCATTGCGTGTGGTTGCCGTCATCCACCGGATGCACCTCATCATCCCCCGCGTATATCTCGTCATTCCCGGTGAAAGCGGGAACCCAGGATACCGATGCCGGCGCGGATCCCGCATGGGTCCCCGCCTTCGCGGGGATGACGAAGTGGGGCGCGGGGATGACGAAGTGGGGCGCGGGGATGACGAAGTGGGGCGCGAGGTGACGACGCCGAGGACGAGATCACGCGATGCTAAAAATAACATGCGCCGCCAGCCGGGCTCACCGCAGAAGTTGTGCCAGACGCTCGGCTATCCGCTCGGGGTATGCCATGGCGACGAAGCGCCCATCGGGATCCATGATGTCGATCGTCGCGGCGTGGCTCATGGCATAATCTCCGTCCGCGCGATCGTAGCGCCGTGCGTGAATGCGATAGGCCGTCTCCGCGACGGCCACCTGCTCCGGCGTACCGGTAAGGCCGATGATGTTGGCACCTTCGAACGCACCGACATAATCCTTCATGACCACCGGCGTGTCCCGCTGCGGATCGACGGTGATGAAAAGCACCTGAACCTTCTGGCGCTCCGCCGGGTCGAGTTGATCGAGCGCCTCGGCCATCTCGTTGAGAGCCGTGGGGCAGGCATCCGGGCAATGGGTATAGCCGAAATAAACGAGCAGCCATCGACCGCGAAACTGCGCATCGGTGACCGTCTGTCCATCCTGATCAACAAGGGTGAACTGTCCGCCGATCTCGCTGGTGGCTTCCCTTGGCGATATCGGGTTCGCCGCCAACGCCGCCCGCGGACCGGCGCAACAGGCGGCGGCGAGCACCAGGATGGCGAAAATCTGCATCGGCGCATGCGCAAACCGGCTCATCGGCTGGCACCTTCGGTCAGATGGCCGCCGCCATGCGGCATCGCCGCGTGGGCGAACGCGCTACCGCCATCATCGGTTGGGCCCATGGCGCCCAGCCGTTCGACCCTCACGGTCACCTCGCGGCTGCCAGCCTTCTCGAAAGTAAGGGTGAGCGGGAAACTGTCCCCAGCCTTGAGCTTCTGATTCAGATCAATCAGCATCACGTGGAGGAGGCCGCCTGGCTTCAACTCGACCTCCTGACCGGCCGGCACCGCCAACCCGCCCTCGACTTCGCGCATCTGCATGACCCCGTTCTCCTCCAGATGGGTATGGAGTTCGGCCTTGCCGGCGACGGGCGACGCAAGGCCGATCAACCGGTCGTCGGTCGCCGATGCGATCCGGAAGTAAACGGCGCCGGTCCTGGCCGCCCCTGGCGTCGCGCGCGCCCATGCATGCTCGATTTTGG
Source organism: uncultured Alphaproteobacteria bacterium (assembly GCA_963812475.1). Taxonomy (GTDB): domain Bacteria; phylum Pseudomonadota; class Alphaproteobacteria; order Acetobacterales; family Acetobacteraceae; genus JAMXLO01. The sequence goes on from CAWEVI010000038.1 coordinate 10,727, forward strand.
GGCCACCGTCGTCGGCGACGCCCACGTTCATGGTCGCAAGGGGCAGCAACATCACCGCGGCGGCGATCATCGACAGGCGAAGCATCACAGCCATCCTTCGGTCTCACGGAGCGCGCCGTTACGCCAACCGCTCACGACTTGTAATCAATTGCAATCGCGGCGTAAAGTCATTTCGATTTCGTTGTCAGTTCGTTCGGCGCGTGCCACGCACCGCCGCCGCCTCGGAAGCGTTACCGCGCCACGTCGCCAAGAGCGTAACCGGGGAACGAGGACATAGCGGCTGCGTCGGCGGGCGCGGCGTGCCTGTGGACCAACACCGCACGGATCTGCTGGCCCAGATCTTCGAGCTGGAACGGCTTTGGGATCAGCGGCACGCCCTCGCGCAGGGCCTCCTGGGTGCCGCCCGCATAACCGGTGGTGAGAAGCACCCGGACGTACGGGTAGCGCTGCCGGATCAAGCGGGCAAGCTCCACGCCGCTCATTCCGCCGGGCATCATGATGTCGCTGAATACGAGGTCGATGTCCGGGGTGCTGGCGAGCTGGCTGAGCGCGCTGCGTGCGTCGCTTGCCAGCAGGGTTCGATAGCCGAGCTTCTGGAGCAGGGTCTGGCTGACCGCGGCCACCGCCAGATCGTCCTCGACGACCAGGATCGTTTCGTTGCCGCCAGCCGGCATCTTGGCGACGCCATCCGCCTGGCTGGCGATCTCCGACCCGCTGCGCGGCAGATGGAGCATGATCGAGGTCCCGCGCGCCAGTGCGGTTTCGACCGTCGCCATACCGCCCGACTGCCTGGCGAAGCCGAAGACCTGCGACAATCCCAGGCCGGTACCCTGGCCGACCGGCTTGGTCGTGAAGAACGGTTCGAAAACCTTGGTCAGATTGTCCGCCGAAATGCCGTCGCCGGTATCCGCGAGGGTCAGCACAACGAAGTCGCCGGCAAGTTCGATCGGCGCGGAATTCCCGGTCAACGTCACGTTTCTCGCGCTGACGACGAACTTCCCGCCGTTTGGCATCGCATCGCGCGCATTGACAGCAATGTTGAGGATCGCCAGCTCCAGCTCCCCTGCATCGATCTCGATCGGCCAGATCGTCGCCGGCACGTCGAGCACGACCGCGATGTCGCCACGAAACGAACCGACGATCATCTCCCGCAACCGCGTCAGCCAATCCGAAAGATCGATGACGCTTGGACTGAGAGCCTGCTGTCGCGAGAATCCCAGGAGTTGGCGGGTCAGGCGCGCGCCGCGCTGGCTCGCACGATCGATCGCGTCGAGCGCACGAACGTGCCGCTCCTCGTCGATCTCCGCGCGCAGCATCTCGGTATTGCCGGAGACAACCAGCAAAAGGTTGTTGAAATCATGCGCAATGCCGCCGGTAAGCTGGCCGACCGCCTCGAGGCGCTGCGCCTGCCGCAACGCCGCCTCGGTGCGCCGTTGCGCGGTAACGTCGGTCACGAATGCCAGGATCCGCTGGAATGTTCCCATGCAGTCGCGGTCGATCTGTGTCGATATCACAACATCGAGGATCTCACCAGATTTGCGGACAAGCTGGTGCTCGCTGTCGCGTGCACCGCCGGCGTCGATCGCACGGCGCCACTCCTTGGTCACCGCGATCGCCGAGGCTGCGGTATGGAAGCTGGTGATCTGACAGCCGATCACCTCGTCCCGCTCATAGCCGAGCAGTTCGAGCCAGCGGTCGCTCACCGCCGTCAGATTCCCATCGCCATCACAGGCATGCATCGGAACCGGTGTCCTGGCGTAGATCCCGCGATAGTTCGCCTCGCTGTCCTCGGCACGCCGGAGCGCGTCTTCTTCACTGCGCGCGCGCCGGATGACCGCGGTCGCGGTCAGCAAAAGCGCGACCGCGGCCGCCAAGGTCAGTGCTCCGAAGGCCAGGACGCTCGGCAGCCATTCGATGACGAAATTCCCACGATCGACCGCACTGACGATGTAGAGCGGATATCCCGGCAGTTTGCGATATCCCAAAGTCCGCGCGATGCCATCGATGGGTGAGGGCGAACGGTCGAACTGCCCGAACTCGGCCGACCGCATCTTGTCCATCGCAATCTGACTGAAATGCAACGGACGATCGATGGCGGCCATCGGCGGGTCGGGATAGCGCGCCAGGACGGTGCCATCCTCACGCACCAGGCTTACGCTGTCGCCTGGCGAGACAAGCTGTCGCCAGAACTGGGTCAGATGGTTCGGCGAAATGTTGAGAGCGGCGATACCGCGGAACGATCCGTCACGGTCGGAAAGACGCTTCACGACGCTGAAGATCGGCTGATCGGTAAGCCGGCTGATGAAAGGGCCATCGACGACAAGCTCGGTTCCCGCCCGCGCCGCCTGAAAGTAGGAGCTGTCCGCGACGTTGGCGTCCATCGAGGCTGCCACGTCGATCGGCACGGGATCCGCGGTGCTGGAAATCTGCTGATTTCCTTGCGCATCCGCGATGAATACGCGCTCGATCTCGGCAATGCCGGTGACCAGATCTCGGAGGTTACGGTCGAGCTCAGGTTGCCGGGCCGTAATCTCGGACCAGCTCAACCCATCGATACGGTCTGCGACGCGCGCCAGGATAATCGCCTCCGACTGCAACAACCTCTGCGTGTCTTCGTTGAGCAACTCAACTTGTCGGCCGATCGTAACCGCCGCGTCGCGCCTCACCCGATCCCATGTCCACCACGCCATCGCGGCGAGCAGCAATGCCGGGCCGAGGACCGTGGCGAGCAGGAGCGCCTTGAAGGAAACCCGTGACTTTCGTGTCATTGGGAACAGTTCGCGCCCGGATGGAATTCGCGTGACAGCATCGGCAATTCCTATGCGGACGCGGTCCCCGACGCAAGAGCCGTGTCGCTAGCGATCTATAATGTGCGATGCCGGCAATTCCGTTGCTTGCCGTAACATTCATTATCTTGAAATCTTGACATAAGGTGGTTGTTGTTCTGTCGAACAAACCGCTCCTCAATTCCAGAGATTGCATTCCCGGAGCAATTTCGGTAATGGTGCGGCCGTCTCCACCCTTCCCCACGCTGCGGAAGGCAATGCCACCGAGACCGAGCAAGCGCGCCGTCAGAGCGATTGCGCCTGGACCAGGCATGACATCACACGGAGAGCACCCATGGAACGCCGCGATTTCATCACTGCCGCCGCCACTATCGCCGCCATCGGGGTGGCATCCGAGGCATTTGCTCAAGGTGCCGGAGCAGCAAGCATGCATCCTCCGAAATACAAGGCATTGCAGGATGCCAGCGGCCGCTGTGTCGCGGCGGCCAATGACTGTCTCCGGCATTGCCTCGGCATGCTGTCCATGAAGGATGTCAGCATGGCCGGCTGCACCAATTCAGCCTATCAGGTCGTGGCGGCCTGTGGCGCCCTGCAAACACTGGCCGCCGTCAATTCGACATACCTTCCCGCTTTCGCCAGGGCCGTGGGCGAGATCTGCATCGCATGCCAGAAAGAGTGCGAGAAGTTTCCGAACGTCGCCGAGTGCAACGCCTGCGGCATCGCGTGCAAATCCTGCGCCGAGGAGTGTCGCAAGACTTCCGCCTGAGCGGTTCGAATTCAGATTGGGGAAGCCGGCTTGCCGCGGACGCGCCGCGCGATCATTCGGTGTGCCCGACAATCTTCAGGGCGACAATGGTGTAGGTTTTCCCCTCGACACTGAATTCGATCTTGTCGCCGGGCCGCACGCCGTTGGCGAGCGCTCGCGGGTTCACCGGGAACGTCATCTCCATGGCCGGCATCAGGCCCTCGATCGCCTCGTGATTGATCGTCAGTGACCCGGCGGGTTCAATGGCGGTGACGACGCCAACACCGTGAAAGGCGTTGCGGGTTTCGCTCTGCTGCGTCTGTGCCATCGTCAGCGGGGCGTTTTCACCGACGGCGGCCGACCTGGCTCCCGCGACGGTCAGCATCAGCAGCACGCCCGTGGCGCAGGCATACCCCGCAAGCCTGCTGTTCATCGAACCCTCCCGCTACTCTTTGGAACGGATCCCGCCTGACACGTAACGCGCCACCAACGACGGCGCCGTCAGCGGCTTTCCTCCAGCAGGCTGAGTTGCCGTTCAGCGTTGTCCGCCTGATCGGGCAGCGCGATCGGATAGTCGCCCGTGAAGCACGCGTCGCAATAGTGTGGCCGCGCCGGGTCGCGTTCCGATTTGCCAAGCGCGCGATACAGACCATCCAGCGAAATGAAGGCCAGGCTGTCGGCGTCGATCTGTTCGGCCATCGCCTCGACTGAGTTGCGTGCCGCCAGCAGTTCGCTGCGCTGTGGCGTGTCGATGCCGTAGAAGCAGGAGTGCGTGGTGGGCGGCGAGGAGATGCGCATATGCACCTCCTTGGCGCCGGCCTGACGCACCATCTCGACGATCTTGCGGCTGGTAGTGCCACGCACGATCGAGTCATCCACCAGGATGACCCGGCGGCCTTCCAGCGCAGTCCGGTTGGCGGAATGCTTCAGTTTGACGCCGAGATGGCGGATGCGGTCCGACGGCTCGATGAAGGTGCGTCCGACATAGTGGTTGCGAATGATACCAAGTTCGAACGGGATGCCGCTTTCCACCGCATAGCCCATCGCCGCCGGCACACCGGAATCCGGCACCGGCACCACAACGTCGGCTGGCACACCCGTCTCGCGCGCAAGCTCCGCGCCGATGCGCTTGCGGGCGTCATAGACCGGCGTCCCCTCCATCACCAAATCCGGCCGGGCGAAATAGATGTATTCAAACACGCAGAACCGTTCCCGGGAGCGGCCGAACGGCTTGATGCTGTGCACGCCCTGATCGTTGATCACCACGATCTCGCCGGGCTCCACGTCGCGCACGAATTCGGCGCCGACTATATCCAGCGCGCAGGTCTCCGAGGCCAGCACCCAGCCGCCGGTCCCCTCGGTGCCAATGCGCCCCAGGATCAGCGGCCGCACGCCGAGCGGATCGCGCACGCCCATCAACGCCTCGGTGGCCAGCGCCACCAGCGAATACGCCCCGATCACCTGCTTCAGCGCGTCGATCAGCCGATCGACCACGGTGGAGTAGAGGCTGATCGCGATCAGATGGACGAACACCTCGGAATCGGTAGTGGACTGGAACAGGCACCCGCGACGGACCAGCGTGCGCCGCAGCACGTGCGCGTTGGTCAGGTTGCCGTTATGCGCCACCGCGAAGCCGCCGAACTCGAAATCCGCATACAGCGGCTGCACGTTGCGCAGGATCGTGTCGCCGGTCGTGGCGTAGCGGTTGTGGCCGATGGCGGTAGTGCCGCGCAACCCGGCGATCACGCGCGCATCGCCGAAATTGTCGCCGACCAGGCCCAGGCCCCGGTGGGAGTGGAAGTGACTGCCGTCGAAACTCACGATGCCCGCTGAATTCCTGGCCGCGATGCTGGAGGGCGTGGAGGCCGAGAGCGGTCACCGCCGCGGCGTCGGGCACGTTCCAGACGCCGAACACGCCGCACTCGTCGTGGAACTTGTCATCCGTGAGGATGCGGGACGAAGCGGGGTTCATGCCTTGGCTCTCCTAATCACGAATGAGCGGTTTGCCGACAGCCCTGCCTTGCGGGTTGGCGTGCAGCAGGGCCTCCGCCGTGGTCGCGCGGCCCGGTGGGGGCGCATACAACCGCGGGCGGTACTCGACTGGCAGTTTTTCCCTCACCCAATGGGCACCCTGGTACACGAAGTAGAGCGACCGGGCCTCGAGCACGGGTTCCGGCCAGCGTTCCAGCGGGATCACCATACCGGTCGCGATATAGGCAAGGATGACCAGCGCTGCACCCCGGACGAGGCCGAATACCAGACCCAGCGTACGGTCAATGCCGCCGATCGGCGAGGCGCGCACCAGGGCGCCGATCCATCGCGAGATGAGCAGCAGCACGATCAGGGTGACCAGGAGCACGACGCCGAAGGCAACCGGATCGATCCAGGGCGAGGTTCCGAGCCATTCCTGGAAGCGCGGTCTGGCGTATGGCAGCGTCCAGACCGCGGCGGCGACCGCCCCGACCCAGGCGCCCAGGCCAAGCACCTCGCGCACCAGGCCACGCATGAATGCAAGCAGCGCGGATATCGCCAGCACGGCGAACACAACGAGGTCGACCCAGGTCATTCGTCCGATCCCGGATGATGCGAGTAACGCTTCGCACGTCCGACACTTCGCGATCGCATCATCAAACCGTCACGCAAGGAGGAGCTGGCGGGTTTATCGGCCGCAATGCTGGCGGCGCCAAGCCACGATCACGTCGATCCAGCCGATTTCGGCGCGAAGCGGGAAACCAGATCAGAGATGTGACCGATTTCCGCCAGATCGAGCCCTTCCGGCCGGGTCAGCGGTCGATTGCCGCGGGCGACCCGGCGCGGCAGGGTGGCCTGCAGGAAACCCAGCTTCGCCGCCTCCTTCAGGCGCGACTCGGCCTGCGCGACCTGGCGGATTTCGCCCGAAAGGCCCACCTCGCCGAAATACACCATCCCGGCACTGGTCGGCTGGTCGAACGCGGCCGAGACCAACGCGGCCGACACGGCCAGATCCGCGGCCGGCTCGCTCACCCGCAGGCCGCCGGTGATGTTGAGATAGACGTCGGTGGCGTTCAACCGAACCCCGGCGCGAGTCTCCAGCACCGCGAGCAGCATCGCCAGCCGACCGCCGTCCCAACCGATCACGGACCGCCGTGCGCTGCCGCCCGGATTGGGCGACAGCAGCGCCTGCACCTCCACCAGCACCGGCCGGGTTCCCTCCAGCCCGGCGAACACCGCGCTGCCGGCGATGTTGCCGTGCCGCTCGGCCAGGAACAGCGCGGACGGGTTGGCGACTTCGGCCAGCCCGCGATCGGTCATCTCGAACACGCCGATCTCGTCGGTGGCGCCGAAGCGGTTCTTCACCGCGCGCAGGATGCGGAACTGATGGCCGCGATCGCCTTCGAAATACAGCACCGCATCCACCATGTGCTCCAGCACCCGAGGCCCGGCGATGGCGCCGTCCTTGGTCACGTGGCCGACCAGCACGAGCGCGAATTTTCCGCCCTTGGCGAGTTGGATCAGCTCGAAGCTGGAGGCGCGCACCTGGGCGACGGTGCCCGGGGCGCTGTCGATCGTGTCGAGCCACATGGTCTGGATCGAATCGATCACCACCAGCGCGGCATCGCCCGCCGCTTCCAGGCTGGCGGCGATATCGCGCAGGTTGATCGCCGCGGCGAGTTCCAGCGGCGCGTCGTGGACGCCCAGCCGGCGGGCGCGTAGGCGCATCTGCTCGATCAATTCCTCGCCGGATACGTAGAAGACGCGGCGACCTTGGCGCGCCAGGCTGGCGGCCGCCTGGAGCATCAGGGTGGACTTACCGATCCCCGGATCGCCGCCGACCAGCACGGCGGAGGCTTGCACGAGACCACCGCCCAGCACCCGGTCCAGTTCGGCGATGCCGGTCGGACAGCGCGGCGGCGGGTTCGCGCTGCCGGCCATGCCGACGAATTCAACGCGCCTGCCGGCCGTCGCCTTCCCCGCCGGACCGGGCCGGACGACGGCTTCCTCGACGATGCTGTTCCACTCGCCGCAGCTTTCGCAACGCCCGGCCCATTTCGGACTGATCGCACCGCAGCTCTGGCAGACGAAGCGGGAGGTCGATTTCGCCATGGCGCCCCATTCGGTGTCCAACATCGTTTGGACGCCTTGCCGAATGGTTTACACGGCGGCCGCGGATTCGCAGTCACTTTCAGGCCGCCCGCATAGGCGGAACTCCGGGCTCGGCCTCGTCAGGCCGGCGCATGAGCGTACTTGTCGAGCTCCACCTCGTCGATCACCGTTGTCATCATGAACTGGAACAACGCGGCGCCAATGAGGGTGATCGCGGCACCGATCGCCAGAGCCACCACGAACGAGCCGGTGGTATCGACGATGAAACCGGTCAGGATCGGTGACAGTGTGCCGCCGAGGAAGCCGGCGAAATTCTGGTTGCTGGCAGCCGAGGCGGTATAGGCCTGCGGCGTTACCGCGGTCACCAGGATCCATTTGCAGGTGATGCCGAACTGCATGAAGAACATCGACAGCGAGATGCAGGCGACCGCCACGCCGGCGCTGGTGGCGATCGCGGCCAGCCCGGTGAACGCAGCCGAGCCGAGCAATCCAAGGATCAACGGCAGGCGACGGCTGGCCACCAGCTCCATGCCGCGTGCGACCAGTCGGTCCGAAACGTAGCCCCCGCACAGCGCACCGAAGAACGCGCACAGCAGCGGCACCGAGGCCAGAAGTCCGGTCTTGGCGATGCTGATGTGCTGCTGCATCTCGAGGTAGGCCGGCAGCCAGGTCTGGTACATCCAGGTGATGTATCCAGTGCAGAACGCGCCGAGCATCAGGACCCACATCGCGCGAAAGCGGAACAGTGAGCCCCATTGGCGCAGCGAGACCGAGGACTTGGACTGGCGGTTCGTCCGCAGATACTCTTCGTCCTGCGCTTGCAGCACCTGCGACCTGGGGTCACGATAGATCAGGAACCACAGACCGGCAGCCGCGATTCCGGCCAGCCCCATGACGATGAACATCACGCGCCAGTTGAAGGCGAGCATCAGGCCGGTCAGGATCGGCGGGGCGAGCGTCGGGCCGATATAGGCGCCCGACGTGTAAACACCGCTTGGCGTGCCGCGGTCCTTGACATCGAACCAGTCGCTGACCGAGCGCGTCGCCGAGGGAAAGCAGGGTGCCTCGGTCGCGCCGAGCCCGATCCGCGACAGCATCAGCTGATAGTAGGTGGCCGCCAATCCGCCTGCCGCCTGACACAGCGACCACAGGATCATTGCCGCACCGACCAGGAATTTCGGTCCGATCCGATCGAGCAGGTAGCCCGACGGCAACTGAGCAATTCCGTAGGTCAGAGCCCAGGCCGATCCCAGCGCGCCGATCGCGGTGGCGTTGACCCCGAACTCCTCGCGGATCTTCAAATTCCCGATCGCCAGGGTCGAGCGATCCATGTAGTTCAAGGCGATCGCCGCGGTGACAAGGGCGATCGCAATCCACTGCATGCGTCGGAGCTGACGTGACGGGCCGATTGCCGGCATGCTTCTTCCTCCCACGTTGTGGTCGCATCTCAGGGTGTGTCGTTGGCTTCTGGATACTGTAGGATTCCGCGAAAGCGGCAAAGGTGGACCCAAAGCCCGTCCGGATATCGGCGATGACGATCGGGCCGGGCGGGGAGCAATGGCGGCATCACTCAACAGACCATCCACGCAAAACGGATCGTACTCTTGATAGTCACGCAGTTCCCCCATGCGTTGCGCGAGATCGAGCACATGCTGATTCCGCTGAGCGACGGCACGAAGCTTGCCGCGCGCATCTGGTTGCCGACGGACGCTGTGCAGAATCCGGTGCCAGCGATCCTGGAGTACCTTCCGTACCGCAAGCGGACCGGTACTTACGAACGCGACGCGCTGACACATCCTTATCTCGCGGGCCATGGCTATGCCGCCGTTCGTGTCGATATCCGCGGCAGCGGTGAATCCGATGGTCTGCTGTTCGATGAATATGCGCAACAGGAGCAGGACGACGCGCTGGAGGTGATCGCGTGGCTGGCGGCGCAGCCGTGGTGCAGCGGCGCCGTCGGCATGATGGGAATCTCCTGGGGTGGGTTCAACGCATTGCAGGTCGCCGCGCGTCGCCCGCCGGCGCTGAAGGCGATCATCACGATCTGTTCGACCGACGACCGCTTCCGCGACGATGTGCATTACATGGGCGGCGCGCCGCTCAAGGCAAACTTCGGGTGGGCTTCGTTCCTGTTCGGCGCAATGTGTCATCCGCCCGATCCCGCGCTCGTTGGCGATCGCTGGCGCGCGATGTGGCAGGAGCGCCTGGACAATCTCCCGCTGTTCATCGAGCCGTGGCTGCGGCACCAATGGCGCGACGCCTACTGGAAGCACGGCTCGGTGTGCGAGAATTACAGTGCGATCCAGTGTCCGGTGTATGCGGTCGGCGGCTGGACCGACGGTTACACCAATACGATCCCGCGCCTGCTCGCGCGTCTGTCGGCGCCGCGCAAGGGTCTCATCGGGCCGTGGGCACACGGCTATCCGCACGTGGCACTCCCCGGTCCGCAGATCGGCTTCCTGCAGGAGTCGCTGCGATGGTGGGATCATTGGCTGAAGGGCGTCGACACCGGCGTGATGAATGAGCCGATGCTGCGCGCCTGGATGACCGAGAGCGTGAAGCCCGCGCCATATCACGACGAGCTGCCGGGGCGCTGGATTGCCGAAGCATCATGGCCATCGCCCCGAATAGCGGTGCACCGCCTGTTGCTCGGTGATGGCGGGTTGCAGGTGAGCGATGCGCGCCTGACCCCGCGGACCGTGTGTTCGCCGCAAACGGTTGGCAAGCACGCCGGGAGCTGGTGTCCGTTTGGCCGCGGCGCTGATCAGGCGGCCGACCAGCAGGAAGACGATGCACGTTCCCTGGTGTTTGAAACCGCACCGCTGGATGCGCGCATCGAGATTCTCGGAGCTCCGATCGTGACGCTCGATATCGCAGCCGACAGACCACTCGCAAACCTGATCGTCCGGCTTTGCGATGAGCATCCCGACGGCGCATCGCTGCGCGTCAGCTACGGAATACAAAACCTGACGCATCGCGACGGAGACGAGACGCCAGCCCCGTTGGTGCCGGGGAACCGCTATCGTGTGCATATCCAGCTCAACGACGCAGGCACGGTGTTTCCGGCCGGCCACAGGATCAGACTGGCCATTTCCACCGCCTATTGGCCAATGATCTGGCCGACCCCAGAGATCGCGACGGTAACGGTATTCGGCGGGTCGCTTGAACTGCCGGTGCGAGCGCCGGCGGCGGCTGATGCGCTGCTGGCGCCGTTTCCCGGACCCGAGACGGCTCCGCCCGAGCCCACCACGGAAGTCCGTCCAGGGGTCGTTCAGATCGAACGGTTGGGGCTCGAATTGGGCACGGAGAGTAACTTCAAATCCCACATCGATGAGGACGATCCGCTTGGCGCGGCCGTCGAAATGCAGCAGTCGCAGACGATCTCGCGCGGTGCATGGCGCACCCGGATCGAGACGCGGCTGAAGATGTCGGCCACTCACGATGCATTCCTGCTGCGGGCAACGATGCGGGCGTTCGACGGTGACGAAGAGATCTGCAGCCGCGAGTGGGACTGCGGTGTGCCACGAAATTCGGTATAGTTACTGCGACAGCGTTCAGCGCGCCCCTCGCCAACACATATCGCAGACGGAGCGACAACCATGAGACTCGCGGGAAAAATCGCCGTCATTACCGGCGCGGCATCCGGCATGGGTGCGGCCACGGCGCGCATGTTCGTGCGCGAAGGCGCCAAGGTCGTGATCGCGGATGTCATGGAACATGAGGGCAGACAGGTGGCGAACGCCATCGGCGACGCCGCGCGATTTGAAACGCTGGACGTGACAAACGAGGCGAATTGGGCGGCGGTCGTGGCCGCCACCACGCGGCATTTCGGCAAACTCGATGTGCTGGTCAACAACGCCGGCATCTCCGGCAGCGCCGAACAGGACCTCTACAGCACCGATGCCTGGCATCGCATCATGGCGGTCAACGCGACCGGCGTATTCCTCGGCATCAAGCATGCGATCCCGGCGATGATCGCGGGCGGCGGCGGATCAATAGTCAATCTGTCATCGATTGCCGGCATCATCGGCAGCGAGGGTGTACACATGGCGTACAACGCCTCGAAGGCCGCCGTGCGGCTCATGACGAAATCGACCGCCGTGCAGCACGCCCAGCACAGGATCCGCGCCAATTCGGTCCACCCCGGCATCATGCCGCCGATGCGCACGTCTGGTCGCACCGCCGATCCAGCCGTGCGGGCTGCGCGGATGCATGTCATTCCCATGCGCCGACCGGGGGAGGTCGATGAAGTGGCGTATGCCATTCTGTTCCTCGCCTCCGATGAGTCGTCCTACATCACCGGTTCGGAAATCCATGTGGATGGCGGCGCCATCGCCATATAGGCGAGCGTCACACGCGTGAAGGACGTGCGTCGACATGGACATCATGCGACTCGCGTCACGGTAAACCGGCTTGAGATTTGCGGCGTCGTCAGAGTTGCGCGCGACGTTCGCAGCCGGCAATATCTCCGTCTCTTTGGGGGGAAGGAGAACAAAAATCATGGCTATGCGGCACAAGCTTGCCAAGATCGTGGGCACGGCGTTGATCGGCATTACGCTTCTCACCGCGGGTCCGGGCGGCGATGCCAGGGCGCAAACGCCCAGCCTGGTTCAACCGTGGGGCCTGCCGCCAGTGCCGTCAGGCGTCGGCCCGGTGGAAAAATTTGCCGATGTCAGCAACACGCCGCAGGGCCAGTTCCTCGAAGGCGGCGCTTTCGACACCGAGGGCAATCTTTGGTTCGTGGCGATCGGCAGCGGATGGGTCTCATATCTGACTCCTGATGCCAAGCTGGTTCCGGTTTTCAACTGCAACCCGCCGGCTGATCTGGGTCAAACCTGTGAGCCGCAAGGCACGCGGTGGCACGATGGCAAGCTGTACCTGACGTCCCGTCATCGCGGCATCCTGGTGTACGATCCGCAGACGAAGCAGGTCAGCACTCTGGTCTATACCTACCGCAATCAGTTGTTCCGAGGTCCCAACGACCTCGACTTCGATGCCGAGGGCAACATGTTCTTCACCGATCCATGGGGATCAGGTCCCGGACCGAACGTGTCCGACCGTACCGGGGTCGTTTATCAGGTACTCTCGCGATGGCGTGCTGCGCAGGGTGATGGACAGCGGCTCGTTTCCGAACGGTATCGCCGTGTCACCCGATGACGCCGTGCTGGCAATCGGGGACTTCAGAGAAGGCCGCGTCTGGTACAGCTCCTTCATGACCGGGCCGACGATCGGCTGTCCTCAATGTGCGAAGGATCCGCTGCATCTGACGTTTGGTTCGGTGAAGGCGGGCAGCTATGTGCCTGGCAACAGCGGGCCCGACGGCCTCCATTACGACGTCCATGGCAATATATGGGCGGGGCTGGCTGGCATCGGCGGCATTGTCGAGATCGATCCGCACGGCATCATTTTGGGATTCGTGCCGATCCCGAATGGCGACGCCGCAACGACCAACTTCGCGTTCGGTGGTCCCGATAACCAGTATCTGTACTTTGAGGGTGCGAACAGCGGGACTTTCTGGCGCTTCAAGGCGCCGTATCCTGGCCTGATCGGTCCGGGCGGTGTTCGTCTGCCAGCACAGCCATGAATCTCATGGGCGGAGCACGACGCGCTTCGCCGTGGAAACACAAACGAGCCGCTCCGGTCGTGATGGGTATCCCCGCGGATCAAATCCGGGGAGATACCCATCTCATGCATCCCCCGGCGCCACGGACAATTCAAACAGGCTTCCCCAGCGCCGACCTGGCGCAGTCGGTTGACCGGCCGTGCCAAGCGCTCCCCACACCCCCGCGGTAACGGAGTCGTATACGGGAATATCGATCTCCCGCTCCAGCGCATCGACCAGGTGCGCCACGGGGAAGTTGGTGCAATACGCGATGACCGCATCCGGGCGAACCGTCGCGACACTGCGGACCATTGCAACGATATCACCATCGGGGATTGCAGCGTAAGCAAGATTGTCCGCAACGCCGGCATGCGCCTCGGCTACGACGGCATATCCCGCATCGGCGAACACCGGGGGGATTTTGGCGGCGTAGGCAGACCGGTAGGGTGTTACCAACGCGACGCGCGTGGCCTTCGTGGCGCGGAGTGCAGCATCGATCGCCAAGGTCGATGTGACTGAGGGAATGCCGGTCATGCCCGTGATGCGATCGCACAGCGTGCGATCCACCGCAAACCCGATACTGCCGCCCTTGCTGCCGTTCCAGCAGATGCACGACGGATGCGCGTGTGCCAGCAGTTCCGCCGCGCGCAGCATGCCGGTCCAGTCGTAATCGTCAGCATACGCGTCGGATGAGCCGACCACCTCGGTGCGCGAGAAATGCGCGCTGACCATGGGAAAATCAGCGAGCACCGCCGCCGTGACACGTTCGACCACAACATTGGCCGAGGGCGTAATCGTCCCGATGGCGATGGTCGGCCGGCGGACTGCCAGCAAGGGGTCTGTCATGGATCCTCACTCATCACGCCGTTGCTGCGGACACTACCCGATCAACAGCGCGGTCCGTAGCGCCGGGCGTCAGCGCGCCGCCGTGGTTGGCGCTGCCTCATCGTCCTCCGCCATCCAGGCGTTCAGCAGCGTGTAGGCGATCGCCAGCACCGTGGGGCCGACGAAGATGCCCAGGAGACCGAATGCGATCAGGCCGCCGATGACGCCGAAAAGGATGAGCAGCAATGGCAGATCCGCGCCCCTGCGGATCAGCAGCGGGCGCACGAAGTTGTCCATCGTCATGGCAACGATGCTGAACGCCAGCAGTACGGTCGCCCACACTGTATCTCCGGAATAATACATCCACACCACGGCAGGGATCAGCACAAGGCCGGGGCCAACCTGGGCCAGGCACAGCATGAACATCAACGCGGTCAGCAGCGAGGCAAACGGCACGCCGACGACCGCAAGACCGATGCCACCCAACACGCTCTGCGCCACCGCGGTCACCACGACGCCGAGCGCGACGCCACGGATCGCCTGACCAGCCAGCACCACCGCCATCTCGCCGCGATCGCCACCCAGGCGACGGCCAAAGCGAACCGCAGTTGCGGCAGCGCGCTCGCCGCCAGCGTACAAAATCGCCGCGATGGCGACTGTCAGCAGGAATTGCAGGAACGTTCCGCCCAGACTGCCGATGGCGGAGGCGAACCATTGGCTGACTTCACCGGCGTAAGGGGTCAACCTCGGCGCCAGTTCCCGCACGCCCGCCGAGGTAAGTTGCGCCCATGCCTGGGTGACCGGCGCGCCGACCAGCGGCACCTGGGACAGCCAGCCTGGCGGCGGCGGCACCCGCAACGACAGTACGCTTCTTGCCAGATCGGCTATTTCATCCAGGTTGGCCACGATCGTGCTGATGGCCAGCCAGAACGGCAGGATCAGCACCAGCAACAGCGCCAGCGTCATGACCAACACAGCGAGACTGCGCCGATTGCCGGCATGGTGCTGCACCTGCAGCATCAGCGGCCAGGTGGCAACCACCAAGGTAATGGCCCAGGTGATCGCCGGCAGGAACGGGCGCATCACCCAAAAGCTGGCAGCAATCAGGGCGCCGATGAACAGCACTGCGAGCGTCGAGCGGGTCAGGTCTTGGTGCGGATGGGCCATCATGGTCGGAGCTTCTGTGCTCGCATGCCGATGGTTACGCCGATATCAGCCTCTGGCAAACGCGGTCGGAAACTGGGCCGATATGCTGCGCCACGGCAGCCTCCATCGGCGCGCGGGCTCCGGATTTTGCAGTGTATCGCGATGTGAAGCGCTTCAGAGCGAGGCGCCCGATCTGCATGCGATCTTCCGCCTGTCAGCAAGACAATTGCAGCCAAGCGCTGACGGAAGTCTCGGAATCGAGGGTGCCATGAAGAAGCTCGCATTCGTTGCCCTGGCCTTTGCACTGATACTCGGGGGTACCACGGCGGAAGCGTTGCGGCAGTTCCAGCATGCGGAACAATTGACGCAGGAAGTCGGGCCGGACTCCGGCTGGTCGATCACGGAAACCGGGGCATCACCCGGCTGGTCGATCACCCCCGCGCACGCCCACATGTGGTGATCGGCACACTATGCCTTGCACACAGTATTTTTTGGTCGTCATGGCCGGGTTTGACCAGGCTTGACCCGGCCATCCCCCGTGGGATCGTGCTGGACGAGATGGCCGGGTCAAACCGGTCAAACCCGGCCATGACGTACTTGACATGCCGAGCCATGACGCACTTCGTGGACCCGGTCCAGCGATTTTGGATGCTACGGCGTGATCGCCACCTTCAGCACTCCGTCGCGCTGGTGGCTGAACAGGTCGTAGGCCGCCTCGATCTGATCCAGCTTGAAGCGGTGCGTCACCAGCGGCTTCAGATCGACACGCCCGCTGGCGACCACCGCCATCAGTCGCCGCATCCGCTCCTTGCCGCCGGGGCAGAGCGTCGTGACGATCTTCAGGTCCGCCAGCCCCGCGGCAAACGCATCGAGTGGGATCGTCAGGTCGGACGAATAAACCCCCAGGCTGGACAGCGTTCCGCCTGGCCGAAGAACGCGTAGGGCGCCTGCGAACGTGGTCTGCGTGCCCAGCGCCTCGATGGCCACGTCGACGCCGCGCCCATCGGTGAGCCGCATGATCTCCGCCACCGGATCCACCGCCTTGAAGTCCACGACGTGGTCGGCGCCCATACGGCGCGACACTTCCATGCGCGCCGGCACGCCGTCCACCGCGATGATCGTGGTGGCGCCGGCCAGCCGCGCGCCGGCGGTGGCGCACAGGCCGATCGGTCCTTGCGCGAACACCGCAACCGTATCCCCGATACGGACGCCGCCGCTCTCGGCGCCGGAGAAGCCGGTGGACATGATGTCGGGACACATCAGCACCTGCTCGTCCGTCAGCCCATCCGGCACCAGAGCGAGGTTGGCCATCGCGTCCGGCACTAGCACGTATTCCGCCTGACAGCCGTCGATCGTGTTGCCGAACTTCCAGCCGCCGATCGCCTTGAACCCGTGCCTGGTCCCCGCGCCATCCTGGCTGAGACAGCCGCACAGGCAGGCGGCGGAGTAGCCGGACGGCGTGATCGCGCCGGCGATCACCCGCTGGCCTTCCTTGAAGCCGGTGACCGCGGAGCCGAGTTTCTGAATCACGCCCACCGGTTCATGACCGATGATGAGGCCGGGTCGTACCGGGTACTCACCCTTCAATATATGAACGTCGGTGCCACAAATTGTCGTGGTGGTGACCCGCATCAGCGCGTCGAGCGGTCCGATGTCCGGGATCGGCTTCTCCTGCAGGACGATCCGACCGCGCTCGACAAACACCGCTGCCTTCATTTTCGGCATCACATGGATTCCTTTGATGAACGCACGGGTGATACGGGCTGCGACGTCAGGCCACATTGATCTGGCGCAACGCCCTCGGGGAATTGATGACGCGCCCGGAGCGGACTATCGGCGTCCGCAACTAAGCAGGATGACCGCACCGATCAACTGAAGCGCAATGCACAGGATCAGTGCCGCTCCGTAGCCGCCGGTGAGGTCGTGCGCCAGGCCAAGCAAGGTCGGCCCGAACGCCAGCGTCGCCTGCCCGACCATCGAACTGAGGCCGAGCACCATGCCAAAGGACTGGGTTGCGAACTCCTGCTGGATGATCAGCGTGGGCAGCGTGATCACATTGCCGACCGATAGGCCGAATACCACACTGCCGAGGTAGAGGGCGGCCGGCGTGTCGGGCAGCGCAAGCATCAGCGCCAGACCCGCGGCCTGGCTTGCGAAACTCGCCGCCGAAACGAGGCGTTGGTCCACCTGGTCGATCACCGTGCCCAGTACCAGCCGGCCCGCCATCGCCGCCAGCGCTGTGGCCGCGATGGCAATGCCGGCGCCCTGATTTCCGAGACGCGGGAGCAGGAACGCCACCTGGTGGACGATGAAGCCCACCTGGGCCGCCAATGCCAGCGCGAACGGCAGCGACGCCGACCAGAAGTGCCAGTTGCTCAGCGCCTGAGCCTGACTATTCAACAGCGTCGGCATGCGCTCTCCGACCTGGGAGAAGCCGACTCGGGCGTGCGAACCCGTGGCGGAGGCTTCGGGCGGCCGTCCGACGCCAGCCAGTATGATCGGCAGCAGCACTGCCAGAGCAGCCAGCACAAGCGGCGGAACCGCCTGCACAAGGCCCATGCTGTGGCCGAACCGCACCAGCAGCGGTGCTATGGTGAAGCCGCCCGCACTGGCGCCGTTGAGCGCCAGACTGATCGCGAGGCCACGTCTGCGGTCGAACCAATGGGCCAGCGTCGTCGCGATCGCCGTGGTTGTGGTGCACGCCCAGCCGACCGCCATGACAAAGCTGCACGCGAAGAGTTGCCAGGGGACTTCCGCCTGGCTCAGCCCGATCGCGCCGACGCCGAGGATCACGGCGCCGCCCGCCAGCAGCATGCGCGGGCCGGCCCATTCAAGCGCCCGGTGGACGAATGTCAGCAGAAAGGCGCCCACCAGATAATAGACCGTGGTGCCCGAAGCGATCAGCGCGGCGGGCCAGCCATGCGCGTGCCGCAACTCCGCCAGATAGACCGACTGGCCGTAGAAGCCGAAGCCCCAGGCAAATGTTGCGGTACAGAAACAGGCGAATACGACCGGCCATCCCTGGCGAAATTCACCCGTCCGCACAGCCGCGCGATGCGGCGCCAGGACGCTGCTCATGCCGGCACCGTGGCTGCGACGATCTCCACCTCGACCAGGAATTCGGGGCGCACCAGCGCCGGCACGACAAGCAGCATCGAAGCTGGCCGGGCGGTTCCGAGGAAGCGCTTGCGAACCGCCGCGTAGGCCGGAATGTCTCCGGCGTGCAGCAGATACTGGGTGACCTTCACGAGGTCATGCACTGTCATGGCGGCACGCTCAAGCAGCGTGACGATGTGCGTCCACGCGATCTCAGCCTGACCTGTGATGTCGTCCGGGAGCGTCCCGTCGGCGGCGAGCCCGGGCGTGCCGGAGGTGTACAGCCAGCGCGCGCCCTGCGGCGTCTCGACACCGTCGCTGTAGCTGCCGATCTGCGCCGCGACGCCGATGTCGTGCAGTGTGGCCATCGTCGTGTCCTTTTCAGTTCGGGAAGTCTGTTGTCGGCCCTTCAGGTGCGTCGCGGCCGTCGTCGGCACAAACAATTCTTCATGGCGTGTTCGGATGAGAAATTCTAACCTGATGCATGCCCCGCCTGCCGCCCCTGAACG
Source organism: uncultured Alphaproteobacteria bacterium (assembly GCA_963812475.1). GTDB lineage: Bacteria > Pseudomonadota > Alphaproteobacteria > Acetobacterales > Acetobacteraceae > JAMXLO01. Next base: position 29,519 of record CAWEVI010000038.1, read on the forward strand.
CCCTGCGTGCCTTCGAGGCAGCCGCACGTCACCTCAGCATGAAGGAGGCCGCCGCCGAACTCGCCGTCACACCGGGCGCGGTCAGCCAACTGGTGCGCAGCCTGGAGGAACGGCTTGGTGCGGCGCTGTTCCGTCGCGCCAACCGCTCGCTCACGTTGACCGAAGCCGGGCAAGCCTATTTCGTGCCAATCCGCCACGCCTTCCGCCAGATCGGCGAAGCGACGCGCCGCGTGCAGGCGTTGCCGCGGGCCGGCATGCTCACCGTAAGCTCGCCACCGGCGTTCGCCGCATCCTGGCTGGTGCCGCGGCTCGGCCGGTTTTCCGCCCGCCATCCGGACATCGAACTGAACATCGCCACCACCCGCAGGCTGGCCAATTTTGCCGCTGACGGCATCGATCTGGCGATCCGCCATGGACTGGGCCGCTATCCTGGGCTGCGCTGCGACCGTATCGCCACGATCGCCATGATCCCGGTTTGCAGTGCCGGCTTCCTGGCCGCGACGGTACGCAGGCCGAGGCAACCCGCCGACCTGCTGACCCTGAAGCTGCTGCACGACGCGGAGCGGCAGGACTGGGCACTGTGGTTCCAGGCGCAGGGCGTCGTGGACGTAAGCCATGCGGCGCTCGAGGGCATCAGCTTCGATGACCAGACGCTGTTGATGCGGGCCGCGGCGTCGGATCAAGGTGTCGCGCTGGTCACCGAGACGCTGGCGCGCCCGGAGTTGGATCGCGGCACTCTGGTGCGCGTGCTGGATGTCGCCTGGCCACAGGAGTTCGCCTACTGGCTCGTCTATCCGCGTGCCAGTGCCGATCAGCCGAAGACCGTCGCCTTCCGCGACTGGCTGCTGGAGGAGGGGCGGCAGATCAGTGCCGGCGCGCGTCCCGCCAGACGGGCACCGTCGCTCTCTGATCCCTGAGGCCGCATGTCGCGCGGCGTCTCGGCCGCAAAGGCGGTATCGCAGGCGACGAATTCGAATTTCATTCGGGTCTGTCGTTGCGGCCAGCCGGCCGGCCTGTCAATGTCCCGAGGCAACGGTCCGGGAGAGCATGGCGTGGCAGGCATGATGGACGGCAAGGTGGTCGTGGTCACCGGTGCAGGCGGCGGCATCGGTCGCGCGATCGCGATCACGATGGCCGAGGCCGGCGCCCAGGTGGTCATCAACGATGTTGGCGCATCGCTTGCGGGTGCAGGCAACTCGGTGACGCCGGCGCAGCAGACCAGGGAGTTGATCCACCAGCGCGGCGGGGCGGCCGAAATCAGCACCGATTCCGTGGCCGGTTGGGGCTCTGCGCAAAAGATCATCCAGGCGGCGCTCGATCATTTCGGCCGTATCGACGCCGTGGTGAACAATGCCGGCATCCTGCGCGACAGTATCTTCCATCGCATGAGCGCGGACGACTGGCTGGCGGTGATTTCGGTGCATCTCAACGGCAGCTTCTTTGTCAGCCGCGCCGCGGCCGAACACTACCGCAAGCAGGAGAGCGGGTCGTTCGTGCACATCACCAGCACGTCCGGCCTGATCGGCAATGTGGGCCAGGCGAACTATGCGGCAGCCAAGCTCGGCATTACGGCGTTGTCGAAGTCGATCGCACTGGACATGAAGCGCTACAATGTTCGGTCCAATTGCCTCTCACCCTGGGCCTGGAGCCGGATGACCGGTTCGATCCCGGCGACCACGCCGGAACAGCAGGCCGCGGTGCAAAAGCTGCAGCGCATGACGCCCGACAAGAATGCGCCGCTGGCGGTCTTTCTGGCCTCAGATGCCGCCAAGGACATCAGTGGACAGGTCCTGGGGACACGGATGAACGAGATCTATCTGTTCAGTGGGCCGCGTCCGATCCGCATCGTGCATCGCGCCGACGGCTGGACGCCGGAGACCATTGCAGCACATGCGGCCCCGGCATTGCAGGCCGCGTTCATGCCGCTCGACACCTCGGAGCAGGCTTTTCCCTGGGATCCGATCTGACGCATCGCCGATCCGGGTTCGCCGGTTTGCGGCACGGATTATCCGAATATCATTCGGCTTTCGGCTTGACAGCTGTGCAGGTGACGGGGATGCTGGCGGAACGGCGCAAGCGGACGCTGGCGTCCGGAGGGAGTACGTCGCATGCCCGATGACGCACGTCCGCCGAGCATTGCCGACATGCCGGCCCAGGTTGCCGCAACCCCTGCCACACCGGCCGAAGCACGCGGCCGCTTCTTCAATACCGGCAACGCATTCAATGTGCAGTTGCCGCCGGTTCCCGATCACAGCTTCACCGCGGAGCCGCGCAGGGCACTGGACCCGGCGACGCCTACCGGTCTGATCGCGTGCGATCTTTCATCCGAACTGGATTGCCCGTTTCCGGCCACTTCGCCGTTGGTGCTGGTCCGCTACGCGAAAATCCGTGCCGGTGAAACACTGACGACGGATTTCGTGGCCAGTGGCGTGATCGCCTACGTCATATGCGGCGGCGGCACCACGCGCTGCGCGGGTGAGCGCATTGCGTGGAGCGAAGGTGACCTGTTCGTCCTGCCCGGCGGCGAGGCGGCGACGCATGCCGCCGACGACACCGATGCCGTGCTGTGGATCGTCACCAACGAACCGCAGCTTGCATTCGAGCACCTGCGCGCCCCGCTACAAGGCCGCGCGCCGACCGAGATCGTGCACTACCGCGCCGACGAGATCGCGCGTCAGATCGCGCTGCTCTACGACATTGGTCGCAATGAGCAGATCGCGGGTTCGGCGCTGATCTTTTCCGCGGAGCGACAGGAGGCGACACGCAACATCCTGCCCACGCTGACCGTCGCGATAAACTCGCTGCCGGGTGGCGCGGTACAACGGCCGCATCGTCACAATGCGGTGGCAGTCTCGCTGATCATCAAGGGCGATCGCTGTTTCTCGATGATCGATGGCAGGCGCAAGGACTGGGCAGCGTGGGCCACGACGATCACCCCGCCCGTGTCGGTGCACTCGCATCATAACGGCGGCAACGAGCAGGCGCTGTTCCTGATCGTCCAGGACGGCGGCATCTTCTATCACACGCGGGCAATGGGCTTCGAGTTCGCCGAACAGCCGGGCTGACGCGTCAGCGGAAAGGATCGATCATGGCATCCCTGGCGGAAACCACCGCACCGAACCGGATACAGGTTCGTTCTCTGCATCCCGCGCTTGGCGCCGAGGTGCGCGGCATCGACATGCGGGCGCCGCTGGACGAAGCGACGTTCCGCGACCTGCACGACGTCTGGATGCAGCATCTGGTGCTGGTGCTTCCGGCACAACAAATCACCGACGCCGAGCATGTCGCGTTCACGCGCAATTTCGGCGCGCCGGAGATTTTCCATCAGAAGATCATCCGCTCCAACCGCGTGCCGGAGATCTTCCGCGTTGCCAATGTGGACGACGACGGCAATCTGATGTCGCCCGATCATCCCACGGTGAAGCAGGTGTCGCTTGCGCAGTTCTGGCACACCGACAGCAGCTACCGCACCATCCCCTGCATGGGCGCGTTCCTGCACGGCGTGGAGGTCAGCCGCACCGGCGGCGAGACGCAGTTCACCAACATGTACGCTGTGTACGAAGCGCTGCCGGACTCGCTCCGGCGTCAGGTGCAGGGACGCAAGGCGCGGCACAATTTCGGCCATCTGCACACGCTTGCCGAACTGAAGCCGCTGACCGAGGAGGAAAAAGCCGCCATGCCGCCGGTCTGGCAGCCGATGGTGCGCCGGCATCCGGTGACCGGCCGCGAGTCGCTCTACATCAGTCCGATCTACAACGACGCCGTGGAGGGCATGGACACGGATGCGGCCAGGCACCTGATCGAAGATTTGACCGAATTTGCCGCGCAGCCGCGTTTTGTCTATCGCCATCGCTGGGAACCGGATGACGTGGTGCTGTGGGACAACCGTTGCACCATGCATCAGGTGACGCCACACGATCCGCGCGAGCGACGCGTCATGCATCGCACGACCATAGTCGGCACCGGCCCGGTGCAACCGGGGTGATAATGGTGCGGCTGGAGAAAAGTCCTCCCCCTCCCCTTGCGGGAGGGGGCCGGGGGAGGGGATCGCTGTGCGAAGCGAGCTTTTTCCAACCGACAGCGTTGCCGGCGATGGCGCGCCCCCCAACCCCCTCCCGCAAGGGGAGGGGGAGAAATGCACTCTGACGTGCGCTTGTCGTGACACCTATGGGGCTCGACCCGGCCCCTATGCCGAAATCTCGAACCAGAAGTCCAGCATTTCGCCTTTGCGCTCGGCGGCAAAGGTTGTCATCACGCGTGTGCCGATCTTCAGTTTCTCCGCAGCCGCGTGCGGGTCCGTCAAATCGACGCCTTTGAAATATCCGCCCAGCGCGGTGTCCGCACCGTCGAGCAGCACATAGCCGAACGCATATGGCGGATCCGGCAGGTTGTTGAAACGCTCATAGACCATGGTGAAAGCCTCGATCCGCCCGCCCGGCCCGACCTTTACCCACTCCGTCGTCGGCAACAGCGTTTCATCCGAGAATGACCGCGGCGGCACCAGCACGCGACCCGACTTCGCACACCGCCGGCCATAGATTGCCGCCTCGTCGCGGATGCGGGTGTAGAACCAGCTCGCGGTCTCGCCGAGTGCGTGATCGTAGGTGATGTTCCAGACTTCCTGGCGTCCCAGCAGTTCCATCGTCCGCTCCACAGTTATTACGCCTCGATCACCATCGTGCCGAATATCTGGTGATCGCCGCCGTTGCCGCTGGCGATGCCGAGCCGCGCGCCCTGCACCTGGTGTTCGCCGGCGCGCCCCCATACCTGCAATGCGATCTCGGCGACACGCGCCATCGCCGTCACCGCGATCGCATTTGTGCACAGCGTGCCGCCCGACGCGTTCACCGGAATACGCCCGCCAAGTTCGAACTCGCCGTCGCGCAGTCGAGCAACCGACTCGCCTGGCCGAGCGACCAGGCGTGCGGCATCGATGGCATGGAATTCGGTGTTGCTGAAAGGCGCGTACAACTCGGCAACATGCACCTGCCGCGCCGGCTCGGTGATGCCGGCCATGCGGTATGACTTTTCAAACGACCGTCCAAGTGCAAATGCGTCCGCGTGCTCTGCCGTCGGGTTGTTGCCCATGCGATCGCCCATCCAATAGGTTTCCGCCGCATGGCCGACGCCGGTGATCCACACGGCATCGCGTTGGTTGTCGCGAATGTATTGCTCGGACGCCAGCACCAGCGCCGCGCCACCGGTGGATTGCGGGCAGCAATCCAGCAGCTTGATCGGCCAGGAGATATAGCGCGACTCCATCACCTCATCGACCGTCACGATCTTGCGCAGATGGGCGTTGGGGTTCAGCGCGGCATGGCGGCGGTTCTTCACCGTGACCCAGGCCATGTCCTGTTCGGTCATGCCGTAGCAACGCATGTAGCGCACCGCCGACATCGCCAGCATGTTGATGGTGCCGAGAGGCAACGGACGTTCGTAGCTGGGATCCCAGATCTTGTTCAGCACGGTCTGCGAGTCACCACACTCGCCCACCTTGTCGGCGCCCGCGGTCAGCACGACGTCGTACATGCCGGACGCAACATGGTAATACGCCGCGGCGACCGAGGAGATCCCGGTGGCCCCGCCGGTGTTGATGCGCAAAAACGGCTTGTTGCGTCCGCCCACCGCATCGACGCCGAGACGCTCGGCATTGCCGATGCCCACCATCGCATCGGGCGACAGCGAATACACCACCGCCTGGACCGCGTCGAAGTCCAGATTGGCGTCCTGCATCGCCAGCACCACGGCTTCGCGCACCAGTTCAGGATAGCTGGCATCGTCCCGCCGCGAGCGGAATGCCGATTGGCCGATGCCGATGATACCGACGCGGTCGCCGCTCATGCGCGTGCCTCCCGTGCCAAGACGACCGCAGCCTGATACTGCATGGCAAAGCCGCTGCCGGCGTGGGCGAGGCCGCATCGCGCATTTGCAATCTGGTGTGCGCCGGCCCGGCCGCGAATCTGATTGGCAATTTCCGCGATGCGCAAAAGTCCTGTGCAGAACACCGGATTCCAGGTCAGAACGCCACCGGACAGGTTGACCGGCAGGCGCCCGCCGCGCGCGAAGCTTCCGTCGGTCGCCCGCGCCATCCAGTCCCGCCGCGGACATAACGACAGTGCTTCGTACGCCAGCAATTCGGCATAGGGCGTCGCATCGGTCGCCTCGACAAGGTCGAACGCAGCCGAGGGATCGGTGATGCCGGCCGCGTCGTAAGCCTGCTGCGCCGCGGCCATCAGTGCCGGCGCAGTCGCCAGATCGCGATCTCCCAAAAAGCTCGGTTCGGTCGCCCAACCCATGCCGCCGATCCACGCCACATCGCGCAGGCCGCGTTCGGCGACAAAATCGGGAGAGGCCATGACCAGCGCAACGCAGCCGGTGACCGGTGCGCTCGTCATGGTCGGCGTCAGTGGCCAGCGCATCGGTCCGGCGTCGGGATGCAACGGCGGATCGGGCCACGCCAGACGACCGTGCGCGCGGTTCTTCTTTGCAACTGCGCGCGCGGCGTCGCGGACGTGCGGCACTGCATGTTCCAGTGCCGACGCCTGCAACGCATGCGCCGATAGCTCGTCCAGCGGCAATGCGCGATTAAAGTACGGATCGGCGCCGAGCCGCTGCGCCTCCGACATCGACGACACTTCGGTCGGGCTCCAGGACACGATCAGTTGGGTGCGGAACTGGCCGGTGGCGACGCGCAACGCGCCCATGATAAATGCATGCTCCGACGCCGATGGCGTGGACATGATGTCGCGATCCACGCCACCCACCGATCCCGACGCCATCATCACCGAGATGGAGCGACCATCGAACTGGTCATTGGAGCCGACCACGATGCCGTCGATATCGTCGATGCCGATGCCGGCATCGGCCAGCGCAAGCTGCGCCGTGTCGTAGATCATCTCTTCGAGCGACCGGTCGCGCCCCGTGATCACCGGACGGATGGCGCAACCGATCACGGCTGGCTGGATTCGTAATCCCATCGCATCACTCCCGAGCAGCTTGAGGGTGGCCGCACATGCCGACCTGGCAGGGTTCACGCAGGATCATTGCTCGCATTGCGGGCGTTACAGAACGGCGATCGGGCTGATCGGACTGCCCGTGCCGCCGACCACCGGCAATGGGCTGGCAGCGAACAGGAACCGCGTGCGGCCCGTTGCCGCCAGCTGCTGCAGCACAAGTCCTTCGAGCAACGGGATACCGAAGTCGCGGATCAACCTTTGATGCACCGGGAAGACGGTGCCCTGCGGGAACGGTATCGCCTCGATGGCAAAGTTGTCAGCGCCCAGCGCGGCAATTCCGCATTCCGCAAGCCAAAGCGCCGCTTCGACATCGAGGCCGGGCTCCCCGTCAAATGAAACCGAGGCCGCGCGGCCTTGCTGCTCCGCCCAACCGGTGCGGACCAGCACGATGTCGCCTGTTTCCACCCGAGCATCGGCCCGCGCCGCAGCACGCCGCAGGTCGTCGCGGCCTATCGTGGCGCCATCCGGCAGCGGGCCACCATGCAGCGCGACCACGTCGAGCAGGACGCCGCGACCAACGATCGGCCCCATCTTCTCGATCCCGCAATGCGCCGCCCCTGTGGTGCTGCGCGTGCCGGCGCCAGGGAATCCGTTGTACAGCGCGTCGTCGTACCAAGCGTGACACAGCGCATCTACGTGCGTGCCGAAATGTAATGGCAGCACCACCGTGTCTTCGGCGAACTGAAAACCACCGGGACGCCGCGCACCTGCGGCATAGTCGCCGCCATCGCGCCCCATGAAATGCTGCAGGCCGGCGCGGTGCCGCGGCACCGGCGTTCGCGGCGACAACGGCTGGGCCAGCGAGAGTACCTCACCCGACTGCACCAGCGCGGCGGCATCACGCACCTGCTCCCCGCCGATGTGGTTCAGCGCACCACGCTCGTCCTCGGCGCCCCAGCGATGCCAGGCCTCGCGCGTCACGATGCGACGCCCCGGCCAAGTGCGGCTGCCATCTGCTTCAGTTCGCGACGCATCAGCTTACCGGTGACGGTCACCGGCAGTGAGTCGCGGATCTCGATGAAGTCAGGGATCTTGTAGCGTGATGCCAGGGCCCGGCAATGTGCAATCAGGTCCTGGGGGTGCGCTTCGATGCCCGGCTTCGCCACGACAAAAGCAGCGAGCAGTTCGCCTTGTCTGGCGTCGGGCACGCCGACGACACCGACGAGCGCCACCGACCCATGGCGCATCAGCACGTCCTCCACCTCGGCCGGCGAGATGTTGATGCCGCCTTTCTTGATCATTTCGGTGACCCGGCAACTGAACGACATCGAGCCATCCGGCAGCAGGCGGCCCATATCACCGGTGCGGAAAAATCCATCCGCGGTGAAAGCCGATGCGGTCTGCTCGGTACTGGCGCCGATGTAGCCCCGCGTGACATAACCACGCACCTCGATCAGCCCCTCATCTCCGCGCGGCAGTTCGGCATCGGTCTCGCCATCGACGATGCGAATATCCACACCCGGCAACGGCGGTCCCTGGCAGGCGGCGCGACGGTCCAGCGGCCAGTGATGCGGCGTTACGCAGCAATTGCCAAAACTCTCGGTCTGGCCATAGACGTTGCAGATTTCCGATGCCCCCAGCACGTGTGCCGCGGCCAGCACGTCCTGCGGCGCACCGATGGTAAGTCCGGTGCGCAGGCTGCCCACCCGGTCACGCCGGAAGTCTGGATGCGAGACGATCGCGCTGGTGATGGCGGGTAAAGTATAAATCGCCGTGCAGCGATGGCATTCGATCAGCGCGATCGCCTCGCCGGGATCGAATTTGCCTTGCAGCACAAGCGTGGCCCCGTGGGTCAGCGTGGCGGACATCGCATTGGCGCTGCCGTACGACCAGAACAGCGGAGGCGCGAGCAGGACGCGGTCGTCCGGTCGGTAGCCCTGGCGCTCGCCGATGTTGAAGCCGTTCTCGATGATGCCGAGGTGCGACAGCGGCACAGATTTGGGCCGGCTGCTGGAACCCGACGTGTAGATGATGATGGCGTCGTCGGATGCGCTTGGACCCACGCCCGGTGGCAGACGCTGCGCCGGCGCGGCGTCGGCAAATGCGTCGTAACTTGTGAAGGCGCCGTCAGTATTGTCGCCTAGGAGGACGATGTTGCGCAAAGCCGGATGGCGAACCGAGCGCCAACCATCCTTGGTTGCGGCCTCGGGTACCAAAGCTCGCAGATCGGCGGCGAAGTCGCTGTCACCGAACCGGTCGAGCGCGATCAGCAGTTGCACAGCGGAATCGCGCAACAACCAGTCGAGCTCGTCGCGGCTGGACCAGGTGCTGAACGCGACCACCACCGCACCGACAATTGCCGCGCCAAAGAATGCCTCGAGCCATTCGACGCGATTGTTCACCAGCAATCCGACCAGATCGCCGCGTGCAATGCCGCGAGCCCGCAGCGCAGTGGCGAGACAGGCCGCACGCCGCGCGAGTTCGCCATACGAGACAACCCGGCCATCGCTGATGACCGCGGGCCTCTGGCCATGACGCTCCGCCTGTTCGAACAGTAGGTCGGCGAGTGTCCGACTGTAAGGCGCGTTCACCGGTGGCGTGCCCTATTTCCGAATAATATTCGCTTTTTATGCAAGAAGCCCTTAAGCTGTCAACCGCACGGATGAGAACACGGATCCCGGCAGACCTGACGCCGGACTTTGACAAGGAACCGGGGCAGACGATGCCGGATGGAGCCACGACGCCAGCGAAGGAGCGCTGGTTTGAAATACTGGAGCAGGCGGCGAAGGGCTATTTCGACGGTGCGCGTGACCCGAAGCAGGACAGGAGCCGTCGGCGTCGGCAGGATCTGCTCGAGGCCGCCACGCGGGTGTTCGCCCGCGACGGCATCGCCAAGGCGAAGATGGCGGATGTTGCCGCGGAAGCCGGCATCCCCGTGTCGTCGATCTACGATTACTATCCGAGCAAGGAGGATCTGGCGTACGAGATTCCTATCCAGCGTCTGGCTCGTTTCTACGCCGAGTTTGTGGAGCAGACACCGCTGCGCGCGACGATGCGCGAGCACCTGCATCGATTTCTCTCCGCGGCAACCGAGTATGCGCGGCGAAATCCGGACTGGGCACGTCTGTTGTACCTCGAAATCTGGCCGAGCGTTCTGATCCATGAGGCGCGCGTTCGGCGCGCGGTGGATGATTTCGGCAGGATCGTCGTGGAGATGCTTCGCGAGGGCGGCCGCCGAGGGGAATGGGATGCGCGGCTGGATCCGTATCGGACGGCGACCATCCTGATGGGAAGCATCACCCACATGATCATCACCTGGCTGCTCTATCGGCGTCCGGAGAATCTCAGCAAGGCCACCAAACCCATGGTGGACCAGTTGCTCAAGCTTCTCGATGCGGACGAACCGACGGCGGCACGACGACACAAGAACCGCACGGCCGCCGCGCGCAGTTCGAAGTCATAGTGTATCATCGCCAAACTTGCCGGGTGTACCGTTCGGCGTGACACTGTCGCCAACCAGCGAAGGGATGCAAGAAATGGCCATCGAACACGACATCGTCATACGCGGCGGCACCATCATGGACGGCACTGGCGGCACGCCGTACCTGGGCGACGTTGCGGTCAAGGACGGGCGCATCGCCGAACTTGGAAAGGTGTTAGGTCGCGGCCACCAAGAGATCGACGCCGATGGCCTGTCGGTCACGCCCGGCTTCGTGGACATTCATACCCATTACGACGGCCAGGCGATGTGGGACTCCTGCCTGGCGCCATCGTCGTGGCACGGCGTTACCACTGTCGTGATGGGCAATTGCGGCGTCGGTTTTGCGCCGGTCCGCAAGAACACACAGGACGCGGTCATCGCCCTGATGGAAGGCGTGGAGGACATTCCCGGGCCGTGCCTGCACGAAGGCCTCGACTGGAGCTGGGAGAGTTTCGCCGAGTACCTCACCGCCCTGGAGCGCCGCAGCCACGACATCGATTTTTGTGCCTTGTTGCCGCACGCGCCGATGCGCGTTTACGTCATGGGCGACCGCGCACTCAACCTGGAAGACGCAAACCAGGAAGACATTCAGCGGATGCGGGAAATCACCGCCGATGCGGTGCGAGCCGGCGCGTTCGGATTTTCCACGTCACGCACCATCGCTCACAAGACGCTCGCCGGCGACCATACACCGACGCTTCGCGCGCAGGAGGCGGAGCTGACCGGAATTGCAATGGGACTGAAGGACGCTGGCGTCGGCTTCATCGAGATGACCTCCGACTGGAACACGCCGGACCCGGCGACGGAATTCGCGATGGTGCGGCGCGTGATGCAGGCCTGCGGCCGGCCGCTGGTATTCTCGTTGAACGAGCGGCATGACCGGACCACTGCCTGGAAGGATCTGCTGGAGCTGTCAACCCAGGCCGCGGCCGATGGCCTGCCGGTGCGCTGCGTCGCGCCACCGCGTCCGATCGGCGCCCTGCTCGGCCTGACGGGCAGCCAGAACCCGTTTGCCGGCACCCGGACGTATCGCTCCATCGCCGATCTCCCACTGGAACAGCGTGTCGCGGCGATGCGGGACCCCAGCGTCAGGACCAGGATCACCACCGAGGACCCGGCCGAATTCAACACGTGGTCCTTGCTCAGCCGCGTTGGGTTCGAGCGGATGTTCCATTTCACCGATCCACTGAACTACACGCCGTCACGCGACGCATCCATCGCCGCGATCGCGGCCCGCGAGGGCCGAACGCCGCAGGACGTCGCCTACGACATGCTGATCGAAGACGACGGCAAGGGCTTCATCTTTGCCTGCCTCGTCAACTACGCGAACTATGATCTGGAGGCGGTGAAGACGATGTATGGCCGCCAGCATGTCATCCCGGGGCTGAGCGATGGCGGCGCGCACGTCGCGTTCATCTCGGATGCGTCGTTCCCGACCTTCCTGTTCAGCTACTGGGGTCGTGACCGCGCTGACGGCCGGATGGCGCTGCACGAATTGGTGCGCCGCCAGACGCGGGAGCCGGCGCGGTTTGCCGGCCTGCACGATCGTGGCGTACTCGCGCCGGGCATGAAGGCGGACATCAACGTCATAGACTTTGCCGGCCTCGCGCTGGAGCGACCGGAAATGGTCGTCGATCTGCCCGCCGGCGGACGGCGTCTGATGCAGAAGGCACGTGGCTACGCGGCGACGATCAAGGCGGGGCAGATCACGTATCGCAACGGCGTCGCCACCGGCGTGCTGCCGGGCGGGCTGGTGCGCAGCCACGCGGTGGGATAGGCGACCGCAGGCAGCTCAACGATCGGTCACCCGGTGGTCAGCAGTGCCGTCAGTTCGTTCGGCATGCTGAGCATCGGGTAATGGCCGGTGTCCAGTTCCAGCCACTTGCCGTCGAGCCGCTCGGCGGTACGTCGTTGATGGGCTTCGCCCGGGTTCGGCGCGCGCCGACACCAGATCACCGTCGTCGGCCATCGCTGGCTCCAAAAGTTGTCGAGCTTGACCGGTGTCTCGGATACGCCGACCGGATGCGGCGTATAACGGTCCAGCACCCATGCCCGTGTTGCCGGTTCCAGATCGGCGAAGAGCCGCTGTTCCGCATCTTCCCGCGACGGGCCCGCTGTCAGGCCGCTCGCGACGGAACTGGAGCGTGTAACGATGTCGCGGATGCGTTCGCCGTTGAACAGGGCCAGAGCGTCCACGAACACCAGGCGGGCGATCCGATCCCGGGTGAGTTCGGCGGCACGACACGTCACCATGCCGCCGGAACTGGTGCCGACCAACACAACGTCGTGCAGATCCTCAAAAAACAACAGATCGGCGATCTCCTCCCCCTGCGAGGTCGCATCGATGCCGGGACGAACCTGCTGACGACGCTCCGCGCAGCCATCCAATGATGGGGTATAAACTTCGTGACCGGCGGCGCGCAGGCGCTTTGCAACACGCTGCCAGATCCAGCCACCTTGATAGGAACCATGGACCAGAACAAAGGTCGCCATCATCGTTTCCTTCCGCGTGCATCGGCGTCCCGTTTCTTGTGGTGCCGCCGGCAGGTCCATTCTCATCGCGGGACGTGAGCTGTCAAAGTCACCGGTCCGGCAGCTTGTGCTCCCGTCCGAGCCGAGACTATGTCCCGTCGCCCAGATAGGCGCTGTGCAGGATGTCGCTGCCGGCAAGTTCCTTCGCCGGTCCTTCATGGACGATGCGGCCGGTCGCCATCAGATAGCAGCGATCGGCGTGTGCCAGCGCCTTCTCGACGAGCTGTTCCACCAACAGTATCGCCACCCCGTCGCGGGCGAGTGCGGTCGCCACGTCGAGGATGCGATCGATCACCATCGGCGCCAGACCGCCGGACGGTTCATCCAGAATAAGCAGGCGCGGTTCGGCGATGATCCCCTGAGCTACGGCGAGGATCTGCTGCTGACCGCCGGACAGGCGCGACGCAAACTGGTGGCGCCGCTCGGCAAGCTCCGGAAACAGCGTGTACATCGCTTGCAATCTGGAGCGATCGCCGCGCGGGGTGCGGGCGTAGGTGCCGATCAACAGGTTGTCCTCGACGGTCAGCGGATGAAAGACACGGTGACCTTCCAGTACCTGAACCAGCCCGGCACGGACGATGTCGCGTGGGGTGGCGCCGGTGACATCCTGGCCGGCAAATCGGATTCTGCCGCGGCGCTTCGCAATCAGCCCGGAGGTAGCGTGAAGCGTGGTGCTTTTGCCCGCGCCGTTGCGGCCGATCAGTGTTACGAATTCGCCTTCGCCAACAATCAGGCTGACGCCGTGCACCACTTCCGCCTTGCCATAGGCGACGTGCAGATCCTCGATCTCCAGTAAGGGGCTCATGCGCCGAGATATACCCGGATGACGTCGGGATCGCGCCGGACCTCGGTCGTCGTGCCGTGCGCAATCATCCGACCGAGATTGAGCGCGGTGACGCGGTCGCAGACGCGAAACACGAAATCCGTGTGATGCTCGACCAGCAGCACGCCGACACCGCTGTCGCGGATGACGCCGATGATGGCGCCCAGTCGCTCGATCTCCGCCGCGGTCAGGCCGCCGGCCGGTTCGTCGAGCAGCAGGAATTTGGGCCGCATCGTCAGTGCGCGGGCGATTTCCAGAAATCGTTGGGCGGTGTGTTCCAGCAGATCGGCGCGTCGGTCCATCACCGCGCCAAGGCCGACGCCATGCAGCATCGTGGCAGCACGATTGCGAATATCGGCTTCCTCGCGTCGCGGACGTGGGGCGGCGAACGCCGTTTCCAGGAAGCCGGACCGCACGTCGGGCCAGCCGCCGAGCATCGCATTGTCCAGCACCGAGAGCGACAGCACCAGCTTCGGGGTCTGGAATGTGCGGGCCAGCCCCGCTCGGGCGCGATCCTGTACGGATCGCCGCGTGACATCGCCGCCCGCCAAATAAATCCCGCCCTCGTCGATCGGATAGTAGCCCGATATCAGGTTCAGCAGCGTGGTCTTGCCGCTGCCGTTCGGGCCGATGAGACCGTGTACCTCGCCGGGACGCAAATCGAGCGAGACGCCATCCACCGCGATCAGGCCGCCGAAGCGCTTGCTGACCGAACGGGCTTCGAGAATGTCGTTCAAGGGCCGGCTCGGATCGCCACACGGAGCGCTTCAAGGTCGGGCTCGATGGTGGTAGAGACCTGTGGCTCGCGACGAAGTTTTGCGGCCAGGCTGGTGATCAGCTCACCAAAGCCACCAGGCAGCACGAGCACGACGATGAGCAGGATGAAGCCATAGAAGAATGTGCCGTATTTCGCCAATGGGCCGACGAGTTCCGGGATGGCGGCCAGCACCGCGGCGCCGAGGAACGGGCCGATGATCACGCCGCGACCGCCGATGATGATGGCCACAAAGAAATAGATGCCAAGATTGACGATGAAGGCATCGGGCGTGATGTAACTCTGCGATGTCGCATAGAGCCCGCCGGATATGCCGGCGGTGAAACCGCTGAACACGAAGACCGTCAGCTTGACGATGTAGATCGGCACCGCGACCGACGATGCCGCGACCGTACTGTCGCGCAACGCGACCATCGCGCGGCCCCACATCAGGCGCGCGAGATTTGCGGTCATCCAGGTGATGAACGCGGCGATGCCGAGCACCAGCCAGTAGAAGCCCCACGGCGTGTCGAAGGGCGAAGGGAAGGCTGGCGCCGGCATGCCGACGCTGCCGTTGGTCAACCACTGCTCTGCCAGGGCAAGCTCGCTGACGATCAGGCCGAAGGCAAGCGTGGCCATGGCGAAATAGAATCCGGGCAGGCGCAGCGAGGGCAGTCCCAGAATCAGTCCGATCAGGGCACAGATCGCGCCGCCGGCAATCAGGGCGATGAATGGATTCCAGCCCTGTCCGCCCGCCAGCAGACAGAATGCATAGGCACCGATGGCCAGCAGGCCGACATGTCCGACCGAGAGTTGGCCGGTGAAGCCGACGAGCAGGTTCAGTGTGGCGATCAGAACCCAATAGACGCCGATGACCGTTGCCACGTGCAGGTAGTAGAGATTCCCGGTGACGTAGGGGAGCAGGGCGGCGAAGACAGCAAAGGCGCCGACGATGGCCGGGCGGACGTGGTCATGCTTCATACCTGCCGCACCTGCACGGTTCCGAACAACCCTTGCGGCCGCACCACCAACAGCAGGATCAGCAGGCCGATCGCGATCGTCTTTTGATACTCGGCGCCGAAGTAGTGCGTGGTCAGCGAGGTCAGCATGCCCAGGATGGCGCCTCCGACCAATGCGCCGACCGAGCTGCCAATTCCACCTACAGCCAGGGCGATAAAGCCGGACAGGCCTAGCGCGGTGCCAAGTGCGAAATCCGCAAAGGTGAGCTGGCCGCCGGCAAAGCCCGACAGCGCGCCGAGCACACCGGCGAGCACGAAGCTCAGCGACCGCATCCGGTCGGTCGCGACACCACGGGCACGGGCGGCGAAACTGTCCTCCGACATCGCGATGAACAGTTTGCCGATCATCGAGCGGCGGTAGAACTGCTCGAGACCCACTGCCATGAGGACCGCGAGGATCAAAGGAAACCAGAACTTCTGGTCGAAGCTATCGGCAAATTCCTGCGGGAAGACGCGCGGAAACGGCGTCGGGTCGGTTCCCCACCAGATTGCCATTGCCTCTTGCACCATGGTGGAAAGCGCGAGTGTGCTCAGCACCCACAGGTGTTCGTCGGATGCAGCGACGATGCGGCGCACGGCGATGATCTCGCTCAGCCAGCCGAATGCGGCGCCGCAGATCAGACAGGCGACGAAGCCAAGCCAAAGCGGCAGATGCAGGTCCAGCACCATCCAGGCGGTGCAGATGCCGCCCACCATGGCGAACTGGCCAGTGCCGAAGCTCAGTACCTTCGACGTCGAGTACATCACGTTGTAAACGAGCGCGGTCATGCCATACAGGCCGCCGAGCGCCAGCCCGCTGACGATTACCAGCAGCAATGCCGCTGCCTCCGCGCCGGTGGGTTCAGGAGATCTTCACCGCCGGATAGCCGCCATTCGGCAATTGCGCGTTGGCGTTCACCAGCTTGATGCCGTCATCCTGGAAGCCGTTGTGATCGGTTGCCGTGTAAATGAACGGGCCGTACGGCGCATCGATGCGCGGTATGGATTCAAGCGCCGCCTTCACCTTGAACGGATCGATGTCGCCGGCCTTGGTCAGGCCCGCGGCATAGATGGCCACCGCGGCATTTCCCTGCAGAAACGCGGGCAGGCCGGCGGCCATGTAGGGTCCGATCGTGTCCTTGTGCTTGTCGATAAAGGCCTGGACGTTGGCCGGCAGTCTGCCCTGGGCATCGACGACCTCATGGGCATAGCCGAGGCCATAGACGTTGTCCCAGTATGCGCGCTTGGTAAGCAATTTGGCGACCTGCTCCTGCAGGATGGTCGGGTGGCCGACGATCGGAACATTCCAGTTCTGCTCGCCACGCGCATTGACCAGACGAGCGACGAAGCCGGTGGCGTTGGACCATTCCGTTATCACGTCGGCGCCGGCGTCCCTCGCCTTCAGCAATTCGTCGGTGACGTCGGGCTTGTTCGGATCGACGGTCGCCGTGTACACCGGCTTCAGATTTTGCGCGGCCAGGAATTTGGTGACGGTCTCGCGCGACAGCACGCCGTAGCCGGTGTTGTCATTGATGATGGCGACCTTGGTCTTCTTCAGGTCCTCGACCATGAACTTCACGGCGACCTTGATCCACTGGCCGTTGGCATTGAGGTTGCGGAAACCGAGAGGGTACTTCACGGGATCGATCAGCTCCTCGACAGAGCCACCGATCAGATGCAGCTTCTTGGCGCCGGAAACGATGCCCAGCGTAGGCAGCGCCTCGCCACTGTTGATCGGCCCGCAAAGCACGTCGATGTTCTCGTTGTAAACCAGTTCCTTGGCGAAGCTGACTGCCTTGGATGGGTCAGCCGCGCTATCGCGCATGACGACCTCGACCTTGCGGCCGAGCAGGCCGCCCTGTTCGTTGAGGTCTGCGACCGTCATGTGAAAGCCCCAGTCCTGCGCCTGGGCATTGGAGGCGAACATGCCCGACACCGCTGCGATCCAGCCCATACGAATGGGCTTGTTCTGCGCGATCGCCGGCATGGCAAGACCGGACGCAAGGCTGGCGGCTCCGATCCCCTGAACCAGGCGACGGCGTCCAATCCCGGTCGCGACCAGGGGCATCGTTCGAGACATGCGTTCCTCCAAGGGATCTTCTTTTGCGGCGAGTCGTTGCGCGGTTG
The DNA here is from genome assembly GCA_963812475.1 of uncultured Alphaproteobacteria bacterium. Lineage (GTDB taxonomy): Bacteria > Pseudomonadota > Alphaproteobacteria > Acetobacterales > Acetobacteraceae > JAMXLO01. The sequence continues at coordinate 47,190 of CAWEVI010000038.1, forward strand.
CGGCGGATCGTGCCGGCAACGGCGTGTCCTGGCAACACCCAGATTTCGCGCCCAGAACGTGGCCTATGGTACTCCGGCCGGCACCACGCTGATGCTGTTGAATGGCGAGCCGTTGATCAGCTTCGTGCTCACGACAGTATAGACCAGCACGTTCTTCTCGGCATCGACGGCGCGATAGATTTGGAAGGTCTTGAAAAACAGCGATGCCGAGGCAAACCCGATCACCTCGGACTTCGGGAGGCCTGCCGGAACGTCGATCTGGCCTACGGCGCGGCAGGCCACAGAAAACCGGCTGGGATCTTCGGCGAATCCGAGCCCGCCCTTCACGCCTCCGGTCGCGGCGCGGGACATGTAACACGATACATTGCGCACTTTTGGATCGTCATAGCGTTCGACGATGATCTTGTCGTCGGGGCCAAGCCAGCGAAACTGCGTGTTGATCGAGTCAATACGGGTTTGCGCGTGCGCGGTCAGCGCGAGGGCGGCGATCGCAATGCAGCTTTGGACCAGGATCCGCATGGAAGCTCCCACTGGGTTGTCAAACATTTCTGACATGGCGACCGCATTGTCCGGCGCCAATCACCCCTGGTTATCCCAGCGGCCGGCATTTAGAGCACGAAGCGCTGCGACGGCACAAACGGAGGCGGCTCCATGCCCAGCCTCGCCTGCGCATAAAGTCTGGCGCTGAACTCGACATTGGCGGCCGGATGGTTCCGCATCGCCAGCAGGTCCCGAAAGAACCGTTGCAGAGCACCATCGGTTCGCATCGTGCGGCCGCCGTTCACGCCCATCAACGCATAAATCGCACGCGAGCAACGATCATGGGCCAAAGCCGCTTCATAGAGCGCCTGAACGCGGCGTTCATATGGGATCGGCTGTCCGGTTTCGAGCAGCGACTGCAACGCTGTCCAGGTCGCGCCGACCCGTGTCCTGGCCGTATCGATCGCGATCAACGCGTGCGCCAACGGTCGTTGCACCGCGGGGTCCTGCGCCACCGGCGGCCCGCCATATGCCGAAACACGGGCGCGGTTCTGCTCGACAAACGCATCGAGTGCACCGACCGCCGCCCCGATCGCCGGCGCGGCGATCGTGTAGCCGAACACCAGGCGCCAGGGCAGGCGAAAATACGGACGGTCGTTGACCGCGAAGCCGGGATCCCTGCCATGGTAGACGTCAACGATGGAATGGGTCCGATGCTCGGGAACGAAGGCATCGGTTATGACAATATCCTTGCTGCCTGTTCCGGCCAGACCGGTCACCTGCCAGCTTTCATGGTCGATCGAGAAATCCTTGCGCGGGACAAGGAAAGTGCGAAATTCGGCGCCGCTGCCGTCGTCCGGCACCACGCCGCCCAGCAGCGCCCATCCGCAATGATCGACGCCGCTGGAGAAATGCCAACGGCCAGACAGATGGAACCCGCGACCAGCCCGCCGGACCGATCCGGTCGGCGCCAGGGCGGACGACGCCCGCGCGTCGGCGTCGTCCGCCCAGAACGTCCCGCTGCGCCTCATTCGCAAACAGTGCGATCTGCCAGGGATGAATCCCGACGACGCTTGCCATCCAGCCGGTCGAGGCGCAGGCGGAGGCGATCCGCACCATGCCCTCGTAGAACGTCGCGAGATCCAGTTCGAGGCCGCCCCACTGGCGCGGTTGCACGGCGCGGAACACGCCGACCTCGGTCAGCGCCCGGACGACATCGGCGGGCACCTCGCCCAGCCGCTCGGTCTCGGCGGCCCTTGCGCGGATTTGGGGCAACAGGGCGGCAATGCGGGCGAGGAAGATTTCCGCTTCGGCCGAGCGGGCCGGATGCGATGCGGGCCGCGATTCGGTTTGCGGTGTGTCGGGCATCGGCGTCTCCTGCGGATGTCGTCTTCCGAATGCGGCGTCAGCCTGCCGCGCGCAACTTGTTCGGGGCAATTTCGTTCGCGGTGTCCGCGATTGTGCCGCGCGACAGCAACAGCGTCACCACCGCACCGGTGAGCGCCAGCACACCTCCTGCGATGAACGCAGAGCTGAAGCTGCCGCTGGCCTCGACGAGATAGCCGGTGACAATCGGTGCAAGCAGACCAAAGACGTTTCCGCCCAGGACGAGGAAGGCGAATGCGCGTCCGGCATCTGCCGGAGAACGCAGCAGATCGCTGGTGAGCGTGGCATTTGCTGCGGGGCCGGTATTCGCGAAGGACACCGTAATCGATATCAGAACGATAATGGCGGCAAGCGATTCGACGTAAGGAATCAGCAGGCCCGCCGCGGTCAGGAACAGGCACAATGCCACGAGGTAGCGACGCAGCCCGCTGCGCACCGCATGGGCGCTCAGCAGCCGATCGCCAAGCCAGTTGACGATGATGTTGACCGCCGTCGCGATGAAGAATGGAATCGAAGTGTAAAGTCCGGATTCGACGACAGACAGTCCGCGCGCGGTCTGGAGGTAATTTGGCAACCAGCTCAGATAGAGATACAGCGAGTAGACAAGACAACCCTGCGACACGAACAGGCCCCACATCGCAGGACAGCGCAACAGCGCCGGATAACCCACCCCGTCGTGCGATGGCGGCTCGATGCCAGCCTCGCGTTCGGTGAGGATCCGCTGCCGCTCCGGCTCCGGCAGCCATCTGGTTTTTTCCGGCGTCGATACCAAGGCGATCCAGATGGCAACCCAGATGAAACCAAGCGCCCCGGTGATCACGAACGACCAGCGCCAGGACAACACCTGGATCAACCATGCCACCAGCGGCGCGCCCAGTGCCGGACCGAGACTTCCGCCGGCGCCGATGACGGCAGTTGCCGTGCCGCGCTCGGTATAGGGCGCCCATGCCCTGACGCTGCGATAGACCACCGGGGAAAATGGCGCCTCGCCGACCCCCAACCCCAGCCGCGCCAGGAACATGGTTACGACGCCCGTGGCGGCGCCGGTGGCCATCTGCGCGATCGACCACACAACTGTGGCCGTGCCCGCCACCACATGCGCGCCCCAGCGGTCGATCAACCGGCCGCCCGGCAGCATCATCAGCACATAGGCCCAGAGAAAGCAGGAGAACAGGTAGCCCAGCGCGACGGGCGACAAACCAAGCTCCTGAGCGATGGGCTTGCCCGCCACGGACATGTTCACACGATCGATATAGGCGATGGCGCTGAACACAAACAGCAGAAGGTAAACCCAGAACCTGCGCCTGGTCATTCTCATCGCGGCGTTTCCTCGTCTGTTTTTGTTATCGGCCGGCGCCCGGACAACGTCGTCCCGGTTGGCGGCGAGAAAGACTAGGCACCGCGACGCGCTCGCGACAACCCCATGGGAAATCTGGATTTTTGCTAGGTTCGCGTTCGCTTGGGCCGTATTTTCGTCGGGCCCGGTCCGCCGCGCGTTGGTCGCAGGCGGCGAGCATCCCCTGCGTTCCCGGCATAATTCATATGACCAAAGCCGCATTCACGAAACGCTGATGGTCACCAATGTCCGCAGAACGATCAAACGATCGGAGAAAGGACCAATGTTCGGGCACGGCAATTCACGCGCACTTCTCTTCGGCGTGACAATTCTCGGTGTTCTGCTGACCGCTCCCGTCGCTTCGGCGGCGACGCCGGCCAGCCCTCAGGGCACTTGGTTGACCGAAAGCGGCCACGGCGTCGTGGCGATCGACGAGTGCGGCGACGCACTGTGCGGTCGGATCGTCGGCATCGATCGCGATCCAGGCTCGCCCATGCCAACGGACGTGAATGGACGTTCGCAGTGCGGGCTGACCATCATCACGAACGAAAGACCCGTGGCCGACGGTAGTTGGCTCGGCAACGTCACGGATCCGCGAGACGGCGCGACCTATCGGGCCAAACTCTGGTTGGATGACGACGGCAACCTGCACCTCCGAGGCTACATCGGCATTCCGATACTGGGTGCAACCCAGATTTGGCGTCCCTTCACCGGGCGGCTGACGGACGCATGCGACCTGGGATGATGCCGCGGCCGTAGGTTTTGCGCTTGTGCTTGATCTCGGCGCGCTTTCCCGTGGAGTTAGCAACCATGTCGCGTAATTCATCGCCCGTTGGGTACTTGGCACGGCCCACAAGCAGGAGTGGCTGGAATGTTTCCGCGTGGCGGACGCGATCGCGGGCGAACTTGACGTAACGCGGCACGATGTCGATTCCGATCCACTGCCTGCCCATGCTTTTCGCGACCGCGCATGTTGTGCCGGTCCCGGCGAAAGGATCGAGCACGATCTCGCCCGGGAAGGAACCTGAGGCGCCGAACGTGTAGAGCCGTATCAAGCGGGCGGGCAGTTTTTCAGGGAACGGCGCGGGATGGTCCTTGTCTCGCTTCACGTCCTCCGGATACATGAACCAAACCTGCTGCGTCAGATCGAGCCATTCCGCGCGGCCCAGCCTGCTTGCCTCCTTGATTGCACGTTCGAACCGGGGCGGTTTTCCCGGTTTCGCGTAAACGCTGATCATCTCGACGGTATTGTTCTCTATGATGTTGCCTGGAAAAGGGTACGACCCGAACATCATTTTCGATGTCTGCTTTTGCCACACGAACACGCTGTACCGTACCAGGTCGGTACGCGTGAGAATCATGTGCCCGATGTCGCTGGCAATATCCTTCAAGTGGCGCGTGTGCTGCGCGATGATCTCCTTTGGTATCGGCATCAGCGGCGCATTGATGCACAGCTTGCCGTTGGGCCGCAGCACGCGGGCACACTCGACCCAGACGCTGAACATATCCTCGAGATATGCCTCATATGTAGCCCACTTCGACGGCGCGCCGCCGTCGGCTTCAACCGCACCGTCGTCGTATTTGACAGCAGTCCAGTATGGCGGGGATGTGATTACAAGATCGACGGAACCCGCCGGCATCCGCCCCAGAACTCCGGCGGCAGCGCCTTGATAAATCCTGTTCAGGAAGTCTGCCATGCGAGACGGCCTTCGCTCGATGTTCACGACAAACCTGGCAGGTCGGTTTAGCCGGGATTGGCGGTCAGCATCGCCTGGCCGCCTTGCGGGTCTTTTACCGTGCCGACGACAATTCGCCACCTGCGGGCGCCCTGCGATGCGGCATATTCGCGATGTCGAAGCTGCTTCTCCTCGGGATCAGCGGCGTCGCGGCTGAGCGTGAAGCCGATACCAGCCTGTCGCATGTCGGCCTCAAGCGCGTCGAACAGGGCAGGTCCATTGGCCATTTCGGCGACCACGGAACAGCCCCCGGCATCGTCCGAAAGCAGCACGAATTTGCCGTTCGGGTTGGACGCATCGAGCGCCTCGCCGGGCACACCGTGCAGGAACGCGGCGCGCGCCGGTTCAGGCACATCGGCAAGGCCCGTCCGGTGCGCCCAGTCGCGCAGGCCATTGCGATCTCCCGCAAACCGCACGCAGCTCTGCAGGAACAGTCCGGCGAACTGTCTTGCGTTGTCCATCGGCGAAGCCCGCGTCCCGCCTGCGAACAGTGCGACCAAAAGCGCAAGGCCCGCACCCGGCACGGTGCAGGGGCGCAGGGCGGCTATCGGCGCAGCTCCATCTGGATGGGACCTTCGCGGCGGCCGTGGGTGAACTGGTCCACCACAGGATTGCCGCTGTCCATCAGCCTGGAAGCCGGGCCGCTCCAGACGATCCGGCCGCGATGGATCATTGCCGCGGCGTCGCCGATGCGGCGCGCGCTGGCCATGTCGTGGGTGATCGCCACCGCGGTGCTGCCGAGCTGTTTGACGCAGTCCACCACGAGACCATCGATCACCGCGCCCATGATCGGGTCAAGGCCGGTTGTGGGTTCGTCGAAGAACATGATGTCGGGGCGGGCTGCGATGGCGCGGGCCAGGGCAACGCGCTTCTGCATCCCGCCCGACAGCTCCGCCGGGTAAAGATCGCCCACACTGGCGGCAAGCCCCACCTGAGCGAGAAAATCCGCCGCTCGGCCGGACGCGTCGGAGCGGCTGAGCTTGCGCTGGGCGAGCAGTCCGAACACTACATTCTCCCAGACCGGCAGGCTGTCGAACAGCGCGCCGTTCTGAAACAGCATCCCGATGCGCGCACGGGTTGCATCCTGTTCGCGGCGTGGAAGGGCGAGAATATTCGTACCGTCGATCTCGATGCTGCCGTCGTCCGGTTCGATCAGACCGAGGATGCATTTGAGCAATACGGACTTGCCCGAGCCGGAGCCGCCGATCACCACCGTCGAGGTCTCGGCTACAATGTCGAGGTCGATGCCGTCCAACACGAGCTTCTCGCCAAAGCTCTTGCGCAGGTTGCGCAGGCGGATCTTCGGGATGGAGCTCTGCTGGTTCATGGCGTTCCGAAGACATCAAGCGGACACAGAGTTGCACGGAGTGCACACAGAGTTTCACTGAGACGATTCTCAAGGGCGCTTCGCGCCGGCACCTGGCGAAGCTGCGACCCAAGCTTGCGCGACGCGCGAATTATTTGCTTCGTGAAACTCTGTGGGCACTCCGGGTAACTCTGTGTCCGCTTGATTGCTTCCTTTTTCATCGCGCGAAGAACATTTCGGTCAGCACGTAGTCGAACGCCAGAATCAGGATCGAGGCACTCACCACCGCAGCGGTTGTCGCCGCGCCGACGCCCTCGGCACCGCCGCGGCTGTTGTAGCCCTGATAGCAGCCCATCAGCGCAATCAGGAACCCGAACACTGCCGCCTTCACCAGGCCGGACGTCACGTCCATCGCCTGCATGAAGTCCATCGTGTTGCGCAGATAGGTGCCGACATTGAAGCCCAGTTTCAACGTGGACACGATGAACCCACCGAGCACGCCCAGGACGTCGGCCACCAACACCAACATCGGCAACGCCACGATACCGGCCAGCAACCGCGGCGCCACCAGATACTTCATCGGATTGGTCGACAGAGTCGACAAAGCGTCGATCTGATCGGTGACCCGCATCGTGCCGATCTCGGCCGCCATCGCTGCGCCGATGCGCCCCGCCACCATCAACCCGGCCAGCACCGGTCCAAGCTCGCGGGTGATCGACAGCACGACCACGTTGGCGACGGCGCCCTCAGCCGAGAAGCGGGCGAAGCCGGTGTAGGACTGCAATGCGAGCACCATGCCGGTGAAGATCGCCGTTAACGCCACCACCGGCAGGCTGAAATAGCCGATCTCCAGCAGCGCACGGACAAACAGCCGGCCGTAGAACGGCGGCCGGAACAGGTGCGACACGCCGATGATCGCAAACAGTGCCAGCGAGCCGGTGGTGCGGCACGCGCCTAGAACGCCGCGGCCAACGGCGGCGAGACTGTCGAGGATCGGGTTCACGCCGGTCGATAGACCCGGTGGAACCGACGTCCGAGCGAGGTCAGAACCTCGTAGCCATTGGTGCCCGCCGCCACGGCCACATCATCGGGTGTCTGGGCCGGGCCGATCAGCTCCAGCCAGGCGCCGGGGACGACACCTGGGACATCGGTCACATCGTACGTGGTCAGGTCCATGGAGACACGGCCTACCAGCGGCACCGGGGTGCCGTCAAAGAAGGCCCGTCCGCGGCTCGACAGGCTGCGGTGCCAGCCGTCGGCATAGCCGGCCCCGGCGGTGGCCACCCGGCTCGGCCGCGCCGCGCGCCAAGTCGCATTATAGCCAACGCTTTCGCCCGTCGGCACGTCGCGGACGGCCAGCACGCGCGCGCGAAGGCGCACCGGAAGATGCATGGGGTTCGGCCGATCCGGCGTCGGGTTGATGCCGTAGAGCGCGGCACCGGGCCGCGCCAGGTCGGACCCCCAGCCGGAGCCGAGAAAGATGCCGGAGGAGTTGGCGAAGCTGCGCGGCGCGGGCGGCAGTCCGGCGCAGGCGGCGGTGAAGCAATCGCGCTGCAGGTTGTTCATCGAATCGCCGGCGACCTCCGACGACACGAGGTGCGTCATCACGTAGCGCAACTCGATCCCTGCCAACCGCCCATGGTCCATTCGGAGCGCCGCCAACTCCCGTGCATCGAGCCCAAGGCGCGCCATGCCGGTATCGATGTGCAGGATCGCCGGCAGCCTTCGGGCGACCGTACGCGCCGTGTCTGTCCAGGCGTCGATCTCGGCGAGCGACCCGAGCACGGGGACGATGTCGTGTGCCAAAAAGTCGGCTTCGCTGCCTGGAATGAGGCCCCCCAGCACTGCGACCATCGCGCCTGGCACGCAATCGCGGATCGCCAGGGCCTCGTCTAGCAGCGCCACAAAGAAATGCCGGCAGCCCGCCCCATGCAGAGCGGTCGTAACCGGGCGCGCGCCAAGGCCGTAGCCGTCCGCCTTGACCACGCCGGCGACGGGACCCGACGGATGCAGGCTGCCGAGCAGGCGCCAATTGGCAACAATGGCGCGCAGGTCGACTTCGAGAACCGCACCGGCGCCGCCTTCGTCAGGGCGCATGGTCCCTGTGCACCACGTCAAGATCGGCGAAGCGCGTGAACTCGGCCTCGAAGAACAGCTGGATCGTGTCCGTGGGGCCGTGCCGCTGTTTCGCGATGATCAGGTCGGCCTGGTTCCTGGTGTTCTCCATCTGCCGATTCCAGTCATCCACGGCGGCGCTGAATTTTTCGGTCTTGTCGAAGGCAGCTTCCTTGGGGGCTCTCTGCTCCAAGTAATATCGGTCGCGGTAAATGAACATCACCACGTCGGCGTCCTGTTCGATCGTGCCGGATTCGCGCAGGTCGGCAAGCTGTGGTCGCTTGTCCTCGCGGGACTCGACGGCGCGGGACAGCTGCGACAGGGCAAGCACCGGCACAGCCAGTTCCTTGGCAATTGCCTTCAGTCCCTGCGTGAGTTGACCGATCTCCAGAACGCGGCTCTCCGGCCTGGTGCCGGCGGCGGGGCGCATCAGCTGAAGGTAGTCGATGACGATCAGCGACAATCCCTTCGTGCGTTTCAGCCGCCGCGCGCGCGTGCGCAGCGCCGACAAGGTGATGGCCGGCGTGTCGTCGATCTCGATCGGCAGTGCGGCAATCTCGCGCGACACCTGCACGAACTTGTCGAAGTCGCGCTGGCTGATATCTCCGCGCCTGATCCTGTCGCTGGAAACCAGCAATTCCTCGCTGAGCAGGCGGGTGGCCAACTGCTCGGCACTCATCTCCAGCGAGAACACCCCGACACAGCGCCTCGGCAGTGCATTCGGGTCGGTCGCGCGGGCTTCGGCCAGCAGCGCCTTCGCGGCGCCAAAGGCGATCTTGGTCGCAAGCGCGGACTTTCCCATGCCCGGCCGGCCCGCGAGAACCACCAGATCCGATACGTGAAGGCCCCCCATCTTCGCGTCCAGGTCACGCAGTCCGGTGGTCAAGCCGGACACGTGGCCGGTGCGCTTGAATGCACGCTCCGCACCTCGGATCGCCTCGGTCAGCGCATGCTCGAAGCTCATGAAGCCGCCCGCAACGCCCCCATCGGTGGAGAGCTGGAACAGCGACTGCTCGGCTGCCTCGATCTGCTGTCCGCCATCGAGTTCCGCATCGGCACCGAACGCGTTGTTGACCACCGTTTCGCCGATGTCGATCAGCTGCCGTCGCAGCCAGGCGTCGTGGATCGCGCGGCCGTATTCGCCGGCGTTGATGATGCCGACCATGGCGGTGAGCAACTGCGCCAGATAGGCGGTGCCACCCACTTCCTCGAGCACGCCGGAGTGTTCGAACTCAGCCTTCAGCGTGACCGCGTCGGCAAGCTGACCCGCTTCGACGCGGCGGGCAATCGCCTGATAGATCCGGCCATGGATCGGATCGGCGAAATGCTCGGGGACAAGAAATTCAGAGACGCGCTCATAGGCCCGGTTGTTGGCGAGCAGGGCTCCGAGCAGCGCCTGTTCTGCCTGCACATTGGATGGCGGCAGGCGCTGCGACAGACCCAGCAGGGGCGAATCGATGGTGTTCATTGCCCGGCAGCATAGCCCGCCCGGAATCGTCCGGGGAGTTATTTAGCCTGTGGATGGCTGTGGTACGTGGGACTCAATTGCGCAGTGTCTGTCCGCCCTCACTCAGCACGCTCGATTTCTGTCCGCCGGCGGTGTTCGATTCGAATGCCGTGATATAATCCCGTGTCAGCGGCACCGCGGTCTGATCGTGGGCGAGCTGGATCTGGAACACCATGTGTCCCTCGCGGCGGAACGCGATCTCGGCGCCGCACAGGTAGAACTCGAACATCCGGCAGAAGCGCTCGTCATACAACGACGCGATCGTATCGCGATTGGCGGTGAAGCGCCGGCGCCAATGACGCAGCGTCTCGGCATAGTGCAGCCGCAATATCTCGATGTCGGTGCCGATCAGGCCGCTTTTTTCAATCGGCAGAAGCACCTCGGACAACGCGGGACAATACCCGCCGGGGAAAATGTATTTGGCGATCCACGGATTGGTGAAACCCGGCCCGTCACTGCGGCCGATCGCATGCAGCAGCGCCACGCCATCCGGGTTGAGACAGCGTGCCACGGTGTCGAAGAACGCGCGGTAGTGCACGACGCCGACATGCTCGAACATGCCGACCGACACGATGCGATCGAACCGGCGATCCAGCTTCCGATAATCGAGCAGTTCGAACGACACGCGGTCCTGCAGCCCCTCGGCCTGCGCCCGGGCGCGCGACTCGGCAAGCTGTTCGGTCGACAGTGTGATGCCGGTTACCAGCGCGCCATGATCGCGCGCCAGGGTCAGCGCCATGCCCCCCCAGCCGGAGCCGATGTCGAGCACCGAGAGACCCGGGCGGTCCAGACGGAGCTTCGCAGCGATATGCCGTTTCTTGGCGACCTGCGCCTCTTCCAGCGTCTCGTCGCCGCGCGGAAAGTAGGCGCAGGAATACTGGCGGTCGCGGTCCAGGAACAGGCTGTACAGCCGCCCGTTCAGATCGTAGTGATGCGCCACGTTGCGCTGCGCGCGACGCGCGGGATTGTACTGGTCGAAGCGGCGCCGAAGCACGCCGAGGGTGGAGCGGACGCGGGCGATGGGGTGGCCGGTGGCATTCGCCATCACGTTCCGCGCCAACGTTTCGATCACATCGTAGATGCCGCAGCCGTCCGGGATCAGCCCACCGTCCATGTAGGCCTCACCCAGCGCCAGCGTCGGGTTCAGCACAAGCCGGCGAATCGTCCGTTCATTTCGGATCGCAATGCCGGCTTCGGTGCCAGATCCAGGCGGCCCGGCATAGCTGGTCCGCTGCCCATTGGGCCAACGCACCGTGAGCCGGCCCGCCACGACGAATCGCCTCAGGATGGCGTCAAGGGTTCCCCGCATCACTCCCCCGTACCGTCAAGCATGAGTTGAATATGACAGTGGCGTAACCCAGGCCGGTCGTCAAAACCGGCTGAGCGCCGTCAACTCACGGTGCGGAAGATCACGGACGCGTTGGTGCCGCCGAAACCGAAGCTGTTGGACAGCGCAAGATCGATCTTGCGCCGCTGTGCCGCGTTCGCAACGCGGTCGATCACGCTCTCCCGGCTCGGTTCGTCCAGGTTGAGCGTCGGCGGCGCCACATCATCGCGGATCGCAAGAATCGAGAACACCGCCTCGACTGCCCCGGCCGCGCCGAGCAGATGGCCGGTCGCCGACTTGGTGGACGACATCGCCAATCCCTTGGCCGCGTCGCCGAACACCAGCTCGACCGCCTCCAGTTCCAGATCGTCGCCAAGCGGCGTGGAGGTCCCGTGCGCGTTGACATACTGGATCTGGTCCGGCGTCAGACCGCCATTGCGCAGCGCCGCCCGCATCGAGCGGACCGCGCCGTCATGGCCCTCGGCTGGCGCGGTGATATGGAAGGCGTCCCCCGACATGCCGTAGCCGGCGACCTCGGCGTAGATCTTCGCCCCGCGCCGCTTCGCATGTTCGTACTCCTCGAGCACCACGACGCCGGCGCCCTCGCCCATCACGAAGCCGTCGCGTTGCCTGTCCCACGGGCGCGATGCCGCCTGGGGCCTATCGTTGAATGCGGTGGACAGGGCGCGCGAGGCGCAGAACCCGGCGATGCCGAGTTCACATACCGCCGCCTCGGTGCCGCCGGCGACCATGACGTCGGCATCCCCCCACATGATCAGCCGCGCCGCGTCGCCGATCGCGTGCACGCCAGTGGCACAGGCGGTCACCACGGAATGATTCGGCCCCTTGAAGCCATACTTGATCGAGACGTGGCCGGAGGCGAGGTTGATCAGCGCCGACGGGATGAAGAACGGCGAGAGCCGTCGCGCGCGGCCTTCGTGAACCTGGATCGACGCCTCGAAGATCGTCTGCAGGCCACCGATGCCGGAGCCGATCATCACCCCGGTGGCGCAGCGATCCGCCTCGGCATCCGGCAACCAACCGGAATCCTCGACCGCCTCGCTGGCAGCGACCATGCCGAGGTGGATGAAGCGGTCCATCTTCTTCTGGTCTTTCACCGGGATCCACTCGCCGATGTCGAGCCGGCCCTCGGCCTTCACGCCGGCCGGCACCTGGCCTCCCACCTTGCACGGCAGGTCCTTGGTGTCGAATGCCTGAATCGCCCCAATGCCCGATTCGCCGTTGATCAGGCGTCGCCACACATGCTCGACCCCGAGCCCGAGGGGACAGGCAATCCCCATGCCCGTCACCACCACACGCCGCATCGCTTCGGACCCTCCCGGGCGGGCCGTCAGGCGGCCTTCTGCTTCTCGATGTATTCGATCGCATCCTTCACGGTGCTGATCTTTTCGGCGGCGTCCTCGGGGATCTCCACGCCGAATGCTTCCTCGAAGGCCATCACCAGTTCGACGGTATCCAGGCTGTCAGCGCCCAGATCGTCGATGAAGGACGCCTCGGGAGTCACTTTCGCTTCCTCGACCCCTAGGTGCTCGACGACAATCTTTCTGACCTTGTCCGAGATCTCGCTCATCGGCTGTGCAACTCCTCCTGAAGGGTCCCGCTCCGGGGATTGTCCGGAGCCTGCCCCGGATCGGATCCGGGGGATGTGTCTCGCCGCCGGGCAGGACCCGATCGGTGCCGCCGTATCCGTGCCCGACGAAGCTTTCGGGCGCTTAGCATGGTTTCCGCGGGCGCGCCAACCAACACGCGCCCTTAGAGCATGGCCATGCCACCGTTGACGTGGAGTGTTGCGCCGGTGACCCAGCCCGCCTCGTCCGAGGCCAGATAGGCGACCGCCGCTGCTACATCGTCTGGCTGGCCCAATCGTCGCAAGGGGATCGCCTCGGTGAGCTTCGTGCGTTGCTGTTCCGGGAGCTTGTCAGTCATCGGCGTCGCGATAAATCCCGGTGCCACGACATTCACCGTGATGCCGCGCGATGCGACCTCCTGCGCCAGCGCCTTCGTCATGCCGACCAGACCGGCCTTGGCGGCGGAATAGTTGACCTGGCCGGCATTGCCGGTCGCGCCCACGATGGAGGAGATATTGATGATGCGTCCGGCGCGACGGCGCAGCATGCCGTGCAGTGCGGCGCGTATCAGGCGGAACGGTGCGCTGAGATCGACATCGATCACCGCCTGCCAATCCGCGTCGCGCATTCGCAGCGCCAGCATGTCGCGGGTCATGCCTGCGTTGTTCACCAGGATGGCAAGCGGACCCGCCGCCTGCTCCGCCGCCGCAACGAGCGCATCGGGTTCGGCCGCATCGCGCAGGTCACCCGGGCAGACAAAGGCCCGCTCGCCCAGTTCGGCGGCCACCGCATCGAGCGCGTCACGGCGGGTCCCGGATAGCGCCACGATGGCACCCTGCGCGTACAGCGTGCGCGCGATCGCCGCGCCGATGCCGCCCGAGGCCCCCGTGATCAGCGCCGCCTTGCCGTCGAGCCGGAACATGGGCCGCTCCGTCATAGGTTCTTCAGTACCGCCTCGATGTCCGCCGGCGTGGCTGCCGACATGGTGGCCGCATCAGGAGCGATCCGGCGGATCAGGCCGGACAGCACCTTGCCGGCGCCAAGTTCGAGAAAACTGTCCACGCCAAGTTCCCCCATCGCATTGACGCACTCCCGCCAGCGTACCATGGCGGTGACCTGGCGAACCAGCAGATCGCGGATTTCGGTGGGATCGGTCGCCTTGGCGGCAGAAACGTTGGCAATCAGCGGCACGACCGGTGCGCTGGGCGGCGTGTTCTCCAGCGCCTCGGCCATCACATCGGCGGCGGGGGCCATCAGCGCGCAGTGGAACGGCGCCGAGACCGGCAACAGCATCGCCCGGCGCACGCCCTTCGACGGGGCGATCGCGACGCCACGCTCGATCGCCCCACGGTGGCCAGATATCACGATCTGGCCGGCACCGTTGTCATTTGCCGGCTCGATGACCTCGCGTTTGGCGTCCCGGCCGGGTTCGACCTGGCCATCGATCTCCGGAACCAGTGCGGCCTCGGCGCATATCGCCTCGGCCTGCGCCATGTCGGCGCCGAGCAGTGCCGCCATGGCGCCTTCTCCGGCCGGCACCGCCTGCTGCATCGCCTGCCCGCGCAGCTTGAGCAGCCGGGCAGTGTCGGCGATCGAGAAGCTGCCGGCAGCGGCCAGCGCGGAGTACTCGCCAAGCGAATGACCGGCGACCACGACCGCCCTCTGGTGCAGCGAAAACCCACCCTCCTTCTCCAACACACGCAGCACGGCGAGCGAGTGCGCCATCAGGGCGGGCTGGGTGTTCTCGGTCAGCGTGAGCTCCTCGCCGGGGCCTTCGAACATCAGCCGGGAGAGTTTCTGCCTCAGCGTTTCATCGATTTCCTGGAACACCTCGCGCGCGGCTGAAAAGGCGGCGGCGAGATCGCGTCCCATGCCGACAGCCTGGCTGCCCTGGCCCGGGAAGATGAAGGCATGAACCGGCATGCGGGGGGCTCCCTAAGGTGGTTCGCCAAGGGGGCTTGACGCGGCGGCGTAGCTTCGGCTCACGAGGGTGTCAATGGAGGCAGCCGTCGAGACGGGAGGGTTCACGCCGAGAACGCCTTCCGGGCAAAAGGGCAATCGCGTCACGGCCGGCCCCCGAGCCGGCCGTCTCTTGCTGCACGCCGCCGCGAGAGATCACCGGGTCAAGCCCGGTGATGACGGGCGGTGGGCCCGGTGATGACGGGCAATGGCGGTGACGACTTGCAACAGGGGTTGTGACTTGCACATGGAATGGGAGTGCAGCCCTGTTCGGCACACTCAGTAACTTGGTTTGGTCGAAAATGGCGTGAGCTGAAGCTCGTGTGTCCAGCACGAACGGTCCTGGGTGTGCAGATAGTAGAACGCCTCGGCGATCTTGACCGGGTTGATCACGAGGTCGGGCCGATTTTGGACCCTTGGCATCGCCCGGGTTCCGGGTGAATCGATGGTACCGTCGATCACCACGTTGGCCACGTGCACGCCGTGCTCGGAGTATTCCTCGGTCAGCACCTGCGACAGCGTGCGCATCATGACCCTGGGGTAGTAAAGCGACTGACCTGTCATTCGCTTCTTTCCGCGTAGCGAGCTCGAGTTGTTAGAGAAGAAGAACGACCCTTCGCCTTTCTTCCGCATCGCCGGCAGCACTTCCTTGGCGACCAGGAAGGGCCCGCGGCTGGCGATGTGTTGCGTGGTATCGAACATCTCCACCGGAATGTGTTCAAGCAGTTCTTTGTCGGGCGGAAGATCTCGGCCTTCCAGGTAGCCCGCGTTGTAGATCAGCACGTCCGGATCGCCGGCATCGCGACGGATAGAGGTGAATGCCGCCGAGATGGAAACCTGCGAGACGAGATCCAGTTCGACGATCATGCAGTCTCCGCCCTGCTGCCGGATGGCCTCCGCCAGCGCGGATGCATTGGTCGCGGCGCGGGTAGTCAGCACGACGAAGAAGCCCTCTTGCGCGAACTTCTGGGCGACGGCGCCGCCCACACCCCAGCGCACGCCGACCGGCAGGTCGCTATCGTCGAGTGTCCTGCCGTGCGCCAGCAAGGTATTGCGGCCATCCGATTGCCACTTGGACGTGGCGCCGATCACGACGGCGACTTTCTTTCCGCTTGTGTTCGTTTGGCGCGTTTGGCTCATTCGAGAACGTTTCCTTGGTTGGTTGTCGCATTCCGACGATGGCGCGTGTCAGACTGTCCGGTCCCAGCCCCACCAGGCGCAGAGCGCGTCACCCATGATCAGTCGCTTGTCCTGATCGCTGAGCCACGGCAGTTCCTCGGTGAACATCGTCGCGCACTGGCCCCACGAACAGGGCATCTTCGTGATGTCCGTGCCCCAAAACATTCGACGCGGACCAAATGCATCGTAGATCTGTCGCAGATACGTGTGCATCGCCGGAAACGGATAGGGCTCGCTGGAATAGCCCGGTGCGCCGGTCGCCTTCACCGCCACATTGGGGAATTTTGCCAGCGCCAGAAGCTCCGGCATATGGGTCATGGCGGCGGCATCTTTCAGTGTGGTCAGGCCGCCTCTGCCGCCCAGATGATCGATCGTCAAGCGAAGTCCGGGGTGGCGCTCGGCGATCCGGCCGAGGTCCGTCAGCGAATCCGTCGCCAGCGCGGCGATGGGAACATTGGCAGTTTCCGCGGCAGACCAAAGCCAGTCGAGCGTGCCGTCGGACAGCCATCGCCGCGCGGGATCGTGCAGGAACCCATAGCGAAGACCAAGCATTCCCGGCTGTTCTCTCCAGCCTGCGATGCGTGCGCGCGAGTCCGGCCGATCGAGCGGCACCGCACCCATGATCGCGAACCGGCCGGGGTAGTTCCGCACCGCCTTGAATGCCATGTCGGTCGAGTTCGGGTCCCACCCCGGCGGATGAATGACGGCTGCATCGACGCCGCCTTCGTCCATCAGGACGATGGCCTCCTCCGGGGTGAAGTGTGTCACCTGTCGATGCGCGAGGTTGCTTGGCAGGCCGGTTCCCCAGAGGTGAACCTGGGCGTCGACGATCTGCATCGCATCCCTTTCCGTTCATCTTGCGCTGTGGCAAGTTTACCCCAGACATTCAGTCCCGAATACAACCGCTCCACACCGCGACGCCGCCTATTGCAGCCGCCGCCTATTGCAGCCGCGGTCCCGTCTCCATCCCCAACAACGCCCGGCCGCCGATCGGATACCACTCCGGGCCCACCGTCACCGTCTGTCCCACCACGTGCAGATCGCGCCAGCATTCCGCCAACCGGGTCGCGCGCTTGAACGACGTGCTGCCACCATGCCGGTAGACCAGATCCATCGCCTCGCGCGCACTGTCGGCGGCGTAGGTGGAAGCCAGCCGGCAGCGCGCCCGCTGCTCCAGCGTGGTCTCGCCCCCGCCCGCGATCGTGTTCCACAACTCGGCGATCATCGCGCCGCGATAGACGCGCCCGGCGTTCAGGATTGCATCGGCCCGTCCAACGGCGTCCTGCACCTGCGGGTTGTCGCACAGCCGAAAGGTCCGCCCGCGCGGCGTCTTCTCCACCGCCAGTGCGATCAGCGCATCGATGCCGGCGCGCGCGACGCCGGTGATCACCGAGCTATGGTGCGGCCCAACCCAGCATTGGCTCGGCAAAGCGTAAGTCATCCCCGGCCAGCGCGACCACTGATTATCCAGTGGCACCCCGACGTGAGGGCACGTCCGCCGCTCCGGCAGGAAGACGTCCTTCACCGTCCAGTCGAAGCTGCCGGTCCCGCGCAGCCCCGCCACGTCCCAGCTCTCCGGAACGATCTCGGCCTCAGTGCGCGGAAACACCCCCCGCCAGTAGAGTGAGCCGCCGTCCGGGCGGCGGCGCGGTTCGCCCCCATCGAGGATCTGAAAGCTCCCCAGCATCCATGTGCTTTCCTGGCATCCGCTGCCAAAGGTCCAGTGCCCGTTGACGCGGTAGCCGCCATCGACCGGCACCGCCTGTCCGCCGCCCTGCACGGCGGTGCCGGCAATGACGGTATCGTGCCCGGGCGGGTAAATCTCGTGCACGCCCTCGTCCGGCAACCCGAGCGTGACGAGCTGTCCGATGCTGTTGTTGGCAAGGTTCCAGCCGACCGAGCCAGCGCCTTCGGCAAGCAGCTCCACGACGCGCAGGTAGGTCAGCGGATCGACCTGCAAGCCGCCCAGTGCCCGCGGGATTACCATTCGGTAGAAGCCGGCTGCCTTCAGCTGCTCGACCAGAGCCGTCGGCAGGCACTGCTCGCGCTCGACCTCCTCGTGGTAACGGCGGAGCACCGGGCGCATTGCAGCGGCCGCCTGCACCAGCGGCTGCGCGTCGACATCGATCGGCAGGCGCGCGTCGTCGGCCGTTGCGTCCATTGCGTTCTCCTGTTCCCGTTCCGCCCGCCAAGCCTGCCCGTTATGCCTGCTTGCGTCACGTCCCTCGCTTGATCACGATCTCCCTGAAGCCGTCACTGCGATCCACGTAGATCGAAAATGCCACCTCGCCATCGTCCATTTCAAACTTTGCCGAGATCGGCCGGCCGCTTTTGCTGGGCAGACGTGAGGCCCTGCTCCATGGCCGCCCGCACATCCGTCATGCCAGCCGCCAAGGCAGCCGCATCTTTCTCCTGCGCGCGCGGTCGGATGCATGCAAGTGACCAAACGGCAACGATGGCTGCCACGAATCGAAACGACCCAAAATGCATGATCGCATGCTATCCTCCAGGTCTCGTCCGGGGTGGCTCACGAGCAGTCGCGCGGGAAAGCCCGTTCATCCGCTGCGGCTTGAGCGGAAACGGTCGCACTGCGACTGTCATGATCCGTCGCCCTCGAACACTTATGGCAACGCCCGGACTGTCAGCCCGTCGAATTGTGTGACGCTGTCCGCCTTGGTCCAAAGCGCGACCTTGCCGGCACCGGCAAACGTCCGATCGGTCGCCGTGAACAGTGTCGCGCCATCAAATCCCACCGTGAACCGGTCACCCTCCGCACGCAGGCTCAAGGTGTGCCACTGATCCGACGTTACCTTGGCGCTGACGCCATGGATCTCGCGTCGCGAGCCCTGCACGACACGATAGAAGTTGACGTTGTCCTCCAGGGCATTTGCCCGAAGGACATAGTAGTTGTCCGGATCGGCAAGCCGCACGGCGATGCCGCCCGCCCGATCGATCCGGCCACCGACAGCTTTGAACCGCACCGTGACCTCGACATTGGCCGCCGTGACGCCGTTATAGATTGCCAGCGGGAAGCGATAATCCGTCTGGTCCGTGCTGGTCTGCACCAGCAGCTGTCCACCCTGAGCGTTTAAATCCGCGACGACATTCCAGGCGGCGGGCGCACCGCGCCCGGTGCGCGCCACTTGGAAGTCTGCCGGCAATCCGCCGGGTTGGGCCGGTGCGAGCGGGACCACGCGTGGAGCATTCTGAGCGGCGGTAGCGGATGCAACGGTCGCCATTGCCGCAGCCATCGCGAGGATTTGACGCGGTCCCATCGCCCCCTTCCTGAGCTTTAGCTCTTCGCGACGTTCACCTTGTCCAATGCGGCGCGCAGCCCCTGTGCGAGCTTCACCGCATCGTCGTTGGCCCAGAAATGCATGAAGAACATGCGGGGCTGATCGTCGAGCATGTGATTGTGCAGCGCCGTTACCTCGATGCCGTTGGCCCGCAACGCAGTGAGTACCGGGGTCACCTCGCTGGCCAGCAATACGAAGTCACCGGTGATCGCCGCCTTGCCGTCGCCCGTAGCCTGGAAGTTGATCGGGATCGCCATACCCATGGCGGGTGGCACGGCCATTCCTGCGTCGCTGGTCGTGTCGCCGCGAGGCACATTGAACTGATAGACGCCGCCATTCAGCGTCGCCTTGTAGCCGAGGACCTGCTCGATCTTTGCGCTGTCCAGTTCAGGAGCCGCCGGCGTGCTCGAAGCGACAGCAGGCGGTGCGCCAAAAGGCGTCTTGCTCGCGGCAAGTGCGTCGTGCAGTGTCGTGGCAAGCTTGACCGGGTCGCCCTCGCCGTTCACGTGCATGTAGAAGGTTGGAGGTTGCGCCCGCAACAGGTGGTTGTGCACGGCGGTAACCCCCACGCCTCCCGCCAGCAGCTTCGACATCACTGGATTGATCTCATCGCTGGTGAGCACAAGATCGCCCATCACCATCGCGCCGGCGCCCATCGGCTTGAAGGCCAGCCAACTGCCAAGTGCAAACGCCGGTTTGATTGCCACACCGTCGACCGTGACCTGAAGGTCGGTGCGTGGCAATGCGTACTTGTGTAGATCGCCGGGTTGGTTTGCCCCCGTCTTGCCGAGCGCCTGATCGACCTTGGTCCAATCGATGTCGGCCGCTGAAGCAGGAACTGCCGCAATCAACACCGAGCCCGCAATCATGATGGCGTAAGCTGAGCGCATGGTGGTTTCCTTTCGTGGCAATGGTCGACGGCGTGTCTTTGGACAAACACCCAAGCGGCCTGAGCGACCGGGAAGGCAATCAGCCCAACGATGGGCCGTCGCTCCGATCATCAGCCGATTGCTGACCTGGAAGCGCAACACCGCGGCAACGGCGATGATTGCCATCAGCGCGGTCACCCAATCGCCAATGGCGATCTGCCAAAGCAATCCGGGCGATCTTTGAACGCCGACGGTTGACCCATTTCATGATCGTGTTCCTCCCGCCGCGTCGCGCCAGACATAGGACAGAGCACAGAGTGATACAAGTATATCATCCGTGATCGGGGTGTGATACGGATCCGTCATGCCCATGGTTGAGACCACGGACGACCAGGTGCGGTGGCTGCTGCTGATTCACCAGTTGCCCGCCAAGCCGGCCTATCAGCGGGTGAAGACCTGGCGACGGCTGCAGAGCCTCGGCGCCGTGGCGATCAAGAACGCCGTCCATGCGCTGCCGGCCAGCGAGCAGGCGCAGGAGGATTTCGAGTGGCTGCTGCGCGAGATCAGGGATGGCGGCGGTGAGGCATTGATCTGCGAGGCGCGGCTGGTGGATGGCCTGTCCGACGCGGAGGTGCAGGCGATGTTCAACGCGACCCGTGGCGCGGACTACGACGCACTGGCTCAGGAAGCGCGCAATTTGAGCGAGGCGCTGGATCGGCCGGACATCAGGCCCAGGCTGGCGCGGCTGAAGGCAAGCGTCGTCCAGACGGTCGCCATCGACTTCTTCGGAGCCAACGGGCGCGAGACGGTGGACGGACTGATCGCGGGTCTCGAGGCGCGATTGGACGAGGAAGATGCCACGGGCAAGGCGCGGGCGGATGTAACACCGGGGGTCACCGGTCTCGGATCGCTGACCAATCGGGTGTGGGTGACGCGGCAGGGTGTCTACGTCGATCGTATCGCGTCGGCCTGGCTGATCCGTCGCTTCATCGATCCGGACGCGCGTTTCCGGTTTGTCCGGGCGAAGGGCCACGTGCCGCAGGACGGCGAACTGCGCTTCGACATGTTCGAGGCCGAGTTCACCCACGAGGGCGATCGCTGCACGTTCGAGGTGCTGCTGGCCAGGCTCGACCTGAACGACACGGCGTTGACCGCAATCGCAGAGATCGTGCACGACATCGACCTCAAGGATGCCAGATACGGCCGCGCGGAAACCGACGGCATCGCGCATCTCATCACCGGCCTGTGTCTGACCAATAAGGACGACGCGCAGCGATTGGTGCGAGGCGCGGCCGTGCTCGATGATCTCTACGAGTATTTCCGCAAGCGGCGCGGCTGATGGCGACAGGCGACGAGTGGTGGCGGCCAATGCCGCCCGGCGCCTCCCGCGATGCCTTGCGCATTTTGGCAGCGCGCGGCGTTCGAGCTTTCGCCGATGGATTTGTCGCGTTGCTGCTGCCGATCTACCTCGTCGAGATCGGATTCAGCTCCTTGGCGATCGGCACGATCGTGGCGAGCACTCTGATCGGCTCCGCGTTGTTGACGCTGTGGGTGGGCCTCATTGCGAACCGACACTCGCGCCGGAGGCTGTTGCTCGCCGCGTCGCTGCTGATGACGGCGACCGGCGTGGGATTTGCGATCGTCACGGCGTTCTGGCCGCTGCTCGTCATCGCGTTCGTCGGCACGATGAACCCAACCTCCGGCGATGCGAGCGTCTTCCAGCCGCTGGAACAGACGGTGCTGACCCAGACGATCGCCCAGCACCGGCGAACCGCGTTGTTTGCTCGCTACAGCGTGATTGGATCGCTTGCCGGGGCTGCCGGCGTGTTGGCCGCTGCCGCTCCCGACATCGCGGCGGAGTGGGTCGGGTTCGACCGCGTGGCCACGATGCGGGTGATGTTCGGGGTGTATGGGCTGCTCGGCGTCCTGTCCATGCTGTTGTATCGACCACTGTCATCGGCGGTCGAATTGGAGGACACAACGCCGACGGCGCCTTTGCAGCAATCGCGGCGGCTGGTCTATGGACTGGCGGCACTGTTCGGCATGGACTCGTTCGGTACCGGCTTCCTGGTACAGTCGCTGCTGGCGCTGTGGTTGTACCAGACTTTCCAGGTCTCTGTCTCCACGACCGCGGCAATCCTGTTCTGGAGCGGAGTCTGTTCGGCGGTTTCCTACCTGGTTGCGGTACCGATCGCTGCGCGGATCGGGTTGATCAAGACAATGGTTTTCACCCATCTGCCGTCCAACATGTTTTTGATGCTCATTCCGTTCGCGCCCAACCTTGCGACGGCGATCGGCCTGTTGCTGGCGCGCAGCGCGTTGTCGCAAATGGACGTCCCCACCCGGGCTTCGTACGTCATGGCCGTGGTCACGCCGGAAGAGCGGCCTGCGGCGGCGAGTATCACGTCGGTGCCAAAGACCTTCGCGTGGGCGGCGGGTTCGATGATCTCGGGCTATCTGTTGACGGTTTCCACTTTTGGCTGGCCACTGCTGGTTGGCGGCGCGGTGAAGGCGGCCTACGACATCCTGCTGCTGATCAGGTTCCAAAAGGTGAGACCGCCGGAGGAAATACAGGTCTCAGCAGACTGACCGTCACTTCTGACACGGAGCATGACGCTCAATGGCACGAACCGGTATCCTGCTTGCCTTGATGTCCGCCGTTCTGTTCGGCGCCAGCACGCCGTTCGCCAAGCTGCTCCTCGGTTCGGTTCAACCGTGGACGATGGCAGGACTGCTCTATCTGGGCGCGGGCGCTGGCCTCGCGGTCCTCCACCTGTCGCGCGGGGTGCTGCGACTTCCACCTGTTGAGGCGCCGCTCCGGCGTTCGGATTTGCCGTGGCTTGCCCTTGTCATCGCCGCGGGCGGCATTGCGGGGCCGCTGCTTTTGATGTTCGGCCTGATGCTCACCGATGCGGCGGGTGCCTCGCTGCTGCTGAATCTCGAAAGTTTGGCGACCATGGGGATTGCCTGGATCGTGTTCCACGAGAACGTCGATCGCCGCCTTCTCCTCGGTGCCCTCTGCATTCTTGGCGGAGCGGCCCTGCTCTCCTGGCAGGGCCCGTCGTCCTTCCACTGGGGCGCGCTGCTGATCGTCGGCGCCTGTGTTTGCTGGGGTATCGACAACAACCTTACGCGCAATCTTTCCTCAGCCGACCCCGTGCAGATCGCCATGCTCAAAGGACTGGTCGCCGGGACCGTCAATCTGCTGCTTGCAATTGCGAACGGTGCAGCGTTGCCGCAGATGGACGTTCTGCTTGCAGTCTGCGCGGTCGGTTTCCTGGGGTATGGCGTGAGCCTGGCCCTGTTTGTGTTGGGGCTACGCCATCTCGGCGCGGCGCGCACCAGCGCCTATTTCTCACTCGCCCCGTTTGTCGGGGCCTTGCTGGCCGTTGTCATGCTGGGCGAACCGTTATCCGGGGAACTGCTGTTCGCGGGCGGATTGATGGCACTGGGGCTATGGCTGCATCTGGCGGAGCGACACGAGCATCAACACGTTCACGATGCAATGGAGCACGAACACCGGCACCGTCACGATGAGCACCACCATCACATCCACGGTCCGGACGATCCGCCGGGCGAGCCGCACGTGCATTGGCACCGACACTCAACCCTGGTGCATCGGCACCCGCACTACCCCGACCTGCATCACCGTCATGGCCACCGGCACGCGCAGTGAAAAAACAGAGTGCTGCCAGCTCAGCTCGACGGTTGCCCGTTTGCGTCGCTATTCATCCTCGCAGCAGCAACACAATCAGCACGATCAAAAGGATGGTGCCAAGTCCGCCACCGACATACGGGCCGCCGTAGTAAAAGCCGCCACCACCAAACAGGATCAGCAGGATTACGACAAGTATGATCAGATTCAAGGCGGTTCCCCCTGGATACGAATCGAACGGGCACGGCCATCGCCGCGGATTCTACGCGAACAGCACGATGCGTGAAAGTCGGGCCGGCGGTACCCGCACTGCTGGTCACCGCCAGCCCCCGGCGCAAGCCGTTACAGAATTACACCGTGTCGGCCGACACCATCCCCGGGCTCAGCCGATAGCCACCATTCTCGGTCAACAGCAGAACCGGGTTTCTCGGATGACGCTCCATCTTCTGACGCAGACGGTAGATGTGCGTCTCCAACGTATGTGTCGTCACGGCAGGGTTGTAGCCCCACACCTCATGCAGAAGAATCTGACGATCGACCGGGCGACTGTCCGAGCGATAGAGGAACTTGAGGATCGCCGACTCTTTTCCGGTCAATCGAATACGCCGATTGTTGATCGGCTCGTGCAGCAGCTTCTTGGCGGGACGGAACGTGTATGGCCCGACCGAGAAGACTGCGTCCTCGCTGCTCTCGAACAGACGCAGCTGCGCGCGCAGACGCGCAGCCAGTTCGTTCGCCCGAAACGGTTTGGCAATGTAGTCGTTTGCACCCGAATCCAGGCCGCGAACCACATCCATCTCGCCGGCTGAGCCGGTCAGCATGATGATCGGCATCGAATGGCCCTGTCGCCGAATCCTGGCGCAAAAGTGACACCCGTCGCCATCCGGCATTCCCACGTCGAGTATGACCGCGTCGAAGTGGCCGTCCTCGCTATTGAAGATCTTGCCTGCTGCATCGAGCGTCGCAGCTGTGGTGACCGAAAATCCATGATCGTCCGTAAGCTGTTCCGCCAAAATGCCAAGGAGGGACTCGTCGTCCTCCACGATCAGGATGGCTTGCCGCGCTGCCATTGGTGTGTCCCCCTGCTGCTGTCTTGTTGCCATAGGTATCCCATGGCGTAGGCGAACGCTGGGTTTCAATCGTGGCCAAAATTAGCCACTTCAGGTTCTCTTTGTTGTGAACCACGAATGGAGACGCTCAAGAAACCGCGATGCAGGTAGCGACGAACATGCCGATCTGGTCGCACAGCTCATATTGTTATCGGTCCGACCAGCTCGGGCTCGGCACTGCCGAGGCGTCAGAGTCCGCTGAGGAACATGACAGGAACATTGAGGCGATAACCGCCATTCTCGAACACCAGCAGAGCTGGAAACCGTGGATCGAGCTCAATCTTTTGGCGCAGTCGATAGATGTGCGTCTCGAGTGTGTGGGTGGTCACGGCTGCGTTATGGCCCCACAGTTCGTGCAGAAGGATGTCGCGGTCCACAAGGCGGGTCTCTGATCGATACAGGTAGCGGAGAATCTCAACTTCCTTGCTGGTCAACCGAATGCGGCGATTATTGGTCGGGTCGTGCAACAACTTCTTTGCGGGCCAGAAGGTAAACGGCCCAAGCGAAAAGGTGGCCTCGTCACTACTGTCAAATGCGCGCCACTGAGCGCGCAACCTCGCCGACAGTTCGTTCAAGCGAAACGGCTTGGCGATGTAGTCGTTGGCCCCCGAATCCAGACCGCGAACAATATCCCGCTCGCCATCCCGACCGGTCAGCATGATGACGGGCATCTTGTGCCCGTTCCGCCGGAGATCGGCACAGAAATCGCGCCCATCGCCGTCCGGCATGCCCACGTCCAGGATCACGGCATCAAACGGCCGGCCCTCTTCATCGATGATCTTCTCGGCCTCATCGAGCGTCTCCGCGGTAAAGATGGTGAAGCCATGCTCGCCGGCGAGATGATCCGCCAGGACCTCCTGTACAGCCGCGTCATCCTCCACGATCAGGATGGACCGCTTCGCCGCCATAGCCATGCCCCCCGGACCCGGGGACTTTGTTGCCACCGAGCACTCAATCGACGTGCAGGATCGTCCCGTATTCCTAAGGTAACGGTATCGTGACGAGATGAGCGCCGAGGGAGGCCCCGGGAGACCCAGCGGCCTCAATCGCTTCGGCTACGGAATTTCCGGCGGGCTGTTGCTGGATACGGGGATCGGCAGATAGTCTGCCTGTGGACAACCAAAAAAGAACGTTCAGCGGGGAAATGCCAACCAGGAATACCAGCCTTCGGCGCTGGCGCCACAGCGACTGCTGGATGCGAGCAAGCGATATCGCATGGCGGCCGATTGCGTGCCTGCTGCTGGCATCAGCGGCAGGTCCCATCGCGCGCGCGCAATTGCCGTTCGACCTCCCCGGGGCCACGCCGCAGGACGGAGCCAGCCTCTTCGCGAGCCAATGTGGCACCTGTCACGTGGTGCAGCATGGCGCCCCACCGCGACAAGGACCCAATCTGGCGGGCGTTTACATGCGCAAGGCCGGCACGCTGGACGAATTCCGCTACTCGGCTGGGTTCGCGCACGCCGCGTTCGCCTGGGACGCGACACATCTGGACGCCTGGCTGAGCAGCCCACAACGGCTGATCCCTGGCTCGGTGATGTTATACCACCAGGACGACCCGGCGATTCGCCGCACCATCATAGGCTGGCTGAAGGATCAACACTGATGGCAAAACCGATCCATAGCATGATCCGCGTGCTGGATGAGGCGCGGTCGGTCGATTTCTACCGGCGCGCTCTCCTCATGCGGGTTGCCGACCGGTTCGAGTTCGACAGCTTCACCCTCGTCTATCTGTTGGGCGACAGCGGCGACTTTGAACTGGAACTGACAATCAATCACGGCCGGACCGAACCGTACGTGCCGGGTGACGGCTACGGCCACATCGCATTCGTGGTGGAAGATCTTGCCACCGAACATGTGCGTGTCACGGCCGAGGGGCTGGCGCCGACGCCGATCCGCGAATTCCACCGCGACGGCGGCCTGATGGCGAAATTCTTCTTCCTTGAGGACCCGGACGGCTACCGCGTCGAGGTCCTGCAGCGTCACGGCCGCTATCGCTGAGCTGCATTAATCCAGCCAACAAGGGGAGAGACGAACATGAGGCAAGTGGACAGACGCACCAAGGTCAGTCGCCGCGTGTTCCTGCGCGGCAGTGCAACCGCGGTTCCCGCCGCCGCTGTGGCGGCAGCCGGCGTCAGCGTCGGCCCGGAGCCAGCCTGGGCGCAGGAAGCCAAGAACCTGAAGCCGCACACCATGGCCACGTTGGTTCTGATGGCCCGCGATATCTATCCGCACGATCGGCTCGCCAACGTCTATTATGTGCAAGCGGTGGCAGGGTATGACGCGAAGGCCGGGCAGGACGCCGCATTCCAGAAGATGGTCGAGGAGGGCGTGGCGCAACTCGATGCTGCCGCGCAGAAGAACCACAAAAGCCCCTATCTGGTGGTGGCTTGGGAAACCGATCGTGTGGCGCTGCTGCACGGCGTCGAGCACGGCGCGCTGTTCCAGAAGATGCGCGGCGACCTGTTGGTCAGCCTGTACAACAACAAGGCGATATGGGCGAAGTTCGGCTACGAAGGCGCCTCGGCTGACAAGGGCGGCTACATCAACCGCGGCTTCAACGACATCGACTGGCTGCCGCAGGCATAGGGGAGGCGACGATGGCGACATTCGATCTGAACGACGACACCGTGGTCTGCATCGTCGGCTCCGGCGCGGGCGGCGGCACGCTCGGCAACGAGCTTGCGCAGAAGGGCATCAAGGTGGTGATCCTCGAAGCCGGCGGCCGCCATGAGATTCCGGATTTCATCAACGATGAATGGGCGAGCTTTACCCAGCTGGCCTGGAAGGACATGCGCACCACATCGGGTTCCTGGCGCGTGGCACACGATTTTCCCAACCTGCCGGCATGGATCGTCAAATCGGTCGGAGGCTCGACTGTACATTGGGCGGGCGCCTCGCTGCGCTTCCAGGAGCACGAGTTCAAGGCGCGCAGCACGTACGGCAGCCTGCCCGGCGCCAACCTGCTCGACTGGCCGATAACGCTTGCCGACATGGAGCCCTGGTACGCCAGGGCCGAGGACAAGATGGGCACGACGGGGACGAATGGCATCCCGCGGTTGCCGGGAAACAACAACTACAAGGTGCTGGAAGCCGGAGCCCGCAAGCTCGGCTACAAGGAAGTGCACACCGGCAACATGTCGATCAACAGCCAGCCGCGGGATGGTCGCGGGGCGTGCCAGCAGATAGGCTTCTGCTTCCAGGGCTGCAAGTCCGGCGGCAAGTGGTCAACGCTTTACACGGAGATCCCCAAGGGCGAGGCAACCGGCAACCTGGAGGTTAGGCCGAATGCGATGGCCATTCACATCGAGCACGATGCGCAGGGCAAGGTCACCGGCGTGGTCTACGCCGATGCGGACGGCAAGCAGCAGCGGCAGAAGGCACGTGTGATCGCGGTGGCGGGGAATTCGCTGGAGAGCCCGCGCCTGCTGTTGAACAGCGCATCGGCGCGCTACTCCAACGGTCTGGCCAACAGCTCGGGACAGGTAGGACGCAACTACCTGCGCCATACCACAGGCAGCGTCTATGCCGTGTTCGACAAGCCGGTGCACATGTATCGCGGCACCACCATGGCGGGCATCGTGCGTGATGAAGCCCGCAACGATCCGAAGCGCGGTTTTGTCGGCGGCTACGAACTGGAGACGCTGTCGCTTGGGCTGCCGTTCATGGCGGCGTTCCTCGATCCGGGCGCCTGGGGTCGCAGCCTGACCAGCGCGCTCGACGACTATCCGAACATGGCGGGCCTTTGGATCGTGGGCGAAGACATGCCCCGTGAACAGAACAGGGTAACACTTGATCCGAAGGTGAAGGACGGCAACGGAATGCCGGTGGCGAGCGTGCATTTCGACGACCACGAGAACGACGAGAAGATGCGCAACCACGCCTATCAGCAAGGCGCCGCCATCTACGAGGCGGTGGGAGCGGTGCGCACTTTTCCTACGCCCCCATATCCGAGCACACACAACCTCGGCACAAACCGGATGAGCGCGAATGCGCGCGACGGCGTGGTAAACAAGTGGGGGCAGACGCACGACGTAAAGAACCTGTTCGTCTCGGATGGCAGCCAGTTCGCCAGCGGGGCAGCATGCAACCCGACGCTGACCATCGTCGCGCTGGCGATCCGGCAGGCCGATGCGATGGCCGGAATGATGGGTCGAAAGGAAATCTAGCCGCGTTGTCGCGTGCGGCTCCGGAGGAACGACGATGCAGACAGTCGGGAAAGCGCGGGGATGGGCATTGCTGGCCATTGCGGTGGCCGTGTGCTGCATCGCGATAGGCCCGGTTCGCGCCAGCGCCGAGCAGATCATCGTCAAAATGTGGATGCATGAGCACCCGCCGCGCATCGCCATCGACAAATCGATCATCGCGGCGTTTGAACAGGCCAATCCGGACGTCAAGGTCCAATACGAGGTGATCCCGGTCGCGGAGTACGGCACCAAGCTGCTGACCGCGTTCGCCTCGGGCGCAGGCCCAGATCTGTTCAACCAGTTCTCCGGACTGGTCGCACAGTATTACAACGCCCGCGTGATCGCTCCGATCGACTTCGCGGCCATGGGATTTTCCGATGAGGCCGCGCTCACCGGCCAATACCTGAACGGGTTCGATGGTGCGCGATTCGCCGGCCGGCTCTACGGCGTCCCGACCGAGGTCAGCAACTGGGCCTGTTACGCCAACAACAAGATTTGGAAGGAGGCAGGGCTCGATCCCGGCCATGACTTCCCCGCGACGTGGGAGGCCCTCCCGGCGATTGCCGAGAAACTGACGCAACGCGACGCCAACGGCGTGCCGCTTCGCCGTGGCTTCGACTTCAACTGGTCCAACCGCAATGCCGTTTGGCTTACCTCGAGCACGATGCTGCACCAGCTTGGCGGCAACATCGTGGATGAGGCGAGCTACAAGGCGACGATGGACACGCCGGCCGGGCGACGGGTGATGCAGGTACTGGGCCGACTGGGCAAACAAGCTGCGGCTCGGCGGCCCGCAATACACCGACTCGCGCACGGATTTCCTCGCGGGCAGGCTTGCGACGGAATGCAGCTTCGGGATCTGGGGTGTTCCGCAGATGAAGGATGCCCGAATCGACTACACCGTGAAGCCGGCG
This sequence comes from uncultured Alphaproteobacteria bacterium, assembly GCA_963812475.1. Taxonomy (GTDB): domain Bacteria; phylum Pseudomonadota; class Alphaproteobacteria; order Acetobacterales; family Acetobacteraceae; genus JAMXLO01. Next base: position 77,137 of record CAWEVI010000038.1, read on the forward strand.
CCGCGCTTCTCCGACGCCGTCTCGGACAACGGCTTCGACGCCTATGCCTACTACATGATGGTGAACGCGCGCTCGTCGGCGGCGACGCAGAAAGCTGCCTGGAAACTGGCGCGCGCCTATACCGATCATGCGGCTGACCTGTTTACCGGCGCTGGCCTGTTCGTGCCCCGCAAAGAGGTGATGGCGCTGCCGGCATACAAGGCAGATCCAACGAGTGCCGTCTTCATCGATGAGCTAAAGAAGGCGAAATTCTCGCCCCGCGTTGTTGGTTACGATCAGGTGGCGGATACGCTGCTGCGCGGCCGCGACCGGATGGTACAGGGCAGCGAGCCGGTGGCCACTGTGCTCCCCGAAGTGAATGATGAGATGAACGCCGTATTGCGGCGCGAACGTGCGCGCGCCGAGGCCATGGCGAAGTAGTCGGGAGGCAATGTTCGCGATACGCCGCCGTCCGCTGAACCGAAAGTGGTGGGGCCTTGCCTTCGTCCTGCCGGTGGTCGGCTTCTTCGCGCTGTTCAGCGTTTTCCCCGTCATGTTCGGCTTCTATCTGAGCCTGACCGATTATGACCTGCTGAGCCCGCCGGAATGGGTCGGGCTGGAAAACTTCCGCAATCTCTTCACCGATCGCCTGTTCCTGACTGCGTTGGACAATACCCTCGTCTTCGTTGCCGGCAGCACCGTTCCGGTGTGGTTTGCGTCGTTGCTGGCAGCTCTGCTGTTCGACCAGGCCTTCCGCGGTCGCGACATCCTCAAGGCGACTTTCTTCCTGCCGGTGCTGCCCCCTGTCGTGGTGATCGCGGTGGTCTGGCGCATGCTGCTGCATCCAAACGGAATCATGACCTGGCTGGTGGGCTCGTTCCGCGGCATTTCCGAAATCCGCTGGCTGGCCGATACGGTGCTCGCACCGTTGTCGATGATCGTCGTCCATGACTGGGCGGTGATCCCGTTCTTCATGATGATCTGGCTTGCCGGGCTTGCCGGCATTCCACCGGAGCTGCGCGAGGCGGCGCATATCGACGGCGCCAATGCGGTGCGCACCTTCTGGCATATCGAGCTGCCGCAATTGCGCGGCACCGCCGTGCTCGTTGCGGCGCTCAGCACCATCAACGCGTTCCAGACATTCACGCTGCAATATGTGCTGAGCCCTGATCCCGGCGGGCCCGCGAACTCGACCTTGGTGCTGGGGCTGCTGGTGCTGAAATACGGCTTCCAGTATTTCCGCATGGGGGATGCCGCGGCGGTGTCGGTGGTGATGTTCGCGATGATCCTGACGGTGACCGCGGGGCAACTCTGGTTCAATCGCCGAGCCGCCTGAAATGCATCGGCGCCGTATCAGCGCACGTCCGATCCTTTTCATGATCGCGCTGGGTGTCGCAGCCCTGTTCGCATTTCCGATCTGGTTTATGGTGACATCGGCGTTCAAGGCAGAAGGGGAAATCCAGGCCATCCCCATTCACTGGCTGCCGCACGACTTCCAATGGCTTTCCCGCTTCCGCGAGGCCGCCGACTTCGCGCCGCTGTGGCGCTACTTCTTCAACAGCACCGTCTATTCGCTCGTGCATGTCGCCGTCACCGTGTTCTTCGGCGCGCTCGCCGGCTTCGGCTTCGCCAAGTATCGCTTCCCCGGCCGCACGTTCCTGTTCTTCTTCGTCATCTCCACGATGATGATCCCGTTCCAGGTCCTGGTCGTGCCGCTGTTCATCGAGATCAAGGCGTTCGGCTGGGAGAACAGCTATGCAGGCCTCATTGTCCCCGGCATGATGAACGCATTCGGCGTATTCATGATGCGGCAATATGCCGCGGAGTTGCCGGATGAACTGCTGGAGGCCGCACGTGTCGATGGGGCCGGCGAGTTCCACATCTTCCTTCGCATCGTCATGCCGCTGCTGGTGCCCGCGCTGGCCAGCCTGGCGATCATCGTCTTCATCTGGGCATGGGGCGCTTTCTTGTGGCCCTTGGTGATCGTGCAGGATCGCGAGCTGAATGTACTGGCGGTCGGGCTCACCAACTTCAGCCAACCGTATCAGCGGCAACCGATGTGGGGCGCTGCGATGGCGGCGTCGACCGTCGCCACGATCCCGATCGCATGCCTGTTCGTGTTCTTCCAGCGCTACTTCATCAAGGGCTTGACGGCAGCAGCGGTGAAGGGGTGATCGATACCAATCGTCGCTGAGAATTATCCGTCCACAACATCGTCATGGTCGGCGAAGGCCGACCATCCACGTCTTCTTGGCCGAGCCGTGCTGAAGACGTGGATGGCGGGGCCAAGTCCTGCCATGACGAGGAACGTGTGTCAGGACTCCCTGGCTTGGTCGCGCAGCGCGAACTTCTGGATCTTTCCGGTGGAAGTCTTTGGCAGATCGCCGAAGATTACCCGCTTGGGCACCTTGAAACGCGCCAGACGCTCCCGGCAGAACCGAATGATCTCCGCCTCGTCCACAGCATCGACATCCAGCTTCAGTTCCAAAAAGGCGCAGGGCGTTTCGCCCCAGGTCGGATCCGGGCGCGCCACCACCGCCGCCAACAGCACGGCGGGGTGCTGCGACAGCACTTCCTCGACCTCCAGGCTGGAGATGTTTTCCCCGCCGGAGATGATGATGTCCTTCGAGCGGTCCTTGATCTCGATGTAACCGTCGGGGTGCCACACCGCCAGGTCGCCCGACAGATACCAATCTCCGACCAGCGTCTTACCTGTCGCCTCGGGATTCGCGAGGTAGCCCTTCATCACCGTGTTGCCGCGCATCATCAACTCACCCATCGTCATGCCGTCCTGCGGCACGGGAGTCATCGTTTGGGGATCGGCGACCATCAGTCCGGCGACGGTCGGGTAACCGACGCCCTGACGCGCCATGTTGGCGTAGCGTTGTTCCTCCGGCAGATCGTCCCACTCCGGCTGCGCCACGCACGACAGCGCTGGGCCGTAGGTTTCAGTGGCGCCATACAAATGGGTCACGCGAAATCCAATCTCCTCCATCGCGCGCAGGATCGAGGAAGGCGGCGCTGCCCCACCGGTCGCGCAGTTCACGATGTGGGTGAACGCGGCGCGCTGGGCTCCAGGCGTCTGCGCAAGCATGTTGAGAACGATCGGCGCACCGCAAAGATGGGTGACGCGATGCCGCGCGATGAGCTGGAAGATTGCCGCGGGATCGACCTTCCGCAGACAGACCTGCGTGCCGCCGACCGCGACCACCGCCCAGGGATAGGACCAGCCGCTGCAATGGAACATCGGCAGCGTCCACAGATAGACACTGTCGAAACTCAGCCCGAACATCAGCGCATTGCTGAGTGCCGAAAGGTAGGCGCCGCGATGACTGTAAACCGCGCCCTTCGGATCACCGGTCGTGCCGGATGTGTAGAGCAGACAGAGCGATTGCCACTCGTCGTCGGGTTCCAGCCATTCAAACAGCGGATCGCCGCCGGCCAGCACCGCCTCGTAAGTGACGTCGCCGATCACGGGCGCATCCGGCACGCCGGGGTTCTCGATGTCGATCACAAGCACGTCGTGGTTCAACTGGGCGCGTGCCACAGCAACCAGCGAGGCAAACTCGCGATCCGCAATCAGCACCTTGGCACGGCCGTGATTGAGCGAGAATGCTATCGATGCCGCGTCGAGCCTCGTGTTCAGCGGGTTGAGCACAGCCCCGAGCATGGGCACCGCAAAGTGCGCCTCGATCATCGCGGGAATGTTCGACGCAAGGATTGCCACGGTGTCCAGACGCGTCACGCCGCGATCGGCAAGCGCCGAGGCCAGGCGGACGCAGCGCTCGTATAGCTCGCCGTAGGTGATGTGACGCTCACCGTCGATCACTGCGATCTTCTGACGGAACGCGGCCACACCGCGCCGCAGGAAACTGACGGGCGAAAGCGGAACAAAGTTTGCGGGACTGCGATCCAGCCCGGTCTCGAACGGATGGTCCGTGGTCTGCCTGTCCATCATTCCCTCCCAGTGCCTTGTGTCGCTCCGATCAGAGACCGCTGACGAGATGGCCGCCATCGACCGCGATGACGCTGCCGGTCATGTAGGAGCCGGCGTCGGAGGCCAGCAGGAGCAGCGCGCCGTCGAGTTCGCGCGCCTCGCCCAGCCGCCGCTGCGGAACGCGCCGGATCAGCGCCTTGCCGGCATCGCTGGCGAAGAACGCGTCGTTAAGGTCCGTCTCGATATAGCCGGGCGCGAGCGCGTTGACCCGAATGCCGTGCCGCGCCCACTCCAGTGCGAGCACCTTGGTCATCTGCACCACGCCGGCCTTCGAGATCGCATAGGGTGCGACACCGCCGGCCACGCGCAGACCCAGGATCGAAGCGATGTTGACGATGCTGCCGCGCTCCCCATGGTGGATCATCCGCCGCGCCGCATGCTGTGCCACCACCCAGCTGCCTTTCAAGTTGGTATCGATCACGCTCGACCAGTCGTTGTCCGTTACGTCCAACGCGGCGCGCGTTCCGGTCACGCCGGCATTGTTGACAAGAATGCTGACCGGACCGAACTGCGCTTCGGCGGTCGCGAATGCCTGCTCGACACTGGCTGCTTCCGTCACGTCCATGCGGACACTTTGTGCCTGCGCGCCTGATGCGCGGATGGTTTCCACGGTCTGCGCGAGTGCCGCCTCGCGCCGGGCCGCCACGCTGATCCGCGCTCCGGCGGCCGCGAGCACGCCGGCGAAATGCCGGCCCAGCCCGCTGGATGCCCCGGTCACCAGCGCGTGCCGCCCATTCAATCCGAAAAGATCGGCCATGCAGTTTTCCTCCCGCGGGTCGCCACCACAGTGATGCTCGCCGTCCGCGCCATTCCCGCACTACTCGTCATCCAGCCCCACCCGTCATTCCCGCCCACCCGTCATCCCCGCGAGCGCGGGGATCACGCTATTTCACCCACTCGGCACCTTGTTCCACACCAGAATCGACCGGCCTTCCTGGCCGTCCAGATAGCTCCGATACGGTGCGGTCGTGATCGTCAGCGTATCACCCTCCAGTTCGAAAAACCGCACCTGATCGGTGCCGGTCCAGCCCTGATTCCAAGAAATGTCGATATGATGGATCACCTGTTTATCGCCGAGCGTGTAGGTCCCGGCATAGGCCACCATGGAGCCGAGCAACTGCACACCCTCTTCCTCGGTCGGCACAACGTCGCGCGGCGCGATGCGGTCGCCGCGGGTGAAGATGGCGTACATGCGGCCATCCGGAGCGTAGCCCAGATAGCCGTCCGGTTGTGCGCCGAACTGATCGTGGCGTCGTCCGGTGGCGATCACCTCTCGTACATACGACCGCAGCTTCCATGTACCCAGAACCTTGTTGGCGGATTGTGTCAAAGGAATCCTCCTGCTCTACGATTCGGTCCGGTCAGGAAATCGCCGATCAGTTCCGCCATTTCCTCGGGCGCTTCCCAGATCGCGCGATGCCCGAGATCGGCCAGCAACTCCAGCCGTGCACTGGGAATGCGCGCCGCGAGGATCGCGGCGTTTCGCGGTTTCACCAGAACATCATGCGTGCCCGTTGCGACGAGCGTGGTGGCGCGGATTCGTGGCAGGCGCCGGTAACTGTCGAACTTCCGCAACGCCTCGGTCTGTCGTCGCGCGACGAACGTCGGGGTGGGATACTCCAGTTCGCGCCGCATCTGCTGCTCGACGGCCGCTGCATTGGCCGCCAGGTAATCGGGCGAGTAGGTCACCGGCCATGCTTGCCGTGCGGCTTCCTCGGCTGACAGGCCCTCAGTCACCAGGATGCGGCTGATGACAGACAATGGCGCGGGTTCTGCCCAGATGCCGCCGCAGAACGTGGCGAACAGGATCAGACGGTCGACACGGTCGGCGTGCCAAATCGCAGCTTCCTGCGCAATCGCCCCGCCCATCGAAAAACCCAGCAGATGGGCACGCGGCAGACCCAGATCGTCCAGCAATCCGATGACGTCTCTCGCCTGATTGCCGAATTCGTATCCGACGTCCGGCTTGTCGCTGCGCCCCGTGCCGCGATTATCAAATGATATGACTGAGCAACGCATGGACAACCGGTCGATGAACGCCTCCGGCCACGCCGCGCCACTCAGGCGATAGCCATTGATCAGGCAGACGGGGGGACCCTCGCCGACGACCTCATGGTAAAGCGACACCGGGGTGGTTCTGGTCAGTGGCATCGCGCGGATCTTACGCCCTACACATCGAAGAACACTGTTTCCCGATCGCCCTGCAGACGGATGTCGAAGACATAGACCACGCGACCGCCGCGCTCCTCGCGCCTGGCAAGCAAAGTCTCCCGCCTGATGGCCGGCTCGATCATCCTCAACACGGGATCTTCCTCGTTCAGCGCCGCCTCGTCCGGGAAATACATCCTGGTTGCGAGCCCGATGTTGATGCCGCGCGAGACCAGCCACACGTTCAGGTGCGGTGCCATCGGCTTGTATCTGCGCCGTCCGATCACTGCTCCGGGCTTGATGGTCTCGAACGCGTACAGGCCCGTGGCAAAGTCGGTTCCGGCGCGCCCCCAGCCAAGGAAATCAGGGTTCAAATTCTTGCCTTCCTGCCGGTCCGCCGTGTGGTTGTAGCGACCGGCGGCATTGGCCTGCCAGATCTCGACAAGGATGTCGCGGCAGGGCTGACCCAGGCCGTCCAGCACGCGGCCCTCGATGCGGATGCGCTCACCCGGCGTGTTCGCCCCGGCCAGTACGTTGCCGAACGGCCGCTCGAAAATGTCGAACCCGGCCTGCTGCGGAATCAAGCCGATGTGGACGTACGGCCCGGCGGTTTGCGAAGGCGTCTCGGGCAGATAGTCGAGCGTGGAGATCATGGCATCAGTTCCCGTGCAGCTTGTTTTCGAACAGCGTGGACCGCGTGCCGCGCAGCACGATGTCGAACCGGTAGGCCAGGCTGTCGATCGGAATGGCCGCATTCATATCCAGCGGCGCCACCAGCCGCTGGCGCGCTGCCGGATCCGGAATGGTGCCCAGGATGCTATCCATGGCGAGCAGCGGATCGCCTTCGAAGTACATCTGGGTGATCAGTCGCTGGGCAAACCCCGAGCCGAACACCGAGAAATGGATGTGCGCCGGTCGCCAGGAGTTGACATGGTTGCGAAACGGGTATGCCCCCGGCTTGACCGTGCGAAAGGCGTAGTGGCCATCGTCATCGGTGATCGTCCGCCCGCAGCCGCCGAAATTCGGGTCTATCGGCGCGATATAGGTGTCGTTCGTGTGGCGGTAGCGGCCGCCGGCATTGGCCTGCCAGACTTCCACAAGCGTGTTCGGCACCGGTCGTCCGTTTCCGTCCAGCACGCGCCCGTGCACGATGGTGCGCTCGCCGATCGGCTCGCCCGATTTCGCGTAGTTGAGGATCAGGTCGTTGTCGAGCGGACCAAGCTCGTCCCGCCCGAAGGCTGGACCCGTCACTTCCGACAGCGAGTTCTGCAGCGACCACAACGACAGGCGCGGCGAACGCAGAACGCTTGTCTTGTAGTCCGGCGTCAGCGCCGGCGGATGCTGGCTTCGATCGCGCTGAATGAATTCGGCCTGAGGTATCATGTTCATCGATCTCCCTGCGAAGGGCGTTGGCGGTTCAACGGGACATCACCGGATGCTTGCTGCCCAATTCGTGCATGGGCGTCAGGTAGGTCTCGCGCGCGGTCATCACGGAGATGGCGGCAATGATGGCGGTCACCGAGGTGAAGACCGCGACAGGCACCCAACCGTTCGCGCCAGTGCCCATGATGGCCGCGCTGATCGCGGGGGCGAAACCACCGAGGGCGAAGCCGACCTGCGTACCGATCGCCATGCCGGACAGGCGCACCTTGGTGTCGAACATCTCGCCATACAGCGCCGGCCAGACGCCGTTGGCTGCACTGTAGATGACGCCGGACAGCAGCAGGCCGAATACGAAGATTAGTGTAATATCCGCCTGACTGATCGACCAGATGAACGGCCAGATCAACACGGCGGAGCCCAGCGCACCAAGGATGAACACCGGCTTGCGCCCGATGCGGTCGGCGAGCATGGCCCAGGCGGGGATGGCCGCCAGTGCGACAACGTTGCTCAGCACCAGCATGGTCAGCATCGCCGGCCGCCCAATGTGCATTGTGTTGACGGCATATGACAGGGTGAAGACCGAGAAGATGGTGCTGACGACTGAAACCAACGCTGCGAAGATGACACGGACCACGTCCGCCGCATGCTCCTGGAACAACGTGGCCACCGGCAGCTTGGCCTGCGCGTGAGTCTTCTCCTCCTCCTCGAAGGCCGGGGTCTCCGGCAGGCTGCGCCGCACCCACATGCCGACCGCGACGACCAGGGCACTCAGGAAGAATGGGATTCGCCAGCCCCAGGACAGCAACTGATCCTCCGGTAATTGCGAGATCGGCAGGAACACGAATGTCGCCAGGATCAAGCCGGCCTGCGTGCCGCTGAGCGTGAAGCTGGTGTAGAACGCCCGCTGGTTGGCCGGCGCGTGTTCCAGCGTCATGGAATTGGCCCCTGCCTGTTCACCGGCGGCCGAGACGCCCTGCAGCAATCGCAACAGCACCAGCAGGATGGGCGCCATGATGCCGACCTGCCCGTAGGTGGGCAGCAGCCCGATCGCAAAAGTCGAGATGCCCATCAGCAGCAGCGTAAAGATCAGCACGATCCTGCGGCCGAATTTGTCTCCGACATGACCCAGCGCGACCGCGCCGAACGGTCGGGCGATATAGGCGACGCCGAAGGTCGCGAACGCCGCGATCGCCGCCATCTGAGGATTGCTGGAGGAAAAGAAGATCTTGGGAAAGATCAGCGCGGCAGCGGTGCCATAGATGAAGAAGTCGTAGTATTCCACCGCGCTGCCGATCCAGCTGGCGAACGCGGCCTTCTTTGGGGCCCGTGTTCCCGCCGGTTCGTAGGCAGTGGGCGACAGGCTCATCGCTTGCGACATTGGGTTCCTCTCCATTCGGAATGATTTGGACGTCGTGCAAGGCGTTGCAGCGTCAGCTATGGGCGGTCGCTCCCAGGGCAGCGAAATGGCGCAGCATCCGCTCCGGATCGGGCGTGATGCCGGAGAACAGGCGGAACGCTTCCACGGCCTGGAACACCGCCATGCTGCCGCCGTCGAGCGTGCGGCAGCCGAGCGCGCGCGCCGTGCGCAGCAGTTCGGTCTCCAGCGGGAAGTAGACGATGTCCGCCACCCACAGCGCCGGCCGCAGCAGGGATGCGGGCAGCGGCAGGCCGGGGTGGGCCGCCGTGCCGGTGGGCGTGCAGTGTACGAGACCGTCGGCCGTCGCCATGGCGGCCGCGAGGTGGGTGCAGGCGGAGGCGCGGCCAGTACCCGAAGCGGGCGCAGAGGCTATCCGCCAACCCGGATGCGCGACCGGCATCCACGTCCTGCAGTGTCAGACTGCGCACGCCCAATGTCAGCAGCGCGTGCGCCACGGCGGCGCCGGCGCCACCGGCGCCCAACTGCACCACGTTCTCCAGCGCGACCCCGGCCATGTTGCGGCGGAAAGCCTCCGCGAAGCCCCACCAGTCCGTGTTCTCGCCGCGCCGCCTGCCGTCGCGCAGCACCACCGTGTTCACCGCCCCCAGCGCTCGGGCATCCAGCGACAGTTCATCGAGCAGCGGGATCACCGCCTGCTTGCATGGGTGCGTGATGTTGAGACCATTGAAACCCATGCGCTGTGCGGCCAGCAGCAGGTCCGGCAGCGCCTCGCTTCCCAACCCCAGCCGGTCCAGGTCGATCTTTCGATAGACGTAGTGCAGACCCTGCTCGGCACCTTCCTGCTCGTGCATGAGCGGCGTGCGGGACAGCTGGATGCCGGACCCGATCAGACCGACCAGCAGGCTTTCCCTGTTCGGGACATGGTTCGTGCGCATCGTCATGGCATCCTCCCGGGCTATCCGTTGAACGGCCGTACTGCCTTTCAGGCAGCTTGCTTCTTGGGTCGAATGGAGCTATGGACTAACTAGATAGTCCATGTCAACCCCAAAAATGCACGAATCCGGCAGGCGTCCGGTGGCTCCCAAAAGTTCGGCCCATACGGCCAGGGGTGATATCAAGGTCGCAACCAGGAGAACGGGCTTGAGCACATCGGACGAGGACGCCGCTTCCGGAAAGGAACGGCGCAGGTTGGATCCCGAGCGGACGCGTCAGGAGATCCTGGCGGCGGCACGTGAAGAGTTCGCCGAGCACGGACTGAGCGGGGCGCGCGTGGACGCCATCGCGGCGCGCACCAACACCGTCAAGCGCATGATCTATTACTATTTCCGCAGCAAGGAGGGGCTATATCTGGCGGTTCTGGAGGAGGCCTACGCCGACATCCGTCGATTTGAATCCGGACTGGACCTGCACCGCTACCCGCCCGTCGAGGCGATACGCCGTCTGATCGAGTTCACCTTCGATTACGACGAAGCCCACCCTGACTTCATTCGTCTGGTCGCCACGGAAAACGCGCTGGACGCGCGATACATCGCCAAATCCACGTCCATACAGGCACTGAACCGGAGCGCCATCACGATGTTGCGGGAAGTCCTGGATCGGGGCAAGCAGGAAGGGGTTTTTCGCGACGATGTCGATCCGGTGGATGTGCACCTGCTGATCAGCTCGTTCTGTTTCTTCCGTGTGTCCAACCGCTTCACGTTCGGCACGCTGTTCGGTCGCGACCTGTCGGATCCGCGCTTGTGTGCACGTCACAAACGGATGCTGACCGAGGCAGTTCTGAACGCGGTGACGGGACGTCAGAAGAAGGGGTCACGGGCGGCCGCTTCCGCGGCTGCCTGAACCGCGATCGGTAGGTTCATGCCACGCTGGCCGAAAAGAGCCCGGAGGGGCGTCTCCCCCGGGCCTACATCAGAACAGTCCTGTCTCAGCTGAAGTCTTGTTTCAGCTGACAACCCCCAAAAATGCCTCGCACGACGCCATCGCAGGCGGCCCGACGGTTGGACTACTGCCGCGAGGCTTCGTCGTCTGAGCGCTCGGAACGTGCCCGGTAAACCGCGACGCAGCCATCCGTCGGGCAAGGATTGGTTGGGTCGGTGCTGGTTGAGGTCCCGGGCGGCACAAACCCGATCGGCACGAAGACGTTGTGGGCGTTCTCATCGGCCGCGACCGAATGCGCCGTGGTCGACGTCGGCGCGGACGGATCAAGCTTGTTGGTCGCGGCATCGATGGAACCGAGTATCGGATCAGGCTTGCCTCCGCTCAGATTGCTGCGAGCCGCGAGGAAGTAGTGCCGGGTCCCCTTGTCGAACCAGACCTCGTCATTGCCGCCAATGGGAACGGTGGCGACAACAGCACCGTCAAGCGCGGTGCTGTCGCTGTTGATGTCGATGATGACGGATTGGGTCTTGTTGTTGAATACACCACTGCAACCGATCAGCGCCTGGTGACGTGGTCCGAGCGTAAGGCCGGCGGGGCTGCAGTTGCTCACCAGGAAGGTGTGCGTGACCTTCATCGTGCTGGGATCGATCACGGAAACACCGCCCACCGTCGTTGCGCTGCCGACCTGTGGGACAGACACGTAGAACAGGCCAGTATCTCGAGACCATTGCGATTGTTCGATACCGTTTTCGGCGTCGACGCCAGCGTCCGCCGTGGTGAATGTGAGCTTACCCAGAATCGTCTTGTGCACCGTATCGAAGAAGGTGACAAAGGGCGGGGTATCCGCATTGTTGGCGGCGGCGAGTATGTGGTCGCGTGGATCGTCGGCCATTTCGTCAACCCTGGCCGTGCCACCCGTGGAGATGGTGGTGATAAAGGAGTTCGTTGCAATATCAATAACTTTTATCCTGCTGTCGCCGTCGCCCGCCCAGACCTCCTTGCTGCCGACAATGACGACTCCGTCAGGGCCCGAGAGGTTGTTGTTCGCGCTGCCATCTGCATTGAGTGCGACACCCTGAAAGCAGAAATGCGGCGCAGGATTGCCTGTCGCACACGGAGCGCCAACACGCCCGATGAAGTTGGCGTCTTCCGAATCGATAAGATCGACCGACGCATTGGTCCGATCGGAAAAAACATAGAGCTCGATCTTCGGGTCAACGAAGCTGATGTCGAATGCGCCTAGGCCCTTGCCGCCGACATCGATCTTCTTCTTCAGAACAAGCGGCTCATCGGGCCGCATCTGGCCACGATTATCGCCCCGGCCCGAATCGTCGGCCCAGGCTCCCCAGCAGACGGCGGTCATGATCCCCAACGGTACAGCAAACGTCAAAAGGCGTGCACGTGTGCGCATGGCCGATCCCTTCCCATTGTTTTCATTCTATCTGGGGCCGGCCAACTCGGCGGCCGGTACCGATACAAATCGAGGACGATCTTGATAAATGCTCAAATCAACTCTTGGACATCCCGAAGCTCACTCCAGTCGCGTCCTTGCGATCGAACCCTTACGGTTGATCGCCCAGTAGCCGTTCATAGGCCAGGATCTCGTAGCGGGGTCCCTCGGGCCTGCCGTTGATCCGCACTGTGACATGAAGCGTAAGGCGTGCCCGCCCCGTCCCGCGCGCGTCGGCAGTCACCGAAATCAACCCGGTGACGCCCTCATCCAAATCGACGGCACGCTGGCCGGCTGCCACAACTGCCAGTGCAACCACCGGATCCTGCGTGGCCAAGGTTGGGTCGCCGTCGGTGAATACCGTCAGATGGGGCCGCAGGCGTGCCAGCAGGTCCGGGGTCATGCCGAGCACGCCGCCAAGTTCTTCGGGACTTGCGAATGGCGCACCGGACGGTCCGTAATCGCGGCCAGCAGCGGCATAGCGGGCAACGGCCCCGCTCGGCCGCGCCCCGGTGCCGCTGGCCATACGCCATTCGACGATGGAGGCTGCCGCCGCGGCGGCCGTGGCGGGATCGGCGCCGACCTGCAGCAGCAGCGACTGCAACAGCTTCGGCGAGGCGAAATTCGGATTGACCTTGGCCGCCTCGTCCTCGAGGCGCACCGTTACAATGGCACGCCCGAGTTGGACCTGTACGAACGCCGTAGTCTGGGGTCCCGCGCCGGCTGTAGCCGTCGAGCACGCTGAACACCGTCTGCTGCACCGCGCCATTGGCTGCCGCTTCCAGGACCTCACCCTCGAGCAGATTGCGGGCAAGCTGCGTGTCCTGCCGCCCGGCGGCGACGAGATGCGTGCCCAGCAGCGCGAGCAACGCCAGCGTCCATAACACGACGAGCAAGGCGAAGCCGCGCTGACGGGCCTCGCCGCGTGTCATGGCCGGCTCAGCATCGGCGCTGCCACGATGTCCGGCCACCGCCGTCGATCGCCCGGCAGGAAGTGCAGGCTGACGCGAACCAGGGTCGGAAGATCCGGCGAACGCCACGTGCTGACCCAGGCGCCGCCCGGTCGCCAGAATGCCAGCTCGATGCGCGATACGCCGCGCAGCAATTCGGTGTCGGTTGGCTCCGGCGGCCCACGCAGCCGCGTCGCACGTGCGGCAGGTTGCCAGTGCAGCATAAGCCTGTGGTCCACATCGACCAGCAGTGTCGCCTGAATGCGCCGGCCCACCGTTCCACCATAGGCGTTCGGCAGCAGCGTTATGCAGTCGAGCCTTTCCCGGTTCGCGCTGAAGGGTGCGGCATCGATGTCATCGCCCGGATCCGCAACCTCGATCAGATGACGCAACGTGTTGTCGAGCACGTCGAAGTCGTCGTTGCCGGCGGTCAGGCGTGCTTCGGTTGCCCAGGCGAGCAAGCCGAAATGCAGGCCCTGCGTCAATCCGACAAACAGGAAGCCGAGCACCGTCAGGGCGATGAGGATCTCGAGCAAGGTGAAGCCGTTCGCGCGCCCGGGTTCGCCCCGAACATCATGCCTCGAAGCCATCAGCGGGTTTCCTGCGCGATCTGCTCGGTATCCAACCGCACCTCGCGTGACGAGCCATCTTCGCGCCATGCGATCCGGACGCTCAGCGCGCAAAGTGTCACCGGAAAGCTCGACATGGCGCGCAGCGACACCGCGTTGAAGGGCCGCACGGCGGTGCTGGCGAGCGGCGTCACGCTCAGGCGCCAGGTGAAACCGCTGCCATCGTCGCCCTGCCAATCGCCGGCGACGAGCGGACTTGCGTGCACGGCGAGAGCCAGATGCGAGCGTGCACGTGCGATGGCCTGCTCATAGCGCGATGCGGCGCGCGCCCCGCGCAAAGCGCCGACGCCGGCTTCAAACAGCACGCCGAGCGCGAGCGCCGCTATGACGAACGCGATCAGGACCTCAAGGAGCGTAAATCCTTGCTCGATGCGCTTGCAGGGGCAGGCGACAATTTGGGGCAGCGCATGGTCGCCCGGCTCCGCCACGTCGCAGAGTGTGCTGCGGATCGGACGTGCCTGAGGGGGTGGCGACTGCAACATTCTCCCCCACCATGACGCGCGGCTCGGCGCATGACGCACGCGAGCGGCGCGCTCCGCCCGCATGTTGCCGCAGCTTCGTGGCGATGGCGTTCAATTTTTTGCGTTCTCGACGACCCGGCTGGTTGCGGTGTCTGTACGCGCTCCACCAAGCATTTCCGCCACCTTGCGCGCCAGTTCGGCCCGCTGGAATGGTTTGCCCAGCAGCTGCACGCCGTTGTCGAAGTGGTCGCGATGCACAATGGGATTCTCGATGTAGCCGGACATGAACAGGGTTCGCAGCGCCGGGCGAATATCGCCGAGCCGGCGCGCCACCTCGTCGCCCCTCATGCCGCCAGGCAGCACCACATCCACAAGCAATAAATCCACTTGGGCGCCGTACTCGCCGAATATCCGCAGGGCCTCCGCACCATCGGGCGCCACCAGAACCCGGTAGCCGAGGCCGCGCAGGATCGCGACGGACACTTCACGCACGCCGTCGTCGTCCTCCACGACCAGGATCGTGGCCGAGCCGTGCGGCAGTTCGGCTGGTGCAGCCACATGCGGTTTTCCGGGCAGCTCGATCCCGATGGCGCGCGGCAGGAGCAGACACACCGTGGTGCCCTCACCAGGCTCCGATTGAATGTTGACATGCCCGCCCGACTGTTTGGCGAAGCCGAACACCATGGCCAGGCCAAGCCCGGTGCCCTTGCCGGGCTCCTTGGTGGTGAAGAACGGCTCGAAGACCCGTGCCAGCACCTCGCGCGGCATGCCGGTGCCGGTGTCCGAGACGGCCAGCATCACGTAGTCACCGGGCATCACTTCCGCATGCTGGCGCGCGTAGTCCCGATCCAGCACCTTGTTGGCGACCTCGATCGTCAGCCGGCCGCCCTCGGGCATGGCGTCGCGGGCATTCAGGGCGAGGTTCAGCAGCGTGCTCTCCACCTGCGCCGGGTCGGCCATGGCGGTCCACAGGCCGGCCGCACCGACGACCCGGACCTCAATGTGTTCGCCCAGCGTCCGCTCCAGCAGATCCGCCATGCCGGGCAACAACGCGGCGAGATTGATCGGCATGGGCGCGAGCGGCTGCTTGCGAGCAAATGCCAGCAGCTGTTGGGTCAGCGAGGCGCCGCGGTGGGCGGCCCAGGTCGCTCGATCGAGCCGCGCCAGGACAGGGCTGTTGGCCTCCACCATGGCGTTTGCCATTTCAAGATTGCCCAGAACAACAGTCAGGAGGTTGTTGAAGTCGTGGGCGATGCCGCCTGTCAGCTGCCCCATTGCCTGAAGGCGCTGTGCGTCCCGCGCCGTCGCATCGGCGCGGACCCGTTCGGTTGTTTCCGTCACGGTCAGAACAAAACCGCCGCCGGGCATTGCGGTACGCCGGAGCTCGAAGCTGCGGCCATCGCCGGCGCGCGTGCGCTCGTAGACCACTGGCTCGTCGGGCGCCGAACCGTCCCGGCGGCTGACGATCTGTCGCTCGGTCTCGAGGAAGGCGATGCCCCCGGCCGCAAGCCGTTCGGCAAGCGTCTCGTAGGCGGTGCCCGAACGCATCATGGTGTCTGGCAAGCCCAGCAGACGGGGAAACCGATCGTTCCACCGCACCAGATGGCCACCGGCATCGAATGCGCCGATACCCTGGCTGAGGCTATCGAACGCCGCACGCATCTGGCTTGCCATGGCGCGCTGCTCGGCTTCGGATGCCGTCAACTGCCTGCGCGACCGTGTCAGGAGTCGGGCGCCGAGCAGCAGCAGCCCGACCGCCAGGCCGGAACCACCCAGTGCGAGAAGGCGAGCGTCGGTGTCGGCGCGGTCGCTTTTGCGGCGCCGTTCATCGAGCAGGCGTTCCTCCTCGGAGCGCATGTCGGTCAAGGTCGCATCGATCTCTCCCATAAGGCGCCGTCCGAGATCCGTTTGCTCGATCGCCAACGCGGCGCCGAGCCCGTTCCCACTGCGGAGAGGGATCGTTTGCGCCAGATCCTCGAGCTTGCGCTGAAGCAGCGGCGCCAGTGCACGCAGACGATTCTGCTGGTTGGGGTTGTTGGCGGTCAGCGGAACCAGCTGGCCCTGCAACTGGATGGCGCGCCTGACGGCATCGTGGTACGGGGCGAGGTAGTCCTCCCGGCCGGTCAGCAGGTAGCCGCGCTGGCTGGTTTCGGCGGAGCGCACCGCGATCCGGAGTTCATCGACGGCCGTTATCACTTCGTTGGTGTGGCGAACCAGAAATTGCGCCTGACGTCCGTTGGTGAACTGCATCCAGGTCAGCAGTCCAACCACGCCCACCAACAGTATGGTGGCGGCCATCACCAGAATGTTGGCGTTGCTCTTCAGACTACCCGGCAAGGCGTTCCCCAGTGCGATGGCAATCGGCAGGGTCATGCCCTGCAGGGGACTTTCGAAATCCTCCGATCAGGGCGGAGGCCACATGCCGCCATGACAATGGTGTTTATGGATCAAGTAGCCGGAATGCAATAGTAATTAAAGTGTACTGAGATTGGTGGTGCCAGAAGGCCGAGGCAACTGCGCCAGGCAGCCCATCTATTGTGTCTGCGGCCCGAGCCTGCCACTATTTTCGAACCATTCGGAGGGCCCGTCATGACCGATCCATCGGCCGGTTCGCCTGACGTTCACGGCTACCATGCCCATGTATATTATAATGCCGATACGCTCCCGATCGCGGAGAAGCTGCGAGATACGCTCGCCGCAACCTTCGCTGTCGAGCTCGGCCGGTTCAGCGGCGCAGCGGTTGGGCCGCATCCGGTCCCCCAGTTTCAGGTCATCTTCAAGAAAGCCGAGTTTCAGACGGTGGTTCCGTGGCTCATGCTCAACCGCGAGGGACTCGATATCCTGGTTCATCCGCTGACCGATGACATGGTCGATGACCACACCGGCTACGCCCTGTGGCTAGGCACGCCGATCGAACTACGGCTCGATACGATGCAGCGCAGGGGCTATCGCGCCGAACTGCTGCCGACCGCCTGAAGGAGCAAGCATTCCGGAGGTTCCCACAATGACCGACACAGGCACCGACCCGGTCAAGGTCGATGGCTATCACGCCCATGTCTACTACGACGCGGCGACCCGCCCGTTCGCCGAGCAGCTGCGGCAAACGATCGCCGCCACCCATGGCGTCGAAGTCAGGGCGCTCAGCGACGATCCGATCGGTCCCCACCTGGTCCCGCAATTCCGGTTCACCTTCACCACAGCGCAGTTCGACAGGATCGTGCCGTGGCTGATGTTCAACCGCCAGGGCCTGGACGTGCTCGTGCACCCGCTCACCGACAGCGCCTACGATGACCACACCCGCTACGCTGTCTGGCTCGGAGCACCGGTGGCGCTGAAGCTCGGAACGCTGCGCCAAAGCTATGGCGCGGAGCAGTATCCGACGCACCGAGACCGATCCGCTCAGCCGGCCTGAGGGGCTGGTTTCCAAAGCCACGCCATTCCCTGCAAACCGACATCGGTTCAGGGGATGGGACGGCTGCGATAAAAGCTCTTGATTGTCGCCGACATCACTTCTAATTGAGAACGTTCCTGACACGAAAGTGCCGCCATGCAAATCGTCAACCTGGAACAGGCCTATCCTCACCCCGCGGAGCCAGATCGGCCGGGACCGGCGCTGCTGCGTGGGGTGCCCATGTTCGAGCGACTGGACGATGAGGCGCTCACCCAACTCGGTACGATAACGGAATATGCGCGTGTAGAGGAGGGAACGGAACTGTGCCGCGAAGGCGACGCGGCGAGGTCGCTGCACATCCTGCTGGATGGCATGATCACCCTGAGCGCGGAGGCGCCGAACGGCCGCAAGGCCTTGGTCGAGGTGATCCGACCGATCCGCCACGTCGTGCTCGCCACCGTGCTGGCGAAATTGCCCTATGCGGTAACCGCGGAGGCGATCGCCGCATCGCGCGTACTGGTGATCGAAGCGCAAGGCCTGCACGCGCTACTGCGCGAGGATGCCGCTCTCGCGGACGGCCTGATGCGCGGGCAGGCGCTGGATTTCCGCGCCATGGTGCGCCAGGTCTGCGATCTCAAGCTCCGCACGGCCGCGCAGAGGCTCGGTTGCTATCTGCTTGAATTGTCGCAGCAGCAACAAGCCCGCGGCACCCAGTTCCGCCTGCCCATCGGCAAGCAATTGCTCGCTGCCCACCTGGGCTGTCGGCCTGAAAACATCTCCCGCGCTTTTGCCAGCCTTCGCGAGATCGGCGTAGAGACACACGGCAAGCTGGTGATATTGCACGATATCCCCCGGCTTCGGGAATTCGCGTTCTCGGCTGGGTCGGAACCGGCATAGGCATCGGTGAGTGTTGTGACGAAGCCGCCACCCGGCACACCGGACAGTTCCAGGATTCCGACCGGGGAGTGGCTGCGGCGGCTGAGCCCGTTCATCTTCCTCGCCTGCGGTCTGGCCTTCGTGGACGATCTGACGCACCTCGACACGTTGGCGTACGGCGTATTCTACATTCCAATGGTCTGCACCGCGGTGCTGCATCGGAATCATCGCAGCGTCTGGTGGCTGGCCGGGCTCGCCATCCTGATGGTGCTGGTGGGAACCTTCATCCCCGATGTTCATCCAAGCCTTTACGACCTGATCGGCAATCGATTGTTGTCGATTGTCGCAATCCTGATCACAGCCGGCCTGGTCAGCCACGCATGGAAGGTGCGGGAGAGCCTTGCCGAACAGACCAGGCGCGCAGAAGCGGCGGAGCGTCTGAAGACGGAGATCTTCACCAATCTCGGCCATGACCTGCGGGCGCCGCTTCACGCGATCATCGGCTTGACGCGGCTCATGAGTGCGGATTGCCGCCCTAATCAGCGCGAGCCGCTCGGTGTCGTGCAGGTCGCCAGCCGGCGGCTGCTGGCAACGATCAGCAACCTGGTGGATCTCACCAGGTTCGAGGACCACGTCCCACGCTCGGAACCGATCGATCTGGGCGCAGTGCTGCGACGCGCCGTCGCGGAGATCGCCGACCAGGCCGAGGAAGGGCGGGTTACCGTCATCACCGAAATTGCGGAGGCGCTGCCGCCGCTGACGGGGGATGGTTGGGCGGCGCGCCGCATTGTGGAGAACATCCTGGACAACGCAGTCAAGTTCACTCCCGCCGGTGGTTCCGTGAAGGTCTCGGTGATGCCTGTGGATGACGCGGTTGCGGTGACCGTGACCGATTCCGGTGAGGGAATGCCGGACGACGTGCTGTCCCTCATCGGAAAGCCGTTCAGCCAGGCGGACAGCAGCGCCCCGGATCAATTCGAAGGAATGGGCGCCGGACTGGCACTCAGTCGCCGGCTGGCCGATGCGATTGGTGCAGAGCTGTGCTTCGAGAGCGGTCCGGGCGTGGGAACCATTGCGACGGTTCGCTTCCCGTGCGCCGCATCCCAGTCCGCAAATCGGGTCCGATGGGCCGAGCTTGCCGCTGGCGGGGCACGCACCGACCAGCTTACCGACGCCGACTGACAGCCGGCGAGACCGGCGCTCGACGGTCTGCGGTTTGACACTCGGCCTCCGCGCAGGGACAGCGAAGCGAGCCATCGGCGCATTATTCAGACCCTTGCACCGTGATGCGTCCCGCATTCTGGCGGGCGAAGACACCCGGCCGATACATGTCGGCCACCTCGGCACCCGGCAGCTCAAACGTCCCCGGCGTGACGGCCCGCACCCGGACCGCAAGCCGGAAGGCCTGCTGTTCCGGCGTCAGTGCTACCACTGCGGCGTAGCGATCGTCTGCCGCCGGCTGTGCCTCGGTTTCGGATAACTTGCCGAGCCACGCCATGCCCGGAACGTCGCCGCTGCCCATTCGTCCCGCGATCTCCCAGCCCGCCGGCAAACCGTGCTGCACCATCGCGCGATGCTGCTGGCCGTCCTCGGCCTTGCCCTCCAGCAGCAGCACGAACACCGTGTTCTGCTTCAGGTGATCGAGATCGAGCGGCTGTCCGTCCAGCGTACTGAACTGGCGCGAAATGCGCATCTGCGCCCTGGCCGCCGGCAAGGGTGCGGCAGGAATTCCGGTCACCGACATCGTCTGCCATACCGCCTTGCCGTCCAGGTTGCGCGCGTTTTCCGGACCGGTGAGCACAACCGACACGACCGGCGCTGGCGGCTGCTCCTTTCCGTCCAACGCGATGCGGGCCGGCTTGCCGTCGCGGCCGAGCACCGCCGCTGCCGCCGCGGCCCAGGATTGCTCCTGCGTCGAGAGAGCGTCCGGTGAAAGGTCGGCCCCCGGCATGGTATCCAGCAGCGTCGCGAGCCGATCCCGAGGCAGCCCGCTTTCCTTCAACAGCAAGGCAATGGCGGTCTGATCGCGTAACGCGGTGCCGTAATCGAATGCCCACCAGCGGCGTGACGGGGCAACCAGGGCAGCTGCGAACGCAGCCTCGGCTCGCGGCTGGTCGTGCGCCAAGGCGAGTGCCCCCGCGAGTTGGGCCTTGGCCAGTGGCGTCGGCAGCTGATCGATCCGTTCGGAAATCACTCGTGCCGCGCCTGGGCGTCCCTGACCGGCAACGGCCAACACATAGAGCCGATAGGCCTGAGCAGCCAGATCGTCAGGCTTGTCGCCGGGTTCATCCGCCGCGCCGGCAATGAACTTCAGCGCATCCGCCAGCGCCTGGTCCGGGATCGCTGCTCCAGCACCACGCGCCCGCCACAGAAAGTCGGTCGCATAGGCCGAGAGCCATGGTTCAGCTTCTGCCGTGGCCGACCACAACCCGAACCCGCCGTCGAAGCGCTGGTGGTCGAGCACCAATCCGACGGACTGTTCGAGCCGCCCTGCCCGATCTGGGCCTGCGAGCGGGCCATCCGGCAGCAGCGCAAGCGGAAATCCGCGGCTGGTCGCCTGCTCGAGGCAGTTCAGCGGATAGCGATCCAACGCCTGCACCATGCCCGCGACATCATAGCGCACCGCGCCGCCGAAACTGGCCGAGGCGCGCCAGCTTCCGGCAACGAACCGGTCGATGGGTGGGGCAAGCAGGATCTCCGCGCCGGGCGCCAGCTCGCTCCCGGCGATGATAGTGGTTGCACCGCGCGCCGGACGGACGGTGATCGCGGCCTCGCGCCGCACGTGGAAGCCATCCGGGCCGGTGACGTTCCAGCCGGACCACGCCCCGTCCGGTGCCGGTCGCGGTGAGCGTGGTGAACGGCAGCGCCTGAGCGCCCTGCGCAAGTGTGGCGGCCAGTCGAGCCTCGCCCTGGATTGCCAGCGGCCCATCCACCGACACGGTTGCCACCGCCTCGCCCGCCGGCAGGTCCACATTCTGCAGCAGGACAGTGAGTCTCGCCGCGTCGCCCGTGGCGAGAAAGCGCGGCAGCAGCGGCTCGGCGATCAGCGGATCACGCACCAGGATGTCGGTGGCGGCGGCACCCAGTTTGGTGCCGCTCCAGGCCACGGCCATCAGCCGCACCTGGCCGTTGAAGTCGGGCAGGTCGAGCGGGAATTGCGCCACCCCGTCTGCATCGGCCTGCACCGGCGGGACGAACAGGGTCACGGTCTTCTGGGGGATATCGGGCAGCGCGAAGCTGCCTTCGTCGCCACCCTGGCGTAGCAAGGTTGCCAGGCCGTCGGGCGGGGCGATCAGGCGGCCCCAGTCGTCGCGGATGTCGAGACCGAGCCGCCTGTGGCCAAGGAAATGGTTGGTCGGGTCGGGCGAGGGAAAATTGGTCAATCGCAGGATGCCCTCATCGACCGCCGCCAGACTGACCCATGCGCCGGGCTCTGTGCGTAGCCTGATTGCCGCCCGCGCGCGTGGTGAATATTTGTCGGATGTTTCAAATACGACCTGGAGCTTTCGAACGCCGGGATCGATGCCGACCCAGGTGAGGCCAATGGCGCGGCTGGGGCGCGAGCGCGCATCGGCCGCGGTGCGGAACACATGCACCGCGACATAGGCGCCAGGACCCCAGTCCTGTTGCACCGGGACGTCCACGTCCATGCCACTGGCAGGCACGGAGAGATCGCGTACCGAGTGCACGCGGTCCGACAGCACCAGCAGGGTCGCCTGGCCGGCGAAGGGCGGGGCGATGTGAATGCGTGCGCGCTCGCCCGGCGTGTAGGAACTGCGGTCGGCGGAGACATCCACCTGATCCGGCACGTCCGGACTGTCCGACGACACCCAGCCGGAGCGGAACCGCATGGAGGTGGCCGCCATCCCGCCGTCTTCCAGCACCTCGATGCGATAGCGCCCGAAGTCGAGCTTGCGCGCGACGTGATACGGCGCATCCACAGGGATGGCGACGCCGGTCGTTTCCAGCGGTTCGTCGCGCCACACGGTCTGGTAGCGGGCGAGGCTGCCGTTTATCACCAGCCGCCAGTCCGGCCGCTCGCGCACCAGTCGCAGCTTCGCGGCCATGGCGACGCGCGCGCCGTCCCGCCCCACCGCAATGAGATCGAAGCCAGCCTCGGTGCCGGCATCGACCGCACTCTCTGAAAATGTCGGCCTGATGCCGATCAGATGGCCGTCCGGGCGCACCGGGATCTCGGTCGTGGCCAGCGATGCGTGTCCGGACGGATCGTTGATCCCCGCGGTGATCGAAGCCTTCAGCGCATGCGTCGTGTCGGGCGCACGCGGCAGGGCGATGGCGAGCGTCGTGTGACCCTGTGCGTCGGTGTCCGGAACCGTCAGGTCCTTGGAATCCGGGGCATAGGTCTCGTTCTCCAACCCGATGCGATAGCCGGCCAGTACCGGGAACGGCGTGGGGTCGATGACCAGCCGCATCTGCGCCTGCCCGGTGAGGCCGGCGCCCGGTGCGCCGTACAGGAAGCGCGCAGTCACCGGCAGAGCATAGGGCCGGCCGGGAACCAGCGGCCCTGGGGCGGGACCGAGATCGACGGCCATGCGGTCGGGCACGAAGGCATCGACCCGGAACTCCGCCGTCCCGATCGGCGGCAGCCCCGGATCGGCCTTCACCTCGACCGTCCAGGTGCCGGCCGGTGCACCGGGCGACAGCGACACCGGCAGATGCACCGACGCGTCCGGCGCGCGGATCGGGGTCGTTTCCAGGAAGATCTGGCCGTTTGGCCGCTTGACGATGACACGGGCGGGGATGTCCGCCGGTCGCCCGGCATCGTCACGCAACAGAGCCATCATCTGGACCGTCTCGCCAGGCCGATAAATGCCGCGGTCGAGCCAGACGAAGGCATCCAGCGGTCCGGGATTCGGCAGACCGGCAACGCCGCGGTCCGACAGGTCGAACGCCGCGCCGTTCAGGTCGAGCATCGTGTAGTCTTCACCGGCCAACGCCTCGACGGCGCGTGGCGCAACCGGACCCTCGCCGTGCAGCAACGGCGCGGCGAAGCGGCCGACGCCATCGGCATCGGTGGTGGCCTCGCCCAGAATGTCGTTGTTCTCGGCGAGCAGACGCAGCGTCACGCCAGCGCGCGGCAGGACATCGGCGAAACCGCGCACCTGCACGGTCAGCCCATCGGCGCCGCGCCACACGGTCGGCGCGAGGTCGGTCCGCAGAATCATCTGCACGCCGGTCGGTGTGTTTGGCGTGCCGTCGCCCGCGCGGGCGATCAGCGCAAACAGGCCGGGTCCGGCCAATTCCAGTGCGTCAGGCAGCGGCAGCGCGGTGTGCGCGCCGCGGTTGGCCTCCCACTTCGGGATGGCGGCGCTGCCCTGCCAGAGCACCCGGCCATTCTGCTCGCTGATCCGGTCGGCATCCCAGGCTTCGACCGGCTGGCCGAGCCGGGAATTGCGCACGAACGCAACCACGTTGCGTTCCGAAAGTCGCGCCAGGGTCAGCTTCACCGCGGACAGGTTGACCGTGGTCATCCCGAGCGCCGGGGTCTGGCCGCGCGGCAGCACGAACATGCGCGTATCGAAGTCGATACGGGGCTGCCGATTGGCGATGGCGACGGAAAGCGACGTGTCCTTCATCAGGCTCAGCCCGCTTTCGCCCGGCATGCCGGCGCGCAGCATGATCCGCGTGGTCGAACCTGACGGCAGCCCGGAGACGCAGATCTGATCGCCCTCACGCGTCACGGCCGCACCCTGGACCGGCGGATCGAGCCTTACCCAGTCCTCGGCGTGGAAGTCGTCGCGCCGCGCCGGCGCAACTGTGAAGGCGACGCAGGCCCGCGGTGGCTCGGCCTCGGGTTCCGTGGCGACGCGACGGACCAGAATGCCGGAGGCGCGTCGGGTCACATCGAGCGCCTGGCGGATCTTCGCGTCATCGGGCGCCCGCTCGGCTGCGGCTTCCAGTGTCTGGATCGCCTGGGCCGGCCGGTCCAGGACCTTCAGCGCATCGGCCATCAGCAGCAGCGCCGGCACCTCCGCCGCCCCCGCGTCGGAGCGCGTGAAATTCTGCCATGCGGCCTGCAGCGCATGGGTGGCGTCCGGCGGCGTGCGGCGCATTTCCGCTTCGGCAAGCGCCATCCACTGGGCCGTCGAGGCATCGCCCAACGCCATCCGCGTTTCCCAGGCGGCCGCAGCAGCCGCCCAGTCCTGCTTGCGAATCGCGCCGGCCGCCGCCTGCTCTGCCTGGCGGCGGGCTTGCGGCGTGCCGCCCGCGGGGAAGCGCGCGGTCAGGCTGTTCGCATAGGCGTCGCTGTCCGCCTCCAGCCCGGGCAGGTTGAAGTCATCCGCCCAGGCCGTAGCGCAGACGATACCGAGCAGCGCAGCCAGCAACAGGACGCAACGGCGCATGACGGCGCTCCCTGGGGACGCCGGAACACTACGCCACGACGCGAAAGGGGAAGCGGGAATTCGCGGTTAATTCTGGCGCGGTTCCGTGACGGCCTGCGCCTTGAGGATGTCGCGGATCTCGACCAGCAACTGTTCCGCCTTCGGCCCGGTCTGGGCGTCCTCCCGCAGATGCAGCCTCGTCAGTCCCTTCACCACCCAGAAAATGGCGAAGCCGACGATGAGGAAGTTGATGATCGCGTTGATGAACAAGCCGAGGTTCAGGGTGGCGGCGCCGGCGCGCTGGGCATCGGCGAGGTTGGCGTAGTGCTGTCCGTTCAGTGCGATGAACACGTTGGAGAAATCGATGCCGCCGATCACGAGCCCGAGCAGCGGATTTAATACGTCCTTCACCAGGCTGTTGACCACGCCGGTGAAGGCAACGCCGATGATGATGCCGACAGCGAGGTCCACGACGCTGCCGCGCATGATGAAGGCGCGAAATTCGCTGATCCAGGACGGCGTCTTCGGCAGGAAGCTGGGTGGTTGCATGGTGATGTCCCCCTGTTGCGTCGGTTCGAGTCATCCCCATGACTGGCGCCGATGACAAGACACGCTAAGCTGATACCTCGCCTCGCACCCTCTGGAGGATCGGCATGTCCAGCAGCGCAGCCGCAGCGATCACCGACCATATGCTGGTCGTTCCCACCGGGGCGGCACTGGCAGCCGAGATCCACGGCGTCGATCTTCGCCGGATCGACGAGCGCGCATTCGCGGCGATCCACCGCGCCTGGCTCGATCATCTCGTTCTGCTGTTCCGCGGGCAGCACCTCGACGACGAGGACCTTATCGCGTTCAGCCGTCGGTTCGGCGAGCTCGACCTGGCGCCGATCCAGGAGAACGGGCGCCGGTTCGTCGACGGCCATCCGGAAATCTACGTCGTCTCGAACGTGATCGAGAACGGTGTGGCGATCGGCAGCCTCGGCGCCGGCGAGGCGGTGTGGCACACCGACATGTCGTATCTCGATGATCCGCCCAAGGCGAGCATGCTGTATGCGATCGAGGTGCCGCCGACCGGAGGCAACACCGGCTTCACCAACATGTACCGCGCCTGCGAGGAATTGCCGGAAGCACTGCGCCGGCGCGTCGCCGGGCTTCATCTGAAGCACGACGGCACCTACAACAGCGGCGGCTATGTGCGCGAAGGAATCGTCGCAACCGACGATCCGGTCGCCTCACCCGGAACCTATCATCCGATCGTCTGCACGCATCCGGAGACGCGGCGGCAGTGTCTCTATCTGGGGCGGCGGCGCAACGCGTATATTGAAGGGCTGTCGCTCGCGGAATCGGAGGCATTGCTGGATGAGCTTTGGAGCTACGCGACGCGCGAGGAGTTGAGCTGGTACAATACGTGGCGGGCGGGCGATCTCGTGCTGTGGGACAACCGCTGCACGATGCATCGGCGCGATCCGTTTGACGCCGCAAGTCGCCGGATTATGCATCGCACGCAGATGAAAGGCAGCGCGCGGCCGAGTGCCTGACCATTTGCATTGCTAGACCGGTGCGGTCGACAGCCACCACCCTTCGCCGGCCAACCAGCAGGTCTCGTCCGGTTCGTCCGGCAACCGCCGCAGCGAGCGAACCGGTGGCGTGAACCGCGACCTTCTCAATGCTGCCAACAGTTTCGATTCCGCGTCCGGGTTGCGCCCACCGACACAATCGATCATGCCCACGCGGCAGACATGACGAGCAGTATAAATGTGCCTTTTGTCCGCCTGGCGCGTGATCATCAAGAATGCGCCAAACCTGTCCTCCGCCGTCAACGGCACGAGAAGTCGTCCGTTTTCCTTGGCCAGCGAGTCGAGCCATGCCAACGACAAATGCGTGACCCCGGCGTTTACGATGATGGCGTCAGCCGGACGGTCGGGGCGGTACGCAAACCCATCAACCGCCATTACCGTTGCCTGAGGCCATGCGGGCGCCAGGTGCGTTCGGGCGCGCGCGGCAAGTGCGGGGTCGATCTCGACGGCCGTCACCTTGCCCTGGGGTCCGACGATTTCGGCCAGAACTGCGCTGTAATAGCCGGCGCCCACACCGACATGGACCACGTTGGCCCCCGGCGCGAGATTGAGTTGGTCGTAAAGAAAGGCCCAAAGGCTCGGCTGGCCGTTGTTGAGCCCGCGTTCCTCGTCGATTGCGATCAGCACGTCGTGGTAAAGGTGGCGCGGATCAGCGTCCTCGGTGGTCCAGTATTCGGCCAAATGCATCGGACTCAGGATGCGCCATGGCCCGGGCCCGGCGAAATGCTCCCTTGGCACGGTTGCAAATGCCTCGATCACCAATTCCGAGCACACATGGGCGGTGTGTCGAAGTTCCTCGGCGAACCAGCGTCGCGCCGTTGCAATTGTGCCGTCCGTCACCGGATTGTACTCCCAAGATTGCGGGACCAGACGGGACGAGCTTAGGCTTCCATTTGGCCTCAATAAAGTCCGGCAAGTCGGGGAGTTTCAATGCAGCACCTGCGCGTGAACGACCATGACATGGCCTATCTCGAGGTCGGCGGCGGTACGCCTCTGGTCTGCGTGCATGGTTCGCTGTGCGATTTCCGCATCTGGTCGCCGGTGCTCGGGCCGCTGTCGCGCCAGCATCGCGTCATCGCAGTCAGCATGCGGCATTACTTTCCGGAGCACTGGGATGGCGCGGGTCCGGGCTTCACCATGGCACAGCACGTCGCGGACGCGATCGCGTTCATCGAGGCGCTCGGTGAAGGTCCCGTGCATCTGATGGGGCATTCGCGCGGTGGGCATATCGCATTCCGTGTGGCACAGCATCGGCCGGACCTGGTGCGCCGGTTGGTGCTGGCGGAACCGGGCGGTGATCTGGATGCGTCGCTGGCTCCCGCATCGGCCGGGTCATCGCTGCCGCCGATGCGTGCGAATGCCGTCGCCGCGGCGGAGAAGATCGGTGCGGGTGATATCGAAGGCGGACTGACCTCGTTCATCGATGCGCTCGAGGGAGCGGGAGTGTGGCGCCAGTTGCCCGAGACGCAGAAGCAGCCGCTGCGCGACAATGCGCGCACGCTGCTCGGCCAGATCAACGAGCAACGCCAGCCTTATGCACGCTCCGATGCGGTGGCGATACGATCGCCGACACTGTTCATCGGCGGGGCGAACACGCCGGGTGCGCTGCCGATTGTGCTGCGGGCGTTGGCCGCGCATGTTCCTGACGCGCGCGTGGTGATAATGCCGGGCACAACGCATTTCATGTTCGGTCAGGACCCACAGGGCTTCTGCGGCGCGGTCACGGATTTCCTGACAGCGCCCTGACTAACGAACTGAAAATGCCGCGATGATCTCATCGACCAGATCCGGTATCGGCCGCGTGCCGTCGACACGCCGCACGGGACAGGTCAGCGAGTCGAGCCACTTCAAATGGCGCGACAGGTGGCGGCCCTCGCGGGTTCCATCGTCGTAGTGGGAAGCCCATTCGATGAACTCCTCGGTCTCCTTGTGCCGCCAACCCCCAGGCGATGTCTCGGCGAGGCCAAAACGTCGCGCCTCGCGATCCCGCAGCCGTTGCAGGCGAACCTCGGTTGGAACGCGCACGAAAACCACCAGATCGAACAGCGGAACGACGGCGCCTCCCCAGTCGTCGAGGGAGCCGCTCAGCACCCAATCCGGTCGATCGAGAAAGATCTCGCGCATGAGGCGAAGACGATCGGCAACGTCGCGCTTGTCGCGATATGGCGGCGCGGTCGGGTGCCAGTAGTAGTCATCTGTGTCGTGATGCGGCGCCGCCAGCGCATCGGCGAGCGCTCGGCCGAGCGTCGTGACGCCCGCGCCGGATGCGCCAAAAGTGTGAATTCTGCGCGTCGTCATATCGTGGTTCATCGTCATGGCCGTCGGGGGTGGCCATGACGATCAGGCCAATCGGACATGATGATTGTGACCAGGTGACCGCTACCGGTCTCCAGGCCGGATGTCGCGCACGGCTTTGACAAATCCCGCCACCTCCGCGCGGTCCCATTTGAGATGCACCCGTTTCGTCGAGGCCGGACCCTTGCCGAGGCAAACCCCAGGACGGCGTTCGGTGGCCGGCCGGATCGGTCGCGGCACGAACCCGCCGCCGCAATTAGGACAGACATTGAACAGAACCAATTCGACGCAATGGGCACAGAACGTGCACTCGTAGCTGCAAATGCGGGCGTCTGTGGCGTGCGGCGGAAGGTCCTTGTCGCAGTACTCGCAGTTGGGCCTCAGTTGCAGCATGTGTCGATCCAGCCCTCTACAGCTGTTCGCGCGATACCCGCGCCACCTCGTCGGTCGTC
Source organism: uncultured Alphaproteobacteria bacterium (assembly GCA_963812475.1). Lineage (GTDB taxonomy): Bacteria > Pseudomonadota > Alphaproteobacteria > Acetobacterales > Acetobacteraceae > JAMXLO01. Next base: position 106,325 of record CAWEVI010000038.1, read on the forward strand.
GTCCGCCATGTCCTGCCCCGGCCGAGCACGCGGGACAGCGCCTCGCGCAGCCAGCGGATGCGATGCGCCTGGCCGACTATCCAAGGATGCAGCGTCAGGTTGAAGGACGCACCCCCCTCGTCGTTCAGAAACGCAAACGCCTCGGCGATATTGTCGGCCCAGACCGGTGGCGGCACGCGCCGCAGCCACATGCACTCGAGATCGTTCCACTCCGGTTGCGGCGGCAGCGCGACCAGACTGCGACCATGGTACGGCCCGAGCCGATACGGCCGATCGTCGTTCGCCCAATCGGTCGTGTAGGTGAAGCCGGCTTCGGCGAGCAGCGCCGGGGTGCGGTCGGACTCGTTGAAGTCCTGGCCGCACCATCCGAGTGGGGCGTCACCCGCCGCTGCCCGCACCGCGTCGCGGCTCTCAATGATGAAGGCGCGTTCCTCGGCTTCGCTCATCCGGCTCGTGATGCGCCGTGTCGCGTAGGTGCCATGCGCCAGGAAGCACGCGTCGCGACGGACCAGTTCGTCCACCAACTCCGGATAACGCTTCACCGCGGCGGATCCGAGCGCCACGCTTGGCGTGATCGCGAACCGGTCCAGCACGTCCAGCAGACGGAAGATCCCGACGCGCGCACCGTATTCGCGCTGGCTCCAGGTCAGCCAGTCAGGGAAGAAATTGCCCAGCGGCGACATGATCCGCGGATCGCGGTTGCCGCCTTCCGGAGGGTTCACCTCCCAGTAGTCGAGCACCAGCGTCACCGTGAAGGCGATGCGCGCGCCATCGGGCCAGGTGAAATGCGGCGCTTCGGTCAACGTGCGAAATGCGTGGTGCGGATGGTCCACGCCGGGGCGACGCTGCTCGCCGACGGGCGGCACTTTGGCGGGGACATGCTCAGCCATTCGCCGCCTCCCGCGCCGCGAGATGTGCCTCGATCTGCGGCAGTTGATTGGCGTTGAACCAGTCCGTGATCTCGCCCGCCGTCGTCTGCCAGACGCCCGGATGCGACAGGATGTACTCCATCGCGGACCGGACCGCACGGAGGCGATGCGGCTGACCGACCCAATAGGGATGCAGCGCGATGCACATCACCCGGCCCTGTTCGGCGCCTTCCTCATACACCGTGTCGAAGTGATCACGGATCTGGCCGGCGAATTCCGCTGCCTCCTCGCCGCGCCGATGCAGGATCACGTCGTTCAGATCGACCGAATACGGCATGGACAGCAGCTTGCCGGTTTTGACATTCAGCGGGAACGGCTGGTCGTCGTGATACAGATCGGCCGTGTAGTCGTAGCCACACTCGGCCGCCAGATCGAATGTATCGAGCGTGTTGGTGATAGCAGGGCTGAACCAGCCGCGCAGACGTCGGCCGGTCAGACGCTGGTGGATGTCCTTGCTCTCCTCCATCGCCGCGCGTTCCTCGTCGCGGGAAAAATTCCAGTGATAGCGGGTGTTGTAGATGCCGTGCGACATGTACTCCCAGCCGCGTGCCTCCATCGCGCCAAGGATTTCCGGGAAGTGTTCGAGCACCGCCATGTTCAGGCTGACGGTGCAGCGGATGCCAAGCGCGTCCGTGACGTCGAACAGCCGCCAGAGGCCGACACGGTTGCCGTAGTCGCGCTGCGTGTAGCCAAGCAGGTCCGGATGCGGCGAGCGCGGCCACGGATCGCGCGTGCGGACGTACTTCGGCAAATATTCGTAATGCTCGATATTTGGCACCACCCAGAGTGCCACGCGTGCCCCGTTCGGCCAGCGCAGCGGCGGGCGATGCAGGATCGGCGAATAGGAGACAAGGTCCGGTTCCATGGCGCGCCCCCGCGGTGCGACGGCAAGCGTAGGCGATGCATGCGCGTTCGGTCCAGATTGCCGGTTTATCCGCTACGGTTGGATCGGCAAAGCGACCAGCGTAACCTTCGCACACAGGAGGACCGAGCCATGGCGAACACGCAGGCAATCACCGATCTGCTGAAGCGGGCTACCGATGCCGGCGATGTGCCTGGTGTCGTCGTCGCGGCGGCGACCGCCGAGGGGCCGATCTTCGCGGGCGGCTCCGGCGTGCGCGACACGACGTCAGGCGCGCCGATGACGGCTGACACCGTCGTTTGGATCGCCTCGATGACCAAGGCGGTCACCGGCGCCTGCGCCATGCAGCTTGTGGAACAGGGCAGGCTGTCGCTCGATGGACCGATCGCGGCGGTGCTGCCGGAGCTCGGCAAGGTGCAGGTGCTCGAAGGCTTCACGGCGGACGGTTCGCCCCGGCTGCGGCCGGCCAGGCGGCCGATCACGCTGCGCCACCTGCTCACGCACACATCCGGTTTCGTCTACGACATCTGGAACCCGGAGATGGGCCGCTACCTCGAAACGACCAGCACGCCTGGCATCATCTCCTGCGCCAATGCCGCCTTGTCGATCCCGCTCGTGTTCGATCCCGGCGAGCGCTGGGACTACGGCATCGGCATCGATTGGGCCGGCAAGGCGGTCGAGGCCGTCAGCGGCCAGCGTCTCGGTGCCTATATGCAGCAGAACCTGCTCCAGCCTCTCGGCATGGCGGACACGGGGTTCAAGATCGGTCCCGCGCAACGGCAACGCCTGGCGAAGGTGCATAACCGGACGCCGAAGGGGTTCGTCGCCACCGACACGGAACTGCCGCAGGATCCCGAGTTCGAAATGGGCGGCGGCGGCCTGTATTCGACCGCCGGCGACTATCTTCGCTTCACGCGCATGATCCTGAACGGCGGAACGCTCGACGGCACACGCGTGCTGGCGCGCGAAACGGTGGCCACGATGTCGGCGAACGCGATGGGCGATCTGGTCTGCCGCGCGTTGAAGACGGCGGCCCCGCCCTTCTCCAACGATGTCGATTTTATCGACAGCATGAAGTGGGGGCTGAGCTTTCTGATCAATCCCCAGCCGATGCCGACGGGCCGTTCGGCTGGGTCGCTCGCCTGGGCCGGGTTGGCGAACTCCTACTACTGGATCGACCCGGTAAGGCAGGTGACCGGCGTCTATGCGACGCAGCTATTGCCGTTCTTCGACGAGAAGGCCGTGCGCCTGTTCCAGGATTTTGAAACTGCGGTGTATCGCCTGTTGTAACGTCGGCTGCCCTGGGGGTCCGGCGTGGCGCGGTACTTGCTTGGCGCCGGCCCGGGTCCAATCGGAGGAGGCAGACATGAACGACGCGAAGACGGAACTCGGTCGTAGGATCCTGGCGATCAAGCAGCGGCGGAAGCTCACCTGGGTGGAGATCGCCGCGACGCTCGGCTACTCGCCCACCTGGACCTGTGCGGCCTGTCTCGGTCAGATGTCGATGACGCTGGAGACGGCGGAGAAGGCGGCGCGGCTGTTCGGCCTGGACGCGACCGAGACAGACCTGTTGCAGGCGATTCCGTATCGCGGCTCGCTGCCCGGCGCGGTGCCGACCGACCCGTTGATCTATCGCTTCTATGAGCTGGTCATGGTTTACGGCACCACGTGGAAAGAACTGATCCAGGAGGAGTTCGGCGACGGCATCATGAGCGCGATCGACTTCGACATGACGTTGGAGCGTCAACCCGACCAGAAGGGCGATCGGGTCAAGGTCACCATGTCGGGCAAGTTCCTACCTTACAAACGGTACTGAGCCGGCCGTTCCGGGCGCGGCAGGCGCCATTCGCCAGCGCTCAAGCCCGCTGCGCCAACTCAGGCAGTTCAACCGAAAGCATAAGGGAGCCAACAACCTTGACGGGCTGTTGGACCAACCACTCGGGCAGGTCGCGGTACGGGCCAGGGAGCGGGATTGCCTCCCCCACCCGAAGCATCTCTTCAATGTGGATCGACAACGCTTCGCCGGCAGCTTCCTCGGCAGCTTCACGGGTTCCGCCGCTGCTTGCACAACCTGGAAAGTCGGGGAACACGACATCATAGCCATCTTCGGGCCCGTCGCCCTGATCCTGAATAACAACGGCGAGGAAGCTGCGCAGTGCCATTCGCTATCTCCGTCTCAAATTCAACCCGCTCTGCCGTTCGATGGAGACAAGTGTCGCGATCTTGAGGTCACGCGGCCCGTGTATCGGTACGGTCACCAGGCCAGGCTTCACCGGGTGCCGCAATTGCCGGTGTGAGCCAACGATGCGTACTTCGATCCAGCCATCCGCCCGCAGCGCAGCAATTACCTCGCGTGCCTTCATGTGGCAGGCAGCGTGAACTTATAGCGGCGCCAGCCTGATTGTGCCATCGCCGGTCACTGGCTGCTGAAACTCTGCACCAGGCTGCCGGACACCAGGCGCCAGCCATCGACCATCACGAAGAAGATCAACTTGAACGGCAAGGACACCACGCTCGGCGGCAGCATCATCATGCCGAGGCTCATCAGAACGCTCGCCACCACCATGTCGATCACCATGAATGGCAGGAACAGCAGGAACCCCATCTCGAAGGCGCGGCGCAGTTCACCCACCAGGAAAGCCGGTACCAGTGCGCGCCAGGGTGCATCATCCGCGGTCGCCGGTGCCGGGAGATGTCCGATGTCAAGAAAAAGCTGCAGATCGGCCGGACGCAGGTTGGCCGTCATGAAATGATGGAACGGCTCGGTGGCCAAACGCAGACCTTCGAGCTCGCCGACACGCCCTTCGGTGAGCGGCAGAAGACCCGTGGTCCAGGATGCCTCGAGCACCGGCTGCATGACGAAGAAGGTGAGAAACAGCGCAAGCCCGATCAGCACGATGTTGGGGGGTGTGCCCTGCGTGGCGAGCGCGCTCCGCAACAGCGACAGCACGATCACGATGCGGGTGAAGGCTGTGACCATCACCAGCAGACTGGGCGCCAGTGAGAGCACGGTGACCAGCGCCGTGATCTGCACAAGCCGGCCGGTTGCACCCGCCTGACCGGTGCCGCCGAGGTCGATGGCCAGAGATTGCGCATGCGCGAATGCCGGCATGAGGAGCAGGAGCAACGGCACGAGCCGGCGCGTGCATCTCATCGACCACATTCCGCGTCCGGCGGGCGCTCGCTGGGCCAACCGACGACGACATCCTGGCCACCGCCCGTAAGCAGCAGCACCTGTCTGTCCCGACACGCGATCAGATACAGACGCCGGCGCGAATCGAGCGCGATCACGTCCTGTACCGACAGCAGACGGCCACTGGCGGGACGCCGCGCAAGGCCGCCTAAGCGTGCCGCACGACCCACGAGCCAGATCAGCGCCAACACCGCGCAGAGCGTGGCGGCAACTGTCAAAATGGAGGTGGCTGTGATTACCATGGCGCGGCCTTTTGCCGAGCAAGCAAGCCGTCGTCAGCCGGAAGGCGGACCGCGCGCGCAGAAGGCGCGCGACAACCCCTCCACTGAGCCGAACAGTGCGATCAGTCGGGGACGTATCCGGCGTCCTTCCTCGGGTGGCAGATCCAGACTCTTCGCGCACAGCAGCCCGATCTCGCATTCGAGGCCGGTGAGATCGACTTCGCGATTTGAATCGACCAGGGCACGAGCGGTATCGACCAGCCTTGTCAGTTGCTCCGCGTAAGCGCGTACCGCATCGGCCGGAGTATCCATTGGTTGTGTCACCACGAGCGGAGCAGCTTCAGGCATCGCCGTCGAATGTAGTGGAAGGGGATTACCGAACCATTATCAACGGGAGGTCTCCGGGAGCAGGCGGATTAACCCGCCATTCAATCCTGAGGCGCATTCTGAGGCGATGGATCAGACGCAAATCGGCCTGTTCGATCTGGCGGAGCGGCGCCTGTCATGGGCCGACAGGCGACAGGGCCTGCTTGCACAGAATATCGCCAATGCCAATACGCCCGGCTACCGACCGCATGACCTGAGGTCGTTCGCCTCGACGCTTGACAGCACTGGTAGTGTGGCGCCGGTGCGCACGCAGCCGAACCACATGTCCGGCACCGCAGGCACCGGCCAGCAAACCGAGGCTGAATCGCGTCCCGCCACCCGTGCACCCGACGGTAATGCTGTCACGCTGGATGATCAGCTCATCAAGGTGGCCGATACCGAAACGACCCACGCGCTCGTGACGACGATCTACAAGAAATATCTCAGCCTGTTCAGCATGGCTCTTGGTCGTTCATCGGGTTAGGCAACGCGGGAGGCCGATATGGACATCGACAAGGCGCTCAGCATTTCCGCACGCGGCATGGATGTGCAGACGACGCGACTGCGTGTCATTGCCGAGAACCTCGCCAACCAGGACACGACCGGATCGACACCCGGGGCCGATCCCTATCGCCGCAAGACCGTGACATTTCAGAACGCCTTCGATCGGCAGCTTGGCCTGCAGGTGGTCGGAATAAAGCAGGTCGGTCACGACGCGGGCGATCTGCAATTGCGCTACGATCCGTCGAACCCCGCGGCCAACGCCGACGGCTATGTGAAGCTGCCGAACGTCAACAGCCTGGTCGAGGTCATGGACATGCGCGAGGCCGAGCGCTCGTACAGCGCCAACCTCGCGGTCATGCAGGCCACGCGCGGTATGCTGACGCGCACGATCGACCTCCTCAAATGACGGCCGCAGGCCGGCAGTATCCGCGCAGGCCGGGCATCCACCACGCCGGGTCGCGGCCTGAGCCGGGCAATGACGACCGATGAGCACGATACCGACGATCGTCGTGACCCCTTCAGCCGCGGCCGATGCCTATGCCCGGGTCGATCACGGCGGTATCGGCGCCGGCAGCGGCAGTGACATTGGCAATTTTGGCGCGACGCTGGAGCGGGCGCTGCAGGGTGCAATCGACAGCGGCCATGCAGCCGATGGGAAGGCCATGGAAGCGATCAGCGGGGGCGGCAATCTGACCGAAGTGGTCACGGCTCTCGCGCGTGCCGAGCTCACCCTGCAATCCGCGACCGTCATTCGCGATCGCGTGGTGCAGGCCTACCAGGACATCATGAAGATGCCGATCTGAGCCCCATTCGACCGTCGACCAGCAGGACAGTCCGAGCCATGAATGATGCCGATATCGCCGTGTCGTTGCGCGACGGCATGCTGGTGATGCTGAAGCTGGGCGGACCGCCGCTCATGGTGGCGCTCGGCGTCGGGCTGATGATCTCGCTATTGCAGGCGGTCACACAGATCAACGAGGCGACGCTCGCCTTCGTGCCGAAGGTGCTCGCGATCGGCGTTGCACTTGTCCTGCTCGGCCCGTTCATGCTGTCCACGCTGTCCGACTACACGCGCATCCTGTTTGACCGGCTTGTGGCGATCGGCGGCTCGTGAGCGACGAAGCTGCCACCCTGCTCGCCACGCTGCCCGGCTGGGCATTCGGCTTCGTGCTGGTGATGGCGCGCGTCGGAGCAGCAATCATGCTGTTGCCAGGACTGGGCGAGGCGGAGCCGCCGGCGATGGTCCGGGTCGGCCTCGCGCTCGGCGTTACCGCGCTGCTGCTGCCGGGCATCGAGCCAACGATCCCCGCGGTCCCCGAGGCGGGCCTGCAGGCTGGCTTCATGATCGGCGCCGAAGTCACGACCGGCCTCTGGCTTGGTTGGCTCGCCCGTCTGCTGGTGCTGGCGCTTCCGGTTGCCGGCCAGTTCATCGCCTACATGCTGGGGGTCGCCAACGTCCTGCAGCCCGATCCGGAACTCGGCGGCCAGGCCACACCCATCGCGCGCCTGTTCGCACTCGCCGCCCCGCTGGCCATCCTGGTGACCGGCCTCTATGCGGTGCCGCTCGCGGCGCTTGCCGGCAGCTATCGACTGATACCGGCCGGCACGCTGCTGCCCGCGGCGGATGCAACGGAAACCGCCGTCCGCGCGGTGGCGGACAGCTTCGCGCTGGCGATCCGTCTGGCCTCGCCTTTCCTGCTCGCGAGTATCATCTGGCATGCGGCGACCGGGCTGCTTGCCCGGCTGGTGCCTCGGCTCCAGGTCTACTTCGTCGCCATGCCCGGACAGATCCTCGGCGGCATGGTCCTGCTCGCCGCCGTAGCGACAGCCCTCCTTACCGCCTGGCAGACAGCTGTTGAATCCGGCTTCGCCAGCCTGCCCGGACTGTGACACGCGTTGGCTGACCAGGCACCACAAGGGGAACGGACAGAAGCCGCGACACCGCGGCGTCAGCAACGGGCGCGCGAGCAAGGGCAGGTGCCCATCTCCCGCGAGCTGGTCACCCTGGCAGGCTTGGCGGCGGTCACGCTGGCTCTGATATGGGCGGCCCCAGGAGCCGCGCGGGACGTGGCGTTGGGTCTCACCCCATTCCTGGCCCGGGCGCACCAGTTCGACGCGAACGACGGCAGCGCGTTCCGTCTTGCAGGCCTGATCTGGCTGCGTGGTTCAGCGCCATTCGTGATGGCGGCAATGCTCGCCGGTGTGGCTACCGTGGTCGTCCAGACGCGTTTTCTGCTGAACTCACGGGCATTGCGGCCGGACTTCGCGCGATTGAGCCCGCGGGCCGGGTTAAAGCGCCTGCTCAGCGCCGACAGCCTGGTCGAGGCCCTGAAGTCGGTGTCGAAGGTCACGGTCCTGGCCCTCGTCGCGTGGCATGTGCTGCGGGGGGACCTGCCGGGTCTGCTGCTGGCGCTGTTCGGCGAACCAGATCAGTTGCTGGCTCGTGCCGCCGGACCGACGTTGCACGTGATGTACGCGGTTCTGGCCGCGCAGACCGGAATCGCCGCGCTGGATCTGTTCTGGGTGTTCCTTCGCCATTCGCGGCAACTGCGCATGAGCCGCCACGACATCCAGGAAGAGCAGAAGGAAACCGAGGGCGATCCTCGGGTGAAGGCGCGGATCCGGCAGATCCGCATGTTCCGTGCACGCAAGCGCATGCTGGCGGCGGTGCCGAAGGCGACCGTTGTGATCACGAATCCAACGCACTATGCGGTCGCTCTGTCCTACGACCGGGCGAAGCATGCCGCACCGCGCGTGGTGGCGAAGGGCGCCGATTCGCTGGCCGCCCGTATCCGCGAAGTTGCGATGGCAAATCATGTGCCGCTAGTGGCCAATCCCCCGCTTGCCCAGGCGTTGTACCGGGTGGAACTCGATGCCGATATCCCCGCGGAGCACTATCAGGCGGTTGCCGAGATCATCGCCTACGTCTGGCGACTCGGCAGGGCGCCCGTTAAGACGATGGCGACCGGACTTGCTGGAACCCGATAGACAGATGTTCGCAAATGGTTCTTGTATTCCACGAACTACCAGAACATAAAGTAAACATCGATTCGGCCAATGTGCGCGGGAAGTGGGCTACCGAGACAATTGCGCGTTTGTCTGCTTGAACGACGCGGCCGTATGGATACAATCTACGCGTGATTTATAGCCGGTATACTTGTACTTATGGTTGTAGAGACTCGGCAGGATAGGGATCACTCCGATGGAAAAGAACAAGGCGCTGGATGCCGCGATGGCGCAGATCGAGCGGGCTTTCGGCAAGGGTTCGATCATGCGGATGGGTGCGCGGCCCGGGGACGAGCATATCGAGGTCATTCCGTCGGGTTCGCTCGGGCTGGACCTGGCGCTTGGCATCGGGGGGCTGCCGCGCGGCCGGATCATCGAGATCTATGGACCGGAAAGCTCCGGCAAGACGACGCTGGCACTGCACGCGATCGCCGAGGCGCAGAAGCTTGGCGGCACGTGCGCATTCGTGGATGCGGAGCATGCGCTGGACCCGATCTATGCGCGCAAGCTGGGCGTTGACGTGGACAATCTGCTGATCAGTCAGCCGGATGCGGGCGAGCAGGCGTTGGAGATTGCCGATACACTCGTGCGATCAGGAGCGGTCGATGTGCTGGTAGTGGACAGCGTCGCAGCACTGGTGCCGCGAGCGGAGCTGGAAGGCGAGATGGGCGACAGCCACATGGGCCTGCATGCGCGGCTGATGAGCCAGGCGCTGCGCAAGCTCACCGGCAGCGTCTCGCGCAGCAAGTGCCTGCTGATCTTCCTCAATCAGATTCGCATGAAGATCGGCGTGATGTTCGGCAATCCGGAGACCACCACCGGCGGCAACGCGTTGAAGTTCTATGCCTCGCTCCGTCTGGAGATTCGGCGGATCGGGCAAATCAAGGAGCGCGACGAGGTGGTGGGCAACCAGACCCGCGTGAAAGTGGTTAAGAACAAGTTGGCGCCCCCGTTCCGTCAGGTCGAGTTCGACATCATATACGGCGAGGGAATCAGCAAGGTTGGCGAACTGGTCGATCTGGGAGTGAAGGCAGGCGTGGTGGAAAAGTCGGGCGCCTGGTTCAGTTGCGACAGCCAGCGGATCGGTCAGGGCCGAGAGAACGCCAAGCAATTCCTGCGCGATCATCAGGATGTGGCCGACGCGATCGAGAAGCGCGTGCGCGAACAGTCGGGCGTGGTAGCCAATGCCATGCTGTCGACGCTGGAAGAGGCTGAGGAGGCCGAAGCGGCTGAATGACGCGACACCGCCTGCGCCAATCCTGTCCGCGGCTGATCACGCGTTGGTCGCCGCGGCACATGATGTGCTGGGACGGCACTATCGACCATTCTGGCACACCGTTGCTGCTGCCATCCGTGGCGGTGATGGGCGTGTCTGGACTGGACTGCATCTCGGGGCGACCGTAGGACGGCTTTCGGTCTGCGCCGAGGCGGTGGCGCTCGGCCGGGCGCTGCTCGAGGGGAACGGCAAGATCGACGCTATCGTGGCCGTGCGCCATCCGAAGCCCGACGAAGCCGATCGGGAACTGGCGGTCGTATCGCCCTGCGGCGCCTGCCGCGAAATGTTCCTCGATCATTGTCCTGATGCATTGGTGATCATGCATGGACCGACCGGCCTGACGAAGCTGCCGGTGCGGACGCTGCTGCCGGCGCCGTATCGCCGGTGAGACCAAACCGCTCGCTGGAATGAGACGACGCAAGCCGGCTCTATCAGTGACCGTGATGGCGCGCTTCCTGCACCTTGATGCCGAGCAGATGCTGGGCTGCCTCCGCCACTTTCGGATCGAGCGCGCGCGGCTCCAATGTGACCCCCCGAGACAGCCGATCGACGATGATGCGGAATGCGGCCAACCGGCCGAACGGCTTGTTGTTGGCCGGTATCAGATGCCAGGGGGCGTGCTTGGACGATGTCTTCGCCATCATGTCCTCGATCGCAGTCTCGTAGTCTTTCCAGCGGGCGCGGTTGCGAAAATCCTCGTAGGATAGTTTCCAACGCTTCAGCGGATCGTTCAGCCGATTGCGGAACCGCCGCATCTGCTCCTCGGGCGTGATGTGCAGGAACAGCTTCACCAGGCGCACGCCGTCGGCCAGCAGCGTGCGTTCGAAGTCGTTGATCTCTTCGTAGGCGCGCTGCCATTCCGCGGGGGCGGCGAATGATTCGACCCGTTCGACCAACACGCGACCGTACCAGGAACGGTCGAACACCACGATCTGACCATGCTCCGGCAACTGCTCCCAGAAGCGCTGCAGGTAGTGCAGAGATTTTTCCCGTCCGTTGGGGGCGGCGATCGCATGCACCTTGAAGCTGCGCGGATCGAGCGCCCAGCCCAGCCGTCGCACAACGCCGCCTTTTCCGGCGGTGTCCCAACCTTCCATCACGATCACAGCGTGATGCGACGTGCCAAGATAAGCCTGCTGCACGAGTTGCAAGGTCTCCTGCATGGAACTCAATCGGCGCTCATAGTCGGCGAATTCGACCACCGGGAAGTGCTTGACCGCGGCGAGATGCGGATGCCCCGTGACGACGAAATCCGCAGCCCTCATGGAAGGTTGGCCGTCGCGGGCCAGCAGGTCGTCAAACCGGGTTCTGTTTTCTGCCTGACCACCGCGCGATCCCGTCGCAATCATTCCGCCACTGTCAGCACATCGCCAAGCTTGTCCAGCAGATAATCAAGGTCCTCCTGCGGCAGGTCCTCGAACTGCGTCAGGATGCGGGTGATCACCCGCGAACGATAGCGTTCATGGTCGCGCTCGCCGCCATCGAACTCGGTGCCGCTCACCACCTCGACGGCGACGCGCACCGCGGGCAACAGGCGCGGCGGCATCCCGGCCCTTTCATACAGCGACGTGAGACCGTTCAAGCCGGCGTCATGGATCAGGATGCGCGCGTTCGGTACCGACACCTTGGCCATGACCGACATCGCCGCTTCGAAGAACGCAAGATCGCCCAGGCATAGTGCACGCAGCACCAGGAGCGGCGTCAGCCGCCGGTTGCCATGCATCTGGCGCACCAGCCGTTCCAGGTCGTGTTCGCTGGCGCCGAGGCTGAAATGCAGCAGGGCACGCTCGCGTCCCTCCAGCACGATGTCGGTTGCGAGCGAAACCGGCAGTTCGTGATGGCTGACGAGATAGGACTGGAGTTTGTCCGATACCACGGCCACCAGCCGTTCGGCGATCGTCACCGGCAGATCGGCGCGGTGCACCATGCTCGCCTTGACGCGATCGCTGGCGGTGAAGCGATCGATCGCGGATCCCAGGCTTGTCTCAGCGATACGCGCCGTCGCGTTCTCCAGCAGCACGGCGACCGCAGCCTCGCCGGCTCCGTTCACCAACGCGTCGGCGACCTGTTCGGAGACATCGGTCCGCCCGGCGATCGCCGCATGTTTCCCGGCCGAACCGCCCTTGACGACTTCGATCAGGTCCGCGTCGGTCAGCACCGGCAATTCCGTGAGGATGGGCAGTGCCACCGCCTCCACGTCACCGGCGAGCCGCACCGCCACGTCGCGAGGCAGGTTCCTTGTCCGGCGCAGGCTGTTCGCCAGAGCGCGCCGTACCGCCAGCTCCACGTCCCGTGCCATGGCCCGGACGATGTCCTGGGCGATCTGGAGTTCTGCATCGTTCAGCTGCGCACGGTCGAGCTCCCGTGCCAGCTTATCTGCCACGTCTGCGCGAACGGCGGCCGAGGGCTCTGCCAGCAGACGTGCCACGTCGGCATGGGTCAGCGAAGCTGGGCTGTTTTCGGCAGAATTCTTCAATGGTTCCAACGGTGCGTGGACCTTGCGGTAGGCAGCCGCCGGCAATTGCTACCACCATTTGGTTTCCCAATGGTTGCCAGGGATCCACTGCGTGAGCCAATTCGCCCCCCTGCACCGACGTTTGTTACTTCGAACGCCCCGGCGGCGGCAATCTGCCGTGGGCAGGCTCAATCCGGCACGAGCAGGTCCACCAGCGGTCCATGCTGCTGTCCGCCGAACATGTCGCCGTCGTCCAGGTCGCCCTGGGTGGCAGGACGTGGAATCGATATCTTGATGGCGCGGGCGGCATCGTGCTCGAAGAACATCACGTCTTCTTCCGCGACCCGGTAAATGGCGGCAAAACGACGCTTCGTCAGCACCTGCGACGCCAACACGCGTCGGTAGGTCGCCTCGTCCTCGAACATGACGTCGAAGGTCAGGACGAACGCTCCAGCGTTTTTCGACCGTATGAGCTTCGCCAGTTCGCCGAGGGTCGTCATGGCCGGACCTCCATCAGGTCGGTGCGGAACATTTCCAACGGATGCTCCGGGGTGACGACGTGGTTCATGTTGAAGCGGAACACCTCGCCTTTGCTGAGATGCGCGGGCGCCATCGGGAACGCCAGGCCGCTGATCAGCCCGCCCCATTCCGGGATCGGGTAATGCAGCGCAAAATGGGCGAAGGTCTTGGCGATCGCCTCGGTCGTCGGTTCGTCCGGGGCGGTAATGGTGAACAGCAGGCACACTTCATGGCCAATCTGGTGCGCCAGCGGCTCGAGCCGGCCCATCACCCCGTCACGGCCATAGACCCGGACGTGGATGTCGTATTCGCCGGCGCCCAGTCGGCCCGCGAAGATCTCCTGGACCCGCGCGGCGAACCGGGTCCGCATCGCACCCAGCCATTCGTCGAGTTGCCGGATGATGTAGGGTTCCCGTACGCCGGCGATAATGACCGCCTGATGCCCAACGCTCTCGGCGCCTTCCAGCTTGATCGTGGTCCGGCCCGACGGGATGAACCGGGACCCGTGCACCCGGACGGCGCGATCGTTCAGCGCCTCATAGCGCGCGCCGTGGCAATCGATCGTGCCGTCCGGCTCGGTGATCAGGAACGGGTCGGCATTCTCGTACAGCGTGTGCGAGGCGACGCTCTGCGGGCTACACCGACTGTCGGGGTCCATCGGCTCGATGTCGAAGTGGTCGTCGCGGACCCAGCCCATGATGCTGTCCGGCCGGTTGCGGATCACCGTCGCCGCAGTCCCGCATTCCAGGATCTTGGCTGCGTGCCAGGCCGGACCGGCGCCCGCCCCCCGCATCACCGGGACGGTCGCGAACAACGACGTGTCCGTCGCCCGGCCGCACAGGACGATGTCCGCGCCGCGCTCGATTGCATCCGCGATCGGCGCCTGCCCCATCATGCCGACGATGTGGGCGGAGCGGTCGATGATCGCCTCGTTGAGGGGCGGCGCCGGATTGAGCGGCGTGATCCGTCCCTCGCGGTAGCGGCGCTTCAGGTAGTCCTTGTCCTGTTCGCTGCGGACCGTCGCCAATCGGAACGCCAGCCCCTCTTCGCGCGCGATCTCGCGGGTGATGTCGAGCATCCAGTCCACCCCCGCATCGCCGCCCGCGAAGCCGCAGGAGCCGACGATCAGCGGCACGCCGGCCTGGTCGCGTCCCAACATCATCAACCGCATGTCGCGCTTGACCCCAAGGCGGGAGAAGTGCGGCTTCCCTGTGCCGAGATGGTAGGGGCCGGCATCGGTCGAGCCGCCGTCACAGGCGATGACATGGGGCGCAAGCCCGATCCCGCGAGCAAACGACAATTCGAGGAACCCCGAACCGATCTGGCCCGACGCGGAGAGCACCCTTACCTCGGTCATGTGCCGGTCCTTTCAGGACGTTTCCGAAAGCATCTGTCTCCGCGCGGAGCCGGCGCCGTCGCGTCTGCAATCGCCGTCGGGTTCGCGATCATAGAGCGTCTCCAGGGGCCGTCGAAAGATGCGTCGGCGACCGCGCCGCCTGCTCGCTGGCGCATCGCCGCCGGTCTCCCTATGTTCGGCGCTGACCCGCAAGCGGAGACCCCTCATGCGCTTTCCTGCCGTACTGGCAGCCGCCCTGGCCCTTTGCAGCTCCACCGCCGTGTCGGTCGTTCCCGCGCAGGCGGGCGGGCTGAACGCGGCGCTGGCTGCCCACCGGGCAATCTACACGCTGACCCTCAGCAGCAGCCGCGGCGGCGATGTCGTCGCTGCAAACGGCACGATGGGCTACGAGGTCATCGACGCCTGCGACGGCTGGGCGGTCCGCCAGCGGCTATCCATGAACCTGACCAATACCGACGGCCAGGACGTCAAGATGGTGTCCGACTATGCCACCTGGGAAGCAAAGGACGGGCTCAAGTTCCGCTTCCACATGAAACAGACGACCGACACCGCTGTCACCAGCCAGACCGACGGTGACGCTTTCCTGGAGCGCGCCGGCGGTCCAGGCGAGGCGCACTACACGGTCCCCGAGGACACCACCAAGCCGCTGCCGCCCGGCACGCTGTTCCCGATGGCGCACACCTCGGCGATCCTGGCCGGCGCCCAGGCCGGCAAGAAGTTCCTCGCGCTGCCGCTGTTCGACGGCACCGACAATTCGGGGGCGGAGGACAGCTCGGTCGTCGTTCTGGACTGGAAGAAGCCCGAGGCCAACACATTCCCGCTGCTGTCCAATCTGGCCAGCACGCGCGTCCGCCTGGCATTCTTCGACCGCAGTTCCAAGAGCGAGGTGCCGAGCTACCAGGTCGGGATGCGCTATTGGGAGAATGGCGTGGCCGACAACCTTCAGATGGACTTCGGCGACTTCGTGATGGACGCGAAGCTGACGGAGCTGACACCGTTGCCCCACAAGTGCTGAGGCTACGCCGTTCCGCCGCGGAGCCTCGCGGATAGTTCCTCGGCCTCATGCCCGACAATCAGACGCTCGCGCAGAAACAGGTCGATCAGCACCAGGTTGACGTTGAACTTGAACCGGTCCGTGTCGCGGACCGTCTGGACGACACGTGCGATCGGCCACAATTCGAATGCCTCCACCTCGCCGTCGGCCGCGTGGGGACAGAAATCCTCAGGCAGATCGAGGTCGTAGCAGTGCAGGCGGTCGCGCCGGAGACCCTCGGGGCGTTCCATCGCGTAGGCGATGAGCCCGACCGGAACGGCCTGCTTCGCCAGCGAGGCGGGGATGGCAGCTTCCTCCTCGGCCTCCTTCACCAGCGTCTCGGCTGGACTCAGACCGGCCGGCACGCCGCCGGCGACGATGTGGTCGAGTTTGCCCGGATCGAGCAGCTTGTCGGCGGCGCGGCGGGCGATCCACACATGGACGCCATCGGAGCGGCGGACCAGGCCGTTGACGTGCACGCCCTCCGCCACCACGCCGAAGCTGGGCAGTGCACCGCGATCGAGCCGCGCCAGAACGTCCCCACCCGGTTCCGCACGGATGTCGAACTCCTCCCGTCGCCAACGAAAATGGCCTTCGTCCACGAGTTGGCGGCCGATCACGGACAGCCGCGCGCCGTCCGCCAGCGTGATGCCGGCGGCGTCAGCGACGATCTCGGGGAATCGCACCAGGGCCATGGCCAGTGCCGGCTTCACCCAGCCGACCTGTGCCGAGCCAATGCGGAACGGCACCCGGTCCCCGGGCAGGCGCGCATTGTTGCAGGTGCGAAGGTGGTGGAGAAACCCGGTCTCGGTCGCCTCGCTGGCCATCGGCTCGCCTTTCAAACTTCGCCCCTGCATGCCACATGACCGGAAATGAGACGAACCCGACAGGGAGAAGCGGCTACCCTTACGCTGCCCCGCCTTCAGCGCTCCAGCCTCGCGACAATTCGTTCGATGTTGCCCTTCCTGTGGCCGAAACACGATAT
Source organism: uncultured Alphaproteobacteria bacterium (assembly GCA_963812475.1). Taxonomy (GTDB): domain Bacteria; phylum Pseudomonadota; class Alphaproteobacteria; order Acetobacterales; family Acetobacteraceae; genus JAMXLO01. The sequence continues at coordinate 123,031 of CAWEVI010000038.1, forward strand.
CGGCGCCAGGGTCAGGGTAGTCATGGCAATGGGTCTGTTGCTGCTCGCCAAGGTGGCGACGGTATACATACCCATCGTCTATGGCCGCATCGTCGATGCGCTGGCGCCAAAGGATGCCACCGCGATGCTGGCAATCCCGATGGCGCTGGTTATCGCCTACGGTCTGCTGCGCGTCGGTTCGGCCGCGTCGGGCGAACTGCGCGACGCACTGTTCGCCAAGGTGCAGCAGCGCGCCGTCCGCGTGGCCGCGTTGCGGACATTCCGCCATCTGCATGCGCTGAGCCTGCGCTTCCACCTCGACCGCCAGACGGGAGGACTGGCTCGCGCACTCGATCGCGGCATGGTGGGCATCCAGTCGGTGCTGCGGCTCGCGGTGTTCAACGTTGTGCCGACGGTGATCGAATTGCTGCTGGTCACCGGCATCATCTGGCACCTGTTCGACTGGCGTTTTGCCGCGATCACCTTTGCCGCGGTGGCGACCTATGCACTGTTCACCATGACCTTTGCCGGTTGGCGCGCGCGCATCCGCCGCACCATGAACGACACCGACAACGACGCCAGCACCAAGGCGCTGGACAGCCTGCTCAACTTCGAGACGGTGAAGTATTTCGGCAATGAGCCCCACGAGGCCGCGCGCTACGATGGTGCGTTGGCGCGCTATGAACGAGCGGCAGTCCGCGTGCAGGTCTCGCTGAACTATCTGAACATCGGCCAGGCCTTCATCATCGCCGCGGGGCTGACGCTGATCATGCTGATGGCGGCGCGCGAAGTTGGCGCGGGCGCGATGACGGTCGGACAATTCGTACTGGTGAATACCTACCTGATGCAGCTTTATCAGCCGCTGGGGTTCCTCGGCATGGTCTACATGACGATCCGGCAGGGCATCGTGGACATGGAGCAGATGTTCCGCCTACTTGACGAGCATCAGGAGATCGCCGATCGACCGGGCGCCACGGCGCTGGCTGCGCACCTCGCTGACGGACCGGCGGGGGAAGTGCGGTTCGACGGCGTGCGGTTCGGCTATCGGCCGGATCGCGAAATTCTCAAGGGCGTCGATTTCACCGTGCCCGCCGGCGGCCGCCTCGCGATCGTCGGTGCGACGGGGGCGGGAAAGTCCACAATCAGCCGGCTGCTGTTCCGGTTCTACGACGTGACCGGCGGACGCATCCTGATCGACGGCCAGGATATCCGCGACGTACGGCAGGAGAGCCTGCGTGCTGCGATCGGCGTGGTGCCGCAGGACACCGTGCTGTTCAACGACACGATCCGCTACAACATCGCCTACGGCCGGCCCGATGCGACACAGCGGGACATCGAGCACGCCGCGCGTCTCGCGCAGGTGCACGACTTTGTTGAAAGCCTGCCGGAGGGCTATGACACGCGGGTGGGTGAGCGCGGGCTGAAACTGTCGGGTGGCGAGAAGCAACGCGTGGCGATCGCGCGCACCATTTTGAAGGACCCGCGCATCCTGATCCTGGACGAAGCGACGAGCGCGTTGGATACGGGGACGGAGCAGGATATTCAGGCGGCGCTGCGCGCGGTGGCGCGAAATCGCACCACGGTGGTGATCGCGCATCGGCTGTCCACCGTGGTGGATGCGGACGAGATCATCGTGCTGCGCGACGGTCGCGTGGCGGAGCGCGGCCGCCATGCGACGCTGCTGGCGCGCGAAGGGCTGTATGCACGGATGTGGGCACTGCAGGCCGAGCAGGAGACCGAAGCGGAACCCGAGATCGCGGACTGATATCTGGTCAACTCGTGGCGATCGTACTGAACCGCGACGATAGAAGGAGAGGGCTCATGGGGAAGAAGCTTGAGGGTAAGGTCGCCTTGGTAACCGGCTCCGGCCGCAATATCGGCCGTGCAACGGTGCTGAAGCTCGCCGCCGAAGGCGCGCACGTCGTGGTCAATGCCCGTGCGAACCAGGCCGAGGCCGATGCCGTGGTGCGCGAAGCCCAGGGGATCGGGGTCAAGGCGCTTGCCGTCGTTGCCGACGTCGCCAGCAAGGATCAGGTCGAGGCAATGGCGGCGCGGGCACTGTCCGAGTTCGGTCGCGTCGATATTCTGATCAACAATGCTGCCATCCGGCCACACAAGCCCTTCACCGAGTTGACGGCGCAGGATTGGGAAGCGGTCAGGGGCGTCGTGCTTGACGGCGCGTTGTACCTCACGCGCGCGGTCATCGGGTCGATGGTCGAGCACCGCTATGGGCGCATCCTGTTCTTTACCGGCGAGGGCGCCTTTGTCGGCGGCAACGGTCGCGCGCACGTCTCCGCGGCGAAAATGGGTCTGGTGGGATTTGCCCGGGGACTGGCCTCGGAATTCGCCCCGCACAACATTCGGGTCAACGTGGTTTCCCCGGGCAGCATCGATACCATGCGTGCGAATCCCGAATGGTATCAGGGGCGGACGCCGAATGCCGCCGGCATTCCGCTGGGGCGTCAAGGCACGGTCGACGAGATCGCTGCCACATGCCTGTTCCTGGTCAGTGACGACGGCGGTTTCATCACCGGCCAGACGATCCACGTCAACGGCGGGAGCGGATACTACTGAGCCCGACGTATCCGGCGGGCGGTCGATGCCTACCGCCCGCGCGGCGGATCACTCCGCGGCAAGGCCTGGCACGAACGCAGGGACCTCGGCACGCTGCGCGCTGTCCATCGGCCGCGGCCACCAGCGGTCCTCCCACTCGGCAAAAAGCGGATGCAGGCGCGGCATCACCTTCTCGGCGAACAGCCTGGTGTTGTACTTGGTCAGGTCCTTGCTCATGTTGCCGAACTGCAGCAGCAGCATCAGGTGTCCGACATTCAGCGAGGTCGCCACTTCGGAGAGTTGCTCCACCACTTCGTCCGGCGAACCGATGATGACATAGCCGCGCTCGACGATGTCCTCCATCCGCGTCGCATCGCGTGCCTGTTCGCGCGCCCCAACCGAGGCCGCGCGGCCCACCTGACTGGTAAGCCCAGCACGCATCGTGCCTTCGGTGACGTAGCCAGGCGGCGTCGCCCAGCGCGGATCGGTGTGCAGGCAACGGCCGTAGAAATATTCGCCGGCGTCGCGATAGAGTTCCATCGCCTGTTCACGCGATTCCGCGACGCCGACAAATTGCAGGAATCCGGCGCGGTACGGATTGCGGTCCTTGCCGAGGCGCGACATCTCGGCCCAGAATCCGTCCATCGTGGCCTTGCCGTCCTTGTAGCCGAAATAGGACAGGTAGGCGTAAACGTAGTCCATCTTCGCGCACCACTGCCACGTCTCGATCGACCCGCCGCCTGGAACCCAGACCGGCGGATGGGGCTGCTGTACCGGACGCGGCCATATGTTCACATAGCGCTGCTGGTTGAAGCGCCCGTTGAAGGCGAAGGTATCGGGCTCCTGCCACGCCCGCATGACCAGATCGTGCGCTTCCAGATAGCGCTCGCGCAGCAGGCTCGGATTCTGGCCGTAGCAGTAGCAGGTGTCCATCGGCGTGCCGACCGGAAAACCGGCGATCAGCCTGCCGCCCGAGATGCAGTCGATCATCGCGAACTCTTCCGCCACCCGCGTCGGCGGATTGTACAGCGCGAGCGAATTGCCCATCACGCAGATGGCGGTGTCGCGGGTGCGACGCGAAATGGCAGACGCGATCAGATTTGGTGACGGCATCAACCCGTAGCCGTTGGAGTGGTGCTCGTTGCAGCAGACCGCGTCGAAGCCGCAATCCGCCGCAAACTCCATTTCGTCCATGAAATCGTTATACATCAGATGCGCGCGCTTCGGATCGAACAGCGAGGAATGGATATCGACCCATACCGACGGATGCTTCTGGCGAAAATCGTCCGGCAGTTCAGTGTACGGCATCAGATGGAACCAGAGAAGCTTCATGGCGTGGCATCCCCGCGCAAATGGCTACCCGCGAGTATGCCGCGACGATGCGCCTCTCAGTCAACCCGCTACGCCCGCGATGCTGCCTTCTGCGCGGCGGCAGATCGGTCCCGCCGCCGCGCTACGCCCACGACCGCATCAGGCCCAGTGGCCCTCCACCCAGACCCAGCCGCCGGTCGATTGCTGTGCCCATCGGCCCGGGACCCAGGTCGTCTGGCCGGGCGGCGGCGGGACGTACTGGCCGGCCTGCCAAGCCCAGGTGTTGCCACTGAAGCGCCAGTGCCCCGGCTGCCAGACGACCGGCCCCATGCCCGGAGACGGCGGCGGCACCAGTTCCGATTGCGGCGGCGGGGGCGGCCCCGGGGCAACCAGCGAGGCAGTCGGCAACTGCTCGACCGGCGGCTGCACAATGATCTGGGTCGTGGCCTGCGGTGGCTCCTGACGCCCACAACCGACCAGCGCGATCAGCAGAGGCGTCGCGAGACAGGCGCTATGGATGCGAGGCATCGGTACCTCCCTGCGTCAGCCCTGCCAGTGTCCGTCCACCCAGAGGTAGCCCCCAGACGGCTGCTGCGCCCAGTGGCCCGGCTGCCACACGGCCTGCGGCGCCGGCCGTTGCACATACTGGCCGGCCGCCCATTCCCAACTGGCGCCATTCCACATCCAGTGACCTGGCTGCCAGTACATAACCTGCGCATCGGCGGACGGCGGCGCCGGGACGGTTTCGACGCGGGGCGGCGGAGGCGGGTTCGGTGCAAGGACCACCGTTGTCTGGCCGTACTGGACAGGTGTTGGCGCGACCAACTGCACCGGTTGCGCGATCGCTGCGGTAGAACCGGCGAGACCTGCCAACACCGGGATCGCGAAACTCGTCATTCGAATCTGCATGGTGGTCTCCTTCGATCGGAAAGGTTGAGAACGCTTGTGCCGATCTCCAGGTTTGATTTCGGCTGTACAACAGAATGGCGGCAAATCCGGCGGCAATACGGCTGGTGACATGCACTGCCGGTCACATGACCTTGATTATTCTGCCGAATGCTCACGTAACACTACGCCGGCCAAGCACGAAAAGGTGACCGTAGCCGGGCGCTCGAACTGGCGTAGTTGACCTGGTCAGGTAAATCCCTGACTATGCGACGCGTATGACTCACTCAACCTCGGACCCAGGTCTCGCCCACCGCGTCGCCGCTGTTCGACGGTTCAACCGCTTCTACACGCGGACCATCGGCGCCCTGCAGGAAGGCCTGCTCCAGAGCAGCTATTCGCTCGCCGAGGCGCGCGTGCTCTATGAGTTGGCGCAATGCCCCGGGATCAGCGCCACCGGCCTTGGTCGTGAACTCGGGCTCGATTCCGGCTATCTCAGCCGGATCCTGCAACGCTTCGAACGCGACGGTCTGATCAGCCGGGTGCCCTCCGAGGAGGATCGCCGCCAGAGCGCACTGGCACTGACCGACGCTGGACACGAGGCGTTCGCGCCACTCGATGCTAGCTCGCGGCATGATATCGGCGCGCTGCTCGGCGCGCTCTCCGGGCCCGCCCAGGACCGGGTCGTCACCGCCATGGGGCACATCGAAAGCCTGCTTGGCACCCCGGGTGGCGCAACCGCGGCTCCCTGGCTGCTGCGCCAGCACCGCCCCGGCGATATCGGCTGGGTCATTGCCCGGCACGGCGCGTTGTATGCTGCGGAACACGGCTTCGATCAACGCTTCGAGGCTCTGGTCGCCAAGGTCGCCGGCGCCTTCCTGGCAAACCACGATCCGGCCCGCGAGCGCTGCTGGATCGCCGAACGCAACGGTGTGAACATCGGCTCGGTTTTCATGGTGCGCGAGGCCGACGAGATCGCCAGGCTGCGCCTGCTGCTCATCGAACCCGCCGCCCGCGGCCTCGGCATCGGCAAGCGTCTGGTCGCGGAGTGCATCGATTTCGCCCGCACCGCCGGCTACCGGCGCGTCACCCTGTGGACCAACAACGCGTTGACCGCCGCGCGCGGCATCTATCAGCGTACGGGTTTCCAACTGATGGCGCGTGCTCCACACCACGACTTTGGTCCGGCCATGGTCGGCGAGGACTGGGACCTGGAACTGCTTTGACCTTGCGGCGTCACACTATCGGGCTTCGGCGATCGCCGGACCGCGGTTGATCGGCGTGACAAATACCGTACTTGTCGCGAACGACAGCCAGACGCGGCGACCTTGCAGAAAGTCGGCCCCCACCAGCGCATCGCCCATGCCATCGCTCATCGCCACCACCGGCAGCGTCGGTTCCTGCACCATCGTGGATCCTATGCGCAGCTCGCGAAAGCGATGGATCCGCACCGGCACCTGGTCCGGCGCAGCGCCGTGCGCCATCACCGTACCGTCTTCCGCCAATTCCCCTTCCTCCAGGCCAACCCGCTCCGCCATGCGCAAGCTGATGGTGCTGAGTTGCGCTCCGGTGTCCAGTACGCCCAGCCCGGCCACGCCGTCAAGTTCGAACGGCACCAGCATCCGGTCCCGGCGCGTGGCGATGCCTGCGAGCCGGATATAGGGCCCCTTCCAGGGCGGCCCGGCCTCCGGGCAGCCGCGGCGGGCGCGATAGACCGTGAGCCGGCGGTTCGGGACGTTGAGATCGATGTCGAACGCCAGGAGGATGTCGGCGCCAAGCAGCCCATCGGCCACATCGCCGGCGAAGCGCATCATGTCGAAGCGACCGACCGTGACGGTCTCTACCGGGAACCGCGTGCCTCCGAGCGTCAACCCATCCGGCAGCGTTGCGTCCCAACTCGCGGTTGAGGCGCCGATGCCGTAGGTCCGGGTGGCGTGCTGATAGTCCCGCGGCAGGCGCAACCGGTCCACCGCGGCCTCGGTCAGCAAAGTGCGCTCAGCGCCGGTGTCGACCAGCAGGAGCACCGGGACGCCGTGGATCGTTCCGCGCACGAACAGCAGGTCGCCATGGGTTTCCAACGGCATCGCCGCCAGCCGAATGAGCGAGCAGCCCACCACGGCGTCGCCGGCGCCGTAGTCGGCGGCGGCGCAGGCCGCCAGGACGAGCAACATCAGCACGATCAGCGCACGACGCATCACGGGCTGGTGCGCACCTGCACGGCCGCTCGCACAGCCGCGCCATCGGCATCCAGCACGGTCAGACGGTAGAACCCGGGTGCTTTCGGCAGCCAGGCCATGTCACGGCGAAAGCGGTCGGTGGGCAACGGTGCGCCGTCGATCAGAAAGGTGAGCGGCCGGCGTCCGCCCATGACCCGGATGGTCACCGGTCCGTCCGCCGACAGCACCGCACCAGACGGCGGGAACAGCAGGCGCAGAGCATCGGCGGCCACCATCGCAGAGACTGTGTGCTGCGGGAACGACTGGATCGTGCGGGGGCTTCTCGGCAACAGATCGAACACCCGGGCGAGCGGCGGCAAGGCAAGCGAGGCTCCGGTGGCGGCCGGCAGGGGTGTGCCGTCGGGCCGTCCCACCCAGACCGCGACGATGTGGCGTAAGTCGAAGCCGAAGGCCCAGGCATCGCGTCCACCCCAGCTGGTGCCGGTTTTCCAGGCGATGCCCTGTGCGCCAAACCCCGGTAGCGGGCGGGTCAGTACATCGGCCACCAAGCGTGCTGCCGCCGCCGGCAGGAATTCGGGGCGATAATCCGGCTGGTCGGCAAGCAGACGCAACGGTCCGCCTGTACCGTCAGTCGCCAGCGCGGCATAAAGGCCAGCGGCCTGGCGCAGCGTGATGCCGACGCCACCGAGCGCCAGTGGCAGGGACGGATCGGCGTCACGGGGCAGGCGAAGCGTCGCTCCGGCAGCGTGAAGTGTGGTAGCGAACCGCAGTGGACCGACGCGTTCCAGCAATGCGACCGCCGGCAGGTTGAGCGAACGCCGCAGCGCGTCGGCTGCCGTGATGCTGCCCGCGAAGCCCCGATCGAAGTTCTCCGGTGCGTAGCCGCCGAAGCGGTGCGGAAGGTCGGGCACGACGGTATCCGGCGCCGCGACGCCATCGGCGAATGCCATGGCGTAGATGAACGGCTTCAGCGCCGAGCCGGGCGAACGCACGGCCATGGTCAGGTCGAGCGCTCCCGATCGTGCCTGATCGCGCCATGCGCCGGGATACACCGCGCGGATTTCACGCGTCGGGGCATCGGCAACCAGCATCGCAAGCGAGGCGCGCAGCGGCAGGCTTTCGAGGCGCTCGTGGCCCAGGCGTTCGAGCGCGACCTGCAGCGGCAGGTCCAGCGTGGTCCGGACGAGGGGCGCACGCGGCAGCGAGGCTGCCAGTTGCGGCGCGTGCCGCGGCAGCGCAACCCGCGCAGTCGGAACCGGCGCACCTGCCTCGTCATCGTCGAACAGGCCGTCCCGTGCGCCCACAGCCAGCACCCGGTCGCGCACGCTGCGCGCGGCCGTGGCGTGGCGATCCGGGCGCAGCCGTTCGGGCCGGCGCGGGATCGCGACCAGCAACGCGGCCTGTGCCGGTTCCAGCGCCTCGGGAGGCACGCCGAACCAGGCGAGCGAGCCGGCCCGCACGCCCTCGAGGTTGCCGCCGAACGGGGCAAGCGTCAGCCAGATGTCCAGAATGCCGCTTCGGCCATATCGCAATTCAAGCTGGATGGCGCGGGCCATCTCGATCAGCTTGGAGCGCAACGTGCGGGTTCGTGGTTCGAGCAGACGGGCCGCCTGCATGGCCAGGGTCGAGCCGCCCGAGACAACATGGCCGGTGCGGACGAACTGGCTCACGGCACGGGCCAGCGCGGCAGGATCGACGCCGGGGTGGTACCAGAACCGCCGGTCCTCCACGGCGATAAGCAGGCCCACCAGCGTCGGCGAGACCCGCGCGGCGTCTGCGCGGAACCGCCACACGCCGCCTGACGCCGGCAGCAGAGCCAACGGTCTGTCGTGCCGATCGACGACCTCGGTGCCGACCGCCGCGAGCCGCGACAGGTCGGGCGGGAACGTCCAGTCCAGCAGCACAATGATCGCGCCGAGCAGCCACAGCAGCGAAGGCAGCGCAGCCATCGTCCTGCAACGATGCCGGGGCTGACGATCGACCAATTCGTCAGCTCGACTTTCCGCGTGTTCGCACTCGCACGGCATAGCCGCATTGTCGGCGTTCGGCGCACGACATTGCTCGGTTTGTTGCATGATCGGGGCGGCCATCGCCGAGCACGATAAGCGCTGCCGCGGGGCGTGTCGTCGGTCATTCAATCGCCCTCGGCGGGTTTGCGCAACGACGCGAGGCGCACCGATCACGCTTTATCGTGTTGCCGAGGCGCGCGTGCTATCGATCAATTCGACGGCAGCACTCGGCAATGTGGCGCTCCCCACGTCGGATGAGCCATCGGGGAGAGTCGCTTGCCATAGGCAGGAGGGACGCGATGATCGGCGTAGACTGGGGCACCACGAGCTTCCGCGCGTTCCGCATCACGCCCGGCGGCGCCATTCGCGATCAGCGCGCAGGCCCGCGTGGGATCGTCAACGTGCCGAACAACCGGTTCTCCGACACGCTGCGCGAGGAAATCGGCCCGTGGCTTGCCGTCGGCGAGACCCACGTGCTGCTGTCGGGCATGATCGGCAGCCGGCAGGGCTGGAAGGAGGCGCCCTACCTCCCTTGCCCCGCCGGCGCGCCGGAGATCGCATCGGCCCTGGTCGCGATTGAGTTCGACTGGGCGCAGGTGAAGTTGGTGCCGGGTCTGTCCGCGACCGATGAGGCGGGCGTCGCCGAGGTGATGCGCGGCGAGGAGACGCAGGTGCTTGGCGTGCTGGACGCGATGGGCGGCAGCGGTTTGGCATGCCTGCCGGGGACGCACTCTAAGTGGGTGCGCGTGGAGGCCGGCCGCATTGCAGGCTTCACGACGCACATGACCGGGGAGGCGTTCGGCGCGTTGCGCGGCCATACCATCCTGGGACGCATGATGCGCGATGGCCCCTCGAACGGTGCGCCGTTCGAAGCGGGGGTCCGGCGCGCGGGCGATCCCGGCGGTCTGCTGCACCACATCTTCGGCGCGCGTGCCGAGGTCCTGGCAGGTAGGCTGGCGGAGACCGATGCGGCCGCCTACCTCTCCGGCATCCTGATCGGCCACGAGGTTCACGCGGCGCTGGCCGGTCGGCAGGGCGTGGTGGTGCACGTGATCGGCGCCGCGGAACTCACCGCATTGTACGCGCGCGCGATCTCTGCCTATGGTGGGTTCCCCGAGCGACATGACGGTGAGGCGGCGGCGCGTGGCCTGGCGCTGATCGGGGCGAACGCGGCATGGAACTGACCGGCTGGCTGGCACGCTGCCCGCTGATCGCGATCCTGCGCGGCGTGAAGCCCGACGAGGTACAGGCGATTGTCGAGGTACTGGAGCGCCAGGGCATCGCCATTGTGGAAGTGCCGCTCAATTCGCCGCAACCGATGGAAAGCATCGCACGACTGGCGCGGGAATTCGGCGCGCGGCTGCTGATCGGCGCCGGCACGGTGATGACATCGGCCCAGGTGGCGGAGATCGCAAGGGCGGGGGGCAGGCTGGTGGTCACGCCGCATGCCGGTGCGGTGGTTTTGCGCGCCGCCAAGGAGACCGGGCTGCTGGCGGTGCCCGGCTTCTTCACGCCCACCGAGGCGTTCGCCATGTTGGCTGAGGGTGCCGATGCACTGAAGCTGTTTCCCGCCGAGGCCGCTACTCCGGCGACGCTGCGCGCGATGCAGGCGGTGCTGCCGGCAGGCAACCGCGGTGCTGCCGGTCGGCGGGATCGACGCGTCCAACATCGCTGCGTGGCGCGCGGCCGGGGCGGTGGGGTTCGGCATCGGTTCGGCGATCTACCGGGCTGGGGACAGTCCCGCGACGGTTGGCGCCAAGGCACATGGGTTGGTGGCGGCACTGGCGGGTTAGCGGGGGGACCCAGCCGTTTCTTTCCCACGCTCGAAAACCGGGTTACGAATGGCAGCCGCCATGGAGGGGTTCCCGATGACCGATCCGACACAGTACCGCCCTCTCACCCCCGGCACGCAACCGCCCTATGACGCGCCGGGATATCTCGGCACGATCAAGCGGCATCCGAAGCAGAAGCCGCATCCCCTGCCCCACACCATCACGGAGACCACCGGACCAAGCTTCTCCGCCAGCCATTTTCCCCCGCTCGCCGACCTCAGCAAGACCGGCGACAAACCGGCGCTCGGCGAGCGCATCATCGTTGCCGGCAGGATCACCGACGAGGACGGGCGACCGGTGCCCCACACGATGATCGAGATCTGGCAGGCCAACGCGACCGGACGCTACGACCATCCGGCCGATCAGCACGACGCGCCGCTCGATCCGAACTTCCACGGCGCGGGCCGGGTATTCACCGACGCGGACGGCCGCTACCGGTTCCTGACGATCCGGCCCGGCGCTTATCCGTGGCCCAATCACCGCAACGCCTGGCGGCCGAACCACATCCATTACTCGTATTTCGGACCTGCCTTCGCCACGCGCCTAGTGACGCAGATGTATTTCCCGGGCGATCCGTTGCTCGCGTTCGACCCGATCTTCCACGCGGTGCCGGATGAACACGCGCGCAACCGGCTGATCGCCGTGTTCGATCTCGACATCACCGAGCCGGACTACGCGCTCGGCTACCGGTTCGACGTCGTCCTGCGCGGGCGCGGCGCCACGCCGATGGAGGAGTGATCCGATGCCGAGCGCGACGGCCAGCCAGACCATCGGCCCGTACTGGCACCTGCTTGAGGACCCGTCCTGGGCGGACCTCACGCGCTTCGGCGCGCAGGGCGAGCGGATCACGCTGACCGGCGCCGTGCTGGACGGCGACGGCAAGCCATGTGCGGACGCCTGCGTGGAGATCTGGCAGTCCGACCCGCCGGCGTCGGACAGTTTCCCGGGTTTTGGCCGAAGCAATACCGACGCGCAGGGGCAGTATCGGTTCACCACGGTGAAGCCCGGGCCGGTGCCGGGTCGGGGCAATGCACAGCAGGCGCCGCACATCGCGATCTGCGTCCTGTCACGAGGGCTGATGCGCGCACTGGTGACGCGGGCGTATTTCCACGGCGAGTCGCTCAATGCGACCGACCCGCTGCTGATGTCGATCGAGGAGCCGGCGCGGCGCGCAACATTGATCGCGCGGCCGGCGGGCGATGCGGCGTGGCGGATGGATGTGCGATTGCAGGGGGATGGCGAGACGGTGTTTTTGGATGTGTAGCGCACCCTCCCCAACCCTCCCCCAATTCGCTGGAGAGGGGGCGGAACCCTGGGAAGAGGGTTGACCCCGTGCCGGTCAATCCCGCCGACAGCCCGATCCTGGGGACGCTCTATGGCAGCGACGCCATGCGCGCGGTGTTCGACGAGCGTGCGTATTTCCAGCGCATGCTCGATGTCGAGGCGGCACTCGCCCGCGTGCAGGCGCGGCTCGGCATCATCCCGGCCGACGCCGCCGAGGCGATAACCCGCGCGGCGGTCGTCGAGAACCTCAGCACCGACGAACTCGCGGCCAGTGCCCGCAATGTCGGCTACCCGGTGGTCGGCTTGGTCGCGGGCCTGTCGCGCGCTGCCGGTGCGGCGGGTGGCTGGACGCACTGGGGCGCCACCACGCAGGACATCATGGACACCGCCACCGTCCTTCAGGTGCGCGAGAGCCTGTCGCTCATTCGCACTGCGCTCGCCGTCATGGTGGCGGCGCTGGCGGTCCAGGCGGAGAAACATCGCCACACCGTGATGGCCGGTCGCACCCATCTGCAGCAGGCCCTGCCGATCACGCTCGGTCTGAAATGCGCCATCTGGGCGCAGCCGCTGGTCGCTCACGTGCATCGGCTCGACGAACTCCGCCCACGCGTCGAGCAGGTGAGCTTCGCCGGCGCGGCGGGCACGCTGGCGTCGCTCGGCGATCAGGGCATCGCGGTGATGGAAGGCCTGGCCGCCGAACTGGGCCTCGCCGCGCCAGCCGCCCCCTGGCACGTATGCCGCGACGGACTAGCCGAGACGGTCGCCTTCCTGGGCCTGGTCTGCGGCAGCCTGGCGAAGCTCGCCACCGACATTATCCTGCTGGCGCAGACCGAGGTTGCCGAAGTGGCGGAACCCTACGTTGCCGGCCGCGGTTCCTCGTCCACCATGCCACAGAAGCGCAACCCGATCGCCAGTGAATACATCCTGGCCGCCGCCCGCACCGTGCACGCCCTGGTGCCGGTGATGCTCGGCGCCATGGCGGCCGACCATGAGCGCGCCACGGGGCCGTGGCAGGCCGAAGCACTGGTGCTGCCGCAGGCGTTCGTGCTGACGCATGGCGCACTGCTGCACGCGAGCGCGATCGCCGAGGGCATGGTGGTGGACAAGGCCCGCATGCGACGCAACCTCGATCTAACGGGCGGGCTGATCGTGTCAGAGGCGGTGATGATGGGGCTCGCATCGCATCTTGGACGGGGTGAGGCGCATCATGTGATGAAGCATGCGTGCGATGCGGCGTTGGCCGAGGGCATCAGCCTCGCCGATGCGTTGGCGCGCGAGCCGGAGGTGTCGAGCCGACTGGATCGTGCCGCGATCGAGCGACTGACCGATCCGGCGCATTATCTCGGCAGCGCGGACGACTTTGTCGATCGCGTGCTGGCGGCGGCTGGGACCGTGGCCAGGGCAGATCGGTAAGTACGTAGTCGGCCAGCAGGGTGGACAGTTTTCAACTGTCAGGCCGCCTGGGGCCCAATCTCAAGCGCTCTGGCCAGTGCAATTGGGAGCGGCGTGGCCTTCAAACGGTTGTCGCCGAATGCGTTGGTGACCGCGACGTAGGCTACCTCGGCGCATGCACTGCGCATGGTCATCGGGATCTCACTCCTCTCATCGCCACCCCGATAAAGACGTTCGCATGCGGTGGCGTCGGTTGCCGCAAACGCTCGGCAAACCGCTGGCCGCGCGGTATAGACGCGGCACCTTCCGTCGTCACCGAGAAGCGGGCACCGCAGGGGATAGGCAGCCTCACTGCTTCCCGCGTCAACGATCGCCGTTGCCGCCACCTTCACCTTCGCCATGATCTCCGCCCCTTCTGCCTCGGGCAACTTAGCAATGGCGGTCAGCAACAGGTCCGCCTCACCGCTACGCAGGCCCGGGATCATCCAACAGCACCAAGAGCATCCCGCTGGGCAGGCAGCCGGACCACCCTGCATCGGCATCCGGGGATCGAACCAGCTATCGATCAGGCTATCCACATACTGAGCGACTTTGACAGGTTGCCGAGCCGCGAGGGCTGTCGCCTTTTCCCTGGTATCGCATCCCAGGTCCTTGGCAATGAAGCCTTCGACTTGTGACGTGATGCTCTGTAATAAGGCCGCGGGCAATTTGGCAGGTGGCGCCTCCTCCGCCTTGGGATTGCCAGCGGCCTGCTTCCGTCGCCTTGCTTCGCCCATTGCTGATCGGTCTCGCCATCGGAGCATGCATCGTAGCCGATTGCGCGCGCCGTAACGGGAGCGAAACTTATGGCGAACGGGTCAGGGGGATGGAAAGCCACGGGTGCCTTCCTGGCTTATTTGCGTGCCGTTGCCTGCGGCAAAGCTTGCGATTAGGTTGCCGGCCGAGTTGGCGGGATCTCTCCTTGCCGGTCGGTGATGCCGGGCCGCTACGGAAGCCTGCGACGAATGGTGCGCCATTGGCAGGTTCCGGCGCGGGGTTGGCGGCCGTGATTGTGCGGTCACACATGGAGGTACTCGATGAATAAACCTAACAGTTTTAGCCGTCGGACGGCGCTGAAGCTTGGCGCCGCCACCGCGGCCCTGCCGCTGGTTCACATCCGCACGGCGGGCGCCGCGGGCAAGGTGTCCATCGGCTTCTGGGACCATTGGGTCCCCGGCGGCAACGATGTGATGCAGAAGCAGGTCGACGCCTGGGCGGAGAAGAACAAGGTCGAGGCGCACGTCGACTTCATCACCAGCACCGGCAACAAGCTGCAATTGACCGGGGCCGCGGAAGCGCAGGCCAGGACCGGCCACGATGCGCTGGCATTCTTCAACTGGGATGTGTTCAACGTCGCCGATTCACTTGAACCGATCGACGACGTGATGGGACGGCTGGTCGCCAAGATCGGCGCTGTCGATCCTATTTGCGAGTATCTGGCAAAGGCGAAGGGCCAGTGGGTCGCTGTGCCGACAAGCTCCGGCACGCAGACCAAGCCGCCGTGCGCGCGCATCGGCTGGTTCAAGCAGCACGGCCTCGACGTGCAGGCGATGTATCCGGTTAGCAAGGAACACACCGGGCTGTCCGACGGCTGGACCTGGGACGCGTTCACCAAATACGCGGAGCTCGCGCAGAAGGACGGCCTGACGTTCGGCCTCGGGATGGGCGGCGGCGGCAACACCGACGCCACGGACACCCATGGCGCACTGTTCAAGTCGTTCGGCGCGACGCTGATCGACGAGAAGGGCAACGTCCAGCTCAAATCCGATGCGATGCGCCAGTGCCTGGAATTCGCCCAGAAGATGGTCAAGTTCTATCCGGCCGATGCGGTCAGCTACGACGATGCCTCGAACAACCGGGCGCTGATCTCGGGCAAGAGCGCACTGATCTTCAATCCGCCGTCGGCGTGGGCGGTGGCGAAGCGCGATGCACCGCAGGTGGCGGCGGACTGCTGGACTTTCCCGGCTCCAGCCGGGCCGAAGGGCCGGTTCATTCCGACGCTGAGCTATTTCTGGGGCGTTTACAAATTCAGCTCGAACAAGCCTGCGGCGAAGGAGCTGATCGAATATCTGATGCAGCCCGAGCAGGTGGAACCGCGCTGCGTCGCGACCGAAGGCTACGACCTTCCGCCCTATGCCGGTCTGCTGGACTTCAAGGTGTGGGAGAATGTCGAACCCCCCAAGGGCACGGTCTACAACTATCCGAATCGGCCGTGGCACAATCAGCAACCCAGCCTTGCCGCGGCCGAAGCGGCACCGGAAATCGCTGTGCAGATCTACAATCGCGCGATCCACAACCAGATGATGGCGCGGCTCAAGCAGGACCAGACGATCCCGCAGGTGATCGCCTGGGCGCAGGACGAACTGGAGGGCTTTGCCCGCTGAACGAGTGTCGGGCTAGCTTTGATTGGGCACGTGGGCGATGGGTTGCGCTGCGCTAGACACTACGTAGCACGGGCGATTGCGCAGGATGGATTGGCATAGCGTAATCCATCATTTCGGCGATTTGGCCTCGGGCCGCAGCGGGAGGACGGAAATGACTCGCAGAGGTCGTATTTCGCGGCGCAACGCTATCAGGCTGGGCGCCGCAACGGCGGCACTTCCGCTGGTGCACATTCGCACCGGCCGCGCCGCGGGCCGTGTATCCCTGGGCTTCTGGGACCATTGGGTTCCCGCCGGCAACGCCGTGCTGAAGCAACAATGCGATGTGTGGGCAGCCAAGAATCAGGTCGATGTCAATATCGATTTCATCACCTCGGTCGGCAACAAGCTGGTACTGACCCAGGCCGCCGAGGCGCAAGCCGGTACCGGCCACGATGCGCTGCATTTCTCGCAGTGGGAAATCCACCATCACGCCGACAAGCTTGTGCCGATGGACGAGGCGGTGGAGCGGCTGATTGCCAAGAACGGCAAGGTCAACGGCCTGGCCGAATACCTCGCCCGCGCGGAGGGACATTGGCGAGCGGTACCGTCGAGCTGGGGCGCTCAGGCGAAGCCGCCATGCGCGCGCGTCAGCGTGCTGAAAAGTGCTGCCGGCATCGATGTGACCAAGATGTATCCCGTGAAGGCCGAGTACATCCCCGAGATGGATGAATGGACCTGGGAAACGCATCTGAAGGCGGCCGAGGCGTGCCAAAAAGTCGGCATGGCGTTCGCGATCGGCCTCGGCACCACCGGCGATTCCACCGACACATCGGGTGCGCTGTTCGCTGCCTACGGCGCGGACCTGGTCGATGCGAAGGGCAACGTCACCGTCGATTCCGACGCGGTGCGCGAGGTGTTGGAGCATGCGTCGCGGCTGGTGAAGGTACTGCCGCCGGACGCCGTGAGCTACGACGACGCCTCGAACAATCGCGCGTTGATCTCCGGCAAGAGCGCGCTGATCTGGAATCCGCCCTCGGCATGGGCGGTAGCCAAACGGGATGCGCCACAGGTGGCGGCGGACTGCTGGACCTTCTCGGCGCCGAAAGGACCGAAAGGACGGTTCGTGCCATTCTCACAGTCGTTCTGGGGCGTTTGGCAGTTCTCGCGGAACCAGACGGCGGCGAAGGAACTTATCGAGTACCTGATGGAGCGCGAACAGGTGGAACCGCGCTGCGCGGCGGTGGTCGGCTACGATATTCCCCCGTATGCCGGCATGCTGGACTTCAAGGTTTGGGAAGACGTCGAACCGCCGAGGGGCACCGTGTTCAACTATCCGGTGCGCCCGACGCATCACGGCGAGGCGAACACGCCAGGTTACCCTGCGCCGCCCGACATCGCCGTGCAGATTTACCAACGGGGCATCTATCCGACCATGCTCGCCAAGCTGCAAAGCGGCCAGTCCATTCCGCAGGTCATCGCCTGGGCAAAGGATGAGGTGGAGGGCTTCCTGCGCTGATAGCGCCCTCGCTACCGTCCCCCGCCGTGCGGGGAAGGAACGGGATCGATCGACCTGTGCCGGAGGCCTTCACACTCTGATCGGTTTCATGGGAAACTGATGCCTGGGCTGGCGTTGCACAACCGCGCGCCAGCCGCTAGCTTGGCTGGAATACCAATAACCAGACGGCCGCGACCATGCCTGGATTGCAGGCAAGGATGCGGGCGATGAAGGCGGCCGTTACCGCCATGGGCAGGGGTTTGGCTTTCGGGCACCGTCCGACGCACATCGGGCGGCGCGGGAGGTAACGTGCAATGAGGTCGAGACTCTGACGCATCTCGCGCAGTCGCGAACCGCAGTCGGCAGCCGCTCCGGCCGCCGAGCCCCCACCGTGCGCACTTGCTGTCGGCCGCCGGGGTATTGTCCGGACGGCCGGCGAACTCGAATGTTGTTCAGCCCGACCCGGGTTACAGGACTGAAACTGTCCGGGCCAGGCCAGGGAGGACACGATGGCTGATGGGACGAGCGTACCGGTCGGCGTGATGACGCCAACCATGGCGGGCACCCGCCGTGCCGGTACCATGAAGCGCTTTACGCAGCGGCGATCGACCATCGCCTTTTTCCTGTGCCTGCCTCTGATCCTGCTGGTCGCCTGCTTCGTGGTCTATCCGGCGTTCTATGCGATCTATCTCAGCATGCTGAACAAGAAGATGACCGCCTTCGTCGGCCTGGGAAACTTCGCGTTTCTGCTGAAGCGCAATACCTTCCAGCTGGTGATCTTTCAAAGCTGCCTGTTCGCCGTCACGTCGGTGGTGTTCAAGGCGCTGATCGGTTTCGTCATCGCGCACCTGATGCACAACATCCCGGGCAAGAACCAGCGCATCTGGCGCGGCCTGCTGCTGGTGCCGTGGGTGGTTCCGCTGGCGCTCTCGACACTGGCCTGGTGGTGGATGTTCGACCCGTCCTACTCCGCCTTCAACTGGATCCTGAACAAGTTCGGCCTCGAGTCCGTGCCGTGGCTCGGCGTGGGCTGGATCGCGCGGTTCTGCACCATCACGGTGAACGTGTGGTTCGGTACACCATTCTTCATGATCATGTATCTGGCCGCGCTCAAGTCGGTACCCGATCAGTTGTATGAGGCGGCGTCGATCGACGGCGCGAACGCGGTCCAGAAGCTGTTCTTCGTCACCCTACCGATGATGCGCAACATCATCGCCATCACCGTGCTGTTCAGCCTGATCGTGACCTTCGCCGACTTCGACATTGTGCGCATCCTGACCTCGGGCGGCCCGCAGGACATGACGCACGTGTTCGCAACCTACGCATTCCAGGTCGGCATCCAGTCGGGCGACATCCCGCTCGGCGCCTCGGTCAGCCTGTTCATGTTCCCCATCCTCGCCGTAGCCGCGTTCTTCGTCCTGCGCGGCGTCACCAGACGCAGCAAGGAGATTGCGGCATGAGCACCTCGACGGCGACCGCCGGGGCACTGGCCGCCAGCCGCCATCGCCGCAACAGCCTGCACCGCCAGCGCACCTGGGCGCTCTGGGGGAGCTACATCGCGCTCGGCTTCTTCGTGGTGATCTTCCTGGTGCCGCCGTTCTACACGCTGATGACCAGCTTCAAGTCCTCAGCGGAGATTTCGGCACAGACGGGCAATCCCTGGTTCCCCCACCACCCGACACTGGAGAATTTCTGGTACCTGATCACCTACCCGAATTTCCAGACCTACTACCTCAACTCGGTCATCATCACGGTGCTCGTGGTCGCGATCAGCATCACCATATCGGTGCTCGCCGCGTTCAGTCTGTCGCGGATGGGATTTTGGGGCAGCGAGGCGCTCAGCACCGGGGTGTTCCTGACCTATCTGATTCCGGCGTCGCTCCTGTTCCTGCCGCTGTTCCAGATCGTCGGCTGGCTCGGGCTGATCAACAGCTTCTGGTGCCTGGTGCTGCTGTATCCTACCCTGGCGGTGCCCTTTTGCACCTGGATCATGATCGGCTATTTCAGCTCGATCCCAAAGGAACTGGACGAAGCGGCGCTGATCGACGGCGCCGGCTATCTACAGATGCTGTGGCGGATCTTCATCCCGGTGGCAATGCCCGGGATCATCGCCGCCACCATCTTCGCCTTCACCGTGAGCTGGGGCGCGTTTCTGTATCCGCTCGCGTATCTTTACACGTCCAACCAGATGGTTCTGACGGTCGGCATCATTAGCGACCTGATCCGCGGCGACGTGTTCCAGTGGGGCAAGATCATGGCGGCTGTCGTGCTCGCCTCCATGCCGCCGATCATCATCTATGCCTTCCTGATGGACTACTACGTTGCCGGGCTGACCGCCGGCGCCACCAAGGGCTAACCGCAAACCGCACAACAACACGAGGGAACGACAACACCATGGCTGAAGTTTCTGTCCGCAAGGTCGTCAAGATCTACGACGGCGGCGTCCAGGCGGTGAAAGGCATCGATCTCGAGATCGCCGATCAGGAATTCGTCGTTCTGGTGGGGCCGTCCGGCTGCGGGAAATCCACGACGCTCCGCATGATTGCCGGTCTCGAGGAAATATCCGAGGGCGAGATCTGGATCGGCGGCGACGTGGTGAACGACGTGCCGCCGCGCGATCGCGACATCGCCATGGTGTTCCAGAACTACGCGCTCTATCCGCACATGAGCGTATTCGACAACATGGCGTTCGGGTTGAAGCTTCGGAAGTTCCCCAAGGACGAAATCAAGCGTCGGGTGGACGAGGCGGCGCGCATTCTCGACATCGGCATGCTGCTGGACCGCAAGCCGCGGGCGTTGTCGGGCGGGCAGCGGCAGCGGGTGGCGATGGGCCGTGCCATCGTGCGGAACCCGAAGGTGTTCCTGTTCGACGAGCCGCTTTCGAATCTGGATGCCAAACTGCGCGTGCAGATGCGCACCGAGATCAAAAAGGTGCACCAGACGGTGCGCACCACCACGGTCTATGTGACGCACGATCAGATCGAGGCGATGACGCTCGCCGACCGCGTGGTGGTGATGAACCATGGTGTGATCGAGCAGGTCGGTTCGCCGCAGGAGCTATACCACAATCCGACGACGCGCTTCGTGGCGGGCTTCATCGGATCGCCGGCGATGAACTTCCTGCCGGCTCGCGTTCAGGACGGTGCGAATGGCGGATTGGCGGTGCGCGTGACGGACAGCATCGTGCTTCCCGTACCGCCGGCGCGGGTTGACCGATACGGCAAGCACAAGGGCAAGGAGATGGTGCTGGGGCTGCGGCCGGAGCACCTGTTCGAATACCACGAGACAGGGCGGCCCGGCTGGGCCCGCGTCGATCTGCCGGTGGACGTCGTCGAGCCGATGGGCATGGAGACGATGGTGCATTTCTTCATCGGCCACGATCCGGTCTGCGCCCGTGTCGATCCCGCCACCCACGCCGAGCCTGGCGAGATGCTGCCCCTGACGGCGGATCTCAACAACATGCACCTGATGGAAGTGGATAGCGGCAGAGTGGTGTAATAACCGGGCGCCGCAACCAGGACCGAGGGGTAGGCTTTGACCAAAATGCCGCGATCCGTGTAGATAGCGGCAAAATATTGACGCTGGAATATAACATTCGCGACCCAGCGTAACCGCGCGAGGGTGGGAGCAATGTCATGGACATTCCGGGCGCAATTGCCGCTATCGGGGCCCTGGGCACTGCCGCTTTCGGGTTGGTCGACGCCTCCAAGGCATTGTGGGGCGGCCCATCCAACCTTGGCTTTGGTTTCATCAAGGAATGTCTCGAACCGTTTGCCAATGCGTTGGCGGTTGCCGATACCAGCGGCGTGCATGGCCGCGATACCTTTCTGAATACCTTGAAGGCGAACTGGCTGAACGGCGTGCCGATGGCGGATCAGAAGACCACTGCCAAGGCTTTGATCCATCTGGGCCTGACCGCAGCAAACGCCCCCGCATTGGCGACAGCAACAAGTCTTGACGCGGCATTGCTGACGGCTGTCGCCACGAAGATTCAGGCTGGTGGGCCACTCGACCCGGCCGACGTCACCATGTTCGGGCGCTTTGATGCCATTGTCTCGGCAAAGCTGGATACCGGCTTCGAGCGTGCTGACCAACGCTATCGAAATGCGGCCAAGGCTCTCTCTTTCGGTGTTTCGGTGGTGCTGGGATTGGTTGCCGCCCGCATCATCGGTGTTGCGATGGGGGAAGGATTGCTGATCGGAGTCGTGGCTACTCCCCTCGCGCCAATCGCAAAAGATCTGGCCTCGTCATTGTCCGCCGCCACCAAAGCAATCAGCGCAGTGAGACGCTGAGCGATGACCTACTTCATCAACTGTCGCGCGCAGGCCGTCGGGGGCAGCGTTGTTGACCCGTATGTGCTGGAGGGTGACGGTACCCGCGACCCACCGGCATTGCGCGCAATGGGATCGGCCGAACTCCAGAATCTTGTGGCTGGCCGAAATGTCCTCATTGCAACACACGGCTTCAATGTTTCGTATCAACACGGGGCATGCTCGCTCGGTAATCTTGATACCTACTTGACATCACTCAGCGGCTTCTCCGCGAACGATCTGTACTTCGGCCTGCTTTGGCCGGGCGACTATTGGATTCCAGTCATCAATTATCCCTTCGAGGGCGATCACGCGATTGATTGCGGCAAGCGTCTGGCAGCGTTCTGCAACAATCAGCTTGCGCCGGCACAGGACATTTCGTTTGTCTCCCATAGCCTGGGAGCACGCGTTGTATTACAGACAGTGCTGGGAATGTCGCGCCGCGCCCGCTCGGTCTGCATGATGGCCGCCGCGATCAATCGCGATTGTCTTGTCGCCGAATACCTCGGCGCGGCGCGCAACTGCGACGCCATAACGATGCGCGCGTCGCATGAAGATCTCGTGCTGCGGCTTGCTTATCCTGTCGGTGACCCTATCGCCGATCTTCTGCACGACGACCATATGCTGTTCGAGGCGGCACTAGGGTACGGAGGACCCGCGGCACCGGCTGCGCCTCCAGTCCTGTCGCCGTGGCAGATTCCAGATCGTGATCATTATGGACATGGCGATTATCTGCCGCCATCGTCGGGGCCATTGCCGGACCCAAATCCCACTCCCAAATGGCAGAGAGCCGCAAACTTCTTGCTGCGCTCCTATCTCGGTCAGCGTCCATTCTGGCCCTAGAGGAGACGGACTGCTGGGCCGCAACAGCATCACGCTCAAATCCAAACCGCCAAACCGGCGAACGCCAGAAATGCTCGTCATTTAATTTCAGAGCCATGGAATGTCGATCTGTATCAACCGTCGGCATCGCGACGAGCGTTATGCTTTTGGGATGAACGAGCCTATCGGCCGCCGAACCGCCCCGGATCGATCGTCGCCACGATGTCGGCTGCCGCGCCGGGGTTTCGCCCGCTGATCAGGTCGGCCACCAGCTTTCCCGCCGCCGGCGAGGTCTGGATGCCGTAGCCACCCTGGCCCACACACCAGAAGAAGCCCTCGGCCGCGCGGTCCCAGCCGAATGCCAGGCTGCCGTCCGGCGTGAATGTCCGCAGCCCGGCCCAGGTTCGCTCCACCCGCCGCACCGCGATATCCAGCGCCTGCTGCATGCGGTCGATGCCAACGGCGATGTCGAGCTCGTCGGGCTGCACGTCGTGAGCGTGCGTCGGGGTCTGGTCGGCGGGCGATACCAACAACCGCGTGCGTGCCTCGGGACGCGCGTACCACCCGTGCCCCACGTCGATCAGCATCGGCCAGCGCGACACGTCGTGCGGCGATGGTTCGATGATCGCGACGGTGCGCCGGCAGGGCGACAACCCCAGCGGCGCCAACCCGGCCAGCGCTGCCACGTCGTCGCCCCACGCGCCGGCGGCGTTCACCACAACCGGCGCACGGAACATCGCATCGCGCGCTGTCGTGATGCTCCAGCGTCCATCATGGCGCTCGATCCGCGCGGCGCGGTGATGCAGCGCCAGCGTTCCGCCCCGCGCCCGCAACTGACGCAAGAAGCCATGGTGCAGCGCCGCCACGTCGATGTCGAAAGCATCTACCTCGATCGCGGCCCAGGTGGCGTAGCCGGGACGCAGCGCCGGCGCCATAGCCGTGACCTCTCCCACCGGCGCCTCCCGCAAACCACTGCCCTCGGCCAGCAGGGCGTCGAGTTCGGCGCGCTGATCAGCCCGCGCGAGAAACGTCACCGTGCGTTGCGACATCAGCGCCACCTCGGCGAACCCCGCCGACGGATGCTCAAAGAATGGCCGCGACGACGCCGTCAGCGCGCGCACATCGGGTGGCCCGTAGTTCCGCAGCCACAGCGCGGCGGAGCGGCCGGTGCTATGGTAGCCGGCGAACTCCTCCGCCTCGATCAGTGCAACACGGCGGTCCGCTGCGAGCGCGGACGCGCAGGTGGAACCGGCGATGCCGGCACCGATCACCACGACGTCAAAGTCATGCGTGTCCATGCGGCGCAGCATCCGCGTCGCGAGGAACGCGCGCAAGCAGGGGAAGGCAACAGGGCACTCGCCGTCCCTCCCCTCGCTGGAGGGGGGTTGCGGGAAGGGGAACACCGGTCAGCACTTGCGTGTTCGGGCCGCGCGCATAACGATACCGCGCGCGGATACAGGGGAGGACGCAACGATGGTCGATCTGGTGGTGCGTGGCGATACCGTGGTCACGCCCCAGGGCGTCGGCGAGTTTGACATCGCGATCGCCGGCGAGCGCATCGTCGCGGTGTCCGCGCCCGGTAGCCTGCCGGTGCCGGAGGGCGCGCGGCTGATCGATGCGCGGGGCAAGATCGTCATGCCGGGCGGCATCGATCCGCACGTGCACTGCAAATGGCATCTGCCCAACCCGGACGGCACTGCAGGCCTGACCGAACCGCCGGACGTGGTGGGACGTGCCGCGCTGCATGGCGGCACAACGACGATGATCGACTTCACCCGCGCCTCGCAGGGCGCCAACGTGCGGGACGCGATCGAGAAACGCGAGGAGGACTGGAAGGGCCACTGCGCCTGCGACTACGCGCAGCACATCATGGTGGAAGGCGATCTACCGGTGGAACTGACGGGCCAGCTCGCCGAGGCGATTCAGGCGGGTTTTCCCACAGTGAAGATCTTCACCACCGACATCACGCCGTCGCGCAAGGGACGCATGGTGGATTTTGGTGACATCTGGGAAGTGTTCCAGGTGCTGGCCGCCAATCGCGGGCTTGGGGTGATCCATTCCGAGGACAACGACATCGTCATGCACATGTACGGCAAGCTGATCCGCGAAGGGCGGACTGGATTTGCCAACATGGCCGAGGTGCACAACACGCTGAGCGAGGATATCTCGTTCCGCCGCGTGATCCGGCTGGCCGAGAAGGTCGGTGCCGCGCTCTACATGATGCACACATCGGCTGCATCCGGCGTATCGGCGATCCGCGAGGCCCGCGCGCGCGGCGTCGCGATCTACGGCGAGTTGCTGCACCAGTACATGCTGTATACGTCTGAGGATTACCAACGGCCGAACGGGCAAATCTATCATACCTATCCGTCACTGAAGTCGCCAGAGGACCAGGCAGCCCTGTGGAGCGGCACACTGGATGGAAGCATCAATTGCGTCGCCACCGACGAAATCTGCTGCACGCTGGCAAAGAAGCTGCAAGGCGCGCGCATCGACGACACCACCGGCGGCAATGCCGGCGTGGAGCCGCGCGTGGCGCTGATGTACACTGAGATGGTGGGCCGGCGCGGTTACTCGCTACCGCGCTATGTCGATCTGGTGTCGACCAATGCGGCGAAGATCATGGGGCTGTATCCACGGAAGGGTGCGCTGGCAGCCGGGTCGGACGCCGATATCTGCGTGCTGGATCCGGCGGACAGGCGGGTGATCCGCGCGCAGGATTTGCACGAAGCGGACTACACGCCGTGGGAGGGTCGCAAGATGGACGCGTGGCCGTGCCTGACGATCCTGCGCGGCAAGACGGTGGTGGAGAGCGGGGCGTGGCACGGCAGCAACGCCGACGGCAAATGGCAGCATCGCAAGATTGCCGGGGAGATGTTCGCCGGACCGCAATTGTAATGGGCACGACAATAAACACCGTCGTCGCCGGGCGCGCGTCCCGGCCATTACTTGCGACATTGCTGCTGGCCGAGATGGCCGGGACAGGCCCGGCCATCACGGTAGTTGAACGTGCCGAACATGACCGACGCTGAATTGCGCGTGCTGCTGATCGATTGCCTGGCGTTGTGGGACGTGCGCGGGCGCGTGGCGGCGGACGACAGCGGCGTTGCGATCAGCACGGATAACGGCGGTTACCTGCTGCAACGCGCCGCCCTGGACATGCGCCCGGCACGCTGGCTCTTGCAGACCCCGGCACGCCGCATCGCCAACCGTCCGCCACGTGCCGCGCCGTCGATCGGCGCGCTGCTCACCGCATTGCGCAACGCGCTCGGCGCCGAGGGCGGCAATCGGCTCAGGATCGGCTTGGGAGCACCCACGTCATGAAACAGGACGAACGCGGTCTTGCACTCTCCACCGACAGCGTGGCGGCGGTCGCCGCGTTCGATCGGTCGGTCGAGCATTTCCTGAAATTCCACGCTGACACCATGGTGCTCGTCGGTCGCGCGATCGCCGCCGACCCTGGGTTCGTCATGGGCCATTGCGTGAAGGCCTACCTGCTGCTGATCGCGGCGAACCCCGCCAATCGGGCGCAGATCGACGCAACGCTGGCCGCCGCACACGCCGGCGCGACGAACATAACCGCGCGTGAACGGATGCACCTTGCCGCGGCCGATGCGTGGCACCGCGGGTCGCTCGACGAATCCTTCAAGATTTGGCGGCAGATTCTCGACGACGCACCAACCGACCTGCTGGCGTATCGCATCTCCGATACGATCTGGTTCCGCCACGGCCAGACCCAGCCGATCCTGGAACAGGCGGATCGCATCACGCCGCGCTGGTCGGCCGATCTGCCCGGCTACGACTGCGCCCAGACCATCTGGGCCTTCGCCCACGAAGAGGTCGGCGACACCAAACCCGCCGAGCGCGCGATCGATGCCGCGTTGGAACGCGACCCGACCAACTACTTCGCGCACCACGTCAAGGCGCACATCATGGACACCGACTGCCGCGCGCGCGAGGGGAGCCACTGGCTCGGCAGCCAGGTGCCGCACTGGTCGCTGGGCAACAACCTGATCCATCACCTCTGGTGGCACCGAGCCCTGCTGCGCCTCGACCTCGGTGAAGTGGACGCCGTGATGGCGAGCTACGATCAGGACATACGCAACTTCGATGATCCGATGACCAAGGCGACACCCGACCACTACGTCGATCTGCAGAACGCTGCCGCGCTGCTGTGGCGGCTGGAGCAGATCGGCCTCGATGTCGGCGACCGCTGGCAGGAATTGGCGGACAAGGCGGAGGCTCGGATCGGCGAAGCGGGGCATCTGCTCATGGTGCCACATCTGATGCTGGCGCTGGTTGCCACGGGGCGTGACGCGGCGGCTGCCCGCTTCGTTGCCGCGTTGCGGGAATTGGCGGCCGACCCTTCGCTGTGGACCGCGGCGGCGATCGCCGATGTGGTTATCCCGGTATGCGAGGCTGCCCAGGCGCACCGTCGCGGCGACCACGCCCGGGTGGTCGATCTGCTGGCGCCGCGCCAGGCGCAGATCCGCCTGCTGGGGGGCAGCAACGCGCAGCGCGACATGTTCTTCCAGATGTTGATCGGCGCCGCCGTGAAAGCCGACCGCCGCGACGTGGTCTCGGCGATGATTGCGCACGAAACCGCCACCCGCCCCGCGCCTCCCACGCAGCGCGCCGGATACGCCGCTGCCGCGCGGTGGTTGCATTCTTGACACTGTCAGGACCCCCCTGTAGCAAGCCCCCGCCTTCCGGCGGGGTTGCCTGCCAGGAGCGGACATGAGCGAGGAACCGGGCGAGGACGAACCCTCCTTCGAGGAGAGGCTCAAAGCCGCCCGCAGCAGGCAGGGGCTCGACACCCCACCGCCAGCGTCGGGCACGAGATCCGACGACATGGGCGGGATGAGCCCTTGGGGGATCGGCTTGCGGGTTGGGATCGAGCTGGTCTCGGCTCTGGTCGTGGCGGTCGCCATCGGCTACGGGCTCGATTACTGGTTCGGCACGCGGCCCATCCTGACCGCGGTGTTCGTCCTGCTGGGCGGCGCGGCTGGAATTCTCAACGTCTGGCGCATGTTCGCGCCACGACCGACGACCCGGAAGACGACACAGGACAGGGGACGATAGGTGGCGGCCGGAGGATCGATCGACGCGCTGGGTCAGTTCAAGCTGGAACCGGCGCTTGGCCACATCGGCGCTTCGGTGAATTTCACCCAGGCCAACCTGATGATGGTCGTCGCAGGCGTGCTCACCTTCGGCCTGCTCTGGGTCGGCATGCGACCACGCGCGATGGTGCCGGGGCGGCTGCAATCGGCCGCCGAGATGGCCTACGAGACCGTGCTCGGGATGTGCACGGAAACCATCGGACCCGAGGGCAGGGCGTATTTTCCGTTCATCTTCACGCTGTTCTTCTTCATCCTGTTCGGCAATCTCCTCGGCGTTTTTCCTTATTTCTTCACCTTCACCAGCCACATCGCCGTCACGCTGGCATTGACCGTGTTCGTCGTCGGGCTGGTGACGTTCGTTGGACTGCGCATCCACGGCTGGCACTTCTTCAGCTATTTCGTACCCCAGGGCGTGCCGCTGGCACTGATGCCGCTGCTGGTGCCGATCGAAGTGCTTTCGTATGTGTCGCGGCTGATCTCGCTCTCGGTACGACTATTCGCCAACATGATGGCCGGCCACGTCATGCTCGAGGTATTCGGCGCGTTCGTGGTGATGTTGGGCGCGGCCGGCGTCATCTTCTGGATTCCGGCCGGATTCTCGCTCGCGGTGAACGTGGCGCTGATCGGTTTCGAATTCCTGGTGGCGGTGCTGCAGGCCTACGTGTTTGCAGTCCTCACCTGCATCTATCTGCACGACGCTGTGCACCTGCACTAACCAAAAGGAACCTTGACCATGGATCTCGCTTCCGCAAAGGCGATCGGCGCCGGCATCGCCGTCATCGCGCTGTCGGGCGTCGGCGTCGGCATTGGCTACATCTTTGCCGCCCTCGTCACCAGCGTGGCGCGCAATCCGGCGGCGCGCGAGCGCGTGTTCGGCCTCGCCATCCTGGGCTTCGCGCTGACCGAGGCGGTGGCGCTGTACGCGCTGGTGATCGCGTTCATCATCCTGTTCGTCTGATGCCGCTGCGCCTGGCGCTGCTTGCCGCGCTGCTGCTGGCGCCCGCCTCCGCCATGGCGGAAGGGATGCCGCAGCTCGATTTCGCCAATCCGCTGACCACCAGCCAGGTGGTGTGGGGCGCGATCATCTTCGTGGTGCTCTATCTGGCGCTCTCGCGCTATGCCCTGCCGCTGGTCGGCGAGGTCATCGAGGAGCGGGCCCGGCACATTGCCGCCGACCTGGAAACCGCCCGCGCCGCCAAGGCACGTGCGGACAGTGCGGCACAAGAGGTGGCCGAAGCGACGGCGCGCGCCCGGGCCGAGGCGCAGGCGGCGATCAACGCCGCACTCGATGCCGCGAAGGGAGAAGCGACGGCGCGGATCGCTATTCTGAATGAGCGGCTTGAAAAGCAGTTGCAGGAAGCCGAGGCGCAGATCGGCGCGGCTCGCGCGGCGGCGATGAGCGCGCTCCGCGAGGTTGCCACCGAGACGGCGGCGACTGTGATCGCCCGCCTGACCGGTGCGCCGGCGGATCTGCATCGTCTGGATGGCGCCGTCGGCGCGGCTTTGGCCGCTCGCCGGATCGGCTGAAGGGGGCCGCGCCGTGCACGAGGAAAGCTTCTTCGCCAACCCGCGCAACTGGGTATTGATCGCCTTCATACTGTTTTTCATCGCGTTCGGCCGCAAGCTGTGGTCGGCGCTGACGCAGATGCTGGATGACCGCGCCGGGAAGGTCCGGACCGAACTGGAGGAGGCCGCCCGTCTGCGCCAGGAGGCCGAGGCGATGTTGCGCGACGCCGAAGCGCACCGGACCGAGGCGCTACGTGATGCTCAGGCGCTGATCGATGGCGCGAAAACCGAAGCCGGCCGGCTCGCCGCGGCTGCCGCGGCCGAAGCCGAGGCTTCGGCGCGGCGGCGCGAGCAGATGGCACTGGATCGCATCGCCGCCGCCGAAAAGACCGCGGTCGACGACGTGCGTCTGACGGCGGTGGAGGTTGCCACGATGGCGGCGCGACAGATGATTGCCGAGGGGCTGTCGGCTGATGCGGATTCCCATTTGATCGATCAGGCGATCACCCGGCTGCCGGGGGCGCTTTCGGGCCGACGGGCGGCCTGATCAGTCGAAATGTGCAGTCGACGAGGTGAGCATTTGGGGGAATTCGTTCCGACCAGCGGTCGGCGACTGAAGCCCCGTGACCCGGCGCGGAGGACACAGCCATGAGTGTCGAGCATCGGTTGACAGGCTACAGTCGCACTAGCGACGCGATGGTCGAACAGTACCCGATCCCACGCCGCCTTCTGGGATCTCGCGAAAAATGTAGCTCACGTGCGAAGGGACGATCCCGAAGCTATCTGGTCTTATCAATTGAGGCACCGAACAAGCGCAGCGTCTGACTCAGACGATGCGTATTGATATTGAATACTCAACAGAACGAGTACTTCCTGGAAGCGTTCGCCGTGACTGAAATCCAGGTGCAACCGGCGAGGCGCATTCGAGCCGTGTGAGCGCGCTTGCGCCTTGCCGTTTGGCTGCAATATCGCTAAACCGCCCCCCACGCCGGCACCCCTGGAGGCCGGCGTTTGCCATTTGCGGGAGCGGACCATGGCCAATGTTGTGATGATCGAGGCCGAGGCGCGCGCACGGGCCGGCAAGGGGCCGGCGCGGGCGACCCGGCGGGCGGGCAAGGTGCCCGGAGTGATCTACGGAGCGCACCAGGAGCCGAGCCTCATCGCACTGGAACCGCGCGCGGTGTTGCGCGAACTGCATCGGGCCGGCTGGCAGTCGCGCCTGTACGAGATCAAGATCAACGGCGACGCCACGCGCGCGCTGATCCGCGATGTGCAGTTCCATCCCGTCACCGACGCGCCGGAACACGTGGATTTCCAGCGCCTGGCGCCCGGCGAGCCAATCCGCGTATCGGTGCCGGTGCATTTTGAGAATGACGGCCTCAGCCCCGGCCTGAAGCGCGGCGGGGTGCTGAACGTGATCCGTCACACGGTCGAGGTTTATACCGATCCGGAACATATCCCCGAGCAGTTCACCGCAAATCTGGCTGACCTCGACTTCAACGACGCGGTGCGCTGGGAGAATTTGACCGGCACCGAGAACACCCGTTCGGCGATCGGGCGCAACTTCGTCGTCGCCACGGTGGCGCCGCCGACCAAGCAGGCCGAGGTTGCTGCCGAGCCGACGGTGGCAGGGGCACCGACAGCTGCTCCGGCCGCCGCGGCTCCGGCTGCGGCAGCGGCGCGTGGGGCCCCGGCCCGCGGCGGCGCAGGTGGGGGGCGCGGCGGCGGTTCGAAACGGGGCTGATCGGCCGCCTGGCAGCGGGATGTCATGCTGCTCTGGGTCGGCCTCGGCAATCCGGAACCGGGGATGTCTCGGAACCGGCACAATATTGGCTTCATGGCAGTGGACACGATCGCGATCCGCCATGGGTTCGGCCCATGGCGGCAGCGTTTCAAGGGCTTGGTCAGCGAGGGCAGCATCGCCGGCGAAAAGATCCTGGCACTGAAGCCGCAGACCTACATGAACGAGTCGGGCGCGTCGGTGCAGCAGACCGCGGCATTCTACAAGTTGCCGACCGAGGCGATCACCGCGTTCCATGACGAACTTGACCTGGTGCCGGGCAAGGTGCGGGTGAAACGCGGCGGCGGGGCCGCGGGGCACAACGGGCTGCGCAGCATGGACCGCATCCTGGGAACGCAGGACTACTGGCGGGTGCGGCTCGGCATCGGCCATCCTGGGCAGAAGGAGCGTGTGCTGGGCCACGTGCTGGGCGACTTTATGAAGGCGGACCGGGAGTGGCTGCTGCCGGTGCTCGATGCGGTTGCCGATGCCGCGCCGTTGCTGATCGAGGGCAAGCCCGAGGACTTCATGACCAAGGTTGCGTTGCTGGTGCGGGAGCCGAGGTAGATGGGTTTCAACTGCGGCATCGTCGGGTTGCCGAACGTCGGCAAATCCACGCTGTTCAACGCGCTGACCGCGACCGCGACCGCGCAGGCGGCGAATTATCCGTTCTGCACGATCGAGCCGAATGTCGGCCGCGTGGCGGTGCCGGATGCGCGGCTGACCACCCTGGCCGCGATCGGCAAGTCGGCAAAGATCATCCCGACCAGCCTGGAATTCGTCGATATCGCTGGCCTGGTGCGCGGGGCGAGCAAGGGCGAAGGGCTCGGCAACCAGTTCCTCGCGCATATCCGCGAGGTGGATGCGATCATCCACGTGCTGCGCTGCTTCGAGGATGCCGACGTGACGCATGTCGAGGGCAGCATCGACCCGCTGCGCGATGCGGAGGTGGTGGAAACCGAGTTGATGCTCGCGGACCTCGAAAGCCTGGAGAAGCGGCTGATCGCGGCGCAGAAAAAGGCGCGTGGGGGAGACAAGGAGAGCGTCGCCCTGGTGGCGCTGATCGAACCCATCGTCACAGCGCTGCAGGCCGGACGGCCGGCGCGGACGGTCGTCACGCCGGAACAGGCGGAAGCGGTGAGGCGGCTGCAGCTGCTGACGTCGAAGCCGGTGCTGTACGTTTGCAACGTCGAGGAGGGCGCGGCCGCGACCGGAAACGCATCCTCGGTCCAGGTGGAGGCGCGGGCGCGCGCGGAAGGGGCGCGGGTTGTCGTCGTGTCGGCCGCGATCGAGGCGGAAGTCAGCCAGTTGCCGGAGGCCGATCGCGGCGAGTTCCTGGAGGGGCTGGGCCTGCACGACAGCGGCCTGGATCGCGTGATTCGCGCTGGTTACGACCTGTTGGGGCTGCTCACGTTCTTCACCGTGGGGCCGAAGGAGGCGCGTGCCTGGACCGTCGTGCGCGGCACCAAGGCGCCGCAGGCGGCCGGCACGATTCACGGCGATTTCGAGCGCGGCTTCATCGCGTGCGAAACGATCGGCTACGACGACTACCTGGCATACCGGGGCGAGGCGGGTGCGAAGGACGCCGGCCGTATGCGGGTCGAGGGCAAGGAGTACGTTGTGAAGGACGGCGACGTGCTGCTGTTCCGGTTCAACGTGTGACTCCCTCTCCGCCCCGAGGGGCGCGGAGAGGCGGGGCTTGCGGAGCCGATGGATCTGAGTCCCCCACCTCACCCTGACCCTCTCCGCCCCAAAGGGCGGAGAGGGAAAGGACGGGGAAATCACTCCAGCTTGGCGTCAAGCGTGATCTCGGCGTTCAGCACCTTCGAGACCGGACAGCCGGCCTTTGCCGCCGCGGCCAGTTCCTGGAACTTCGCCGCGTCGATACCCGGCACGCGGGCGCGCAGCGTCAGATGGACCGCGGCGATCTTCCAGCCGGCGCCTTCCTGTTCCATGGTCAGCGTCGCGTCGGTGTGCAGGCTCTCGGGCGGATGGCCCGCGCCGCTGAGCTGGAACGCCGTTGCCATGCTGAAACAGCCGGCATGCGCGGCCGCGATCAATTCCTCGGGGTTGGTGCCCTTGCCGTCGCCGAAGCGCGTGTTGAAGGAATAGGGCGTGTCCTTCAGGGTGGCGCTCTGTGTGGTAAGGCTGCCCTTGCCGTCCTTTCCGCTGCCCTGCCAGATGGCGTTGGCGTGACGCTTGATGCTTGCCATTGGGACCTCCTGCTGGTGGCGCGCTGCATGTAGTAAGCCGCGCGCCGATCTCACAAGTGGCAATTTGCCTCGGCTGCCGATGCGGCCGATAGTTCGTTGGAACTCCGCCAGAAAGGTGTCGAATGCCCTACGAAACGATCGAGGTGAAGCCGGCTACCGCGGCGATCGGCGCGGAGATCTCCGGTGTCGATCTGGCGAAGCCGCTCGGCAACCAGCAGTTCCAGGAAGTGCACGACGCGCTGATGGCGCATCAGGTGATCTTCTTCCGCGACCAGAAGCTCACCCTCGATCAGCACAAGGCGTTTGGCCGGCTGTTCGGCGAACTGCACATCCATCCGAACACACCCGGCCCCCACGGTCATCCCGAGGTCCTGCCGGTCCATGCGGACGCGAACTCCAAACGCATTGCCGGCGAGCGTTGGCATTCCGACGTATCGTGCGATCCGGAGCCGCCGATGGGCTCGATCCTGAATCTGAAGGTGGTGCCACCGGTTGGCGGGGACACGATCTTCGCCAGCATGTATGCGGCATACAACGCGCTGTCGGCGCCGATGCAGAAGTTCGTGTCGGGGCTGACCGCGATCCATGACGGCTCGATGAACTACTCGCGCACCAATCGCCTGATCGGCGCCGAAGGGCCGAAGTCGTTCCCCCGCGCCGAGCATCCCGTAATCCGCACCCATCCGGTGACCGGGCGGCAGGCGATCTTCGTCAATCCGGTGTTCACGCACTCGATCAAGGATGTGCCCGAGGCGGAGAGCCGCGCGATCCTCGAATTCCTGTATGAGCATTGCGGCAGGGTGCACTGGCAGGTGCGGTTCCGCTGGCAGCCGGACTCGGTCGCGTTCTGGGACAATCGCTGTGTGCAGCACATCGCGATGTGGGACTATTTCCCGCAGGTGCGGTCCGGGTACCGCGTGACGGTGAAGGGAGACAAGCCGTTCCATCGTGCCAATTGATCCCGCCGAGGTCGTCCGTCTGATCCTGGCGGGTGAGGCGCCGCCAGGCGAGTGGGTTCCGCATATCGTCGAGTTGCGGCTCGAGCGCAGCTACATCACCGATCTAACGCCGCTGGCCGCACTGACCGCCGTGACGCGCCTGCACCTTACGCGTTCGCGCATCAACAACGTGGGACCGCTTCGGTCACTCACGGGTATGCAACGATTGCATCTGTCGTTCACCGCGGTCAGAGACTTGGCACCGCTCGCGGGGATGACGGAACTCGAAGGCTGTTTCCTCACTGGCTCGCTGGTCGATGACATCACGCCGCTGGCGGGCCTCGTCAAACTGGAGCGGCTCGATATCGGCGACACGCAGGTGAAGGATGCGACGCCGCTGGCCGGACTGTGCAAGCTGCGCAGCCTGGACCTTTCAGGCACGCGGGTCAGCGATCTCGCACCGCTTGCCGCCCTGACAGGGCTGCAATATCTCGACCTGAGCAAAACGCCTGTCACCGACTTGTCGCCGCTCGCCGGGCTGACGGGGCTGCGGTGGCTCATTGCGCGCGGCACCAAGATCACCGACCTGTCGGTGCTGTTGCATCTCTTTGGCTGTCAAATTGTCACTGCGGCGCTTGCGCCGAGGCGGCGGTCAGACCGGGGTCCGCAGGCATGATCTCAACGCCTTCGTAGAAGTCGGCCAGCGGCAGTTCGATCCCAATCTCCGGCATGTGCAGCACGCTGTTCTGCGCCTAGCAGATGTCCAACCCGATCCGCGGCGACGCGCTCGAACATGGTCCTGCTGATCGCGTCCTGCGCCAGCACGATGTAGCGTTGCACGCTCGGACTGGCAGAATACGGGAGAGCAGACCACGAAGCCGTCCGGGTAACGAAACCCGTTGGCAGTTTCGATCTTCAGATCATTGCCGTAAAAGCGACATGGACCGCTGCGCAGACGCCCGCCAATGGCGATCGCCGGATTGCGTGGATACCGGCGCGCCCTGCCGTCCCGCCGGTCATCGCGACCGGCTGGAAGCCGTCGAACTCGTAGTGCAGCGGCTGCTTTTCCTCCCAGGCAAGGAACTGCTCACGCGTCATCGGTCGCTGCAGGGCAATTGGCATGCAAGCAGTCTAGCACACTTCCCTACCGATGTGCGATCGACACCGGCTCGCCCACCGGATCGGCGGTGAGAAACCCCAATGTCTCGCCCTCCAGCACAACGCACGTCATTTTCCCCCCGAACACCGCGCCGGTGTCGATGGCGATGCGGTTGTGGCGCACCACCGGCGCCTTCACCGGCGAATGGCCGTGCACGACAACGGCGCCGAAGTCGGCCTCGGAATACAGGAACGGCTGGCGCATCCGCAGCAGGTCCTCGCGCAGCTGGTGTTCCAGCGCCACACCGGGACGGATGCCGCCATGCACGAAGAAGTAGCCGCCCTCGCGATGCGCGAGCGTCAGGTTGCGCAGAAAGTCGAGATGCTCGGACGGCACGCGCTCCGGCCAGTACTCGCGCGGCGAATCGGGATCGACGCCGTAGCTTTCCAACGCTGGGCGGCCACCGGCGAACAGCCAGTCCGTCGCAGCTGCGCGATCACCGGACAAGGCGTTCAGCATGGTCTCGTCATGATTGCCAACAAGATTCACCACCTGCGCGCCCGCGACCGGCGATCCGTTCAGCAGCCGCCGCAGCACCCCGGCGGTGTCGGCGCCGCGATCGACATAGTCGCCGATATGCAGCAACACCGCCTGATCCGCCGGACGCCGCGCCAGGTCCTCGGCGATGATCGCGTGCAGGTCGGCAAGCTGCGCATCGCAGCCATGGATGTCGCCGATGGCATAGACCCGCCGCCCTGGCGGCACGATGGCGGGGGCCCTGGAAAGCTCGATCATTGCGACCCAGACTAGACAGGAAGAAGCGGCAGCACCACCTGGCTCGGACGATCGGCATCGACGAACACAGTGTTCACCGCGACGCGCCGGCGGCGCGCCTGACCTTCCGCCTCGCCGGTATTCGGATTGACATCGAACTTCGGGAAATTGCTCGAGGCGATGTCGAGCCGGATGCGATGCCCCGGCATGAACAAATTGGCAATCGGGAAAAGTGTAATGTGGATTTTCACGATCTCCCCCGGCTGACGCAGGCGCGGCCGCGCGGGGTCGTCGGCATAGCGCAGCCGCAAAATCCCGTCGGTGAGTAGCATCGCATAGCCCTTGGGGTAGTCGGCCGATGGCGGATGCACATCGATCAGCTTCGCGGTGAAATCAGTGTCCGGACCGTCGGTCGCCACCCATAGCTCGGCCTCGATCGGCCCCACCACCTGCAGCGGCGCATCGAGCGGCGGGGTCTGGAACACCAGCACGTCGCGTCGCGAGGCAAGCGGCAGGTAAGGCGGCGCGCAGCCGAAAAATTCCTTGCCCTCCGTCTGGTCCCAGGCTCCGGCTTGCGCCACCGGATCGAGGCTGCTCATTGCGCCGCCGATCGTCGGCACCGGATGCGACGGATCGAAATCGTACGACAGCGGCAGCGCCCCCGACGGCGAAGCAGCGCGCGCCAGCGTGCCGTCGCCATGAAGATGAAACGGCAGGAATTCGACGCCGGGCGGCGGCCAGTCCGCTGCGGTGATCCAGCGCCCGCCGTGCTCCAGCTTCCCCGCGGCATTGCGCCGCCCGTTGCCGCCACCCATGACAAAGACGCGCACCGCGGGTTCGTCGAGTTTCGTGCCCTTCACCGCATGATCGAAGAAGCGCAGCCGATAGGCGCGCCAGTCGCCGGCCCACGAATCCAGCGTCGCATCGGGGCCAAACTCCACATCGCCGAAGCAGCTGTCGCTGCGATCCCCATGCGTCCACGGCCCCAAAATCAAACGCTGCGCCCCTCGGCTCGCACGCTTCAATCCCACGAAGTTGCCTGTTGCAGTCAGCGGATATGGATCGTACCACGACGACATGTGCACGCAGTCGGCGCGGCTGTATCGCCGATGAAATCCCTCGGCCCAGATGCCGAGTTGCTGCCAGAACTCGTCAAAAGCACCGTGCGTCCATTGGTCGAACAGATAGGCCTCGTAGTCGGCATGATGACGTAGCGGCGAATGGCCGGGCTTCCATGGCATGCGGGTGAACCATTCGCGGATGTCCTCTGCCGCCAGCGCCGCACGCATCACCGGATTGGCCTGCGCCTCCGGCGAGACGAGCGCGTTCTTGAACGCCCAGGTCGCCTGCTTCATCTCAAATGCGCCTGACTGGCGGATGCCCGACCGCCACGCATTGACGAAACCGCCGCAGTCCAGCACCTGCGCCACCAGACCCGGCGGATCGAGGCACCCAAGTGCGGCCTGCGTGTGCGCCGAATAGGACAGGCCCATGGTGCAGATGCGCCCGTCGCACCATGACTGATCGCGCAGCCACACGCAGGTGTCGAACCCATCCTCGCCATCGGACAGGTATTTGACGAAACGCCCTTCCGAGCCGTAGCGGCCGCGCGTGTCCTGGTAGATGACCGCATAGCCGTGCACTGTGAAATACGCGGCGATCTCGGCCCGTGTTGCGGGCGCGCGTTTGGCGGCGGTGATCTCGCTGCGACTGGTCTCGGCGCGGCCGTAAGGGGTGCGTTCCATGATCGCCGGGAACGGGCCGGCGCCGTCCGGCAGGTACACATCAGTGGCGAGGCGAATGCCGTCGCGCATGGCGACCATCTGGGTGGAGGCGGACATCAAGGTGCTCCGTTGCGAATCGGATCATGACGCGCCGGCGGCGTCCGTGGTAGGTGCGACTATCGGACGACAGCGGGAGAAAAGCATGAAGCTCGCCCTATCAGCCTGTGCGTGCGCGGTCATGCTGGCGTACTGCCAAATGGCACAGGCGCGCATAACCAGGATAACGATAACGCGCATCGAATCGCCGACCTTCGAGGGGCGGTCGTTCGCCGGCGTCGGTCAATACGAGAAACTGGTCGGACACGTTGCAGGGGAAATCGATCCCGCCGATCCGCATAACTCCGTAATCACCGATGTCGACCTTGCGCCGCGCAACGCTCGCGGAAAGGTTGAGTATGAAACCGACATCATGATCCTGCGCCCTGTCGATCGTTCCAAGGGCAATCACAAGCTTTGGTACGAGCTGACCAATCGCGGCTCGATTGTGGCGTTTCCGCAGATCAACGACGCGCCGTCCGGCGGCAACGACCCGAGCAAGGCCGCTGACGCCGGCAATGGTTTCCTGATGCGGCTTGGGTTCAGCGTTCTGATGACCGGCTGGGATACCACCGCTGCGCCCGGCGGCAATCGCTTCACGACGAAGGCGCCGGTCGCGGTCAATCCCGATGGATCGCCGATCATCGGACCGGCGCTGGAGGAGTTCAGCATCGACAATGACACGACCACGAGCGGTCGCTTGACCTATCTGGCCGCGACGCTCGACAAGTCTAAGAACCTGCTTACGAGCGAAAGCCGTTAGCCTTTGCGTGAGAGAAGCCGCACTGTTACTGGTCTTCAACGCATTGTCCAGAAATCTTTGAAGTCTGACATCCTGTGCGAAGTCCTGCGCCAAACTGATATTGCCGATAATAGCCGTCAAAAGATTGTTGAAATCGTGCGCAATGCCGCCCGTGAGCTTGCCCAGACTTTCCATCTTCTGACTCTGGCGAAGCTGCTCTTGAGCTAGTTCTCGCTCTTCGATCTCGGCTCGCCACAGGCTGACTGCCTGGCGTTCCTTCTTTGCCCGTCGTAAGGCGATGCCCAGCGCCAACAGAATGCCGGCCGTGGCAGTGGCTGCAACCAAACCGTAGATGGCGAGATTGGCGCGCCAAATGGCCAGAACTGCCGTCCTGTCAAGGCTGAGGGCAACGGAGACCGGATGGTCGGCGTCCTTCGCATATATGGTTATCCGATCGATGCCGCTGGGCGACAAGGGTGCTCTTATGATGCCCGTGTCGTTATGATCCATCTGGTCCACCAGGGTTTTCCCCAGATCGGTCGCTTCCGGTTCGACGTTCAATTGCGGCCGAGACTGTGCCAGGATAGTGCCGTCCGAAGTGCCCATTGCAACGATGTCGGACGCGCTCGGGGTCGCCGATGCCCAGAGGCCAGCCAGGTAGCCCGCCGAAATGCCGACCTGCGCAATTCCATTGAAGACGCCGTCTTTTTCCAGCCGTCGGCTCACGGAGAAGACATTATGTTCGGGCCCCGCATTGCTAGGCGGTCGACTAATGCAGAGCTCGACCTGGTTTCTGCTCAAGGCCAGAAAACAGCCTTCATCGGCGGTAGGAGGCGGTTCGTTGGCTTGCGGATGAACCGTTGTTGCGTGCAAAGCGCCGGTAGCGTCCACAACGACGATCTCAGATGTGCGGTCGAGCCGGAGGTCGATCGCCTCAAGCTCGTGGAGGATCTCTGTGGGATCCTCGACCGTGCTCCAATCGCGATCACGCATGCGGTCCACGATCATATTCAGGATGATTTCATGACCGGTAAACAGATTGACGGCTTGCTCATGAACCAGCGCGACCATTTTGGCGCCATCGTCCTCGGCGGCGTCCAGTATAGCCGCTCTGTCTTTCCAGGCGGCACCGGCAAAGAGGAGGGTGGGGATCAGCAACCCGGCATAAGTAAACCACCGAAGCATCTGAATCGTTCCGCTTCACCCCATTTCCGATGAATGCATGGATATCCACCTCGCTCGCTTACGCCCGGCTTAATCCCACCTACGCGACGCCGCCGGCTTCTATCACGGGGCCTTGAAGAATGGCTTGGAATTTTCTAAGAGTCGGTCCGGAAAGTTCATACCGGATTGCAGAGCTTTCGCAGCATCAGGCGGATTGATGGAAGCTGCAGAAATGCCCGCGCATTGCGGCTGAGGCTTTCGAAGTCCTTGGCGAGGCGACGGCAACGATTGAGCCACGCCAAGGTGCGCTCGACGACCCAGCGCATTGGTAGGACTACGAAGCCGCTCGCCTGGTCGGAACGTTTCACGATCTCGACCGAGAGGTGTGGCAGAACCTCGGCTACTGCCGTGGCGAACTGCGGTCCCTGATAGCCGGCATCGGCAAACAGCTTTGCCAGGAAGGGATACATCCCGAACAAGGTCGAGAGCAGCAGAACCCCGCCATCACGATCCTGGATATCCGCTGGATGCACCACCGCGTGCAGCAACAGCCCTACCGTGTCGACCAGGATATGCCGCTTCTTGCCTCTGATCTTCTTACCCGCGTCATACCCGGGCGGATCGATACAGGCCCCCCCTTTTCCACGCTTTTCACGCTCTGGCTGTCGATCACGCAGGCGGTCGGCTGGCTTCCCGCCCCATCGCCTCGCGGCATTGCACATAGAGAGCGTGGTGGATCATCTCGATCGTGCCGTCGTAGTTCCAG
Organism: uncultured Alphaproteobacteria bacterium; assembly: GCA_963812475.1. Lineage (GTDB taxonomy): Bacteria > Pseudomonadota > Alphaproteobacteria > Acetobacterales > Acetobacteraceae > JAMXLO01. The sequence continues at coordinate 163,404 of CAWEVI010000038.1, forward strand.
CGGGTGAGGTAGTCGTGCACCGTACTCCTTGGCGGCAGGTCCTTGGGGATATATCGCCACTGGCAGCCGGTGCTCAGCACATACATCACGCCGTTCACCACCTGTCGCATCACCACCTCTCGCCTGCGGCCGCCGCGTTTGGCCGGCGGTATCAGTGGCTCGATAAGTGACCATTCTTCATCGGTCAGATCACTTGGATAGCGCAACTTGTCTCGGTCGTAACGGGGGCGGTTCTTGGTCGTCCACATCTGGCACCTCGCGAAGCGGCGCCGCACAGAGAATCACAGATAGTTCGAGCCGCTCAACCCCCGCCCCTTAACCAATTCAAATGACTCGAAAGCTTCCGGACGGACACTGAGGCCCGCGAGCTCCTTCATCGGGGGGTGCGTGCCAATCAGACCACCCAAGAAACCAGCTCAGTGAGCTGTGGCGGCGCCGTGGCGGGCGGCGGCACAGCAGCTGTCATAGCGCATGCTCTGAAGGCGGTTGATCTGCGAGGCAGGCTGTTCAGATGGACTGAAGTGGCCTTCGCCGAGCCTGCCACGACGATGCGGGTTCTTCGCGGTGACGATGGTCCCGGTTGATCCGACGCCACCACATGTCACCGACTGTTCAGTCCCGGAGTGTAGTGGTGTAAGCTCATCCCTGACCCGTGACGAACATGCCCCGACCTATGCGCCAGCGATATTCCGCAAGGCGGCTGGGATGAGCTCGATTTCCTGCCTTGTCGGCGTGCTCGACATCGTGGCGGCATCGGGACGCCATTGCCGCTGCGCGTCCGCAGCGCGGACAGGACGATCACCGGCCCCGTCCGCGTCAACGGCTCGTTCGCAGCTCCGACGCGATGGTCATCGCTCCTGCTCCCACAGGAACCGAACCGGCGTTGGGTGCGTTCACATCTGAGACCGGAGGTGAATTATGGCCCAGGACAAGATAAAATCCGAGGATATGGCTCCACAAGCCGACACGCAGGCCCATACGGAGATTGCAGAACGAGAGGGCAAGCAAGGCGAGCAAGCGCGCGTTATCAACAAGGAAGAGGCAGAGAAGAGGAAGGATAGGTAGCATCCACCAACCAGTTGGGGAGTATTCGCGTCCCATCGATAATCAACGGGTTCTCGTGCTGAAGTAGCGTCGGCGAGTTTGTATCCGAATTTTTGTAGTGCGACCGGGTAGCGAAAGTCACATCCGTCGCCGTCGCGATCTTGCGTAAGCTCCGCCAGCCGCTTAGCGTCGGCCCGCAGTCCCCGCATCAGCTCGCGCAGTTCCCGCATCTCGGATCCGTAGGTGCCGTGCACAGTGCGGGCCTTCACGATGCGGAGCCGCTGGTGTCCGTGCGCCGGAGCCCTCTGGTGTCCGTGAGCCGGTGCTGGGGCCGCCATGCCGGTAACACCGGCCGGTGCGCATCGCTTGCGCCTGTGTGCGTGCGCCACATTGGCCAGGCTTTCGCGAGAGCCAAATTCTGCTCCAGATCGCCGCGCTCATGTGGTTCTGCCTCGATCGGACCCGGCACTGCGGCAAACCCCCGTCTCACCTGCTCGTGAAGCTTCATGCTGGTATATGCCTCGGAATTGATCCTTTTCTCCATCGAATCAGCCTTCTTGCTGCGCGCAAAAGCGCGCCTAACCTCGGGGCTCAACCGCACAGGATAACGATCGGTGACGCGGCCCCCCGATCTTAACGACCTCCTCATCCGCAGTGTCGTGGATTATGCGATCTACATGCTCGATCCTGAGGGCCGCGTGGTGAGCTGGAACCCGGGCGCCGAACGCATCAAGGGTTACGCCGCCAACGAGATCGTCGGCGAGCATTTCTCCCGCTTTTATACCGAGGAAGATCGTGTCGCCGGCGTCCCCAGAGCTGCATTGGCGTAGGCCGAGGAAACCGGCCGCTTTACCACTGAAGCCTGGCGCGTGCGGAAAGACGGCACCTGCTTCTGGGCGATGGTAGTGATCGATGCGATCCGTGAGGGCGACAAGCTGATCGGGTTCGCCAAGATCACGCGCGATATGACGGAACAGCACAACGCGCACCTTGCCACACTGGCAAGCGAGCGCAGGTTGCGCCTGCTCGTGCAAGGCGTGACCGATTACGCGATCTACATGCTCGACCCCAACGGGCTGGTCACGAACTGGAATACGGGGGGCGTCCGCATCAAGGGCTACAGCGAAGAGGAGGTGATCGGGCAGCATTTTTCTCTTTTCTACACCCCCGAAGATCGCGCGGCGGGAGTGCCGGCGAAGACGCTTGAGCACGCATCGCGTGATGGTCGCTACGAATCGGATGGGTGGCGCTGCCGCAAGGACGGCACGCAATTCTGGGCCAACGCGGTGCTCGATGCCATTCGCGATGACGACGGCCGGCTCATAGGCTTTGCCAAGATAACACGTGATCTTACCGAACGGCGCCAAGCGCAGCTGGAGTTGGAGCAGTCGCGCGAACAGCTGATCCAGGCGCAGAAGATGGAAGCCATCGGACACCTCACCGGCGGCCTCGCGCATGATTTCAACAATATGCTTACGGGGATCTCCGGTAGCCTTGAGCTTATGAAGGCACGGCTGGCAAAGGGGAGATTTACAGTAATGATCTCGAACGCTACATTGCGAGCGCGCAGGGCGCGGCGTCGCGAGCCGCGGGGCTCACGCACCGTCTGCTAGCCTTCGCGCGCCGCCAGACGCTCGATCCGAAACCGACCAATGCCAACAAGCTGATCGGCACCTTGGAGGAGATGGTTCACCGCACGGTGGGACCGGCCATTCAGCTCGAGACTGCCCTCGCCATTGGCCTATGGCCGACGCTGTGCGATCCGAATCAGCTTGAGAACGCGCTTCTTAATCTCTGCATCAACGCGCGCGACGCCATGCCGGACGGTGGCCGCATTACCATCGAAACCGCCAACAACTGGCTCGACGAGCGGGGCGCACGCGAACGAGACATGCAGCCCGGCCAGTACGTTGCGATCAGCGTGACTGACAACGGGGCCGGCATGCCGCCCGATGTCATCGCCCGTGCCTTCGACCCGTTTTTTACGACCAAGCCGACTGGACAGGGTACGGGCCTCGGCCTGTCGATGGTTTACGGCTTCGCCAAACAGTCGGCCGGGCAGGTGCAGATCTATTCGGAAGTCGGCCGAGGCACGACTGTGCACCTATACTTGCCACGGCATCGGGGGGAGGCGGAAGATGAGGTGATCGAGCCAAGGTTGGATAAAGCGCCGAGGGCGGCGACGGGGGGAACGGTGCTGGTTGTCGACGATGAGCCGAGCGTGCGGATGCTGCTGACGGATGTCCTGGACGAACTGGGTTACTCCGCCATCGAGGCGGCGGACGGGGTGTCGGGGCTCAAGGTGTTGTTCTCGGACGTGCGCATTGATCTGCTGATCACCGACGTCGGGCTGCCCGGCGGTATCAACGGCCGGCAGATGGCGGATGCCGCCCGGGCGAACCGTCCCGATTTGAAGGTGCTATTCATCACCGGCTATGCCGAGAACGCCGTCATCGGCCACGGCCATTTGGAACCTGGCATGCACGTGCTGACGAAACCGTTTGCGATGGACAGGCTCGCCGAGCGAGTACGCTCCATCATCGCGGCGTCGTGAGAAGACCTGCGCTCTCACATCACGAAAACCGGCGGCAGGCATTCATAGCCATCGCGTCTTGGTAACGTCACCGCAATGACCAAGCGTCCTGCCATAGTCACGTACGCCCACCGCCCGACGCGACCCCTGACCGACGGTGCTTCGGCGCTTGGGGAGTTGTCGCTTCTGCTCCCCGGCCGTGCGACGATATTCGTGGGTACCAGTCAGTGGGTAACAATCTCGACGGATCCGGCGGGCGCTGACTGCTCGATCGATCGCAAGGGCTCACCTATCGGACAGGTCGACGAGGACGGCCCTGACGAAATGGTGGCTCTGGACGGGGAACGGGCTGTGTATGGGATGAAAGGACCACAACTCTCTCGGCTTTGTCGAGAAGATGGTCTCCCAACGTGGAGATGCTCTTTCCGTCGAACCATGGCCCGGAGCGTCATTGCTTCACAACCGCTGACCGACAACGCCCTTCAGGAGACCTACGACCGGCGAGGCAAAGGGCTATCGCAAAAAATCGTAGATTTATTGAAACGGACCAGGGTGGCCCCCTGCCGATCTTTATAGCTTAGAATCGGCCGTTTTGTCCATTTGAGGCCACTTGCCCCAGCGTCCGGCACCGCCGGCGTGCTGCCCGTTTGGCCGCGAAGATGCTTGCGATTTAAGCAGCCGAACGCCGCAGCGGATCAGTCTGGTGCGGGTAGGTGCGACACTATCGCGAGCGCCCGCGCTTCGCATTTTTCGGCCAGAGTTATCAATGCCGCACGGGCCGCTTTGTCCGTTACAAGGGAAGCGAGCAGCCGGTACTTGTTGGCCTGCTCCATTAGAGCGATCGCCTCTGACACTGGTAAGCTTTCCCACACTGCGCCCGATAATGAAGGACTGGCGGCAGGAATCCGCCGGCCCTCCTACACTGCCGGCTTGTCCAGGGCCGACGCGGGCAATCGAGAGATCGACACGCTGATTGCCTGCCGGCACAAGTTAAGAGTGGAACCTCAGGCCGCGGTCACAACCCAGTTATCTTTGCGTGCAATCCGTGTCATAGCCGGGCGCAGCGCTGATCGTGGGAGGCTGGTGATATGCCAAGCCACGTGGTTCTGGTTCGCTCGGCGCTAGCGCACCAGGATGAGCCAAGATAGGAAGCCGATTAGGCACCACAGGGGAACCGCTATGATGATAGCCGTGACAATTCCCTTGGCCGGGTTCGGTCCTCATCTACATCAGTGTCGCCAACGGTGAGCGCCGCAGAAGCTATACGATCAAGACCGTCGCGCGCTGCTGCGCTCCCTGGATCAGAAGGATGAGGGGTCGCCAGTGATGCTGCGCGCGCCTCGACCATCGTAGCCTCGCGTCCGGCCGGCCGCAGCCGCGCCGGGACATGGAGCGTAGGTTACACCTTGCCGAGTCTACTTGCCCGATAAACCGACGTTACCAATTCGCTAAAGCGAATCTTACTCATAAGTCGGTATATCGGCGACACTCGGCGCCTTGAAGAATGACCGTATCAACCGTGGCATGCGCTTGATAGCGCTAAGTTGTGCTTCGATCTTTTCCTGCAGCTTCTCGCCGCGCCGCAGCGGTGCTCTCGCCACACCGGTGCGTTTCATGTGGCTCCAGACCAGTTCATCGGGGTTCAGTTCAGGCGCATAGCCGGGGAGGAAATGCAGCGTAGAATGCCCTTCGTGGATGCGACATAGGCCTTCACCAGCGCGGTCTTGTGCGCGGGAAGTCCGTCGACCACCAAATGAACCGGCTTCGAACGACGCCGCATCATCCGCCGCAGCAGGGTGACAAACAACTCGGCCGTCAGTCCACCATGGTAGGTGCAATACCAAAATGCGCCACGGGCGTTCACCGCCGAGGCCGCGCTGATCGATTGCCGCTGACCAGGCCGTTCGACCACAGGTGTCTCACCCTTCTTGCCCCAGGTCTTGCC
>CAWEVI010000039.1:0-205946 GCA_963812475.1 uncultured Alphaproteobacteria bacterium
GCCAGAAGGCGAGACGCCGCCGCTGAAGCCGTTGGGGTAACCGCGCGTTTCCCGCTCCGCCCCGGGGGCGGAGCGGGGGATTGCATCGGCCTTCCGCGAGGAAGGCGAACCGAATAACCTGCGGCCACGCGCAACCGTCAACCAGTCAGGTGCAACCACCATGGACGTACAGACAGTCAGCAAGATGCAACGCCCAGGCGGCATGCCGTTCCGCTGCAACAAGATCGGCCACGTCGCGCTTTACGTGAAGGACCTGCAGAGCTCGGCGAAATTCTACACCGAGGTGATGGGGTTCTCGATCTCGGACGCGTACGGCGGCGACATGATGCCCGGCGGGGCGGTGTTCCTGCGCTGCTCCGCCGACCATCACGGCGTCGCGCTGTTCAAGCTGCCCGAGGGCCAGCCGGCGCACGGCGCATTCCACCACATGGCGTTCGAGGTCTCGACATTGGACGAAGTGCTGCGCGCCCGCGAGCATCTGCGTCGGCACGACGTGCCGATCCACTTCGAGGGACGCCGCCGCGCCGGGGTGCAGCTCGCCATCGAGTTCACCGACCCCGACGGCCACAACCTGGAAATCTACTGGGGCATCGATCAGGTCGGCAGCGACGGCCGGGTACGGCCGCCCGAGGAATGGAAGGGCGCCACCAGCCTCGAAGCGGCGATCGCCGATCCCGTCGTCGGCCAGGATACCACAGTGCAGGACCGCTCCCTGTTGCAACACTAGCGCTTCCGCCGCCCCGATGTTCTGTCCGCCTCAACCAGTGCGTGGTAAACGCAGTTGATGGGATACTGGGGCAAGATCATCGGTGGGGTCGCGGGCTTCGCCATGGGCGGCCCGATGGGTGCGATGGTGGGCGCCGCGCTCGGCCATGCGGCCGATTCTGGCGCGGTGCCCAACCTGCGCACCTCGTTCGGTCCACAGGTTGGGTGGAATCCGGCGCGCGTCGCCGCGATGTTCAACCGGCGCGACCAACTCTTCGCCATCTGTGTGGTGGTGCTGTCGGCCAAGCTCGCCAAATGCGATGGACGCGTGAAGCGCGAGGAGATCGATGCGTTCCGGCGTCAGTTCCGCATCCCGCCGGAAGGCGTGCGCGATATCGGCCGCCTGTTCGACCAGGCACGCGACAGCGCCGATGGGTTCGAGGCCTATGCCTTGCAGCTCGGCGAGGCGTTCGCTGATAACCGCGGCATGCTGGAGGATGTTCTCGTCGCGCTGTTCGTGATCGCGCGCGCCGATGGGGAGGTGAATGCGCGCGAACACGAGTTCCTATCACGCACGCATCGCGCGTTTGGCCTCGATCAGGTTGCCTGGGACCGCGCACGGGGTGGGATGCCGCGCCGGCCGGCATCCGACGAACCGGACGCATACGTGGTGCTCGGCGTGCCTCGCTCGGCAACGGTCGAGGAAATCCGCGCGACCTGGAAGCGACTGATGCGCGAGAACCATCCAGACAGTCTGGCCTCGCGCGGTGTGCCCGCCGAATTCATCGCCCGCGCCAACAACAAGGTGGCACGCATCAACGCCGCCTGGGACCAGATCAAGCGCGAGCGCGGTTTGTGACGCTGCATATCCGGGATCTGCCAAGCCCGAACCATGATGGCCGGCCGACAAACTTCCCGATCGATACGCTGATCCTGCATTACACCGGCATGCGGAGTGCGCGGGAGGCCCTCGATCGGCTGCGCGATCCCGTCGCGCGTGTGTCCTCGCACTATGTCGTGGACGAGGACGGCAGCGTGCTACGACTGGTGCCGGAGGAGCGGCGCGCCTGGCACGCCGGGGTCTCGTGGTGGCGTGGCCACACCGAATTGAACGGGCGCTCGATCGGCATCGAGATCGTCAATCCGGGTCATGAATGGGGTTATCGCGACTTCCCGGTGCTGCAGCTTGCCGTGGTGTGCGATCTCTGCCTCGCCATCCTGTCGCGACACGCGATCCCCGCGCGCAACATCGTCGCCCACAGCGACGTGGCCCCGGATCGCAAGGAAGATCCGGGCGAGAAGTTCGACTGGCACGGCCTGGCGCAGAACGGCGTCGGCCTTTGGCCGTGGGACGTTCCCGACCTCGGCACGATGGGCGCGCTGCGCGACGCCGGCCCCTTACGCGATGTGCGCACCGCGCTGGCCGAAATCGGCTATCGCGTGACGCCAGAGGGGGCGTCGGACCCGTCACTCTCCGCCGTGCTGCGTGCGTTTCAGCGCCATTGGCGTCCCGAGGCGATCACCGGCCAGGCTGATGCCGGGACGCTCGCGCGGCTGTTGGGCATGCGGCGACTGGTCAATGCGAGTGCCTGACGCTCCGGCGCAAGCGGCAGCGATCAGGAAAACAAGGGTCCACACGGAGTTCACAGAACAAGGTGAGGGGCGCACTCAGAAAACCAAATGCGGTCCGCGCGCAGCACTGGAGGCTTTTTCCTTCTCAGTGGCCTCGGCAGCACTCGGTGACTCCGTGTGGACCCTTGCCTTCTGGCTTTTTTCTGCACATGTCTGGCCTCGCCAGACGGCCGGACGGCCGCTGCTTGTCCCCGGGCTTGACCCGGGGAACCTGTAGAGGAAAGTCCGGGCTCCACGGGAATACGGTGCCGGCTAACGGCCGGCGGGGGCGACCCCAGGGAAAGTGCCACAGAAAACAAACCGCCCGCGCAAGAGCCGCAAGGCGTCCCGCGGGCAAGGGCGAAACGGTGCGGCAAGAGCGCACCGCGCCCCTGGCAACAGGGGCGGCAGGGTAAACCCCACCGGGAGCAAGACCGAATAGGGGCGGCGGTGCCGCAAGGCACAGAGGTTTTCCGCCTCGCCGCCCGGGTTGGTCGCGTGAGGCGCGCTGCGAGGCGCGTCCCAGAGGAATGGCCGTCCCGCATTCCGGGGAGACCTGGGATGCGGACAGAACCCGGCTTACAGGCCGTCTGGCAACGTCCTGCAACAGCGGCGGGTTATCGCACAGGTTCTTGCACAGGCGCGCGCCACCGACTGAACGAAACCGGAATCTCCGGCGAAAATATATTCGCGATCCTCAAAATTGCTGCAGCCGGACTCGGCCAACGACCCCTAAGCTGTTGAGCACACCACAAAAATTCTGCCGCAGCGGCGGAAAAAACCGGCAAATCCCTTTGACGACCCATGAATTCCCATGCTATCCCGCGTCATCCCAGGAAGGAACGCTGCGTTCGTCCCATGGGCTCGATCGGAACAGGGTGACAGGCAGGCAGCTCACTTCGATCGCACTCCATTCGACGTGCCGGCCGCACGATAGGGATGAACGATGGACCCCGTTCATCCAGTGGGAAAGGCGCTCCGGGCTGGATGACCCATTTCCTCGGCACCCACCAGAACAGGTTGGACGCCAAGGGCCGCGTCTCCGTGCCTGCCCCGTTTCGAGCCGCACTCCGCTCACGTGGCGAATCCAACGGCAACGGCACGCATCTGGTGCTTCGCCCATCGCACCAGCATCCCTGCATCGAGGCCTGGCCGGCAGTGGAATTCGAGGCCCTGTCGGAGCCGTTGAACCGGCTCAACCTGTTCAGCCCGGAGCACGACGATCTGGCCGCTTCACTGTATGCGGATGCCTTCCCGATCGATGTCGACAAGGAGGGCCGCGTCGGTACTGCCGGATTCGCTGGTTTCGTTCGCCGGCCTGACCGACGCCGTGGTGTTCATGGGTCTTGGCCGCATCTTCCAGATCTGGGAGCCGGGCGCCGCCGAACGCCGTCGATCGGAGGCGCGCGAGCGGGCGCGGGCACACGCGTTCACCTTGCCCGGGGGCACATTGCCGGCAGGTCCGGCGCAATGACCGAACCCATGCCATCCCATGTTCCCGTCATGCTGCCAGAGGCGCTGCGCCTGCTCGCACCGCGGGACGGCGGCGTTTACCTCGACGGCACGTTCGGTGGTGGCGGCTACGCGCGGGCGATCCTGGAGGCGGCGCGGTGCACGCTGTGGGCGATCGATCGCGATCCCGATGCGATTGCGCGCGGCGCCAGCCTTGTTGTCCGCTTCCCCGGCCGGCTGCATCTGATCCACGGGCGGTTCGGCAACCTGCTCGATCTACTGGCCGAGCGCGGCGTGACGGCGCTCGATGGCGTGGTGCTGGATGTCGGCGTGTCGTCCTACCAGCTTGACGATCCGGTGCGCGGATTTTCATTCCGTGGCGACGGCCCTCTCGACATGCGCATGGAACGCTCCGGCCCGACCGCGGCCGATCTGGTCAACACGCTGCCTGAGCGTGAGCTTGCCGACCTGCTGTTCGAGTTCGGCGAGGAACGCGCATCGCGCCGTATCGCACGCGCCATCGTCGCCGCACGCGGGGAAGCGATCCCCGGACGTGAGCCGGGAATCACGACGACGGCGCGACTCGCGTCGATCATTCGTGGCGTCCTGCCGCCTGATCGTTCCGGTATTCATCCCGCCACGCGCAGCTTCCAGGCGTTACGCATCCGGGTGAACGACGAACTGGGCGAGATCGAGCGGGCGCTCGATCAGGCCAGCCGGCTGCTGTCTCCCGGCGGAAAGTTGGTCGTCGTGTCGTTCCATTCGCTGGAGGACCGCATCGTCAAACGTTTTATGGGCGAGGCGGCTGGCCGCTCGCCTGCTCCGTCGCGCCACGATCCGCGCGGGCTGGCCGCCCGGCCGGCGCCGCGCTTCCGGCTGCTGACCGCCCGGCCGATGCGTCCGGGACCAGCGGAGACTTCCGCCAATCCGCGTGCGCGCAGCGCCCGTCTGCGCGCACTTGAACGAATGAATTCGGGGATCGTGCCATGATCCGTCCTGTCACCTGCGTCTGCTTCCTGCTGGCGTGCGGTTCCGGTCTCTATGTCTATCAGTCGAAGCATCGGGTGCAGTTGCTCGACCGCGATATCGAGAAGACCGTGCGCGCAACGGACGCGCTTCGCGAGCAGACGCGCGCGGCGCATGCCGAATGGACGCTGCTGAACGATCCGCAGCGCTTGCAGATCCTGGCCGATCAATTCCTCAACCTGAAGAATGTGGCGCCAGGGCAGTTCACCAGCCTGGCGGAACTCGACAATCGATTGCCCGCCGTCAGTGTTCCGGAGCCCGCTCCGCAGGAACCGTTGGAGGCGCCGGTGCCCGAGCCACCCCCTCCGGTCGCCGTCGTGCCGCCGCCTGCGCCTGCCAAGCCGGCCGTCGTTGCTGTTGCGCCGCCGCGTGTTCCCGAGCACAAGACTCCTCCGCCGCACCAGGTGCTCGCCGAGGTGCCTACAGCGCGCCCGCCTGCGCCGGTATTTCGCCCGGTCGTTACAGCTGACCTGCCGCGGCCGGCAACGTCGCGGATCGTTCACGCATCCTTGCCCGCGCCGTCTCCGACCGGGCCGGTCGTCGGTTCCGCGCTCGGCATGGCGGGGCGTGGCGGGGCGCTGCCACCGCCGCAACCGATGCCGGTGAGCGCATCCCAGTGGGTAACCAATGGTGGCGGAGGCTAGCTCATGAGCGATGCGCCACCGCCCGGGCAGGATCCGCCGGGCACACCCACGCACCGCGTCGGTGCGGCGCGCTCCGACGCGGTGCCGCGCATGGAAAACGTGCGAGTCACTGAGCCGGATCTGCTGCGTCGCGCCGCCCTCGAGAAAACGCGTACACGCCTCGTCTACGCCGCCTTCGGATTCGGCCTGCTCTTTCTTGCTGTTGTCGCCAAGCTCGCCGATGCAACCATCCTTCAGCCGCTTGCGCCGCACCGGCCCGAACGGTCGATCGAGGCGCTGTTCACGGGACCGAAGGTGGATGTGGCGTCGCTTGCCCAGCGCGCGATGATCACCGACCGGAACGGGCAGATTCTCGCGATCTCGCTCCCCACCGTGGCGTTGTTCGCCGACCCACGGCAAATCATCGATCCAGCCGATGCGGCGCATCGGATGAAGCAGGCGCTGCCGCGCCTGGACGAGGCGATGGCGCGCGAGCGGCTGTCCGATACCAACCGGCAATTCGTCTACCTTGAGCGTCAGATCACGCCGCGCGAGGAACTGGCAATCAATTCGCTCGGGATACCTGGGATCGATTTCCGGCCGACCGAGCAGCGGCATTACCCGATGGGCCGCACCGCCGCGCAGGTGATCGGCGGCACCGATGTCGACGAACACGGCGTCGCCGGCGTCGAGAAATACTTCGACCAGCGGCTGTTCAGCGATGCTTCACCGCTCCGGCTGTCGATCGATGTGCGCGTGCAGGCGGTGGTGCGCGACGAATTGTCCAAGGCGATCGACTTCTTCCAGGCCATCGGCGGCTGCGGCATCGTGATGGACGTGAACACGGGCGAGGTGCTGGCGATGGTCAGCCTGCCCGACTACGACACCAGCGACTTCCGCACCGCGCCCGCCGACGATCGCTTCAACCGCGCGGTGACCGGGATGTACGAGCCGGGCAGCACCTTCAAGCTGCAGACCGCGTCGATGGCGCTGGATTCCGGCATTGTGCACCTGTGGGACGAGTTCGACGCCTCGCGCCCGATCCACATCGGCCGCTTCACCATCACCGACTTCGAGGGCAAGCACCGCTGGTTGTATGTGCCGGAGGTGCTTGCCTATTCCTCGAACCTCGGCGCGGCGCATATCGCCGATACCGTGGGCGGGGAGCGCCAGCGCGCCTGGCTCAAGGCGATGGGCATGTTCGCCCGCGTCGGCATCGAACTGCCGGAGGCGGGACTGCCGATCATCCAGCCGGCGTCCGCCTGGAAAGAGGTGGTGACGCTGACGGTGGCGTTCGGTCACGGGATCTCGGTCTCGCCGCTGCACGTGGTCCGGGGCACCGCAGCGGTTGCCACCGGCTTGCTGGTGCGGCCGACGATCGTTGCCCTGCCACAGGGCGCGCACCCGGAAGAGGTCCGGGTGATGCAGCCGTCGACCTCGGACACAATGCGCAAGCTGATGCGCCTTGTGGTCACCGATGGTTTCGGCAAGCAGGCCGAGGTGGCGGGCTACTACCCCGGTGGCAAGACGGGGACCGCGGAGAAGGTCGGCAAGCACGGTTACAAGCGCGGCTTCAAGGAGAATTTCAACGTCGCGGCGTTCACCAGTGTGTTCCCGATGAACGCGCCGCGCTACGCCGTGTACATGATGGTGGACGAGCCGCACGGAAACAAAAGCACCTACGGCTACTCAACCGCCGGCTGGGTGGCGGCCCCGGCGGCGGGACGCGTGATCGCTCGCGTTGCGCCGATGCTGGGGCTGCTGCCTGATATCCAGGACGCTCCGGCGATCAACCAGGCACTTTATATCCCCTTACAGCCGGCCCGGCCCGCTGGTGCGTCGCGTGGACCGATAGCCGCCTCCGCGCCGCCGATCAATGTTAAACCGGCCTCCCTGCCGGCAAAGCCCGGGGGCACGGAGGTTCCCGCAACCACGCTGCCGCCGGCAAGACCGGTCGCCCGGGACCCGAGACACGAAGCGGCTGTGCGGGCGCCGGAAGTTGTCGGCGCACCTGTGTTGCCTGCGTCCGCGGCGCCCGGCTCGCTTGCGGCTCGCTGACATCATGCGCCAGGGTCATATCCTGGCTGACGCCAGCGCCGTTCCCCCCGCTTGGCGGAACGCGGCGGAGCTGGAAATCCGCGGCATCACCGCCGACAGCCGTCGCGTCGCGCCTGGGTACCTGTTTGCCGCGATCCCAGGCATCCGAGCAGACGGTCGCGCCTTCATCGCCGAAGCGGTCTCCCGCGGCGCCGCTGCGGTGCTTGCGCCGGACGGAACGCAATGGCCGCCGGGCGTGCCGCCTCGCCCGCTGCTCGGGGATCCCGAGCCACGCCGGCGGCTGGCCCAGCTTGCCGCCGGCCTGGCGGGGAGCCAGCCCAATATCGCGGTGGCCGTCACCGGGACCAATGGCAAGACCAGCACGGTGGAATTCCTGCGCCAGATCTGGGCCGCGGGCGGACTGCCGGCCGCCAGCCTGGGCACGCTCGGCGTGATCGCTGCGGGATTCGATCCCGGCCCCGGTCTGACCACACCGGATCCGGTAACCTTGGCGGAGACCCTGGCGCGGCTCGCGCGTGCCGGCATCCAGCACGCGGCGATCGAGGCCTCGTCGCATGGCCTCGACCAGTTTCGGCTGGACGGCGTCCGGGTTGCTGCTGCCGCCTTCACCAATTTGACGCGCGACCATCTCGATTATCACGGCACGGAAGAAGCCTACCGCACCGCCAAGCTTCGACTGTTCGCGGAGCTCCTGCCTGAGGGCGCTCCCGTTGTGGCTTCGTGCGACCTGGACGCCATGAGCATGGACGCGCTCGCGGGGATTGCGCGGAGGCGGCGCCTCGATCTGCGAACGGTCGGCGCGGCGGGAACCGCAATTCGGCTGCTGGCCACAACGCCCCGTCCCGACGGTCAGCTGTTGTGTGTCGAGGCGGCCGGCATTCGCCGGCAGGTCGCATTGCCCCTGCCTGGCCGCTTCCAGGCCGACAATGCCCTGTTGGCCGCGGCACTTGCCGTCGCGCTCGGCGAGCGCAACGTGCTGGATCGGCTCGCTGAGCTGCATGGCGTGCGGGGACGGCTGGAGTTGGCTGCACGCCTGCCGAACGGTGCAGCGATCTACGTCGATTATGCCCACACGCCGGACGCGCTGGAGCGATTGCTTACGGCGCTGCGCCCACATACCGCGGGCAGGCTACATGTGGTGTTCGGGGCCGGCGGTGACCGCGACCGCGGCAAGCGGCCGTTGATGGCCGCGGCCGCGGCGCGCTTCGCCGACGTGGCCATAGTGACCGACGATAATCCGCGCAGCGAGGACCCTGCCGCGATCCGCGCCGAGATACTCGCCGCCTGCCCCGGCGGGCGCGAAATCGGCGATCGCGAGCGGGCAATTGCGGAAGCGCTGAACGGCCTCGGTCGCGGCGATGTTCTGGCGGTGGCGGGCAAGGGCCACGAGCAAGGGCAGACGATCGGCAACGCGGTGATCCCATTCGACGACGTGAGCGTGGTTCGCCGATTGGTGGGCGCGCCATGAGCCTGCATTGCCCCACAGTGATCTGGCTTCCGCGCACCGACGCATTTCCCTCTCCGCCTCTCGGGGCGGAGAGGGAAATGCGTCGGTTATCATCACAACGCCTGCGCCTCGTCCGGTGTCAGTTCGTTGACACCGTTGTGGACCAGCCACGATCTGCTCGAGGCGACCGGTGGAACCCTGGCAACGCCGTTCGCCGCCACCGGCGTCTCGATCGACACGCGCACGCTACAGTCGGGCGATCTTTTCGTTGCACTGGACGGTGAAACCGGCGACGGCCACGACTTCGTCGCCGACGCCATGGCCAGGGGTGCAGCCAGCGCGATGGTCCATCGCGATGTGCCGAACGTCGCCCCACTGCTGCGCGTGGACGACACTCTTGCGGCGTTGCATCGGCTCGGCGGCTATGCGCGCGCCAGGTTCAGTGGCCGCCTTGCGGCCGTCACCGGCAGCGTCGGCAAGACGACGACCAAGGAGATGCTCCGGACGATCCTAAGCACATTCGACCCCACACATGCTGCGGTCGCCTCATACAACAATCATTGGGGCTTGCCGCTGACGCTGGCGCGAATGCCACCGGACAGCGCGTTCTGCGTCGTCGAGATCGGCATGAACCATCCCGGAGAGATCGCGCCGCTCGCGCGTCTCGCGCGTCCGCATGTCGCGGTGATTACCTCGGTGGAGAAGGCGCATATCGGTTTTCTCGGTTCGATCGAAGCGATCGCCGACGAGAAGGGCTCGATCCTGCGCTCCCTGGAACCGGGCGGCGTCGCGGTGCTGCCGGCCAACTCGCCGTTGTTTCCCCGTCTGCGTGCAATCGCCGGCGAAGCGTCGATCGTCAGCTTCGGCGCAGCGTCCTGGGCGGATGTTCGGCTGACCGACATCGCGGCAGACGCGGACGGCAGCGACGTCGTGGCTGTGGTCGAGGGCGAACGGATCCGTTTCCGCCTGAACGCGCCCGGCCGCCACATGGCGATGAATGCCCTGGCCGCGCTGGCAACCGCCGTGCACCTGTCGCGCAACGCACCGGGAAACGCCGCGCGTGCCCTGGAAACCTTCACGCCGATCGCGGGTCGCGGCGTGCGACGACTGATTGCGGTTCCTGGCGGCTCGGTTCTGCTGCTCGACGAGAGCTACAACGGCAACCCCGCCTCGATGCGTGCGGCCCTGGCGGTGCTGCGCCTGCAGCCCGGGAAACGCCGGGTCGCCGTGCTCGGCGACATGCTCGAACTCGGCGAGCACGGCCCCGCCGAACATCGCGCCCTCGCCGCCGATGTTGCCGCCGCCGCCGATCGCCTGTTCGCATGCGGGCCGCAGATGGGCGAACTGTTCACCGCAGTGCCGGCGCCGATGCGTGGTGCGCACACGGAGGACTCCGCTTCGCTGGCGCCGATCCTGGCGCGGGCCCTGGCGCCAGGCGACGCCATTCTGATCAAGGGAAGCCTCGGCAGCCGCATGAAACTTGTGGTCAACGCACTCGATCAGCGCGTCGAGGCCGCCTGATGCTGTATGACCTCGCGCGGCCGCTCGCCAGCCAGTTCATCCTTTTCAACCTGTTTCGCTACATCACGTTCCGCTCGGGCGCGGCCTGCCTGACCGCTCTGACGGTGAGCTTCATTCTGGGGCCACCGCTGATCCGCTGGTTGCGGTCGCTTCAGCGCCAGGGCCAGCCAATTCGCCTCGACGGCCCCGAACGCCATCTGATCGAGAAGCGAGGCACGCCGACCATGGGCGGTGTGCTGATCCTGTTCGCCCTCACGATCGCCACCCTGCTCTGGGTCGATCTGCGCAACGGCTATGTCTGGGCGGTGCTTTTCGTCACACTTGGCTACGGCGCGCTCGGTTTCGCCGATGACTACCTGAAGCTGTCGCGCCGCAACCACAAAGGTGTCTCGGCGCGCGTGAAGCTTGCCGCGCAGACCCTGATCGGATTCGCCGCAGCCGTCTGGTTCATGCTGCTGACGCGCGGCCCGCTCGGAACGTCGCTGACCCTTCCCGTGTTCAAGGATGTGCTGATCCCGCTCGGCTTCCTGTTTCCGATCTTCGGGATGCTGGTCATGCTCGGTGCATCGAATGCCGTGAACCTGACCGACGGGCTCGATGGACTTGCCATCGTGCCGACCATCATCTGTGCCGGCGTTTTCGCCCTGATCTCGTATCTGGTCGGCAACCGCATCTTCGCCGACTACCTCCAGCTCACGCCGATACCCGGAGTCGGGGAGTTGGCTGTGTTCGCGTCTGCATTGATCGGCGCCGGGCTGGGCTTTCTGTGGTTCAACGCCCCGCCCGCGGCGGTGTTCATGGGCGACACCGGTTCGCTTGCACTGGGCGGCGCACTCGGCGCCGTGGCGGTAGCGACCAAGCAAGAGATCGTGCTGATGATCGTCGGCGGTCTGTTTGTGGTGGAGACCGTGTCGGTCATCATTCAGGTGTTCTGGTACAAGCGCACCGGCAACCGCGTCTTCCTCATGGCGCCCCTGCACCACCATTTCGAGAAGAAGGGCTGGGCGGAGCCAACCATCGTCATACGCTTCTGGATCATCTCGATGATCCTTGCGCTCGTCGGTCTGGCGACGTTGAAGATCCGATGAGTTCATTCCCCAACAATCTGTTCGCGGGGAAACGCTTCGCCGTGCTGGGGCTGGGCCGCAACGGCCTTCCCGCCGCGCGTGCGCTCGCTGCGATGGGCGCGGAGGTCGTGGCGTGGGACGACAACGTCGCAGCCCGCGTCGATGCCGCCGACGTCACGCTGCGCGATCTGCGGACCGATGATTTCGCGTTCGACGCGCTGGTGATGTCGCCTGGAATTCCGCATGTCCTGCCGGCGCCGCATCCGGTCGCCGCGCGTGCGCGCGCATGGCGCGTGCCGATCCTGTCGGATGCGGAACTGCTGTTCCGCGCCGTACGTCTTTCAGGATCGCGCGCACGCTTCGTCGGCATCACCGGTACCAACGGCAAATCCACCACGACCGCGCTGCTTGCGCACATTCTGGCTCGCAGCGGGAGGAAGGTCGCTGCCGGCGGCAATCTCGGCCCGGGGTCCTTGGCACTCAAGCTGTTGTCGGACAGCGGAACATATGTGCTTGAGATGTCGTCCTACATGTTGGAGCGAATCGCCACACTCCGCTTCGATGCCGCGGCGATGCTCAATCTCAGCGCGGATCATCTCGATCGTCACGGCGACATGGTGGGGTACGTCGCGGCGAAGCGCGCGGTCTTCGATCGGCAGACGGCGGACGATCTCGCCGTGGTGGGAGTCGATGACGAGCACTCGCGCGAGATCGCGCAATCGCTGCGCGAGCGGATGGCGCGCGTGGTCACCGTGTCGGGCCACCAGCCCGCGGACGTGTCGGGCCATCAGCCTGCCGATGTGTGGTGCGATCGGAGCGTGCTGCGCGACGCGGACGGCGTGATCGTGCCCATGAAAGAAGCGCACGCGCTGCCTGGTGCGCACAATGCGCAGAATGCCGCCGCCGCCGCCGCGATTGCGACCGCCTTCGGCGTATCGCGCGCCGATGTCGTGCGTGGTCTGCAAAGCTTTCCTGGCCTGCCGCATCGCCAGCAGCGCGTTGCGACGATCGGCGGGATCACCTTCGTGAACGACAGCAAGGCGACCAATGCCGATGCCGCCGCGCGCGCCCTTGGTTGCTACGACCGACTGGTGTGGATCGCCGGCGGGATCGCCAAGGAAGGCGGCATAGAATCGCTGACGCCGCTGTTCCCGCGCATCGCCCGCGCGTTCCTGATCGGCCGCGATGCGCCGGCACTTGCCGCCACGCTCGCCGCACGCTGCGTGAAGCACGAGATCGCCGGAACGCTGGACGCCGCGGTGCCCGCCGCCTTCGCCGCCGCGCGCGCCACCGGAGCACCGGTCGTGCTGCTGTCGCCCGCGTGTGCCAGTTTCGATCAGTTCAGCGGCTTCGATGCGCGCGGCGATCGCTTCGCCGCATTGGTGTCGCAACTCGCGCGGGGGAGGGCGGCCTGATGGCCAATTTCTCCCGGGCGGATACGTCGCTGTTTGGCCGCTGGTGGTGGTCGGTGGACCGCTGGACCCTGGGGGCCGTCGGCATGCTGATCGGCTTCGGCTACATCATGATGCTCGCGGCGAGTCCCGCCGTCGCCGAACGCATCGGCTCCTCGCGTGACATGTTCATACTCAAGCAGGTGTTCTTCCTCGCCGCTGCCGGAGCGTGCGTGGTGGCTGTCTCGCTGCTCTCGCCGCGCAGCATCCGCCGACTGGCGATCATCGGCTGCATCATCGCCCTCGCGCTTACCGCGGCGACCATGGTCGTCGGCGTCGAGATCAAGGGCGCGCGGCGCTGGATCTCGCTGCCTGGCCTTTCCGTGCAGCCATCGGAGTTCCTGAAACCCTGCTTCGCCGTCGTCGCGGCCTGGCTGATCAGCGAGGGCCGCCGCACGCCGCGTTTCCCCGGCCGATGGCTGGCGATCGCCGTCTTTATCGTCATTGCGCTGCTGCTGAAGTCGCAGCCCGACGTGGGCATGCTGGCGGTAATCACCGCCGTGTTCTTCGCGCAGCTTTATGTCGCTGGCCTGAACGTGGTCATGGTCGGCATCGGCATGCTCGCCTTCGGTGGCGCCGGCGTGGCTGCGTACATGTTCTTCCCGCACGTGCAGAAGCGAGTGGAGAACTTCCTGCATCCCGGCAACGGCATAAGCGCCGACTACCAGCCGCACACCGCACTGGAGGCGTTCGGCAATGGTGGATTGCTGGGCCGCGGACCCGGCGAGGGTCGCGTGAAGGACGTGCTACCCGACGCGCACGCCGACTTTGTATTTGCCGTCGCCGGTGAGGAATTCGGCATGCTGGTCTGCCTGATCATCGTCGGCGTGTTCGCATTCATCGTGCTGCGCGGCATGCTGCGGCTTTTGAAGGAGCACGACATGTTCATCGTTCTGTCGTGCACCGGACTGGTCACCGGCCTCGGCCTGCAGGCCTTCATCAACATGGCTTCTTCGCTGCAGCTGATCCCGACCAAGGGGATGACGCTGCCGCTGATTTCATACGGCGGTTCATCGGCTCTGGCGGTTGCGCTCGGCATGGGCATGCTGCTGGCGCTGACCCGCCGCCGCCATCATGGCGACGTGCCATGAGAGCACCCGCGGTGCATCCCATCGTGATCGCGGCTGGTGGTACCGGCGGGCATTTCTTCCCGGCCGAGGCGTTAGCGACCGAGCTGATTGCGCGTGGCCGTCGCGTGGCCCTGATGACCGACGCGCGGTCGGGCGGCTTGCAGAGCCCGGTGTTCGCGGGACTGGAGCAGTTCATCATCAGTGGCGCGGGCATCGCGGGGCGGGGCACGGTTCGTGCAGCTAGGGCCACGCTCGCCATGGCTGCCGGCGTGGTACAGGCGCGCGCAATTCTGTCACGCATTCATGCCGGTGCGGTGGTCGGTTTCGGCGGCTATCCCTCAGTGGCGCCGGTGTTGGCGGCACGTCTGATGCGCCATCGCCCGACGACGATCCTGCACGAGCAGAACGCCGTGCTCGGCCGCGCCAACCGCTTCCTCGCGCGCCACGCCGACATGCTGGCGCTGAGCTTCGCCGCGACCGAGCGGGTGCCAGAGTCAGCGGCGACCGTCGTCACCGGCAATCCGGTGCGCCCGGCGATCGCCGCCCTTGCAGCGGTGCCCTATGCGCCGCCGACGGACACGCTGCGCCTGCTGGTGCTGGGTGGTTCGCTCGGCGCGCGCGTGTTTTCCGACATTGTTCCGCCGGCGCTGGCCGGACTGCCCGACGATCTGCGTTCGCGGCTCTCCGTTGTGCAGCAGTGCCGCGCCGAGGACCTTGGCAGGGTCGGTGAAGCGTACGAATCAGCCGGCATCGCGGCCGAACTCGCCTCGTTCTTCCCCAACGTGGCCGGGAAGCTCGCCGCCGCGCATCTTGTGATCGCGCGCGCCGGCGCCTCCACCGTCGCCGAACTGGCCGTGGCCGGCCGGCCGGCGATTCTCGTGCCGCTGCCTGGCGCGATCGACGATCACCAGAAGGCCAACGCTCGCGCGCTCACCGAGGCTCGCGGTGCGTCGATGATCGCACAGCGCGTCTGCTCGTCCGAGGTGCTGGGCGAGCGCCTCGCCGTGTTGCTGAACGCACCGGACACGCTGGCCCATGCCGCGCGCGCGGCGCACACCATCGCCAGCCCCGACGCGACAGCGCGGCTCGCCGATCTGGTCGAAGACCTCATGCGCCAGGAGGTCCGGCCATGAGGGCTCTGCCCCTTTCCATTGGTACCATCCACTTTGTCGGCATCGGCGGCATCGGCATGTCCGGCATTGCGCAGGTGCTGCACAATCTCGGCTACGCCGTTCAAGGCAGTGACATTGACGATTCCGCCAATGTCCGGCGTCTGCGCGAGGCAGGCATCCCGGTGTCGATCGGCCATGACGCCGAGAACGTCGGCAACGCCCAGGTCGTGGTGGTGTCGTCCGCGGTCAAGCAGGACAATCCCGAGGTTGCAACCGCGCGCTCGCGGCTGATCCCGGTGGTGCGCCGGGCCGAGATGCTCGCCGAACTGATGCGGCTGAAATGGTCGATCGCGATTGGCGGCACGCACGGCAAGACCACCACCACAAGTCTGATCGCCGCCGTGCTGGAGGCGGCGCATCTCGATCCCACCGTGATCAACGGCGGCATCGTCAACGCCTACGGCACCAACACGCGGCTCGGCGCCGGCGAGTGGATGGTGGTCGAGGCCGATGAAAGCGACGGCAGTTTCCTGCGCCTGCCCGCGATCATTGCCGTCGTCACCAACATGGACCCCGAGCATCTGGATCACTGGGGAACGCCGGAGGCGATGGTAGCCGGCTATGACCAGTTCGTCGCCAACGTACCGTTCTACGGGTTTGCCGTGCTTTGCATCGACCATCCGGCGGTGCAGCAGATGATCCCGCGTCTTTCGGATCGGCGCATCATCACCTACGGGTTCTCGCCGCAGGCCGACGTGCGTGCCGATCGCGTGGTGCCCGACAAGCTGGGTTCCACCTTTGAGGTCAGCGTGACAGATCGCGCGCGCAGCCGATCGCGCAAGCTGGGACCGTATCGCCTGCCGATGCTGGGCAGCCACAACGTGCAGAACGCGTTGGCGGCCGTGGCTGTCGGCGTCGAGATGGAGATCGACGACGACACGTTGCGCAGCGCGTTCGCCGGGTTCGCCGGGGTCAAACGGCGGTTCACCAAGACCGGCGAGGCGGGCGGGATCACGATCATCGACGACTACGGCCACCATCCGGTGGAGATCGCCGCAGTGTTGAAGGCCGCACGCCAGGCCGGCGCGCGCGACGTGATCGCGGTGGTGCAGCCGCATCGCTATACGCGGCTGCACTCGCTCTTCAATGAGTTCTGCACCTGCATGAACGATGCCGGCACTGTCATCGTCGCCGATGTCTATGCGGCGGGCGAAGCGCCGATCGCGGGCATGACGCGCGATGCGCTGGTGGACGGGCTGCGTGCGCGCGGGCATCGCAGTGTGGTTCCGCTGCCGTCGCCCGCGCGATTGGCGGAGATGGTTTTCGCCATCGCCAAGCCGGGCGATTTCGTCGTCTGTCTCGGTGCCGGCAACATTACCGCTTGGGCCGCCGCGCTGCCGACGGAACTGGCCGCGCTGCAGCAGCGCCGCGTCGCGGGAAGTGCGGCATGATGGCCGCGGCGTGCATTCCGGGCTTCTTCGAAACCCTCCCGAAGATGCGGGGACGCTTGCAGGCAAATGCGCCGCTCGCTCCGTTCACATGGTTTCGCGTCGGCGGTCCCGCGGAAGCGTTGGTGCGGCCGGCGGACGAGGCGGACCTTGCGCAATTCCTGCACGCCCTGTCGCCCGAGATTCCGGTGCATGCGATCGGCGCATGCTCGAACCTGATTGTCCGTGACGGTGGGCTGCCGGGCGTGGTGATCCGGCTCGCCCGTGGTTTTGGTACGATTACGGTCGAACTGGACGGCATCGTCGCCGGCGCCGCCGCGCTGGACGTCACCGTGGCCGAGCATGCCGCTGCCGCCGGGTTCACCGGCCTGGAATTTCTTTCGGGCATTCCAGGCAGCATCGGCGGCGCGGTGGTGATGAACGGCGGCGCCTACGGCGGCGACATCGCATCCTGCCTCGACTGGGCCGAGATCGTTACGCGCAGTGGCGAGCAACGCCGCCTCTCCACCGCCGACCTTGCGTTCGCCTATCGCAATGCGCGCCTGCCGCATGGCGCCGTGGTCGTTCGCGCCCGGCTGCGTGCGCGACCCGGCCCACCGACCGCGATCGCGGCACGCATGGCGGAAATTCGTGCGACGCGGGAGGCCTCGCAGCCGGTGCGCGCGCGCACCGGCGGTTCAACCTTCCGCAATCCGCCAGATATGAAGGCATGGGAACTGATCGACACCGCAGGCTGTCGCGGTCTGACCCGAGGCGGGGCGCAGGTCTCAGAGCAGCACTGCAACTTTCTGATCAACACCGGCACGGCCACCGCGGCCGACCTGGAAGGTCTCGGCGAGGAAGTGCGTCGGCGTGTACACGCCGCAACGGGGGTCACGCTCGAATGGGAAATCCACCGCATTGGCATTCCCGGCGGCAAGCCGGAGGCCGTGACATGAGGCGCTTCACCGAAGCAATGTTCTCCGCCTCCCCCAACCTCCTCCCCAGTGGGGAGGGAGGGAATTTTCCATGACCCGCGTCGCAGTCCTGTACGGCGGCATCTCGGCGGAACGCGAGGTCAGCCTCTCGACCGGCACGCAGGTGATCATCGCCCTGCGCGAGGCGGGATTCGAGGTGACCGCGATCGAAGTGGGCGAAGACCTCACCGCCGTCATCGCAGCACTCAGCCCACCGCCGGACGCCGCGTTCAACGCGTTGCACGGCCGCTTGGGCGAGGATGGCGCGATCCAGGGCGTGCTCGACTGGCTCGCGATTCCCTACACACATTCCGGCGTGCGCGCATCCGCGCTGGCGATGGACAAGGTCGCCGCGAAGGCGGTGTTCGCCGCGGCCGGCCTGCCGATTGCACGCGGCCGCGTCGTGCCGACGCGCGAATTGGAGGCCGCCGATCCGCTGCCGCTGCCCTACGTGGTGAAGCCGATGAACGAAGGTTCCTCGGTCGGCGTGGAGATCGTCAAGCAGGGCGACAATCGCCGCGCCGAGATCGCCCGCGCCTGGCGCTTCGGCAACGCAGCGCTGGTCGAGGAATACATCCCGGGGCGCGAACTTACTGTCGGCGTGATGGGCGACCGCGCGCTCGCGGTGACCGAGATCTTCGCCGAGGCCGGCGTGTTCTACGACTACGAATCCAAATACGCCGACGGCGGATCGCGCCACATCATCCCGGCCCGCGTGCATCCGGACATGTACGACCGCGCACTCGACGTGGCACTCGCCGCGCACCGTGCGCTGGGCTGCCGCGGTGCGACGCGTGCCGACTTCCGCTATGACGATACCTCGGGCGAGCCGGGCCGCCTCGTGCTGCTCGAGATCAACACGCAGCCTGGCCTGACCCCCACATCGCTGCTGCCCGAACAGGCGGCGCATCTCGGCGTGAGCTTCCCGCAGCTTTGCGCCTGGATGGTGGAGAACGCGGCATGCCGCGTGTGACCCGCGGTCCGCGCAATTCGATCAGCGACCGCCCCGGTCGTTTGAAGCTGCTGCTGCGCCGGCAGAAGCATCTGCTGCGCCCCGCCGGCTGGGTTGCACTTGCGGTTCTGGTGGTACTGGTCGGTGCGATCGCACTGCGCTCAACGTCACCCGGTGGTTCGATTGCCACGCTACGCGAACGTTTCGGTGGCGTCACCGCGTTCGCCGGTCTGCGCGTCACCGACGTGGTGATCGAGGGCCGTGAGAATACACCCGAACCGCTGCTGCGCGCGGCTCTCGGTGTGACCCTCGGTGATCCCACGCTCGGCTTTTCGGTGGAACTGGCACGCCAGCGTCTGGCAACCCTGCCCTGGGTGGAGCACGCCACGGTAGAGCGGCGGCTGCCCGGCACTGTCGTCGTTTATCTCCAGGAACGTCGCCCATTCGCCATCTGGCAGAATCAGGGCCGCTTCGTGCTGATCGACCGTAGCGGCCAGCAGGTTCCGAATCAGAACATGGCGGATTTCCGTCAGCTGCCGCTGGTGGTCGGCCCCGGAGCGCCAGTGGCCGCGGCAGCGCTGATCGATGCTTTGACCGATCTGCCGGAACTGCAGAAGCGCGTCGTCGCGGCGGTACGCGTCGCCGAGCGGCGCTGGAACCTGCACCTGGACAACGGCGCGGATGTGCTGTTGCCGGAAGGGCACGAAACTGCGGCGCTCGATCGACTGACCAAGCTGCAGCAGGAGCATCAGCTGCTCGATCGGCCGCTCGCCGCCATCGATATGCGCCTTGCCGACCGGCTCGTGCTGCGCCCGAAAGCCGAACCGCATACCGACGCGGCCGCAACGCCGCCGAAGAAACCCACGTGATCGGAGCGACGCAATGAACCACCCAAGCGGAGTGTGCCTTGAATGACATGTCGCGTCGTGTGCTGCCGCCTCCGCCATCCGGGCCGGAGGATACCGCGCGCCCGCGGCATGGGCGCGCCGGTCCATTTGGTGTGCTGGATATCGGTACCACCAAGATCGCCTGCCTGATCGGCCGCACGGAAACCGACGGAACGCTGCGCGTGCTGGGCTTCGGCTGGCAGAAGGGCCGCGGCGTGCGCGGTGGCTGCATCGTCGATCTCGACGACGCCGAGCGCGCAATTCGCGCCTCGGTCGGTCAGGCCGAGGACATGGCTGACACGCGGTTACGCTCGGTCACGGTCAACCTCACATGTGGGCAGCCGGAGTCGCGGCTGTTCAATGTGCAATGGCCGGTCGGCGGACGCGCGGTGGAAGAGCACGACATCCGCCGCGTGGTGAGCGAGGGCCGGGCACGCGCCGCCGCCGAAGGCCGCGAGCCGATCCACGCCATGCCTTTGGCATTCTCGGTCGACCAGACCGATCGAGTGGCTGATCCGCGCGGGCTGTTCTGTGACGAGCTTACCGCCCGGCTGCATATCATCGACGCCGCCACGACCGCGCTGCGTTCGCTTGGCGCCTGCATCGCGCGCTGCGATCTCGATATCGGCGAACTGGTATCCGCGCCGATGGCCGCGGGCCTCGCAACGCTGGTCGCCGACGAGCGCGAACTCGGCGCGACCATCATCGACATGGGCGGTGGCACCACCGGCATGGCGGTGTTCGCCGAGGGTCAGCTGCTGCACACCGCGCAGCTTCCGGTCGGTGGCGTGCACGTCACCAATGATCTCGCACGCCTGCTGTCGACGCCGGTCGCACATGCGGAGCGGCTGAAGACACTGTACGGCAACGCCCAGTCCAGCCCCGACGATGAACGCGAAATGCTGCCGGTGCCGCTGGTTGGCGAGGAGGAGCACCAGATCGCCAAGGTGCCGCGCAGCATGGTGGTGAACATCATCCGCCCGCGCCTGGAAGAGACGTTCGAGATGGTGAAGGAGCGGCTGGACAGCTCCGGCCTCACCCGCGCGGCCGGCACACGTGTGGTACTGACAGGCGGCGCCTGCCAGCTCGGCGGCGTACGCGAGATGGCGGGCCGCATCCTCAACAAGCAGGTGCGTCTCGGCAAGCCGCTTGCGCTGCGCGGGTTGCCCAACTCGGCATCCGGCCCGGCATTCGCCACCGCCGCCGGGCTGCTGGCCTGGGCGGCAGGCGAGGGACGCATCATGCACGACATTGATCTGGACACCGACCGGCCTGCCGGATTCATCCGGCGCATCGTCAATTTTTTAAAGGAGCGCGTCTGATGGACGGCACGAATCGAGACAACTGTCGTAACAGCCGCTGCTCTGGATCGGCACGACTGGGAGAGACGTCGCCATGACCCTGAATTTGACCATTCCACAGACCTCACACACCGACTTCAGCCCGCGCATCACCGTCATCGGTGTCGGTGGCGGCGGCACAAACGCGGTTGACAACATGATCGCGGCGAACCTCCAGGGTGTAGAGTTCGTCGTTGCCAATACCGACGCGCAGCAGCTTCTGCACAGTCGCTCGGACCGGCGCATCCAGCTCGGGCCGCATATCACGCAGGGGCTCGGTGCAGGTGCAAAGCCCGAGATTGGCAAAGCGGCGGCGGAGGAAGCGGCGGACGAACTGTACCGCCACCTCGACGGCGCGCACATGGTGTTCATTACCGCCGGCATGGGCGGCGGTACCGGCACCGGCGCGGGGCCGGTGATCGCCCGCATGGCGCGGGAGCGCAATATCCTGACCGTCGGCGTGGTAACCAAGCCGTTTGGATTTGAAGGCGTGCGCCGTGCGCGCTGTGCCGATCAGGGCATCGAAGAACTGCAGAAGTTTGTCGACACGCTGATCGTGATTCCCAACCAGAATCTCTTCCGCATGGCCAATGAGCGCACGACCTGGAAAGATGCGTTCAAGATGGCCGACCAGGTGCTGTACATGGGCGTGCGCGGCGTCACTGACCTGATGATGGCGCCCGGCCTGGTAAACCTCGACTTCGCCGATATCCGCACGGTGATGGCGGAGATGGGCAAGGCGATGATGGGCACCGGCGAAGCCGACGGCGACAACCGCGCCATTCGCGCCGCCGAAGCGGCGATCAGCAATCCGCTGCTGGAGGATACGTCGATGTCCGGTGCACGCGGCCTGTTGATCAATATCACGGGCGGCGACGATTTGACGCTGTTCGAGGTTGATCAGGCGGCGAACCGCATCCGCGAGGAAGTGGACGAGGAGGCCAACATCATCTTCGGCTCGGCGATCGACCCTGAATTGCAGGGCCGCATACGTGTCTCGGTCGTCGCCACCGGCATCGATACGCCGATACACGCGGAGCGGGAGCGACCGCGTCTGGTCGCGGTGGGCGGCGGGGCCATGCCGGCCCCCGCGCCGATCCCGCTGCCCATGCATGCGACAGGTGGTCCGGGACTGTCTGTCGCCATGTCGGCTGGGGGCGGCGGTCACGCCCATGCACTGCGTCATCCCGCACCGCAGGTCGTGGGGGCAGGCGAAGCCTCGCCCGCGAGCGGGTCGATGACGGAGGCGCTGGCAGCGGTCACCGCTGCCGTCGCGCCGGTGCAAAGGATGTCCGCGACCCTGCAGGCCCTGGGCAGTGCGCCCGCTTCGGCACAGCAGCAGGCGGCGGCATCCGGAGCGAGCCTGTTCGCGGATGCGTCGCGTCCGGTGTCCGCGAGCAGTCCTGTTCAGCCGGCAGGCGAATCGTCCCGCCCCAGCCTGTTCAGCACGGTCACCGGAGCCTTCCGTCGGCGGAACCAGCCGTTGGCCGCGCCGCCGGGCCCCACGCAGGCCAGGGCGGAGCCGGTGGTCTATGAGCAGCGGCCGGAGGCACCCCGGCCCATGGTCCAGCAGACCGCCGCGGATGAAGTGACGGGGCTCGATATCCCGGCTTTCCTACGGCGCCAGTCGTCGTGAGAACGGCGGCATCCAACGCGGGCGAAGAAACTTCAAGATCAATGGCTTATACCGAAACACTCAGAAACAAACATTGACTGGCCAAGCTCGGCGGCGGACAACTAGCCTACGTTTCACTGTGGCGTCCGGGGATTCCCGGGTCGCCCCGGAGTTAAACGAGACGAGGCGCATGGACGCTCTGCCGCTGAACCTGGTTCCCGATCTGGCTACATGGCGTCAACGGACGCTGAAGGCGTCGATTGGCTGCGTCGGCATCGGTCTGCATTCCGGATTGCGTGTCAACATGACCCTGCGGCCGGCGCCTGTCGATCATGGCATCGTCTTCCGTCGCACCGATCTGGGGATCGATATCCCGGCACGGTTCGATCATGTCGTCGACACCAGGCTTGCCACCGTGTTGGGCCTGGATGACGGCACCGCCCGGATCGGCACCGTCGAACATCTGATGGCGGCGCTGGCCGGGAGTCTCATCGACAATGCGGTGATCGAGGTCGATGGGCCTGAACTGCCCATTCTCGACGGATCCGCCGCGCCATACCTTTTCCTGCTCGATTGCGCCGGAAGCGTCGAACAGGAACTGCCGCGGACCGTGATCCAGGTGCACCGCCGGGTCCGGGTCAGCGATGGCGACGCTTTTGCCGAGTTGCGGCCGGCGGCGCCAGGCAGCCCGGGCCTCGACATGGCGATGTCGATCGATTTCAGCGCGCCTGCGATCGGCCGCCAGGCACTGTCGCTGGACCTTACGCCCGACAATTTCCGCCGCGAACTCGCGCGCGCCCGCACCTTCACCCTGGCCCAGGAAATCGAACAGATGCGCGCTGCCGGCTTCGCGCTGGGCGGCAGCCTGGACAACGCGGTCGTGGTCGATGAGGCGCGCGTTTTGAACCCGGCCGGGTTGCGCATGCCGGACGAGTTCGCCCGCCATAAGCTGCTGGACGCCGTGGGCGACCTGGCGCTGGCCGGCGCGCAACTATGCGGCCGTTTCATTGCGCATCGTTCCGGTCATGCGCTGAACAACCGGCTGTTGCATGCCCTGTTCAGCGAAGTCTCGGCGCAGCGCCAATCCGCGCCGGAACCGCTCGCGGCCGAAGCCGCCTGACCACGCTCGCGGCTGGAGCCCGCAGGCCGCTTCGCACCGCGGTTTGACATGGTATAAATGCCGCGATGGAACCGAATCGCATAATGTCCCCGCGTGCATTGCGTCGTCTCGCGCTGTGTGTGGTCGCAGTGCTTCCCGTACTTGCCGCGTGCAGCAGCTCCAAGGACGAGGAGGCGGCCAAGGATAGCAACGCGCCGCCGGCTCCGGTGGAGGATCTGTACAACAATGGCATCGACGCGCTGAATGCGCGCCGCTTCGCGTCCGCCACCGACCAGTTCAACCTTGTAGAGCAGAACTATCCCTACTCATCCTGGGCGGTGAATGCCCAGCTGATGCAGGGCTACACACAATATCTGCAAAATCATTACACCGATGCGATTGGCACGCTGGACCGCTTTATCCAGCTGCATCCGACGCATCGCGACGTAGCTTACGCCTACTACCTGCGCGCGCTCTCCTATTACGAGCAGATCGCCGACATCCAGCGCGATCAGCGCGGCACCGATCTGGCCATGAATGCGCTGCAGGAAGTGGTGAACCGCTTTCCGGACAGCGCCTATGCCCGCGACGCGCGGCTGAAGATCGATCTGTGTCGTGACCACCTTGCCGGCAAGGAAATGGAGATCGGCCGCTGGTATGAGAGCCAGCACCTCTACGAAGCGGCCATTGGGCGGTTCCAGCGGGTTGTGGATGACTACCAGACCACCAACCACGTGCCCGAGGCACTGCACCGGCTGACCGAGATCTATCTGATCCTGGGCCTGCGCGATCAGGCGAAGAAGACGGCCTCGGTGCTCGGGTACAACTACCCCGGCAGCCAATGGTACGAGGACAGCTACAACA
The DNA here is from genome assembly GCA_963812475.1 of uncultured Alphaproteobacteria bacterium. Taxonomy (GTDB): domain Bacteria; phylum Pseudomonadota; class Alphaproteobacteria; order Acetobacterales; family Acetobacteraceae; genus JAMXLO01. Next base: position 24,305 of record CAWEVI010000039.1, read on the forward strand.
ACCTGTTCGATGATGGACTGGTGCAGCAGGCGGGGCCGCCACACCCGCAGGACGATCGCGGCTTCTTCTCCCGCACCTGGCATTCGATCTTCTGATCGGATGCGGCAGCCCCCGCCGCCGCATGCTTAGCGCCCTCTCCATCCGCGACGTGGTGCTGATCGAGCGGCTGGATCTGTCGTTCGGCGTCGGGTTGACCGTGCTCACCGGCGAGACCGGCGCGGGGAAGTCGATCCTGCTCGACAGTCTGGGGCTCGCGCTGGGTGCCCGCGCGGAAGCCGGATTGGTGCGTCCGGGCGCGGAGCAGGCCAGCGTAAGTGCTTCCTTCGCACCGCCGGCGGGACACCCGATCGGCGTTCTGCTGGCGGAACAGGGGCTGGATGCTGAAGACGACGTCGTGCTCCGCCGCGTGCTGACGAAGGACGGACGGTCACGCGCCTTCATCAACGACCAGCCGGTCGGCGTGGCGCTGCTGCGGCGCGCAGGCGCACTGCTGGTGGAAGTGCAGGGTCAGCACGAACAGATCGGCCTGGCCGATCCCGCCAGCCACGTCGCCATGCTCGACGCGTTCGGCGCGCCTCGGCCGCTGCGCGAGGCGACTGCAACGGCCTGGCGCGACTGGCGCAGTGCGTTGACGGCGTTGCAGGCGGCGCGCGAGGCGATCGCCGAGGCGGAGCGCGACGAGGCGTGGCTGCGTCACGCGGTGGAGGAACTGGCCGGACTGGCGCCACAGGAGGGGGAGGAGGAGCGGCTGGCGAACGAGCGCCAGCGATTGCAGCAGGGCGAGCGATGCGCCGAAGCGATCGCGGCGGCGCTATCCGAGCTTGCTCCGCGCGACCGGCGCAGCGCCGGCCCGGCCGCGTCGTTGCGTGCCGCGTCGCGTGCCCTGCAGCGACTGGTCGCGCCGCACCAGCCTGACTCTGTTAATCCGGCTGCATCCGCTGTCGCCGCACTGGAGCGTGCCGAGGAGGCAGTGGCCGAGGCGGAGAGCCTGCTGACCAGGATGTCAGCCGATGCCGATGCCGATCCACGTCTGCTCGAGCAGGCCGAAGAGCGCCTGTTCGCACTGCGTGCCGTGGCGCGAAAGCATGCGGTCGCGGTTCCGGATTTGCCGGCGTTGCTCGACAGCCTGCGCTCGCGGCTGGCAGCGCTGGATACCGGTGTCGCCGAGGTGGCTGCGCTGGAACAGGCGGTTGTTCGTGCGCGCGAGTCCTACAAGGAAAGTGCCAAGCTGCTGGCGGTAGCGCGCCGCGTCGCCGCCAACCGGCTGGATCGGGCGGTGGCCAAGGAGCTGCCTCCGCTTCGGCTGGGCAAGGCACGATTTCGCGCCGACGTGGCGGCGCTGGAGGAAGCTGATTGGGGGCCGACCGGCGCCGACATGGTGCGCTTCCTGATCGCCACCAACCCCGGGCAGGAGTTTGCCGCGCTGGGCCGAATTGCATCAGGGGGGGAGCTCTCGCGGCTGATGTTGGCGCTGAAGGTCGTATTGTCATCCGGCTCGTCGGTGCCGACACTGGTGTTCGACGAGGTGGACGCCGATGTCGGCGGCGCCACCGCGGCGGCGGTCGGCGAACGGCTGACCCGAGTGGCGGAGCGGGTTCAGGTGCTGGTAGTGACCCATAGCCCACAGGTGGCGGCACGCGGTGGTGCGCATCTTCGTGTCTCGAAGTCGGCGGCGCGCGGCCGTACTGCGACGATGGTGGACCAGTTGGATCCACGCGAGCGCCGCGAGGAGATCGCCCGCATGCTGGCCGGCGAGACGGTGACCGAAGCGGCGCGCGCGGCAGCCGACGATCTGCTGGGGGCGACGGCCTGATGCCGCTCCTGCCGTCATTCCCGCGAATCGTGCCGTCATTCCCGCGAACCTTGTCGTCATCCCCGCGAAAGCGGAGACCCAGGCCAATCAAACGGCTCGTGCAGTGCCGGCCCCTCGCTTTCGCGGGGGTGAAGGATAGGGCGAACGCATGAGCCGGGCGCCGCGCAAGACCGCAACGGTGGCGCCGGTTACAGCCACAGTCGAGGCGCTTACCGAGCCGGAAGCGGCGGCCGAGCTCGCTACATTGGCGCGCGAGATCGCGCATCACGATCGTCTGTACCACGAGCAGGACGCACCGGAGATCACCGACGCGGAGTACGATGCGCTGCGGCGGCGCAACGACGCGATCGAGGCACGCTTCCCGGAACTGATCCGCGCGGACTCGCCCTCCAACCGCGTCGGCGGCGCACCGGAAAGCGGCTTTGCCAAGGTCCGCCACCGAGTACCGATGCTTTCACTCGACAACGCGATGCACGCGGAGGAATTCGCCGAATTCTGCACCCGCGCGCGCCGGTTCGTCCGCTTGGCTGTCGATGCACCGCTCGCGTTCGTGGCGGAACCGAAGATCGACGGGCTGTCGATCAACCTCACCTACGAACATGGCCGCTTCGTGCGTGGGGCAACGCGCGGGGATGGCGCCGAAGGCGAGGACGTCACGACCAACCTGCGCACCATGGATTCGATTCCCGACAAACTGAAGGGCCACGCGCCGGCACTGATCGAGGTTCGCGGCGAAGTGTTCATGACCAAGGCGGATTTTCTCAAGCTGAACGAGGCGCAGGCGAACGCGGGTCAGAAGATCTTCGCCAATCCGCGCAACGCCGCAGCCGGCAGCCTGCGTCAGCTCGATGCGCGCATCACCGCGGCAAGACCGCTGTCGCTGTTCGCCTATGCGCAGGGCGAATCGAGCGAGCCGGTCGCGGATACCCATTGGCACTTTCTGCGACGTTTGCGCGACTGGGGATTCCAGGTGAACCCGCTGTCGCGACATCTGAAGAGCGAGACCGAGGCGGCCGACTTCCAGGCGCAGATCGCGCTGGAACGCTCGGGTCTCGGCTACGACATCGATGGCGTGGTTTACAAGATCGACGACCTGACGCTGCAACGCCGGCTGGGTTTCGTCGGCCGCGCGCCGCGCTGGGCGATCGCCTGGAAGTTCCCTGCCGAGCAGGCAATGACCGTGTTGCAGGATATCCGCATCCAGGTCGGCCGCACCGGAGCGCTCACGCCAGTCGCACGGCTGGAGCCGGTAAACGTCGGCGGCGTGCTGGTGCAGAATGCGACCCTGCACAACGAGGACGAGATCGCGCGCAAGGACATCCGGATCGGCGACACGGTGGTGTTGCAGCGCGCCGGCGACGTGATTCCGCAGATCGTCTCGGTGTTTCTGGAGCGGAGACCAAAAGAGACAAAGCCATACGCGTTTCCCGACATTTGTCCGGTGTGCGGCAGCCATGCGGCGCGACCGCCCGGCGAGGTCGTGCGGCGCTGCACTGGCGGTCTGATCTGTGCGGCGCAACGCGTGGAGCGGCTGATCCATTTCGTCTCCCGACCGGCCTTCGACATCGACGGTCTCGGAGAGAAAACCATCCGCGAATTCTACGATGAAGGCTGGCTGCACAGCCCGGCCGATCTGTTCCATCTGCCGAAGCGCGAGGCAGAGATCGCCGCCCGTGAAGGCTGGGGCAAAGTGTCGGCGCGCAACCTCGCGCGGGCTATCGAAGCGCGCAGGCATATCCCGCTCGCCCGCTTCATCTATGCACTCGGCATCCGTCGCATCGGCGAGTCGAACGCCAAACTGCTCGCCCGCCACTTCGGCAGTTTCGCGAACTGGCGCGGCGAGATGCTGGCCGCGACCGAGCCGGGTTCGGAGTCGCGCGCGGAGCTGGACAGCATCATCGGCATCGGTCGCGCGATTGCGGAGGAGCTTGCCGACTTCTTCGCGGAGGAGCGCAACATCAAACTGCTTGACGAACTGACAGCCGAGCTGACGATCGAAGATGCGGCACCGGCCGAAACGACGGACAGCGAGGTTGCCGGCAAGGTCGTGGTGTTTACCGGCACGCTGGAGACCATGACGCGGCCCGAGGCGAAGGCGCGGGCCGAGGCGCTGGGTGCGAAAGTCACTGACAGCGTCTCGAAGAGGACCGACCTGGTAGTGGTCGGCGCGGATGCCGGGTCCAAGGCACGCAAGGCGACCGAGCTTGGCGTGCGCACCGTCACCGAGGCGGAATGGCGGGATCTCGCCGGCCTGGGGTAGGCCTGCCGCGCGCGATGAAAGGCTGCCGTCTCGAGGGCCATCAGCCGTGGGGTTCAGGGCGGGCCGGTGCTGGGAGGCGCCAAGGCGGGTCCGGGCGCCGCCGCCTGCGTAGCGGGTGCCTCGGGCGGAGGCTGTAGCGGAAATACGCGGTCGAGGATGTCGCGCAGCAGCCGGGCGAGGCTGACGCCGAACTCGCGCATTGCCTGCTGCACGTCCCGCCACAGCGGATGGCTCGGCAGGATGCCGAGGTCGCGGTAGATATCGGCAATGACGGCGCCGATGGGCCGGCGGCGGACGAGGGCGGCAATCTGCTCGGCCGTGGGCAGGTGGGCGAGATCGCGGATCGGAAGCCTCGGCAGGCGAGGAGGCGGGCGGCCTGGGCTTGGGCGCGGGTCGGGCCGTGCGCGGCCTTGGTTCCTTGTCCAGCCAGGCGGCGCGGCGGAGCACGCGCGCTTCAAGCGCCTGGGCGAGGCGCAGGCCGCGGGCGATGCGCGCGAAGATCACCGCAAGATCGGCGGTGCCGAAGCCGGTTCTGGCGAAGCTGGGATCGGCGGCGACGCGCTGGCGGACCGTGGCTGCGAGTGCCGTGCCGTAGTCGATCAGCTTGCGGATGAGGGAGAGCAGGCGGCCGGAGCGACTGGGCTGAGGGTCGGGCTGGGTGGTTGGTTGTGAGGGGGCGGCTGTGGCGGGCATGGACGGAACAAGAACACAGGTTGCGGGCCGATGTCAAGAGATACTCACGTTGGTAGTTAGTCTAGCTAACCGAAGAACGGCATGGCGCTGGATACCCGGCCAAGCCTAGTGTTCCCGCAACTTGATGCGGGAGCGGCGACGGAGTCTGTTCTTCTAGCCCCGGTCCGGTGGGAGCGGCGCGAACTCACGCTCGCCATCCGACCACTCGGCGTGGCGGGCCTGGGGGAAGGAGCCGCAGGCTCGCGGATCGCGGTGCCGCGAGAGTGCGAGATCACGCGCGCACCGATTGCTTTCGCGAAGATTGGTCGGATTCGTGGTGATGCCGACGATCTCGCCACTATCCGCGCCAAGTTGCCGGTCAGGATGCGTGGGCAAACTTAGGTCGTCCAGCCAAACCGAGCGCGTTGCGGCAGTCAAAACCAAAGCTTGCGCATCAGGACTCGTGTCTGGTGATGCGCCCGGGTGCCAATGGGGACGCGCCGAAGCAGGCGAGCAACGCACTGGGCCCGGGATATACGGCAATGCAGCCTGCTTTTCGGAGGTCGGCTTCGTTGAAGCCGCCGCATAGCATGCCAATAGTGGGAATTCCGGCTTTGCCAGCCGCTTCGGCATCATAGGGGGTATCGCCGATCGCGACAGCCTCGGACCCTGCAATACCCAGTTTCTTCAGTGCGACCTGAAAGATGTCTGGCGCCGGCTTGGACTGCTCGGCATCCTCGGACGAGGTCGCGATGTCGACGAGGTCCTGGATGCCGGCGATATCGAAATAGACGACAAGTTCGCTGGCCTTTGCGGAAGACGCGACGGCAACCTTCAGGCCAGCTTCACGCACGCGTCGCAACAACTCGGGGACCGCGGAGAATGGCCGCACGAGAGGAAGGTATTTCGATCTAAACAGCTTCCCACGCCATTCCTCCATCTCCGCGCCATGATCGCTCTGATCAGCCTCGGACAGGAACACCGGAATGAGCTGGTCACCCCCTTTGCCAATCTGACTACGAGCTTGTTCGAAGGTCACCGGGTGACCAAACTTGATCAGTGCCTCCTGCCATGCGCTCGCGTGCAAGTCGACGGAGTTGACCAGGGTTCCGTCGACATCGAAAATGGCGGCTTGGGGCATTCGCGCTCCTGAGTGCATCGGACATGGCCCTCCACTGCCGCGGCCGCAAGCTGCGACAGGCTAGAACGTGTTGCACGCACCCGTGACGGCAGACCCGGCGATCACGGCTTGGTTCGCTCGACGCACCATAACGCAGCCCAACGTTGCCGAGTGGTTCGCCAAATGCTGCGGTGACGATGCCCTGCGGCCAGTCGTCCCGCCTCGCTCGAAAGCGATGAATTGCGTACGCCGTTGCGTTGGACCCAGCGTTCACAGCCATTCCACGATCACTGTCCCAGCGTCGCTGCTGCCAAATTGAAAAAATCGTCATGCTGGGCCGTCGCCCGCATCGCTCGGGGCCGGGTCTTTCGCGAATTGCACGGCATCCGCTATGGGCGCCAGCCAGTGTTCCCGGCGAATTGTCCATCCTTCACGGGTCGGGCGGAGATCGCCGGGGGCGTCGTCGAACGCCCCGATCATGACCTCCGCGATTGCTTCGGATAGGTGGAATACGCGCGATCCGCAGGCGGGACAAAAGCTGCGCCCTTTGAAGACTCGGGCCTGACCGGCCGAGGTAAAGGCCGAGCGCGGCCAATCCGCGTAGAAGACAAAGGCGGCTCCGGTCGCCTTGCGGCGATCAGCACAATGGCATGTGCCCACCACCAGCGGTTCGCCGCGCACGGAGAAGCGCACGGCACCACAAAGGCAGCCGCCGCCGCGCACGCGGACGGCCTGCTGGTCGAAGCCAGCATCACGTGACCTGTTGGGTTGCTCCACCATCTCGGGTTGCTCCGCCAAGTGCCATGGGGGCGCAGCCGCCCTCAGTGGAGAAACGCCAAAATTCGAGAGCGGTTGCGACATCACTATGATCGAGATGATCGAGCGCGTCGTCGACGTCCGACCGGACGACGCGAAAGTCAAGAAATTCGCGCACCTCCCTTGCTCCTTGAAAACATGGCGCTTTCTCCGCGCATAAATCAGGCGCATAAGTGGGGCATGATTTACGGCTACGCGCGGGTATCGACGGACGGGCAGAGCGTGACGGCACAGGTGGCCGCCTTGACGGCCGCCGCAGCCGTCAGGGTGTTCCGCGAGATAGCGAGTGGAGCCAAGACCGACCGAGCGCAGCTTCGCAAGGTGCTGGCTGCGCTCGATGAGGGCGACGTGTTGATGGTGACGCGGCTTGATCGGCTGGCGCGATCGACCCGCGACTTGCTCAATACCCTCGGGGCGATCGCTGCTCGGGGAGCTGGTTTCCGATCGCTGGGCGACACCTGGGCGGACACAACCACGGCGCACGGGCGGCTGATGCTAACCGTGCTGGGCGGGCTGGCGGAGTTCGAGCGCGAGTTGATCCACGTCCGCACGTCGGAGGGCCGGAAGCGGGCGCAGGCGGCGGGCGTAAAGATGGGCCGACCGCCGAAGCTCACGCCATTTCAGCAACGCGAGGCCCGGAAGCGGCTCGCCGCAGGCGAAGGCCCGCGCACCATTGGCCGCAGCTACGGGGTTCACCGATCCACCATTGAGCGGCTGCTGCCGGTAGAGGCGGCGTAGTCGAAGGAGCAACTTTTGGCGAAGTCCAGATTCAGCGCCTGCCCTGCGTCCGAGCGGCTGGCCTTCGCAAAAGCCCGCGCGGACAAGCTTGTGCACCACATCGTGCCTTTGTTCCTGATGCACGAGTCGAACGCCGTGGTTATCTATTCGCAGAAGCTTTCCGAGCAAATCCCGCGTTCGTATGCAGCTCACGCCTTCAACCAGTTTCAGCGCAGCATGCACCTTTTCGAACTCGTCCGCCTTTGCGCGTTGTGTGACGGGCCGCGGGACGACCGGGAAAGCATACCCACGATCATCGCCCTGTTTAACGAACCCGAGCTGATCGACCAGCTCGTGGTCGAAGCACACGCTTTCCATGCGAACGAGGTGCCGCCTGACACCGTTGACGGTGAGAGCGCTAGCAAATGGTGGCAGGGAGACCGAAAGGCGTGCGCCGACTTGGTTGCGGCGACCATCCGCGAAAAGCTGTCCTTTGCCGTCACCAAGGCGGAGGAAATTCTCGCTACGCCGCAACTGAAAGCCCTGATGGACTTCCGCAATAGCTACATAGCGCACAACCTCGACCTGCCCGACCCGTCCGGCGACGGCGAGGGGAGTGTTGAGAAATTCAAATATGGCGACGAAACTTTCGTCCTCGATGCAACTGTGAGCATTGCCGACGCCCTTCACCACGGCCTGAACCGCACCGGATTTGACTGGAATGGATCGCGCGACATGGCGCGAAGGAACGCACAGGCTCTTTGGGATCATTGCACGTTTCAGATTCCGGTTCGCCCGCCCCGGCGAATCCCTCCGGCAGCCTCCGCATGAAAACGCCGCGGCCCTGTTGGATTTGCGGCGATCCCGCTGACACCGACGAGCACCGGCGGAAGCGGAGCGATCTAGTTGCCCGATATGGGGCGAGCTGGACGCCGGAGCAGCAGCCGTTCGTCATTCGCGGCGACGGCAGCAGCCGGTGGACGAGGATACAAGGCCCGAACGACCGGAGGAATTTTTACGAGCGGATGCTGTGCGGCCCGTGCAACAACGCCCGGACACAGCCGTTCGACCAAGCCTATCAGCAGTTTTCCGGCTGGGTTCTTGTCTCGGCCGCGACCCTACATGAGAAGGATGCAATCGACTTCGCCGATATTTTCGGCGATGCGTTCCGTGAAAACAGCCTCGATCTTGTGCGCTATTTTGCAAAGAGCCTCGGCTGTCGCATCGCTCACGCCGACCTCGAGCCGCCGACAATGCTGCGGCAGATTCTCACCGACGCGGGTCGCACAGATACCAAGCCACTCGTGGTCACGTTCGGGATCAATGAATTCTGGCGCCGCGTCGATCCCACGGGCCGGATCATCGGTGACGACTGCTTCGAAAGCTGGCCGGAGATTACCGACAGGCCATGCTTTTCGTGGTTCCAAACGCTCGGTTATCTTGAAATTTTCTACTGGTATGACATCGCGTGGGAGGACGGCTATCCCTACGGCGGCGAGCCGAGGGGCAGCTCACGCCGGAGTGTCACCCTTGGACGCCACGACCCTTTGCCGGATGAGCCAGCAGCGACGATGGCGAAGCTATGAGCGAAAATTAGCCGTAACGGTCACGTCGGTCGGTTCATCATGGCAAAACGCTGAAGCGTCCTGAACTTTTGCCCGCATAGCGTCTTGGTTCGAAGACCCCGCGAACGGATCGGCCCCCAAAGAAACATCAGACAGGCAGCTTTCCAGAATCCCGATCATATCATCCGTGGTCGGGCCGACCTTGGGGCCGATGAGCTGGCCCGCCGGGTCGAACGATTGGTGCGCCCGCACGCCCATCAGGGTTGTCCCCTGCCCTGCTCCGCCTAGAGGCGTATCGCGCAACCCAAGCACAATAGGGCCGCGCGATCTCGCCCAACTTACCATATACCATGTTATCGGGCACCGACACGACAGGAGACCGAGTCCAGGAGACCAAGCATGTCCCGGCCAAGAACCGGCGGATGCCTGTGCGGCGCGATCCGCTACGAAACCGTCGGAGAGCCCGTCTTCACCCTGCGCTGCCATTGCCGCGACTGCCAGCGGCAAAGCGGGGCGGCGCATGTTCCCGCTGCCCGCGTGGCCAGCGCCGGGTTTCGCATCCTCCAGGGCACGCCCAGGCGATACACCACGAAGGCAGACAGCGGCAACGAGATCGTCCGCGTCTTTTGCGGCGATTGCGGCACGCCGCTCTATGTGCAGGTTGCGACCCGCCCGGATCTGGTTGGTCTTCGGGTTTGCACCCTGGACGATCCGAGCTGGTTCCGGCCTGAGGCCGACATCTTCATGCGGAGCGCGCAGCCCTGGGATCATGACGAAACCGGCGCGCCGAAATACGATGGCTACCCGCCGGGACGATCCTATGCAGTCGTAACTGGGCCATGAGCGGCGCGGTGCCATGGCACGTTGCCAAGTAGTGTCGCCGCGCGAGCGCAGATGGCTGACAGCGAGGTCGCCGGCAAGACACTGGTGGTCACCGGCATCCAAGAGACGAGTCTCGCCCCGAGGCGAAGGGGCAGGCCGAGGCGCTGGGTGCGAAAGTCACTGACAGCGTCTCGAAGAGGACCGACCTGGTGGTGGTCGGCGCGGACGCCGGGTCCAAGGCACGCAAGGCGACCGAGCTTGGCGTGCGCACCGTCACCGAGGCGGAATGGCGGGATCTCGCCGGCCTGGGATAATAATTTCGTGGAGTGTGGACTAAATCACAGCCAGTGCCGCATCGCTCATCGGATAACGCTCCCGAATGCAGCGGCGGAGTTCGTCGCTTGCCATTGAAGGGGGATGGAATGATGAGCGAAGTGCACACCGTCTGGCACAATCTGGAGCTCCGGCAGAAGGTCGCCGCCAAGCGGCAACGAAGCGGCGTTCTCCTGGCCGTTGGCCTGCTGCTCGCGATGGGTGTCGCAGAAGTACTGTTTCTGAACTTTGTTGTTGGCCCTGACACGGTGGATCTGTTGACCGCGGCGCAGGGTGCGCCGGCTGGCGGCGAGTGACGCGCTCGCTGCACGTCATGGCCGGGCGAGGCCGGCCGTTCGTCGCGCCGCTGGTGCCAGTGGGGATGGCCGGGACAAGCCCGGCCATGACGTGATGATCGGGCGCTATCACGTCCCAGGCGGCGCCGGCATCCTCAGGAAGGCCTGCGTCACGTGCCAGAACGCCTGGCGGTTGCGGCTCGTCGCCAACGCGTGCGCCGCACCCGCGATGACCGAGAACTGCTTGTCGCCGCTCGGCAACTGCCGATAGAAGTCCCACAGGTCCTCCATCGTCGCGATGCCGTCGAACTCGCCGCGGATCACCGCGACAGGTGACGCCAGCTTCGTCGGATCGACCACCGGCAGATGTGCGGTCATGTCGAGATATGTTCCTGTCGGGACAGCATCGCCGTACACCAGCTCCGCATCCGCCAGTGCTTTTGGGACCTCGGGATCGGTGGTGCCAGGCTTGTCGCGGGTGAAGATGCTCTCGATCATGGCGCGATCACGCAGCCGCGTGTTGTGCGTGCGGTAATATTCGAGCTGCTCGGCGCGCTTGCCGAGCGTGGGTGAACCCTTGCCGGTGTAGGTGTAGGCGGCCAGCACAAGACGGCCGGCCCGATCGGGCGACGCCACGGCGAACGCCGCGGCACGCAACGCACCGGACGATTCGCCCAGGAAATGGCATCGCGCCTGCCCCGTTTCGTGTGCGACGACATCCGCCGCCGCCTTCAGGTCCTCCACCCCGCTGGCGATGTCGGAATTGCTGTCGGTGCGCGCGGATTTGCCATAGCCTTCGTGATCCATCGTCCAGACATCGAAGCCGTATTCGGCAAACACATTCATCGACGAGTATTCCTCCCGACCGGGAACCGCCAGATCGAAGCTGGATCGCGCGGACATGGACGAGCCGTGCACCAGAAACAGCACGGGGCGCGGCGTTTCACCGGACTGCGGTGTACCAATACGCTTGCGATACATCGCGAGGCGAATGTCTGCGCCGTTGCGCCGTTTGACGGCCCAATACTCGCCGGACCAGATCGTTTCAGTCGCTGCGGATGCGTGTGGCGCAATAGCACCGGTCATCGCCGCCGCGGTACCGGTAAGCGCCAGTCGGCGGGTAACCTGGACCGTCGCCATGTGCCCACTCCTAGTTTGCCGCCTGCCGCTCCGCCACGCCGGCCATCTGGTGCTCGACCAGGCGCGCATAGAAGCCACGTTGCGCCGACAGTTCGACGTGCGTGCCGGCCTCGATCACGCGACCCGCGTTCAGCACCAGGATGACATCGGCCGCCTGAATGGTGGACAGCCGGTGCGCCACCACGATCGTGGTGCGGTTCACCATCAACGCATCCAGCGCCGACCGCACCAACTGCTCGCTGATCGTGTCGAGATGCGAGGTCGCCTCGTCCAGCACCAGAATCGGCGCATCCTTCAGGAACGCACGTGCGATGGCGATCCGCTGGCGCTGACCACCGGAAAGCTGCACACCACGCTCGCCCACGCGCGTCGCCAAACCTTCCGGCAGGCCGGCGACGAACTCCGCCAACGCGGCCTGATGCAAAGCGGTCTCGATCTGCTCGCGCGTGGCATCGGGTTTCGCGAGCCGGACATTCGCCTCCAGCGTGTCATTGAACAGATATGTGTCCTGCGCCACCAAGGCGATCCGGCCGCGCAGACCGTCCAGTGTGAGTTCGCGCAGATCGACGCCGTCCAACCGGATAGCGCCCTGCTCCGGATCCCAGAACCGCAGCAGCAAGTTGGCGATGGTGGTCTTGCCGGCGCCGGACGGCCCCACCAGCGCAACCGTTGCGCCGGCCGGCAAATCGAAATCGACATCCGCCAGAGCGGGACGCCGCCGGCCGGGATACGTGAAGCGCACATGCTGGAACCGAACAGTCGAGCCGCCGCGCGGCGCGGCCGGAACGCGTGGGCCGTCGGTGATCAGCACCGGTTCCGAGTGCACCACATGCAGCCGACGTGTGGATGCAATCGTATCCGCGAGCTGCCGCCCGACCTGCGCGATCTCGGACACCGGCAGGAACGCGGCGATCGAGATCAGCACCAGCAGCGGCAGCGTGGTCGGCACGATCCAGCCATGCATCACCAGCGGTGCACCGACTGCGGCGACCGCCAGTCCGCCCAGGCCGGTCGCCACCTCCAGGCCCGCGGTCTTTTGCGTAAGATCGTGCAACAAGGCAAGCCGCATCGCCTGATACCGCCGCGCATACGCCATGAACTCGTCGCGTCGCCGCGTCGTGGCCTCGAAGGCGAGCAACTCGGACAGGCCCTGGATCGTCTCGGTCGCATGCGCGCCAAGTTCGCCCAGCGCGCCCCGCGCGGCCGAAGCCAACGCATCGATGCGTCGCCGGCCCAGGACGGGCGAACCCGCCGCATAAGCCAGGAACGGCAACAGCGCCAGCGCCAGCGGCCAGGCGATCACGGCCAGCGCGATCAGCACAGCGCCAGGGATCAGCACCGCGACGAAGGCGGGTGCGACCGTATGGGCATAGAAATATTCGACTGTCTCCACATCCTGCGTGGCAAGCGCGACCAGATCGCCGGAACGGCGCTTCAGCAGATACGCCGGCGCAAGCAAATCCAGTTTGCGGTACAGATCGACGCGCATCACGGCCAGCAGACGGTACGCCATGTCGTGCGCCAGAAACGATTCGAGCCAGTGCAGCAGCCCCGTGACCGGCGCCGCCGCAAGCAACAGGACAACCAGCAGCAGCGACGGCGCATTCGCGCGCACGGCTGCAATGATCAGTGCGCCGAGCACGCCCACGCCAATGAACGCGACGACGCGGCCGATGCCGCAGGTCACGGTCACCGCAAGCTGTCGCCGCCACGGCCGGATAAATCCCAGCAGCGTGCGGATGGTTTCCGGCCAGCCGACCTCGGCGGCATCCTGTGCGAGACCGCGCACGACCGCCCCAGTCTCTTCCGCCGGAGCGGCGGTAGCGGGCAGATCGAGCAACGCCAGCGGCGACACCGCATCGCTGCGTTCGCCAAGCTGTGGCCCCATCAGGCGGCGGTACGGTCCGTCCTGCGCGATCAGCGCGCCGTGGCTGCCGCTCTGCGCCACCGCGCCGTCGTCCAGGACCAGGATGCGGTCGGCGTTGATCACGCTGGACAGGCGATGCGCCAGGATCATCGTCGTGCGGCCGGTCATCAGCCGATCCAGCGCCTGCTGGATGACCGCCTCATTCTCCGCATCGACCGAGGACAGTGCCTCGTCCAGCACCAGGATCGGCGCGTCGCGCAACAGCGCGCGGGCGATGGCGATGCGCTGGCGCTGGCCGCCCGACAGGCGCGCGCCGCGTTCGCCGATCAGCGTCTGGTAGCCATCCGGCAGAGCCTCGATGAAGTCGTGCGCATTCGCGGCGCGGGCGGCGGCGGCGATCTCGGCCTCGCTAGCATCGGGGCAACCGAGGCGCAGGTTCTCCTCGATGGTTCCGTGGAACAGATAGGTGTCCTGCGCCACCACCGCGATCAGCCGGCGCACCGCCTGTGGATCGAGCGCCCGCAGGTCCTGGCCGCCGATGCGGACCGCGCCGCTTTGCGGATCGTGCAGCCGCAGCAGCAGCCGCACGATCGTGGATTTTCCCGAGCCGCTGGGACCAACGATGCCGACGCGTTCGCCGGATGCGATGTCGAAGGAAAGGCCCCTGTGTGCAGCGCGCCTGCCGCCAGGGTAGGCGAAGTCCACCGCGTCGAAGGCGATGCTTGTTTCGCTTCCCACATATTGCGTCCCACCCTCATTACCGCGTCCCTCACTGTCATTGCCGCGAAAGCGGGAATCCAGGGGTTCATCACGCAGTGGTCCCTGGGTTCCCGCTTTCGCGGGAATGACAATGGAGGGCGCAGGAACGACGTGAGGGGCCGCACCCGGCGCGGTGATCGGCGTGTCCAGCAGCGCGTTGATGCCGGCCGCCGCAGCCTGGCCGGTCAGGCCTTGGTGCAGCACGGTGCGCAGTTCGCGCAGCGGGCGAAAGATTTCCGTGCCGGCCATCAGCACGATCAGCAGCGCCTCGATACTCATCTCGCCATGGCGAACGCGATATGCGCCCAGCGCCAGCGCAGCGGCCGCGCCGAACGCGCAGCCCAGGTCGGTAATGCCGCGCGTCAGAATGCTGGTGCCCAGGACCAGGAACGTGCTGTCCGACAGGGCGCGCGCCTTGTCCGCCAGCATCCGGCCGTAGCTGCCGCTTTGGCCGAACGCCTTCAGCGTCGGCAGACCCTGCACTGCGTCGAGGAATTCCTCGCCGAACGCCTTGAACGCATCCTGCCGGACCCGCGATGCCCGGCCGGTGCGCTCGTGCACCACTGCCGGCGCCATCAAGGTAAATAGCGCGGCGCCCAACATCACGGCGGCAACCGGAACGTCCCAGAACGCGATGAAGGCGAAGATTGCCACCGGCGCGCAGACCGCGATCGCCACCTGCGGCAGGTATTGGCCGAAAAACGTCTGCAACTGTTCGACGCCGTCGATGATCGACAGCATGACGCCGCCGGTGCGTTCGGCGCCGAACCAGGCGGGGCCGAGGGCGACGATCTTGTCGTACAGTCGGCCACGGAGCGCCTCCTGGACACGCGTCGCGGTCCGATGCGCAACCATGGTCCGCACGTGATCGAGCCAGGGGCGCAGCAGAATGGCCGCCAGGGCGCCGACCAGCGGGATGACCAGTTCGGCCGCCGGCGCGCCGCGGAACAGCCGGGCGAGGAACTGGCCGAGGAAGGCGAAGCGGGCGATGCCGATCGCAAGCGCCAGCAGGCCGATCAAAATCGACAGCGCGATGCGGCCGCGCAGACCGCGTGTCATGCGCCATAGTCTTACGTCGAAATGCACGGTTCGCTCTCCCGCGATGCGCCGCCATCCTGGGCGTTCCGGCCAGTGTTGCGCAAACGCGAGATTTTCAACCGCTGTTGAGCTATATTGAACGGCGATGAGCGAACGAATTCCCCCTGTGGCGGCACTGCGCGCGTTGGCTGCCGTCGCGCGCCATGGCAGCTTCGCCCGCGCCGCCGTGGCACTGCATGTCAGTACCAGCGCGGTGAGCCACCAGATCCGCGGCCTGGAGGCGGAACTGGGAACCCGGTTGCTGACCCGCGCGCGCAATGGAGCGGGACTGAGCCGCACCGCAGTGACCTCGGATGGCGAGGCGTTGCTGCGCGTGGTCGAAGCGACGTTCGCACAGCTGGGCGCCGCCTGTGAGGCCGTCCGCCAACACGCCCGCGGCACGCGCCCGATGCTGGCGATTTCGGCCAATGGTTCGGTGGCATCGCTTTGGCTGGCTCCGCGATTGGCCGCCTTCGCCGCCCTGCATCCGTCTGTGCAGTGGCAGTTGCGCTCCATTGAGGACGAAGACCCCGACATGGTTCGCGAGGGTCTCGACCTTGCCGTGCTGCGTGTCCGGCGTGGCGCAATGGCGGATGGCGATCGGCTGCTGTTCAGCGAAACCGTGTTTCCGGTGTGCAGCCCATCATTACATTTTGCCGGTGGTTCTGAAGCGCTGACGCGCCACACGCTGTTGCAGGAGGATCACGTCGCCAGTCCGGAGAAGGACTGGTCCACCTGGCTCGAACTGCTGGGCTGCGGCGCGGATGCCAAGGTGACGATCGTGCGGTTCTATACGTTCAATGCCGCACTCGCCGCGGCGGTCGCGGGTGCGGGGATCGCGCTCGGCCGTCGGCCGCTGATCGATCACGAGCTTTCGAGCCGACGGCTGATCCGGTTGATCACGGACGTGTCGCTGCCGGGCTCGTCGGATTTTGTCATCCGCCGCCGGCCAGGCGCGGCGCGCGACCAGCACGTCGAACAATTGCAGACCTTCCTGCTGTCGCAATCGCTGTCGGCCGCATCGCTATCGTGACTGCTGCTCTGGCGGTGTGCTTCGGAATTTGATAGCGAGGGTTCGCTGCCGCCGCAGATTCCAAATCAATGCGTGGATCGTTGAGCCATGCTGGTCTTCTGTCACTGTCCCAAGACCGCGGGAACCAGTCTGTTCCGGGCAATCAGCATGATCCACGGCCTGCAACACAGCTATCTCGCCAAGCGTGAACGTCCCAGCGTCGCCGCGCTTCGTGCACGGGGCGTTACATTTGTCGCCGGCCATGTCTCCTACGAACACTACGCCAAACAAACCGATGCAGCGGGCCCGGATGGGTTACAATTTATTACATTTGTCCGAGACCCCATCCAACTGACGCTCTCGCTGTACCAGCACTGCATGCAGCACCGTCATATCTGGCGACCGGCTACCCGATTCTTCGATGTCGAGCTGCCGTCTCGCGGCATAGCCAAAAGCGAGCCGCAGGCGGTCAGGCTCTTCCTCGCGCGTTGCACTGAACTGACCGGGATCAGGTGGGACAATTTTCAGGTTCGATTTGCTGTCAACAAATCGGCCGGCGCGCTGGATCGGTCAGATCTGGAAGCGGCAAGGCGCAACCTTGCCTCCATGGACGTTGTCGGCATTACCGAGTCCTTTGAGGAGTCGCTGCGACTTATCGCCGTCCGATTTGGTTGGCAGTCGATCGAATACAGCCGTTATGGTGCCGCACCGGGCGAAACCCTGCCATTTCCCGACGCCGATATGCTGCGGGAAATCGAAGCACAGTGTGCCATGGATTGCGTGCTGGTCGCCTGGGCGCGGGATCGCTTCGAAACCAACGTCGCCACGGCGCGCGCAGCGCATGCGCGCGGCTGAACACGCCTGAGGCGAAGGTCATCTTCTCCGCTGCGGACAGCCGTTTCAGCATTGGCTGGGTGCGCGCGTGGATCGCCATGGCCGGTATGTGGACGCGCGACGATTGGCGCTGGTGGTGCGAGATCAAGGCGGTGGCGCTGAGCAATGACATATGGCGGCGTTGGCGCTCGCTTCGGGATGTGCGCAGCGTCAAGCAGGAGTTCGGTGTTTTTGTCACCATCCTTCTGGACTGGCGCAGAGGCTTCCTGGCGAAGCTCTGTCTGATCGGCGGCGGCGTGCTTCCATTCATGCCGTTCGATCTCATCCCAAACCGGATTCCCGTCCTCGGTCACCTGGATGAAGCGAGCTATGTGCTGGGGGGCCTGTTCTTGGCCCGGCTACTGGTGCCGGAGGAGCTCCTGCCCGAACTACCAGCACGAAATACCGAGCCGACGGAATGATGCAGCCGCGCTTAGGCGAGCCAGGCCGGCACAGGCAGGTTCTTCGAACGGGGAAACTCCGGGTTGAACAGTTTGGATTGATAGCGCGAACTGCCATCGGCGCGGATCGTCACCACCGTGTGGCCAGGCCCAAGCCGCTTCGCCAACCGCACCGCCGCGGCAATATTGATCCAGGCGGGAATCAGCCTGTTCCGGGCAATCAGCATGATCCACGGCGATGAGAGCCGGGAACCTGCCGACCGGTCATGACTCGGTCGGCGTATCGGTACGTCAATCATTTCGACGGTTGGTATTACCCCTCCGCAACGCGAGCAATGTGGGCTTGTCGTATTTGGGAACGTCATCAGCGATCTGATCCCAGTTCGCCGCGCACTCAACGTAGATATGCTTGTCTGGAGCAAGCGAGAGATCATCGTTGAACAGCCCGGCGTCTATCTCGAACCAGTCGCCTTCGCGTGGCGCCGACGGTGCTGGCGAGCCGCATAGGGCACACCAGGCAGTGGCGTAGCCAGGCGGTGACTCGATCACCCGAGCCTCGAACGTCCGCACCAGGTCCTCACCTTGCAGGAATCGAAAGCCTCTTCGCCGAACGCCGACCCTGGCTTTGAAGGCAGAGCCGCTTGCTTTGCGGCAGCGGCGGCAATGGCAAAGCTCAAAAGGCCCGACGAGTTCCTCGACTGCGAACTGTACGCCGCCGCACAGACAACTCCCCATGATCATTATCAGGTCCCTGGTTCCTGCTTCCGGGAGACAATTCGTAGCGGGCTGGGCAGCGAGCTTGTCGCACGACCCGAGATGATCACCACATGGGCCATGCGCCCCGCTCAAGCGAGCCAGTCCGGCGCCGGCAGGTTCTTCAAGCGCAGGAACTCCGGGTTGAACAGCTTCGACTGATAGCGTGAACCGCCGTCGGCCAGGATTGTCACCACCGTGTGGCCGGGCCCAAGTTGCTTCGCCACCCGCACTGCCGCTGCGATGTTGATCCCCGAGGAAGTGCCGACCGACAGCCCCTCATGGATCAGCACTTCGAAGATGTGAGCCAGCGCCTCGCCGTCCGGGATGCGTTCCGCGTCGTCGATCGGCGCACCTTCCAGGTTGGCCGTCACGCGCGAATTGCCGATCCCTTCGGTGATCGAACTCCCTTCGATGGTCAGGTCCTGGCTCTTCACCCAGCCGTAGAGCCCACTTCCCTCGCAGTCGGCCAGCACGATCCGCACCTTCGGGTTGCGCTGCTTCAGCGCCATGGCGACACCGGCCAGCGTGCCGCCGGTACCGCAGGCGCAGGTGAAGGCATCCACCGTGCCGCCGGTCTGGTCCCAGATCTCCGCCCCCGTGCCGGTCCTATGGCCCTCGCGGTTTGCCAGATTATCGAACTGGTTGGCCCACACCGCGCCGGTCTCCTCGGCCATCCGGCGCGAGACGTGCACATAGTTGCCGGGATCGCGATACGGCTTCGCCGGCACCAGACGCAGATCAGCGCCGATCATGCGCAGGAAGTCGATCTTTTCCTTGCTCTGCGTCTCCGGCATCACAATCACGCAGCGGTAGCCGCGCGCGTTGCCGACCAGGGTCAGTCCGATGCCAGTGTTGCCGGCAGTGCCCTCGACGATAGTGCCGCCCGATTTAAGCGCGCCCCGCCTCTCCGCATCGCTGATGATGTAAAGCCCGGTGCGGTCCTTTACCGAGCCGCCCGGGTTCAGGAACTCCGCCTTGCCGAGGATGGTGCATCCGGTCGCTTCGGAGGCGTGGCGAAGCTTGATCAAAGGCGTGAATCCAATCGCCGCCGCCATGTCCTCCTGCCAGCGGGTCCCGTGATAGAGTTGGGTCATCGCGATCCTCATGCAGCCGGAGTTCTTGCCATGGTCGAGAATGTGCCCCCCGCGCAGGTCTGGGAAGCCCTTCAGAAGGAGCCAAAGGCGCAACTGGTGGACGTGCGGACTGACGCCGAGTGGAACTTCATTGGCGTGCCGGATCTGGCATCGGCCGGCAAGCAGGCGGTGCTGGTCTCCTGGCAGGTATACCCGAGCATGCAGCACAACGCCGCGTTCGCCGATCAACTGAAGGAGGCCGGGTTCACGTCCGAGCACCACATCTACTTCATCTGCCGCAGTGGCCAGCGCAGCTTCGCCGCCGCACAGGCGGCGCAGGCCGCCGGTTTCCCGCACGCCTACAACGTTGCGGACGGTTTCGAGGGCGCGGTAGACGCCCATGGCCATCGCGGCGTGGCAGCTGGATGGAAGGCGGACGGCCTACCCTGGCGACAGAGGTAGGGACCTGCCGTGAATTGACGGAGTCGGTGCCTCTTCTGTCTTCATCCCCGCTCCTGTCGTCATTCCCGCGAAAGCGGGAACCCAGGGGTCGCAAGAGCGGTACTTGCCACCTGGATACCCGCTTTCGCGGGGATGACGGTAAATTGCGGGGACGACACCAAAAGCTGCTGGACCCAACGCGCGCGCGGGTTACATCGTCACCACCATCCGCCCGTCGACCTTGCGCGCCTTGAGGTCGGCGAAGATGCTGTTGATGTCCTCCAGCCGCGCCCGATGAATCTGCGCGCGCACCTTCCCCTCGGCGGCGAACGCCAGCACCTCGGCAAGGTCCTTGCGGGTGCCGACGGCGGAGGTGCGGATGGTGATGCGCTTCGGTACCACATCAAAGATCGGCGTCGGGAACTCGCCCGGCGGCAGGCCGCACAGCGCCACCGTGCCCTTGCGCCGCGCCAAGCGACTTCGCGTTGACCACGACATCGGCGCCGAGTGAGCGCGCCAGCACCAGCTTGTCCTCGGTCACGTCCAACGCAACGTCGTGCAGGCCCATCGCCTTAGCATACTGGACGGCGACACGGCCCAGGCCGCCGATACCCGAGATCGCCACCCATTCGCCCGGCCGCGCCTCGGTCTCCTTCAAATCTTTGTAGGTGGTGACGCCCGCGCACAGGATCGGCGTCAGGGCGGCAAAGTCGGGTCACTCCGGCAGGCGTACGACATAAGCCGCCGAACCGATGGCATATTCGGCGAAGGTGCCGGCGCCTTCGTGGCCCGGAATGAATGGCGGCGTCGGCTTGACCGGCCAGTCGCCATCGGCGGCATGCAAATCATCATCCGTGCCATGACCGCTTGCTCCTGTCAGCAAGAGCGGGACCCTGGTCGAGTCAGTGGGCGCTCATTGAGATGGTTCAATTGCCTTGATGCAGATCAATGCAGGCCATTTCGCAAGGTGGCAGTGAACACGTCATTAACGCCGACGCATGCATTGTCCGCGCCGGCAGAACCCAGGAGAATTCAATGCCCGATCAGACGCAGGCCATGATGTCACAACGCGGTCGACTGCGCGCTCGCTACGACAATTTCATCGGAGGCAAATGGCAGACCCCGGCGAAGGGGCGTTACTTCGTCGATTCAAGTCCGATCGATGGTATGAAGCTGTGCGACGTTGCGCGCTCGGATGTCGAGGATGTCGAGCGTGCGCTGGATGCCGCGCATGCCGCGAAGGATGCCTGGGGCCGCACCGCGCCGGCCGAACGCGCCCGGATGCTGAACAAGATCGCTGACCGGATCGAGGAAAATCTGGCACTTCTCGCCTACGCCGAGACTGTGGACAACGGCAAGCCGATCCGCGAGACCACCAATGCCGATGTGCCGTTGGCCGCCGATCATTTCCGGTATTTCGCCGGCTGCATCCGCGCAGAGGAAGGCACGCTCGCGGAACTCGACAACGACACCGTCGCCTATCATTTCCATGAGCCGATGGGCGTGGTCGGACAGATCATTCCGTGGAACTTTCCGCTCCTGATGGCGGCATGGAAGATGGCGCCGGCGCTCGCGACGGGAAATTGCGTGGTGATCAAGCCTGCATCAGACACGCCTCTGAGCCTCGCCGTGTTGATGGACCTGGTCGGCGACATACTGCCGCCAGGCGTGCTGAACGTGGTCAACGGCCATGGCTCCGAGGTCGGTGCGCCGCTCGCGTCCAGCCCGCGCATTGCCAAGATCAGCTTCACCGGCGAGACCACGACCGGTCGGCAGATCATGCAATATGCGGCCGAGAACCTGATCCCGAGCACCATGGAACTTGGCGGCAAGTCGCCGAACATCTTCATGGCGGACGTGATGGATGCCGACGATGCGTTCTTCGACAAGGCGCTGGAAGGGTTCGCACTGTTCGCGTTCAACAAGGGCGAGGTCTGCACCTGTCCGTCGCGCGCGCTGATCCAGGAATCGATCTTCGAGAAATTCATCGAGAAGGCGGTCGCGCGTGTCGCCAAGATAAGAATGGGCAATCCGCTCGATCCCACCACAATGATGGGCGCGCAGGCATCGCACGGTCAGCTGGAGAAGATCCTGGCCTATGTCGATGTCGGCAAGCAGGAGGGCGCGAAACTGATGACCGGGGGCGAACGGGCGCATCTCGGCGGCGAATTGGAGAACGGCTACTACATGCGCCCCACAGTGTTCGTCGGCCACAACAAGATGCGCATCTTCCAGGAGGAAATCTTCGGGCCGGTGCTGTCGGTCACGACGTTCAGGACCGTGGAGGAGGCGATCGCCATCGGCAACGACACCATCTATGGCCTTGGCGCCGGCGTATGGTCGCGCAACGGCACGGTGGCGTATCGCGTCGGACGCGAGATACAGGCCGGTCGCGTGTGGACCAACTGCTTCCACCTGTATCCGGCGCATGCGGCGTTCGGCGGCTACAAGCACTCGGGCTACGGCCGCGAGACCCACCGGATGATCATGGATCATTACCAGCAGACCAAGAACCTGCTGGTGAGCTACAGCCCGAACGCGATGGGCTTCTTCTGAGCACGCCACCGTGCCCGAACGGGTGTTGAGCACGGAGGCGGCCGCCACGCTGGTGCGGCAGTTGCGGGACCAATATGGTCCGGTGCTGCTCCACCAGTCGGGTGGCTGCTGCGAGGGCAGTGCGCCGATGTGCTTCCGGCGCAGCGGCTTCCGTGTCGCAGCGCGTGACGTGCTGCTCGGCGTGATCGAGGGCAGCCCGTTCTATGTCAGCGCCGCGCAATTCCCCTATTGGGCGAACAGCCAGCTCACCATCGACGTGGTGCCGGACGGCGGCGACAGCTTCTCGCTCGAGGCGGCGGACGGTGTGCGGTTCATCACCCGTTCGCGCGTGTTCTCCGATACCGAGATGAATGCACTGGACGCGGCCGGGCCGCCGCCGGTGGGCCCGAATGCCCTGGCGCTTTGACGCGGGCGCTCAAACCAATGATCTTCCGTTACCGCCAATTCCTCGCGTCATGACACTGGCGCGGCCAGCAGCAGCCGCAGCACCACCATCCATTTGTAACGCGGATCGAGCACCTGCCCGTCCGCTGTGGCCAGCCTGCCGTCCGGCGTCACCGGCACGTGCTTCAAGGTCACCGCGTCATCGACATTGCCGCCGACCACGCCGATCTGTCCCGCAACCGCGGTGTCCACCACGATGTCGCAATGCCCCGGGAAATGCCCGGCCGGCAGATCGTCGAAACTCAGATCGCGCGCACTGCCGCGGCCGATGCAGATCAGGTCGCCCGGCAGCGGAGCATAAGCCTCAGGGCGTTCGGCGCTGATCAGCCATCCGGTGCTCTGGCCCAGCACCATCAGCTTCGCGATGTCGATGTAGTCCGAATGGCTGGCGGAATAGGGAAACCGTGCGCCGGCGCCAGCGATTCGCATCACGTAGGACACGAACGCCGCCGACCAGGCATATTGCGCGTCAACGCTGGCCGGAAACACGATGCCGTTCGCATCGTGCCTGCCGGTCCAGGCGGCGTCCGGTGCGCCGGCGTTCATGCCCAACCACCAGTATTCGCCGACGCGCTGCCATAGACCCTGCTGGCGTTCCGGCTTGTCCTCGGGCGAGGCCGGCCGGTAGCTGCCAGGCGGATCGTCGTCCACCTGTGAACCGAACAGCCGCCACTCGCGAAGCGCGATCGCCGCCACCGCATCGCGCGAGATCGGCTCGTACGGGGTGCGCGCGAACGGCGGCACGTGGGCGTCCGGCGGCAGTGGCGGCGCGCGTGGCGCGGCACAGGCCGACAGCAGGGCAAGAGGCAGCACGATTGCGGCGCGCATCAGCGTCTCTCCTGGCCGCACTGGAACCGCAACGGCCCCCGGCGAGTGCCGCCCGCTACCTCCGTTCCGGAAACAGCGACAGCAGCCCTTCGGCACTCGCGTCGCAGCGACCCCGATCGGTGATCAGGCCGGTGACCAGGCGCGCCGGCGTCACGTCGAAAGCGGGGTTGGCGGCAGGGCTGTCCATCGGCGCGACACGCACTGTGGCGATGGTACCATCCGCGGTTCGGCCGGTGACATCGGTCACTTCGGCCGCGGAGCGCTGTTCGATCGGGATTTCGGCAATACCGTCCGATACCGTCCAATCGATCGTGGTCGAGGGCAGCGCAACCCAGAACGGCACATCGTTGTCGCTCGCCGCCAGCGCCTTTAGGTAGGTGCCGATCTTGTTGGCGACGTCGCCGCGACGCGTGACCCGATCCGTCCCGACGATCACCAGATCGACCTCGGCGTGCTGCATCAGATGGCCGCCGGCATTGTCCGCGACCACGGTATGCGCCACCCCGTGCTTGCCAAGCTCCCACGCAGTCAGCGCGGCGCCCTGATTGCGCGGACGCGTCTCATCCACCCATACGTGCAGATCCATCCCGGCGTCATGCGCCACGTAGATCGGCGCGAGCGCGGTGCCCCAGTCCACCGTCGCCAGCCAGCCCGCGTTGCAGTGGGTCAGGATGTTCACCCGCTGGCCCGCCTTACCCTCGGCAGCCCGCTCGATGAGCGGCAGCCCGTGGCGGCCGATCGCCTCGTTCTGCGCCACGTCCTCGTCGGCGATCACAGCGGCCTCCGCGTATGCGATGGGCGCACGCTCCGCCGCCGGCGTGTTGCGCAGCCGTGTCAGCATCCGCTCCAGCGCCCAGCGCAGGTTCACCGCGGTGGGCCGTGTCGCCGCCAGCAGCGCCGCGTCCCGCTCCAGCGCAGCCGACGACGGATCCTGCCGCAGCCCGAGGCACAGCCCGTAGGCGGCGGTCGCGCCGATCAACGGTGCGCCACGGACCTGCATCGAGCGAATGGCATGCGCCGTCTGCGCCACATCGGTCAGCCGCGCCACATCGAGCGCCCAGGGAAGCTTCGTCTGATCGATGATGCGGACCGACCAGCCATCGTCCGGATCGACCCAGATGGAGCGGTACGAAACCCCGTCGATACGCATTATTTCAGACTCTCTGATGCAGCACGCAGACCAGCGTGAACAGCCGCCGTGCCGTCGCGAAATCGATGGCGATCTTGCCGTCGAGCCGTTCACGCATCAGCGTGGCGCCTTCGTTGTGCAGTCCTCGGCGGCCCATGTCGATCGCCTGGATGCGCTCCGCATGCCCTTCCTCCATCGCCTTGATGTGGCTGTCCACCAGCAGGTGATAGTCCTTCACCAGCCGACGGAATGGACCGAGAGCCAGGCCGACCACGACCAGGGGCGACCCGTTGCCGCGCCGGATGTCGAACACCAGTCTGCCATCATGCAACGCGAGGTGCAGCACGAACGGCCCGCGCCCTGGATGGCCGGGCTTCGCGATCAACGGCACGAACTCGTTCTCGGCGACCAGATCGGCGACCGCCTGCGCGCGATCGGCCTCCAGCGCCGGGGGCAGGGTGGAAGGGACTTCCCCGTCCAGCACTACGCGGGACAGGCGTCCCTGACCTATGCCGGACGGCCGCCTGGTCATCCGATCTCGACGTCGGACTTGAGCATGTTGAAGGTCAGCATCAGCCCAACCGTCGCGCCCTTGACCGGCCGCAACAACCCCAGCGCCAGGATGATCGTCAGCGGCACAAAGATCACCGACAGCAGCCAGGTCGGCGGATCGGACATCTTCTGCATGATCAGTATGGCGGGGATCACGATGTGGCCGACAATCAGGATGGTAAAGTATGGCGGCGCATCGTCCGCGCGCGCCAGCCCCAGCGGAGCGTGGCAGTTCGGACAGATTGGCACCACCCGCAGGAAGCCGTCGAACAGACGCCCCTTGCCGCAGGCTGGGCAGCGTCCCATCAGGCCACGACCCATCGTTGTGGGCAGTGGAGGTACCGGCCAGGGCGGCGGCGGTGTGATGCGGTCCGGCTGCCAGCGGATCGGGGCCATGAGGCGGGTCCTTGCGAGAAGGGGTCGTGTGCCGCCCCATATCGGTCATATTGATCGCGCCCGCCAGAGGACGGAGACTGCCCGCATGGCACGTATTCTGGTGATCAACCCCAATTCCTCGGTCGCCTGCTCCGTCGGCATCTCCGCTGCGCTGGCACCATTTCGGCTGCACGGCGGGCCTGAATTCGCGGTTGCCACCCTCGCGGAAGGGCCGCCAGCGATCTACGACTGGCGGGACTGGCACAGCGTGGTGGAACCGCTCTGCCGTCTGATCGAACGTGAGCGGGCGGACGCCTATGTGATCGCCTGCGCCTCGGATCCCGGCATCGAGGCTGCACGAACGACAACGACGCGGCCGGTGTTCGGCGTGTTCCGCTCCGCGGTGTCGGTTGCAGTGGCGCGTGCGGAGCGGTTCGGCGTGATCGCCATCGTCGATGCGTCGAAGGCGCGTCATCTGGCGGCGCTGCGGGCGATGGGTCTGGAAAGCCGCCTCGCCGCGGAGATCGCGCTGAACGTGACGATGGAGACGCTGCTGCAGCCGCAGGCGGCACGCATCCGGTTGATCGCAGCCGCACGCGCGTGCGCGGGTTCGGGCGCAGGGACGATCATCCTCGGTTGCACCGGAATGGCGCACCACCGTGCCGCAGTGGAGGACGCGGTCGGCATCCCGGTGATCGAGCCATGCCAGGCTGCGGCCGGGATCGCACTGGTCGCAATCCAGCCGTCAGTCAGCGCCGAGACGCCGGAGCAGATTGCAGTCTGACGAACAGGCGTTATGCCTCCAGATCCAGTTGGTGTGCCTCGGGTTCCGCTATCTCGGGCTCGACGGGCTTGCGCTTTCGCGGACGGCGCGGAAGAGGTCCGTCGTCTTCATCGTTCTTCGGCGTCGCATGCGGTTTCGAAGGCAGGCGGGCTTCGGCACTGCCAGGAACCGCGCGCACTCCGCTCATCATGAGGCCCTTTCGCAGGCGTTCAATGAGAATGCTGGCGTGGGCGGCTTAGCGCGGAGTTAATGCCACCGCAGTTTCTCCCTCCCGTTGTCGGGCTGATCACTGCACGCGCTCCCATATGAGCACAGGCTGAATGCTGACGGTTACTTCCTGGGTCCGCCGATCGGCCATCAACTGGCTGACGTAGTGCACCGATCCGGGAATTGCGCTGCCGTCCGGCAGGGCATTCCGGTCGATCCCGCCAAGAGCGGCTTCGCAGACGAAGCGGAATGCCACATACCCGCCGGCGAGCGTCTGGATATTCTCGATCGTGACGCTCGCGGGCAACCTGAAACGCTCGGTCAGGCTCTGCCGCACCAGGGCGAGCGTATCGGGATCGCCGCAATCCGGTGGCACGACGTGGGTGCGCAGCCAGATCACCGTGACAGCCGCGAACAGCAGGACACCGCTGGCCACAAGCACGAGTGCAAGCCGCAGCGCCGGCCGCCGACGAGGGCGAAACAGTCCTTCGCTCATGGCGTCATCAGGATAAGCGCAGGCCCAAGTGTAATTCTCCCCCTCCCCTTGTGGGAGCGGGTTGGGGGACGGGGTCGCACCATCGCAAGGCAGTACCGGTCGCATAAATGCCGAACTTGACTTCGTAACGCGATCCCCTCTCCCAAACCCCCTCCCGCAAGGGGAGGGGGAGGCGCTTCCCCAGCCGCACTATTATACCGATCGTTGAAGGCCGATCAGCACGCCGCTCTGCGAACGAATTGTCCGTCGCCTGGCTTGGCCAGCACCGTCGCGCCGTCCCAGATCGGCCTGCCACGCAGCCAGGTCGCCGCAACACGCGCACGCATCTTCCGCCCGTGATAGGGCGACCAGCGCATCTCGGGCCGATCCTGGATATCGAACTCGTCAAAGACGAAGTCGCCGCGTTCCAGCACACACAGATCGGCATCTGAACCGACGCGGATCGCGCCCTTCTTCGGCCAGAGCCCGTGCATCCGCGCGCTCCGTTCGGCGCAATAGGTCGCCATCAGCGTCGGCGGCAGTCCGCGCTCGTCCAGCAGCGTGAACATCAGCGGCGCGAAACTCTGCAATCCGGTGAGCCCGGCGCCATTGGCAAAAATATCGGGCAATATCTTGCGCTCGATCGGCCACGGCGCGTGGTCGGTCGAGACATACGCGATCTTGTCGGCCAGCAGGCACTGCCACATTCGCTCCACCTCATCAGCGGTCCGGAACGGCGGGTTGCACTTGCCCTTGCCACCCAGCCGGACGATGTCGTCCTCGGTCATGCAGAGATACTGGATGCAGGCTTCGCCCGTCGTCCGTGCGCCCATGCTGCGAAACGTCGCGGCGATCTCGAAGCCGCGCGCCAGTGACGAATGCGCGATGTGCACGTGCGCGCCGGTCTCATACGCCATCTCGAAGATCTCGAGGTCAGCCATCGTCTCGGCCAGCGGCGGGCGCGTGCGGCAATGCATGATCGGCTCGGTGCGGCCAGCCGCGCGTGCCTGCGCGGTCAGCATCTCGACCAGTTCCTGATCTTCGTTGTGGATCGCGACCGGCAATCCGGTCTTCGCGATCTCGCGAAATGCGGCGAGCATCGTCGGATGGTCGATGCGCGGAAAACGCACGGCGTCGTACTCGTAGGTGGAGAGCTTGAACGCCGAGATGCCGCCCGCCGCCAGATCCGGGATTGCACCGACGCCGCCCGTTTTCGTGATGGTGCCGTACAGCGCCATATCGACATGCGCCGTTCGCTCCACCCAGCCGATCTTGGCGGCGAGGATCGCACCATCGGTCACCGGACGCGGCACGTCGTACGGCATATCGACGCAAGTGGTCACACCGCCCGCAG
This sequence comes from uncultured Alphaproteobacteria bacterium, assembly GCA_963812475.1. Taxonomy (GTDB): domain Bacteria; phylum Pseudomonadota; class Alphaproteobacteria; order Acetobacterales; family Acetobacteraceae; genus JAMXLO01. The sequence continues at coordinate 52,801 of CAWEVI010000039.1, forward strand.
CGGCACTCATCGTCGCGGTCGCGATGCCGGGCCAGCCCGTGGACGACGAGGTATGCATGTGCCCGTCCACCAGCCCGGGCACGATCAGCTTTCCACTGTGATCGACCGTTTCGCCCGCGGGCGGCGGCTCGCCTTCGCCGACTGCCGCGATCGTCTCACCGCGGATCGCGACGTAGCCGCGCGGGATGATGGCATCACCGGTAACCACCTCGCCGATGATCAACCGATCGAATGGCATTGACACTATATATATGTATCCCCGGCATCGAGTTGCGACGCGGTGCGCTTGCCGTTGCGGTGCCCCCACCTTACGAAGGATCGCACGAAGGCTAGACCGCGAAGGAACGCCAGCCAAGTCTGCCGTTCAGCGCCCCATCCGTGACCGAATGGAGGAAACGCATGATCCTGCACGACGTGAAGGTGCATCCGTCCAAGGCAAACCTGAAGCGCGAGGATCAGCTCGCCTGGAAGATTGCCGCCGTCGCCGCCGACAAGGTGCCGGTGGAACGCGATGTCGCGGCGATGATCGTCAACCGCGTCATCGACAACGCCGCCGTGGCAATCGCCGCCATCAACCGCCATTCGGTCGTCTCGGCGCGAGACATGGCGCTCGGGCATCCGCGCAAGGATGCCGCAACGGTGTTCGGCGTCGCGTCCGGCAAGCGCGTCAGTCCCGAATGGGCGGCATGGGCGAACGGAACCGCGATCCGCGAGCTCGACATGCACGACACGTTTCTGGCCGAGGACTACTCCCATCCTGGCGACAACATTCCGCCGATCCTCGCGGTAGCGCAGACCATGGGCAAATCGGGACGCGACCTGATCCGCGGCATCGCCACTGGATACGAAATCCACATCGACCTGGTGCGCGCGATCAGCCTGCACAAGCACAAGATCGACCACATCACTCATCTCTGCCCGGGGCAGGCCGCCGGCATCGGCACCCTGCTCGGGCTGAAGCAGGACATGATCTACCAGGCGGTGCAGCAGGCGGTGCATGTCAGCTGCACCACGCGGCAGTCGCGCAAGGGCGAGATCAGCTCGTGGAAGGCTTATGCTCCGGCGCATTCCGGCAAGCTCGCCGTGGAAGCGGTGGACCGCGTCATGCGCGGCGAAGGTGCGCCAAGTCCGATCTACGAAGGCGAGGATGGCGTGATCGCCTGGCTGCTCGACGGACCCGAGGCGAATTACCATGTGCCGTTGCCGGCTCCGGGCGAACCGAAACGCGCCATCCTGGACAGCTTCACCAAGGAGCACAGCGCGGAGTACCAGTCGCAGGCGTTGATCGATCTCGCCTTTCGCATGCGCGGACAGATCGCCGACCTGGAGAACATCGACAGGATCATCATCCACACCAGCCACCACACGCACGCCGTGATCGGCACCGGCGCCAACGATCCGCAGAAGATGGATCCGAAGGCGAGCCGCGAGACGCTCGACCACTCGATCATGTACATCTTTGCGGTCGCCCTGCAGGACGGACGCTGGCACCACGTCAACAGCTACACCCCGCGCCGCGCTGCGCGAGCCGATACCGTGCGGCTCTGGCATAAGATCGAGACGCGCGAGGATCCCGAGTGGGAGCGCCGCTATCTCTCCACCGATCCGAACGAGCTTGCCTACGGTGGCCGCGTCGAGGTGCTGATGCAGGACGGCAGCCGCATCGTCGATGAACTCGCGGTGGCGAATGCCCATACGCTTGGCGTCAGGCCGTTCGGCCGCGACGACTACATCGGGAAATTCACCACGCTGACCGACGGCATCATCTCCGCGCGCGAGGCGAACCGCTTTCTGGAAGCGGCACAGGACCTGCCGCGCCTGAAGACGGACGAACTGCACCGATTGAACGTTGCCCTGCCCGCCGGCACGCTGGCTGTCGGCAAGCCGGGGATCTTCTGACCGCGTAACGCGCCAGTCCCTCAACGTCATGGCAGGGCTCGGCCCCGCCATCCACGTCTTGCGATGCTGGAACAAGCAAAGACGTGGACGGTGGGTCTGTGCCGGCCATGACGATGGACAAAGGAGACACATCAATGAGCGACACCGCAGCCATTCCCAACCGGGCGAAGAAAGGCGTCGGCCTGTCCGGCGTCACGGCCGGCAACACCGCGCTGTGCACCGTCGGGCGCACCGGCAATGACCTGCACTACCGCGGCTACGACATCCTGGACATCGCGGAACAATGCGAGTTCGAGGAGATCGCCTATCTGCTGGTGCACGGCAAATTGCCGACTCGTGCCGAACTGGTGGCGTACAAAGCGCGGCTGCGTGCCTGGCGCGGCCTGCCGGCATCGGTGAAGCAGACACTGGAAGCGCTGCCGCCGGCGGCGCATCCGATGGATGTGATGCGTACCGCGGTATCGGCGCTCGGCTGCATGCTGCCCGAGAAGGACGACCAGAACCCGCCCGGCGCACGCGACATCATCGACCGGCTCATGGCCTGTCTCGGTTCGGCGCTGCTCTACTGGTTTCACTACGCGCACAACGGCAAGCGGATCGACGTGGAGACTGACGACGACAGCATCGGCGGGCATTTCCTGCACCTGCTGCACGGCAGGCCGCCCAGCGAGATGTTCGTCCGTGCCATGCACACCTCGCTCATTCTCTACGCCGAACATGAGTTCAACGCGTCGACCTTCACCTGTCGGGTGGTCGCCGGGACCGGCGCCGACATGTACTCGGCAATCACGGCCGGCATCGGCGCGCTGCGTGGGCCGAAGCACGGCGGCGCTAACGAGGTCTCGTTCGAGATCCAGAGCCGCTACGCCGATCCGGATGAAGCGGAAGCCGACATTCGCCGGCGCGTCGCCAATCGCGAGGTGGTCATCGGCTTCGGTCATGCCGTCTATACGATCGCCGATCCGCGCAACAAGGTGATCAAGGACGTGGCGCTTCGGCTGTCGCAGGCCGCCGGATCGACGAAACTGTTCGAAGTTGCCGATCGTATCGAGGCGACGATGGCCGACGCCAAGCAGATGTTCGCCAACCTCGATTGGTTCAGCGCGATCTCCTACCACATGCTTGGCGTACCGACGTCGATGTTCACTCCACTGTTCGTGATCGCACGCACGTCCGGCTGGGGCGCGCATGTCATGGAACAGCGCATCGACAACAAGCTGATCCGTCCCACCGCCAACTATACCGGCCCCGAAAATGTGCCGTTCGTGCCGATCGATCGGCGCGTCTGAGCAATTCACGCACGCTGAACACACCGCCGCGACAGCGATGTCGCGGCGGTTTTCTGTGACATCGTTGCATCGCTTTACATGGTGCACGCACTTTTTTCGTCAAACCCGCGACGAAACGGTTGCTTTTTGTTGACATGCATGCGCGAGACGCGGAATAGCGGATTCGGTGTGCGCGAGTCCGATTCGCAGAACATTCACTGAGAGTCGGTGCGCACGCGATAACAGAAGGACGGTCCATTGACCGCAGCCTCGTCCGGATGAAGCACAGCCGAGTTTGTCGCGCTTGCGGACGTGTGCGGCACTGGCGCGCGTGGATGACGAAGACCCACGCTGGATCGCCGGCCCGATGAAGCTGGCCTGCCCGCACGGCTCGATCGATGCGGCAGACCTGGTGCGGACCCGGCTGCAAGGGCGGCCGTTGATCACCCGCGCGACAGCAACCGACGACACCAGAAGGAGTTTCTAAAGGTGAGCAACGAAGAATCCACTCCCACCGAGCAGCCGCGCGCGCAGGCGATGGCCATGCGTGCCGGCGGCCGCAAGAAGGCAGCGGCGAAGAAGGCACCCGGTCGCAAGAAGAAGGCAGCGCCGAAGAAGGCAGCAGCACGCAAGACCGTCGGGCGCAAGAAGGCCGCAGGACGCAAGGCTGCGCCGAAGAAGGCTGCGGCCCGCAAAACCGTCGGACGCAAGGCAGGTGTAAAGAAGGCCGGCGCGAAGAAGGCGGCCGCTCGCAAGAAGGCGCCTGGTCGCAAGAAGGCTGCTGCTCGCAAGACCGGCGGACGCCGGAAAGCTGCTGCTGCAGCGGCTCCGGCATCGGAGTCGATGCCCTCGAACGGCTCGGAATCGATGAACTGAAGCGACACCGGGCCCGGCTCGACGCACCAAGCCGGGCCCAACGCACCAAGGGTGTCCGCGGACTCTTTGGGCTGATGGGTTTACCCCCGGATCAGGACCGGGGGAGACCCATCAACCGTAGGTCGAAAGCAGATCGTCCACCTGGCGCGGCGTGAGCAGACGTGGCGTGGCGCCGCGCAGCAGCAGATAGAGTTTCGCGGCTTCCTCCAACTCCTCCGCCGCATAGACCGCATCGGTCAACGTCCTGCCCGACACCACCGGACCATGATTCGCCAGCAGTACCGCACGGGCTTCGCGTGCCGCGGCGTGGATCGCAGGTTCCATCGCCGGATCGCCAGGCCGGTAGTATTCGATAATCGGCATGCTCCGTCCGACGCGCATGACAAAGTAGGGCGTCAGCGGCGGAATCGGATTCGCAACATCGACATCGGGCAGACAGGCGACGGCGGTCGCCATCGTCGAATGCAGATGCACCACGGCGCCGGCATCTTCGCGCGCGCGATAGACGGCACGGTGCATGAACACCTCTTTTGACGGCTTGTCGCCACCAACATGGCGGAACTCGCCATCCAGCCGCGACAGCCGCTCCGCGTCGAGCCGTCCGAGGGAAGAGTTGGTCGGCGTGATCAGATAGCCATCGGCCAGGCGGACGCTGATATTGCCCGCACTGCCGACGGAAAACCCGCGGGAGAACAGTGAAGCGGCCAGTTCCACCAGGAGATGGCGGGTTTCGTCTTCGGTCATGACAGCACCTCGAACGCCCTGAGAAAGAAGTCGCGGGCGCCGAAGTTGCCCGACTTCAGCGACAGCAGCAGCGGCGCGCCGCCGCCCTCGGCGTAGGTCCAGGGCACGCCCGGATCGATCTCCTCGCCGATGCGCAGGCTGTGCACGCCCAAGCGTGACACCACCGCACCCGCGGTCTCACCACCGGCAATGACCAGTCGCCGCACCCCCCGCGCAACAAGATCCTCGGCGATGCCTGCCAGAGTTTGTTCGATCAATGCTCCCGCAGCATCGCGTCCGAGATGCTGCTGGAGTGCTGTCACCTTGTCGGGTGGCGCCGAGGCGGCGATGACAACGGGAGCCGTGCCGAGCTTGTCGGCAATCCAGTTGCGCGCGGCTGCGATCATCTGCGCGGCATCGGGCGTGGCAAGGGGATCGAGTTGCAGGACGGGGGCGTGCTCGCGCGCGAAGCCAAGCTGGCTGAGCGTCGCACGTGAACAGGAGCCGGCCAGCACGGCAGCGTGGCCGGCGACATTCGGCAGCAGCGCCGCATCGCTCCGCTCCGGCAGTCTGCCCGCCCGGAGGAAGTTCGCCGGCAGGCCCATCGCGACGCCTGATCCGCCGGTGATCAACGCGTGATGCTCCGCGGCTTCCCCGATCGCGACCAGATGGGAGTCGCTGACCGCATCGATAATGGCGTAGCGGCGTCCCTGCTCCTTCAGCGCCGTCATCGCCTGGCGGATCGCCATCGCTCCCCGCTCGACCGTCGCATATGTCACCAGACCGACGGTACCGTCGGTCTGTCGCGACAGCACGCGCACCAGATTGGCGTCTGTCATCGGCGTCAGCGGATGGTGCTCCATGCCGCTCTCGTTCAGCAGCACGCTGCCGACGAACAGATGACCCTGGTACACGCTGCGCGCGTTGGCCGGGAACGCCGGACAAGCAAGTGCGAAGCCACAGCCGAGCGCCGCGATCAGCGCGTCGGCCACCGGACCGATGTTGCCCGTGTCCGTACTGTCGAACGTGGAACAGTATTTGAAGAAGAACTGCTGACAGCCGACGCGGCGCAGCCACGCCAGCGCCGCGAGGCTATCCTCGACCGCCCGCTTCACGGGTGCGGTGCGTGACTTCAGTGCGACGACGACAGCATCGGCGTCGGGTGCAGGCTCTTCCGGACGCGGCACGCCGATGAGCTGAACCGTGCGCATGCCGCCACGGACCAGCATGGAGGCGAGATCGGTCGCCCCGGTGAAATCGTCGGCAATCGCACCCAGCAGCATGGCGTCATCCTCCCGATGGGATTCCCTGCGGCAACGCCAGTATGTCGCGGTGGCCGATCGTTATGGCAAGCCTTCCCTGCATCGCCTGGCGAAGTCGCGTTTCCTGCCAGTCCGCGATGGCGCGGCGGTGTGCGGGGCTTGCATCGCGCGCCGCATCGGCAGCGCCATCGATCAGGGCGCGCTGCATGCGCAGGGCAGCGCGCGGCACGTGCCAATCAGTCGGAGCCGATGCGGTTACGAAGTCGCGCGCGGCAAGTGCCTTCAGCGCCACAGATGATGCCGCCATGCCGAGTGCCGGTCCAAAACCCTTGTCGTACCGCTGATCGCGTCGGAACGCCGAACGCACGAGTGCGTCCTCGGGATGACGCGGCTGCCAAGCATCGCGGCCATCCACCGTCAGGCTGGCGAAAAACGGGACATGCAGCGAGTTCGAACAACCGTGCAAGCCACGCCGAGGAAACCAGGTCGAGCAGCGCGCTGCAGAGGACAGCATCGGCATCAGGAACAGCACTGGCCGGAACGTGCGCATTTACGACCGTCAAATCGCGCTGCATCGCCTGCATCCGCCACAGCCCGCCTGGCGTAGAGACAAGCAACGCGTCACCCGGAGCGGTCGCAGCGAAACCCTGCCGTCGCGCCCATGCGGCAGTCCGACCGAAGGCCTCGTCCAGCAGATCGGCGTCGCGGTCGATGACGATCCAGTCCTGCCCTCGACCGATGATCGGCGCCAGGAAGCGAAACAGGCTGCCGGTTCCAGCGCCGAGATCGAGCAGGCGGGGTCGCCTCGGAAGTCGATCGGCCAATCGCCGCGCAAGCGCCACGCTGCGTGCGGCATGGTCGAACGGTTCGCGCAGCGCAAGCCAGTCCGCGTCGAAGTGTTCCGTCACTCGGCCAGGGCCTGAACAAATTCCCTCGCCTGCGTCTGCCAGTTCGGCAGGGTCTGACCAACCCGAAACGCGGCTTCTGCAACGTCGTGACGCAGCGTTGCATCGAAGATGAGGCGGCGCAGCGCCTTGGAGAGATTGATGTGATCACCGGGATGGCAGACCACACCGGCCTCCGGTGGTACCAAGGATGCGGCGGCGCCGCCTCCGCCGACAGCGACCGGCAGACCGCGCTTGAGTGCTTCCGCGACGGCCATTCCGTAGCCTTCCCAGTGCGTGGCGAGGGCGAATATGTCGGCCTCGCGCCACAGCACTTCCAGCTCCGCGTCGGTCGCCTCGCCGGCAAAGCGCACGCGGGCGTCAATGCCGAATTCCACCGCAAGCGCTGCGAGCGTTCGGGCATGCACCGGATCGCGTTCGAGCGACCCGACGATGGTCAGACACCAATCGAGGTCGAATAGCCGCGCGAGGGCACGCAGCAGCACGTCATGACCCTTCCGCGGAACCAGCGTGCCGACCGAGATTATCCCGCAGGTCGGGCCGCCAGAGCCGACGCTGCGCGGCGCATCGTCGGTGCCCGGCACAACAACCCGGATGCGTGCAGCCTCCACGCCGAAATCCGCCGCAAGTCGTTCACCGGTCGTCGCACTGGTGACGATGACCCGCGCGAGCAACGGCAAAAGGCGATTCTCGATGGCGAGCAGGCCATTGCGATCCGCTTCACGCAGCCCGGTCTCCATGGCGGTCGGATGGTGAATGACCCCGACGGCGTTGCGCGTCGTCAGTGTGGTTTCCATGCCGGCGAAGGCAGGCAACGCCAGGCTGTCGATGATCGGGCGGGTTTCCTCGGTCAGATCATGCCACGCTGCGCGGGCAGCATTGCGCGCGGCCTCGTCGGCCAGCGGATGGACGCCCGCGAGTTCGACGACATTCACAGTGTGGCCTGCCTCGCGCAGGCCGCCGACGATGCGCCGATCATAGGCGTAGCCGCCCGATACAGCATCGAAGGGCGCCGGCACGATCAGCGACAGGTGCATCAGGCGATGGGTCCCTCGAAGGCCGCCCATGCATTCGGGCTTTCGCGCAGCAGAATCTTCAACCCTGTGACGGCGCGGCCGCCCTCGCCGAGACGTCCATCGCGGCAGGCCGCGGCGAGCAGGCCATGGATATGCAACGCCACGTGTTCGGTGGTCGTGTTGACGCCCTTGAATGTCGGGTTGTCATCCAGATTGCTGTAATCGAGCCCGTCGAGCACATGACGGAGTTCGGTCTTCGCCAGGCCGATATCGACCAGAAGCTGCAGATGGTCGAGCTTCGGGGCACGGAATTCCGCCTCCACCGCGAAGGTGGCGCCGTGGAGTCGCTGCGCCGGGCCGAATTCCTCACCCTGGAAACTATGGGCGATCATGATGTGGTCGCAGACTGTGAGGCTGAACATTCACTCGGTCCCATATGTGATGACATGACAAAGGCCGCCCGGCGCGAGGATGCGCGGCATCAGGAGCGGTGTATCCTCGAACCGGGTCGGTCCTTCCAATAGCGCGTCGTATGCGGGATCGGCCAGAAGCTCGAGGGCCATCGCGAGCCGCTCGCCGTGGCTGCGCCGACCGCGCATTGCCGGCGCGACGGCGCCAACCTGACTGGCGATCAGCCGCAGCCGTCGTGCATGGAATGCCTCGCCGAGCGGCAGAGCAGGCGCACGGTCGCCGAACCAGCTTGCCTCGATGATGCGCGCCTCGAAGGCCGCGGATGCGAGCGCCAGACGAAGACCGGATTCGCTCGCGGATGCATGCACCAACAGTTCGTGATCCTGCGGCGCCGCTTCGGGCAGAGCGAACATACAGCCGAACCGGTGTGCCAGATTTGCGCGGGCCGCGTTGGTGTCCACCACCGTCACCCGTGCGGCGGGGACGCGCGCAAGCAGGGCAGCGCAGAGCAGACCGACCACACCGGCGCCGATGACGAGCATCCGTTCGCCGGCAAGCGGCGCGGCATCCCACAGCACGTTCAGCGCGGTTTCCATATTGGCGGCAAGAACCGCGCGCGGCGTCGGCACCGCGTCGGGCACCCGAATGCACATCGGCTTCGGCGCGACAAAAACGTCCTGATGCGGATGCAATGCGAAGATCCGGCTGCCATCGGCTATGCGGCCGACCGCGCTGTAGCCGTATTTGACCGGAAACGGGAACTGACCGGACATCAGCGGCGCGCGCATGGCCTGATGCTGGCTCTCCGGGACCCGCCCGGCGAACACCAGCGATTCGGTGCCGCGCGACACGCCGCTGGCCAGCGTGCGCACCAGGAACTGCCCTGACGCCGCCGCGGGCAAGGTCTCGGCGCGGATTTCGCCCCTGCCGGGCGCCACTGTCCAGAACGCGTGCGCCTCGGTCACGGCCGTGCGCCCGGCCGCACCCGTCCAAGCGGAATGTCGAGCAGCAGATCGGCGCCAACGTGATGCACCGACCAGTCCAGGCGCAATCCTTCCGTCAGACTGGCAGCTTCCGGCAGGGTGAAGGCGGGAATTCCCGAGCCGATCAGCAAGGGCGCAATCGTGACATGCAGGCGATCCAATCTGCCGGCGGCCAGGAAGCGCGAAACGGTGATGCCGCCGCCTTCGACGAAGACGCGCCGCAACCCACGATTGGCCAAAGCCACGAGCACGGCGTCGATATCCAGACCCGCACGCGCCCGCGGCAGACGCAGCACCGGCGCCTTGCCGACAAGATCGCCGCCCGGCGCATCAGCGGCGCAGAACAGCAGCGTGGCCGGCGCATCGCGGAACACGCGGTAGTTCGCATCCAGCCTTCGGTCGGTGTCCAAAACCACCCGCACCGGCGAGGGACCTTCAACCTCGCGTGTGGTCAACTGCGGGTCATCGGCACGCACCGTGCCGGCGCCCACGACGACGGCATCGAACAGCGCGCGAAGCCGGTGGGTGTGCACGATGTCATCGTGCCCGCTGATCCAATGCGACGCGCCGCTTGTGGTCGCGATGCGTCCATCCAGCGACTGCGCGATACGGCCGAGCACATAGCAGCCATCATCGGCGATCGGTGGAGCGAGCAGCGGGCCGTAGAGCGACGACAGAGCGGCATCCGCTGGCGAACGGCGCAGCAGGCGGCGCCAGGTCTCCGGGGCCAATGCATTCATGCGCTGGCAGTATCACGGCGATCGCGACGCCGGTAGTTCAGGCGCGCGCGAACAACGCGAAGGCCGCCGGTCGGGCGAGATGGCCGGTGGCGCCGCGCGTGGAATAACCCGCTGGCGCAACCGCCGGCACGGCCGCCCGCGCTATCACGCCGATCACGCGCGTCTGCACGGCGATGGCCCGCTCCAGCAGCGTTCGGTTCTCCTGCGACAGCGACTGCAATCGCCGCGCCAGGGGCTCCATCGTCGCGTGCGACATCGTGGTGCCCTGGGCATCGCGCGCCGCAAGCAAGCCGGCGACGGCACGTTGCTTGTCCGCCAGCATTGAGGCCGCACGCGGCAAATCCAGCGCCGCCAGAGCCGAATTCTCTTCGATCAGCATATCCGCGAGCCGGCCGGCAGCGGCGATCAGTTCCGTGCTCACTGCGTCTGCTCCTGTGCGTGCAACATGGCGGCGAACACCGGCGCGGCAATTCCCAGACCGCCATGCGCGGCGATCTGCTTGCCGATCGCGTCCACCAGCATCGGCTGCCAACTGGCTTCCGCCTCGCCGCCGCCGAATTGGGAGTGTGCGGCGTCTACCGTCTCGAACATCGGTTCCAGCAACTGGCCGAGCGCCATTGCCTCGAAGTCCTTCGCCCCCTGCATGAGCTTGCTCACCCGTTCCGGCGGCAGCGTGCTGGCCGGCAGCGGCGGCGTGGGCGGCAGGATGCGGTTGCTCATCAGCGCACCTGCAGGTCGGCCTGCAGCGCGCCGGCCGCCTTGATCGACTGAAGTATGCTGATCATGTCGCGCGGGCCGATGCCGAGCGCGTTCAGGCTGGCGACCAGGTCGCGCAACGTCACGCTGCCCTGCAGGATTCCCAGCTTGCGGTCATGCTGGTCGTCCACCTGCACCTGCGTGCGCGGCACGACGACCGTCTTGCCGCCGGAGAAAGCAGCCGGCTGGCTCACTTCGGGCGTTTCGGTCACCCGAATGGTCAGATTGCCCTGTGCGATTGCCACCGTGCTGATCCGGACGTTGGCGCCCATGACGATGGTGCCGCTGGCTTCCTCGATCACCACGATGGCGGGGCTGTCCGGCTCGACGCGGAGATCCTCGAGCGCGGCGAGCGCCTCGATCGGATCGCGGCCGGCCAGGTCGAGCGCGACCGTGCGCGAATTGGTCGCCCGTGCGACGGGCCCGATGGCCGCGTTGATGGCGGCGGCGATGCGCCGTGCGGTCGTCAGATCCGGGTTGCGCAGGCCGAGGCGGAGCGCGTTGGTTTTGTCCAACCGAAATGCTACCTCGCGCTCGACGGTTGCGCCGTTGGCGATGCGCGCCGCGGTGGGAACGCCACGTGTCACCGAGGTGGCGGCGCCGTGGGCGGCGATCGCGCCGGTGGTGAGCGCGCCCTGGGCCACCGCATACACCTCGCCATCGGCGGCCAGCATGGGCGTCACAAGCAACGTTCCCCCGGTGAGATTGGTGGCGTCGCCGAGGGCGGAAACGGCGATATCGATCCGGCTGCCGCTGGTGGCGAAGGCGGGCAGGTCGGCGGTGACCATCACCGCGGCAATGTTCTTGGTGGAGAGTTTGGCAACCTGGTCGCGGGTGTTCACGCCCAGCCGTTCCAGCATCCCGATCAGCGATTCACGGGTGAACACCGAGTTGTCCAGCTTGTCGCCAGTGTTGTTCAACCCGACGACAAGGCCATAACCGACCAGCTGGTTCTCGCGGACACCCTCGACGCTGGCGATGTCCTTGATGCGGACCTGCGCCGCTGCCCCCAGGGACACAACAAGCAGAACAAGCAGAACGAATGGGCGAATCAGCTTGGACACGGCGGGCCTCGGCGGTAGCAGGGCCGTAAGGAATTGCGATCAGTCTGCACCGGTGAACGCAAGCAACGTGCCAGTGGCGGAACGGGACAATCAGCCGCTTTCGGAGCGAGAGCGGCCCGGCAGGTTCTGCCGCGCGGCATGCAAGGCAAGGAGAAGGAGCCGGGTGCATGGCAGCGATTGAAGGGATCGGACGGTCCGGCGCGGTCCACCCGGGCGCGCGGGCGCGGACGCGGGCTTCATCGGGGTTCACGGTGCCAGACGAGCCGGCCGCTTCGACCCCTGCCGCGACCGAGGCAACACCCGCGACGGCGCTGGCGTCCATGCTGACGCTGCAGGAGCTCGGCAGCGAGACGGCTGACGACGTGGAGGCGCGTCGCCATGGCCACGACCTGCTGACGGCGCTGGCCGAATTGCAGCGGGCACTCCTCCTGGGGCACGACGATGCCACCGCGCTCGAGCGCGTGGCCGATCTGGCCACCTCGGTGCCGCCTGCCAACGATCGGCGGCTCGCAGAGATTGTCTCAGCGATCATTGTTCGCGCAAGGGTTGAACTGGCGCGCAGGCGCCTCTGATCGCGAACAAAACCATTCCGTGTCAGACCGCTGAAGCTTTCTCGCGCGCCCTTGGCGGGGCTGGCGCCCATCGCTATAAGCCCGCGCAAATGCGATCCAGGACGAGCCGGGGGGATCCGCGGCTTCCGAAAAGTCCAAAGCGGGAGCGCAGCGAGAGGAAAGGCATAACCGGCGCGCCATGATGGTCACACTACCCCCGGACTACCGGCCGACCGAGGATGAGGAGTTCATGAATCCCATCCAGGTTGAATATTTCCGCCAGAAGCTGTTGCGCTGGCGAGGCGATCTGCTGAAGGAAGCTGACGGAACGCTGGCGAGCCTTTCGGAAGGCGGCATCCACGAATCCGACATCACCGACCGCGCCAGTGTGGAGACCGACCGGGCACTAGAATTGCGCACGCGCGACCGGGCACGCAAGCTGATCTCCAAGATCGATCAGGCGCTGATGCGGCTGGAGACGGGCGCCTACGGCTACTGCGAGGAATCCGGCGAGCCGATCGGGTTGCGCCGCCTCGAAGCCCGTCCGATCGCCACCCTGTCGATCGAGGCGCAGGAGCGTCACGAACGCATGGAGCGCGTGCACCGCGACGACTGAGGCGGGCGGTTGCGCCGGTGGCCCGTGCGGACCAACTTGGTACCGCGGAGGGGCTGATGGACGACAGCGGCCTGTATGACACGGACATTCTGATCTGGTCGGACCGACAGGCTGCTGCGTTGCGTGGCCTTGCGGCGCGTCGCGACCTGCCGAACGAGCTCGATCTGGCCAACGTCATCGAGGAGATCGAGGACGTGGGGAGGCGTGAGATCAACGCAGCCACGAGCTACGTTCGGCTGATCCTCGGCCACGTGGCGAAGGGCTGGGCGGATCCTCGTTCACGGGCAATGCGGCATTGGGCGGCCGAGGTCGGCAACTGGCGCAACGAGTTGCTGCAGCACATGACCCCAAGCATGCGGGGTAGGATCGACATGGACGTGACGTGGAAGCGCGCACTGCGGCAGGCCGATCTCGACCTTGCCGAGCGCGGCAGGCCCGAGGCGCGGGAGCGCATCCGGCTCAGCCTGAACCATGACGTCTGCCCGGTTCCGCTCGACGAGCTATGCCGGGATGCCGGCGAATTCGGCGACCTCGTCGCACGTGTCGCCCACTCAGCGTCTCAGCCGCCTAGGCGCCGCTGAACGCCGGCATCACGTCGCGGGCGAACCAGCGCAGCTGTTCCTCGAACTCCCGCGGCGAGAGGCCCTCCGCCCAGTGGATCATGTAGTCCTCGAGGCCCGGATACTTCGCCTCGATCGACTTGATGCCGTCGATCACCTGGCCGGGCGGGCCACAGAACCACGCCTTCTGCTGCACGCCGTCGCGCAGTGACGGGATTTTTGCGGGTGCGCCAGGCGTTCCCCAGGTGCGGCCGTGCTCGTCGGCGTAGCGCACGAAGCCGAACGGGGCGAACCATTTATAGCGTTCGTCGTGCGCGGGCTCGACCCGGCGGATCGCCTCTTCCTGGGTGCCAGCGAGATAGAGGCCGGTGCCCCAGATCATGTCCTGGCCCAGTTGCTTCTGCTGGCCGACCTTCGCGCATTCCGCCTGGTAGGCGCGCACCACGTCGTCGAGGATCTTTTCCCCGTTCAGCGTGACCATCGCCTTGAGGCCGTACTTCGCCATCATGCCGATGGTTCGGCCGGAGGCGACCGGCATCCAGACCTCGACGGGCAGATGCTTCGGCCGCGGCACCATGGTGATGTCGCGGAGCTGGTAGCCGCGATACTCCACCTCGGGCGGGCAGGTGAAGTACTTGCCCTTGAATGCGACGCTCTCCTGGTTGAAGCAGGCGAGCATGAGCTGAAGCTGCTCCTCGAAGTATTCCCGGTTCTTCTCGGCGTCGATCAGCGGGCCGCCGAGGGTTTCCACCTCACGCGTGTGGTAACCGCGGCCGACGCCCATGATGACGCGGCCGTCGGTGACGATGTCGGCCATCGCGTAGTCCTCGGCCAACCGGATCGGATGCCACATCGGCAGCACGTTGAACGCACAGCCGAACTTGAGGCGCTTGGTCTGGGTGGCGAGCCAGAGGCTGAGCTGGACCAGATTGGGCAGGCACTCGTAGCCCTCGCGCTGGAAGTGGTGCTCGGCGGTCCACAGCGCGTAGTAGCCGAGATCGTCCATCACCCGCGCCATCTCGCGCGTGGTGAAGAAGACCTCGGAGAGGCGGGAGTTGGGGTAGCGGCGGTCGTTGGCGGGGGTGCCGTCGATGCCGACGTTGTCGAGGTCGATCTGACCGACGTAGAGGACGTGGAAGCGTTTGATCATGGAGCGTTTCCAGGGTTTGTTGGGCGGGTCGGAACAAACTATGGCAGTTTGATTGAGTGAGTGCCAAGCTGTTCCAGGCTTGATGCTCTCACATGAACTTCCGCCGCCTGAAGGCTTCTATCTCCTGTCGAGACAATGAAAACCATTCGCCTCTTGTCCGCTTCGCCGCAAATCGCTTGTGCCAATACTCCTCGATCCCGTATGCATCATCGGTGCGAATGCATGAACCAGCTCTAGATCTTCCGGCAACTGGAGCGAGATTTGATCAGTGCGCCGTTCGACCAATACCGTTTTGCCGATTTTGTAACGCTTTTCTCGCCCGAGCTTTAGCAAAGCCATATAGACGTGGCCGTCCTGCGTGTTAGCCGAAGTGTCGGCTTGCGGACCTAATGCGATTTCCTCAGCCGGAGCAATTTTTGGCTGCACTTCGGCGACTGGGACACATCGTGCGATAACGTCGTCGAAACCGACTTGGGCCTTACAATACTCGAGGATTCGATTAGCCAATTGCCGCTTCGGGCCCAGCCGCCCGAAAGCATTGTGGCTCGGGAGAGTGCGATCGATACGGGCCTTCAATTTAAGCTCGCCGCGAACAAGAAACCGTCCAATCTCGCGTATGAGGTCGATGAATTTTTCAATCAGGAGGTCGCCGGCATAAGCCCCCTTGCATCTGATTGGGTTGGAATCCAGCTTCTTGCAGTGGATCGCCCACCTCGCCCAGTACTTGCCGTCGCAATCCGTTATTTTGATACCAATGTCTTGATAAAATCTTCTTTGGCCGAGTGGGGCGCCCCCATTCGCCTCGGCGGTTAGTTTTATTTCATCTAGGATATGTTGCTTGTTCACGTCGTGCCGCCAAGCGTACCAAGCTCGTATTCGACCACAACGCGCAGTGGTGTCAGGTGATCCTGAACTGTTACCCACACCTCGTCAGCATCGACCTCTTCGTAATCGTGCCGGTAAACGCTACCTGCACCGGCCATCTCCTTTCACGCGATCGAAGGATGCCGAGCCTGCAAGTCGTCGGGTCGACGGCGCGACGCTTCGGCGATGATTTCGAGGCAATGCGTGACGCCATAGACCCTCAATGTATCAGCGCAAAAGGCCGCACGGTCGAGCTTGTCGACGAAGCTCTGTGCCAAGCTAATATTTTGCAGGATATCATCGAGCCACCTGGCAAATGGCGGCGGTTCAGAATGCATCGATTGCATCGGCGGTCACGGACGAACGAACGTAGGCCTTCATGGTCTTCCGCTTCACCACGTCCACGGGACCATCGAACAGGCCAGCGATGAAGTCCTTGATCCCGACATAGTCCCACACACCGATCCTTGCCTCCGGATCGATCTCGATCATGATGTCGGTGTCGCTGTCCGCCCGCGCATCCCCGCGAGCGCGCGAGCCGAACAGCGCGGCATGCGTCACGCCACGCGCGCGCAACGCCGCCTCGTTCTCCCGCAGCCTGGCGATGATATCCTCGCGGTCCATGGCACACTTGTAGCACAACCCGCAGCAATCATGCAGCGGCGCGATCCCAAAGAATAATGAAACGCAGATGCACGCTGATTTCGCAGATTCACGCGGATAGGCGGCCGGGCGGTCAGAACCTCATCGGCAAACGTATGCGGCTGGACAGCAGTCCCAATGCCATCTGCGTGCATCCGCGTGAATCTGCACGCATCTGCGTTTCATACTTGCTTCAGCCACGTCCGACCGGCCCACCGTCATCGAGGCGCCCCGCAAGCCCTTTTCGTGTCAGCAGCTTGAGCGATACCGCTTGCGCCTGCTTCTCCCAACGCTCCCGCTGGCCTACCGCCCCGTCCGTCACATGGCCGGCGCCCCCGCAACGGGCGAACGTCCTACCCACCCGTGAACGTCGGCCGCCGCTTCGCGGCAAACGCCGACACCGCCTCCTGGTGATCCTTCGACAGGTTCGACTGCGTCTCCAGGCTCAAACTCAGATCCATCGTGGCATGCGCGATCTGCCGCAGCGGGATGTTGATCACCTGCTTCGTCCAGCGGATCGACTTCATCGCCCCCGCCGCCAGCCGTCGCGCCAGCCCATAGACCTTCGCATCCAGCTCAGCCGCCGGCACCACATGGTTGATCAGCCCGATCCGGTGCGCCTCGGCCGCGGTCATCAGATCGCCGGTGAACAAATA
The DNA here is from genome assembly GCA_963812475.1 of uncultured Alphaproteobacteria bacterium. Classification (GTDB taxonomy): domain Bacteria; phylum Pseudomonadota; class Alphaproteobacteria; order Acetobacterales; family Acetobacteraceae; genus JAMXLO01. The sequence continues at coordinate 69,743 of CAWEVI010000039.1, forward strand.
CTCCTTGGCCCGCGCGAAGCCGATCAGCTGCGGCCAGATCAACGCCCCGCCGTCGCCCGCCACCAGCCCGGCGTTCACATGCGGGTCGCCGATCTTCGCCTCCTCGGCCGCGATGATGATGTCGCACATCAGCGCCACCGTGGCGCCCAGCCCCACGGCGTGGCCGTTGACCCGAGCGATGATCGGCTTGTCGCATTCCAGCATGCGGAAGATGATCCGTTTCGCCTCGGGAAGGCTGGTCGCGTCCCACAGCTCCGGCCGGTCGATCTTCTGCTGCATGACAATGACGTTGCCACCTGCCGAGAACGCCCGGCCCGCGCCGGTCAGCACGACCACGTTGACCTCCGGGTCGTCGTGCACGTCCTCCCAGATACGCGACATCGAGTAGTGCATCTCGGCTGAGAACGCGTTCATCGATTCGGGCGCGTTCAGGGTGATCGTCATCACCTTGTCCTGCTTCTCGACCAGCAGCCCGCCGTACTGGCTGTAGTCGTACACCTTGTCGAGCGGCGGCATGGCGTAAGCTCCCTCGGTTATGGTCTGCCGATACAAATTCTGGCCCCGGCGGGTCGGTTCGTCACGCGCCAGCCCGGCCCTCACCGCCCTCTGATGCTTCGTCCCGCCATGCCGCGCGCAGCCGCGCCACACGGCCAAGTTCGCGCCGGACCCGGTCCGCCTGCCGCAACGCCGCCGCCTCGGCCTCCGCCTCCGCCCTCGCCCCGCGTTCCGCTGAGGCTTCCGCCTCGGCACGCCGCCTGGCACGCTCCTCCGCCGTGAGCGCCGTCTCCAGCGCGTCCCGCACCAGCGCCGCCACATCCGCCGCTGTCCGCAGTTTCGCGATCCGCGCTTCAGCCTGCTCCAGCCGCAACGCATCCCGCGCCGTGGCTTCCTCCGCCTGATCGGCCCTGCCGCGTTCGCGCTCCAACTGCACCCGCAGCGTTGCCAATGCCGTCTCCAGGCCGCTCACGAGGCGGTCGAACACGTCGGCGTCCTGCTCTACCCTGCCGGTTCGGCGCGCCGCCTCATCGACCGGGACCGCCACCCTGGCCGTGCCGTCATTGCCCGCCTGACGACGCCACTTGCGCCGGTAGGCCAGCCGCTTCGCCGATGCGGCGTTGATCCCGCGGGCCTGGCCGAGTTCGGCGTATGTCATCCACCTGGTATCGTCCAAAGATTGGAGCACCCGGCTGTCATCGGCTTCAGGCATTGCAACCACGCTCCAGCGCCTGGAGGACGGAAATCCAAAGGAACGTCAAAGTCACGCCCCGCGGGCCCATTTGCGAGCCATCGCAGCCCTAACCTGAACTCCGCCGACACATGAGTGCAAGCCGTGCAGCTTGCCGATGCGACCTATTCGCGATCGCGAGTCCGGGTACTGCTACGGCCCCGCCGCGGGAAGGCGGAGCACTAATTGCGATCACGCAAATATTATCTTGCTATATCGGAATAATATAAGATAAAGAACATTCGTAGGCGCGGCCGCCTGAACGAGCCGCGCCAGCACATAGCAAAAGCGAGGCGCCCATGTCGGTCTACCTCTCACGCGCGCAGCCCTTCCGCGATACCGCCAGACAAACAATGCGGCGATCACCGACACGTCGTGCCGGCGCTCGCAATATCAAGCAGGCATTCACAATGCCAGGCGACATTGGACAAAGGAGCTCGTGATGTTCGGTACAATTCTCGTTTCCATGACTGGAATGGCGCTCCCCGTGCTTGCCGGCATGTGGCTCACACCCCGCAGCGAACGTCCCCCGTTCGCCGCCGCAACTCAAATCCGGGCGCAAGGCAGGCGAAGCCAGGCGCTTCTATTGCGACAGACCCGCCGGTATCTCGGATTGATCGGCACCGCTTTGCGCCAGGAGGACCGGCACGGCAGTGTCGCGACCTCCTCCACAACTCGCTTCGGCTGAGCGCGGACATGCAGGCGATGAACCCTCCGTCGGAGTTTCCGCGATGAAAAAGTCATTGCTGGCCATCGCCACGCTTCTGATGCTCGCGCCCGTCAGGTCGGAGGCGCACATCAAGTGGTTCTGCGCATATGACACCACGATCCCGCCACTGCCCATCAGGGATGTCCTCACGCCGACGTTCGCCTCGATCGCCATACTGTTCTGTGCGCTGATGTTCACTGCCTACGTCATCGACCGGGCGGTCGATTCAAGTGACTGGGCGAAACGCTTCGACAATGCCATTTTCCGCTCCGAGTCCTACACAAGCACCATCATTCGTGTGGCCGTCGGCATGCTGTTCCTGGCACTCTGGGAATCCGGCGGCGTAATCCTCACACCTGAACTCAAGACGACCAGCATCCTGGTTCCCTGGCTGCAGCTCGCAATCGCTGCCTCGATGCTGTCCCGTTCCACGCTGAAGCTCGGCGCGGCCGGAATCATGGTACTCTACGTCTATGCGGTGGCGACATATGGGGCCTTCCACTTGATGGATTACCCGGTCTTCCCCGGTGTTGCCGTCTATCTTGCCTTGCTCGTCGTCAAGAGCCCTTATCTGAGTGCGCTGCGACTGCCTGTGCTCTACACCAGCATTGCGGCCACCATGATGTGGGGCGCCATCGAGAAATTCGGCTATCCCTATTGGACATTCCCATTGCTAACCACGCACGCCGATCTGACGCTTGGATTTAGCTTCGATCAGTTCATGTGCATCGCAGGGTTCGTTGAATTCAGCCTCGCGTTCTTCATGGTGACCGGCACGGCACTGCTTCGCTGGGCCTGCACCGGACTGCTGTTGCTGATGGTGAGCGCCGTTCCCGAGTTTGGTCGGGTCGACGCGATCGGACATCTGCTGATCATTGCCGGTCTGCTTGCCATGATCATCGCGGGCCAGCGCACCATTCAATTGCCTCCCAGGCTCGCCCGGACCGGCGTCCTGACGCAGGCCGGCATCCTGACGCTGGGGTACTCCGCGACGGTCGTGATGGCCTTTGGATTATACTACAGCTCGCAATTCCTGGCGGGACGCTGAATCGGCGAAGTGGCCGAAGCCAACTGGAACCGATCAGCCGGCCATTGCTTTGGCAACTTCCTGGCGCAACGCCGGCAGCGCCTCCGTGCCGAACCAGGGGTTGCGCTGCTCCCAGGCGGTGGTGCGCCACGACGGGTGCGGCAGAGCAAAGTACTGCGGCAGATACGCCCGAAAGCCGCGCACGTGTTGCGTCATCGCGCCGCGCCCCAGCGCGTGCACCAGAGCGTAGCTTCCCACCAGCAGCGTCAGTCGTATGTCCGGCATCAACGCCAGCAGCCTGTCGCGCCACAGCGTTGCACATTCCGCACGCGGCGGTGCATCGCCACCATTGGGCAGCCGACCGGGATAGCAGAACCCCATCGGCACGATCGCGATCCGGCTCTCGTCGTAGAACGTGTCACGATCCATCCGCAGCCAGGCGCGCAACCGATCGCCGGACCGATCGTTCCATGGGATGCCGGTCGCGTGCACCTTGGTGCCCGGCGCCTGGCCCGCAATCAGCAGACGCGCGGTCGCAGATGCGCGGAACACCGGCCGCGGTCCGAGCGGCAGGTGCGCGGCACAGACCCGGCAGGCGCGAATCTCCGCCGCCAGTCCGGCCAGTGCGTCAGGTGGTGATGCCTCGGCGACGCAGTTCATCGACAACCCGCTCGGCCAGCGCCTCGGGTGCGGCACTCAGCGTCGGCAGCCTGATCTCCGGATCGAGCGGCGCCTCGTAGGGCGCATCGACGCCGGTGAAGTTGCGGATCTGTCCGGCATCTGCCCTGCGGTACAGACCCTTCGGATCCCGCCTCCGGCATTCCTCCACCGGCGTATCGACAAAGATCTCCAGGAACTCGTCCTCGGCCACGCAGTCGCGCGCCAGCATCCGTTCGGCGCGATAGGGCGAGATGAACGACACCAGCACGATCAGCCCGGCCTCGACGAACAGCTTCGACACCTCGGCCACGCGGCGGATGTTCTCGACACGGTCGGCTTCGGAAAACCCAAGGTCCCGGTTAAGCCCGTGCCGCACGTTGTCGCCATCCAGGCTCATGGTGTGACGGCCCTGCGCGTGCAGGTATTTCTCCACCAGATTGGCGATCGTGGATTTGCCGGCACCCGACAGCCCGGTGAACCACAGCACCACAGGCTTCTGGCCGTTCATCGCGGCGCGCGCCTCCTTGTGCACGTCCAGGCGATGCCAGTGGATATCGCTGGCACCGGCGCGCAGGTCGGTCACCATGCCGGCACCGACCGTGCCGCGCGACAACCGGTCGATCAGGATGAAGCCACCGAGTTCGCGACTGACCGCATAGCGCTCGCAGGCGACGCGCTGCGCCAGCGATATCGTCACACGGCCGATCTCGTTCAATGCAAGCTCGCGCACCGGCACCTCGGCAAGCGTATCGACATCGAGCCGATTGCTGATGTCGGTGATGGTGCCGACCACGGTGCGCGAACCGAGCATGAGCAGGTAGGCCCGGCCGCGGAACAGCGGCGTCTCGTCCATCCAGACCACCCAGGCCGTCACCTGATCGGCCAGCGCGGGCGCCGGCGTCGCAGCCAGCACATCGCCACGCGACACGTCGATCTCCCGGTCCAGGACCAGCGTCACCGCCTGGCCCGGCACGGCTTCGGCGAGGTCACCATCCATCGTGACGATGCGCGACACGGCGGCCTCGGTGCCGGATGTCGCGTTCACCAGCAGGACACCGGGCCGGACGGTGCCGGTCGCCACCGTCCCGGCATAACCGCGGAACGTATGGTCCGGCCGCGCCACGAGCTGCACCGGCATCCGGAACGCACGCTCGGCGACATGCGAGGTGGGCTCCGCACCTTCCAGCGCCGACAGCAGCGTCGTGCCGGAATACCAGGGCATCCGTGTGCTCGGCTCGGTGACATTGTCGCCGTCGCGCGCGCAGACCGGAATGGCGGTCACCGCCAGCGGACCGAGCTTGCCGAGCAGCGAATAGAAGTCCGTGACGATCCTGTCGAACACCGTCTGGTCGAATCCGACCAGATCCATCTTGTTGACCGCCAGCACGAGCTGACGAATGCCGAGCAGCGATGCGATCGCCGCGTGACGGCGGGTCTGCACCAGCAGGCCCTTGCGCGCATCGACCAGCAGCACCGCCAGATCCGATGCGGACGCGCCCGTCACCATGTTGCGCGTGTACTGTTCGTGGCCCGGCGCGTCCGCAAGGATGAAGCGCCGGCGTGGCGTCTCGAAATACCGGTATGCAACGTCGATGGTAACGCCCTGTTCACGCTCGGCGGAAAGTCCGTCGACCAGCAGCGCATAGTCGATTTCGTCCCCCACCGTGCCGAAGCGCTTGCTGTCACGCTCCAGCGCGGCCAGCACATCGTCCGGGATGGTGCCGCATTCAAACAGCAGGCGGCCGATCAGCGTCGATTTGCCGTCATCGACCGAGCCGCACGCCAGCACGCGCAACAGGGATTCAGGCATCAGAAATACCCCTCGCGCTTCTTCTTCTCCATCGAAGCATCCTGATCCTGGTCGATCAGCCGTCCCGCACGCTCGGACACGCGCGTGGTGCGCATTTCATCGACGATCTCTTCCAGCGTGGCAGCCTCGGAGTCGACGGCCGCCGACAGCGGATAGCAGCCGAGCGAACGGAACCGGACGAGCCGCGTCACCGGACGTTCACCCTCTCGGAAGCGCATGCGTTCGTCGTCCACCACGATGATCTGGCCGTCGCGCTCCACGGTCGGCCGCATGGCGGCGAAATACAGCGGCACCACGTCGATGCCTTCGGCCAGGATGTAGGTCCACACGTCGAGTTCCGTCCAGTTGGACAGCGGGAAGACCCGCAGCGTCTCGCCCGGCGCGAGATTGCCGTTGTACAGGTGCCAGAGTTCGGGACGCTGGCGCTTCGGGTCCCAGCTATGGCCGGGTCCGCGCACCGAAAACACCCGCTCCTTGGCGCGCGAACGCTCCTCGTCGCGCCGCGCGCCGCCGATCGCCACGTCGTATCTGCCTTCTGTCAAAGCCTGCTTCAGCGCGTCGGTCTTCATCACCTGGGTGTAGGTGTTGCTGCCGTGGTCGAACGGATTGACGTTCTGACGCAGCCCCTCGGGATTGGTGTGCACGCGAAGCTCGAACCCGAAACGCTCCACGGTAGCGTCGCGGAAAGTGATCATGTCGCGGAATTTCCACGTCGTGTCGATATGCAACAGCGGGAATGGCGGTTTGGCGGGAAAGAACGCCTTGCGCGCCAGATGCAGCAGCACCGAGGAATCCTTGCCGATCGAATAGAGCAGTACTGGCCGGGCTGCCTGTGCTGCCGCCTCGCGCAGAATGTGGATGCTCTCGGCCTCGAGCGCGTTCAGATGCGCCGGATGCGATCGTGTTACCATGTCAATCCTGTCCCGCGCCGGAATGCCGGCACTGTCTAACATGCATCGTTTTGATCAATCGTGTTCGAGAAAGCTCAAGTGCTGGAGTCAGGCCTGTGGCGCGCCAAGGTTGGAAAGGGCCTTGACCTGGAGGCTCTCGGCGGCCCGCTGCCAATGCGGCCAATCACCGTGGCTCTAGTCCAGACCACGGCCTGGTGTAAATGACGTTGTGGTGGTCCGGGGGCTCGGCATTCCGCGTGGCGGGCGATAGGGTGGCATGCGGGGCGGAGGAAACGTGCGCTTTGCGGGAGGAACGCCATGACGATCTGGTCCCGCCGACTGCCCGGGATCGATGTTAGTGCCGGCAGCAGGCGCACCATCCTGGCCGATGCGGTCCATCTCACGCCGCGCGCCGAGGTGGACGTGGCGCTGGTGCTGGCGGTCGATAGCTCCGGGAGCATCAGCGAGCAGCGCCTTTCGATGCAGATCCAGGGTTACCTGGATGCCCTGCGGCACCCATCATTCATCGAAGCAGTGCACGGCGGCCTGCATGGCCGGGTGGCTCTGACCTTCATGGAATGGACCGACGCCCGCCGGCAGGAGCAGGTGGTCGGCTGGTCGGTGATCCAGGACGAGGCGGGGGCGCAGGCCTTCGCCATGGCCATCCATGATGCACTCCGCCCGCTTCCGGGGTGGACCTCCATCAGCGGCGCAATCGACTTTTCCGTCGGGTTGCTGCTCGAGAGTCACTTCGCGGCGGCCCGGCGGGTGATCGACATCTCGGGCGATGGCGCCAACAACGACGGCCGTCCGGTGACCGAGGCGCGCGATGCCGCGGTGGCCGCCGGCATCACGATCAACGGCCTGCCGATCTTGGAGGTCGAGCCGGAACTGGAGGGCTATTACCGGGACAATGTCATCGGCGGTCCCGATGCGTTCGTTGTCGTGGCCCGCGACACCGGCAGCTTCGGCGAGGCAGTGCTGCGCAAGCTGCTGGTGGAAGTCGCCGGCGACCAATCAACACGCGCCCGCGGAACCGGCTGACGGGGCCACCCGAAGCCACAACGCCCGATCAGGCTTTTGACCGCTGCTCCGCCTCACGCTCGTAAGCGGCCAGGAAGGACTTGCCCATCAGCGAGCCCTCGCGATCGATGCATTTCCGTAGAACCAGGGCACGGGTAGCTTGGACCGACTTGTTGTCAGGGGCTGCCTCACTGGCGAACTCGGCGAGATGAGCGGCGAGCCGGATGTTGCCTTGGTCAGCCAGAACGGCCGCCCGCTCGGCCAGCTTGTGGGCGCCGCCAGCCAATCGCGCCAATTCCAAGGCCAGATCGGCTGCCGGCGCGGGCTTCAGATGCGCCGGATTGCCGTCGAACCAGCCGGCGTAGAGGTGGTAGATGGCCCGGACGACGAACTCCGGATCATCGTACCTGGCACGCAGATAGGGTTTCGACAGATACTCGGCCGGCGCTGTGACGGCATGCAGCACCTGATCGAGCGTAGCGCCCCGGTTCATGAGCGTGAGGGCTTCGCGGACCAGGTGCTCAAGCACTGCCGCACCGTCGCGCAGCACCTGCGCAACACGGTCCTTGCCGAAAATGACCGGACCATGTCCAGGGATGACAACCTCCGGCTCCAACCGTTCCATATGGCGCAAGGCTGCGGCCCATTCCGCCGCGTAACGCTGCACCTTCCTAGGGTTGCCCGCGTTCGGAAACATCCAGATGACGAAGTCGCCACTCGCCAGGATGCGGCGGCTGGGCAGCCAGACGAAGGTGGCGTCGTCGGTCTCCCCCCGGCCGTGGATCAACTCGATCGGCTCGCCGCCAATCACAAGCGAAAGCCTATCGCCATAAACCGCGTCGGGCTGTCGATGGCCGACCGGATAGACATACGCCGCATTGTTGAACTGCTGGCCCTGCACGATGCTGTTGAGGCCCTGTGTAAGTTCATAGCGGCTCATCCGCCGCGCCACGTCGCGATGAGCGACGATCCTCGGCCGCGCCAGCCCGTTCGCTGCCGCCTCCCGGTCGATGGCGGTGATCCCGCCGGTGTGGTCGATATGACCGTGGGTGTAGATCACCGTATGGATCGGGCTGTCGTCCCAGGTCCTGATGAGTGCGAGGACACGCTCGGCAGTAGCCTGATTGGCCGTGTCGATCAGAACAAGCCCGTCCCCCGTGCGGATGGCGGTGACGCTGCCGCAGAAGTAGGTCGTGTGGACCGTGATGATGTTGTCGGCGACTGAGGTGACGGCGCCCTGCGCTACCGTTGCCGTCCATTCCTCCATCGGAGCGGAGCCGTTCCAGAGCCGCTCAAACAGGGGATTCTCACGCATCTGATACCCTCCGCCGAAATCCTCCCCCTCCCCTTGCGGGGGAGGGGGAGCGCATGCCGCCACCGCAGCCGCTGCCGGTGTGGCCTTCCCCGAGCCCCCTCCCGAAAATCGACGGGGAGTATCTTATGTCCTGGCCTCGAAGGGCGACTATGGGTCGATCGCAGTCAGCGCGGCCCGCATTGTAATCGCCAGGTCCTCCCTGCGGTACGGCTTGCCGATCACCGCCCCCGGCGACGGCAACGCCGGCTCGGTGCGAGTTTCGGGCCCGTCGTAACCGGTGGTGAACAGAACCTTGAGATCCGGCAGCAGCTGCCGCGCGGACGCGGCAAGCTGATAGCCGGTCATGCCATGGGGCATGGCGACATCTGTGAACAGCAGGTCGTAGTGATCCTGACCTCGAAGCAGCGCCAACGCCGCCGGACCGCTCTCTGCCTCGGTGACCCGGTAGCCCAGCGACACCAGATGACGCCGTCCCACCGCCCGCAATTCCGGGTTGTCGTCAACCAGCAGGATCAACTCATCGCCATGGGGAAGCGAGGGATCATCGGCAAGGTCATGGTCGTCCATCGCGTCGTGCAGCGCTCTCGGGAGATAGAGCCGCACCGTCGTGCCATGCCCCAGCCTGCTCGCGATCCGCAGATGACCGCCCGACTGCCTGGCAAAGCCATAGATCATGCTGAGCCCCAGCCCGCTGCCGGCGCCCGGTTCCTTGGTGGTGAAGAACGGCTCCGTGACCCGCTCCAGCAGCGCCGGCGTCATGCCGGTGCCGGTGTCGGTCACTGCGAGGACAATGTAATCGCCTGGATCCATGCCGCCATCCTCGGCGGCCGTACCTTTGTCAACGTGCGCATTTGCAGTCTCGATGGTGATACTGCCGCCGCGCGGCATCGCATCGCGCGCGTTGATCGCCAGATTGAGCAGGGCATCGCCCACCTGCGAGGGGTCCGCCCGGATCAACCAAAGGTTTTCGGCGAAATTCGGTGTGATCCGGATCACCTCGCCGAGCACGCGGCGCAGAATGGCGACGTGGTTCGGCAGGTAGGCGTTCAGGTCGATCCGCCTCGGCTGCAAGGTCTGGCGGCGGGCGAAGGCAAGCAGTCGGCGGGTCAGATCGGCGCCATTCAGCGCGCTGTTGAGGATCTCCCTGGCCAACTCCGCCTCGTCGGGTCGCTGCCGGACCGCGTCGATCAGAAACTCGACATTGCCGATGATCACACCCAGCAGGTTGTTGAAATCGTGGGCGATGCCGCCGGTCAATTGGCCGATTGCCTCCATCTTCTGCGCCTGGCGCAGTTCGGCCTCTACCTGCTTTTCGCGCGTGACGTCTTCGGCGAGCGCGAGCAGCAGCGCCTGGCGTTCGCCCGAGGCGCCGAGCTGGGTCAGCCGGACGCGGGTCCACGCAATCTCGCGCGAACGGGTAAGGCAGCGGACTTCGATGACATGGTCTGGTCTGGTCGCTCCTCCGATCGCATCGTCGAGCAGGACGCGATCGTCATCGTGAACAAGGTCCGAAATGCTGATGCCGTTCAGTTCGCCCGAGCCGTAGCCGAGCATCCGGCAGAACATCGGGTTTGCCTGGACGATCTGCCGCCCGTCCTGACGCGCCAGCAGCATGCCGAGCGGGCTCTCGTCGAAGACGCGCCGGAATCGCAGCTCGCTGTACCGCAGCGCGTCCGAATGTGCCTCGGCCAGTTGCCTGATCTGTCCTGCATCGCGGCGCATCAGCAGGAAGATTACGCCAATCAATACGACGCTGCCGAGGCTGCCGATCGCGACTGTGCCGAGCATGCTCGAGTCGTGCGTATCAATTGCGGCCAGGCGGTCGCCCAGCAGTTTCTGCTCGTTCTGTAGCATGCTGGAGACGGTGGCGGAGATGGCATCGGTTCGCTTCATGCTGCTGGCAACCTCGGCCGGCAGAAAACCGAGGCCGTCGCCCCGCGGAACAGGTGTGAGGACTGCCGCCAACGCCGCCCTGTCTTCGTCAATCTGCATCGACAGGCGTTCCAGCCGGCTGGTCTGGTCTGCATCGCCTTCGCCTGCGGTAAGGGTGCGCAGGCGCTCCAACACCGCCGGGAGCTTCAGCTGGGTATCTCGGTAGGCGTCGAGATATCGTGTGTCGCTGAACAGCCGATAGACGCGCTGGCCCTTCCCACCTTCCTCCGCCAGGCGGTCGACTTCCTGCAACGTGAGCATGGCCTGCCGCGAACGTTCCGCCTGCGCATTCGCCAAATGCAGTTCACGCACTACCATGAATGCGATTGCGGCATTGCCGATGATGAGCAGAAACGCGAGGCCGAGCGCAGCCAACCGCAAGATGCCGCGGCGCGTCTCGAGCCTGGCCGTCGTGGCGTCGTGCATGTCTGGACCGGCGACTGATACTCGCCCGAGGGGCGTCACAGGCGATTCTCGGCAGGCTAACAAGTCGTCCAGCGCGGCACAACGCCGCTTAGTTGGCCGCAACCAGCGTCACCCGTCTGCCCTGCACGCCGAGCGCGACGCGACCCTGTTTCAGTGCCAGCGCATCCTCGCCAAAGACTTCGCGCCGCCAGCCGTGCAGGGCGGCGATGTCCGGCGCATCCTCTCCCGCCAGGCGGTCGATGTCATCCGAGCTGGCGACCAGTTTGGCAGCCACGTGATGCTGCTCGCATTTTGCCGCCAGCAGCACCTTCAACAGCGACACCAGCGCGGGCGACGCTCGGGCGCCGTCACGCCCCGCCGGCGCTTCGGGGAGCGCTGAGTCCGGAAGCGCCTTCGCCGCCACGATTGCCGCCAGCAGGGAAGCGCCGGTACGCCCCTCGGCGAACCCACGGCTGATGCCGCGGCCACGCGACAGCGCATCGGGCGTGTCGGGCGCGGTGGCGGCGATCTCCAACAAGGCCTCGTCGCGCAACAGGCGCTGGCGGGGAATATTCACCCGCTGCGCCTCGATCTCGCGCCAGGCGGCAACGGCGCGCAGCAGACCGAGGAAGCGCCGGTTGCTGCTGCGCGGGCGCAATCGCTCCCACATCGTCGCGGGATCGGTGCGGTAGGCGCCGGGATCCGCCAGCTCCGCCATTTCCTCGGCCACCCAGTCCAGCCGCCCGTCCTTTTCCAGTCGTTCGCACAACCTGGTGTAAACCTCGCGCAGGTAGGTGACATCGGCGGCGGCATAGGCGATCTGCGCCGCAGAAAGCGGTCGGGCGGACCAGTCGGTGAACCGGTGCGCCTTGTCGATCGATCCGCCGGTCAGGGACGCAACGATCGCATCGTAGCCCACCTGATCGCCGAACCCCGCGACCATGGCGGCGATCTGGGTGTCGAACAGCGGCTTCGGCACGTCACCGAACCGCAGCACGAAGATCTCGATATCCTGACGCGAGGCGTGGAACACCTTCATCACCGTTTGCCTGGCCAGCAGTTCGCCAAGCGGGGCGAGGTCGATGTCGGGCGCCTGCGCGTCCACCACCGCGACCTCGTGCGCGCCGGCCAGTTGCACGACGCAGAGTTCCGGCCAGTAGGTGCGCTCTCGCATGAACTCGGTATCGACGGTGACGAATTCCTCGGCCCCGAGCCGGTCGCAGAGCTGCTTCAGCGCTTCGGTGGTGACGATGAGCGATGGTGGAGGAAAGCCAGGGCGAGAGTGGCGCGGCATTGGTCCGTTGTACACCGCGCCCCGGGAAAGGCCAGACTCAGGCCACGGCGATGCCCTGGCCAGGGTTTGTCCCATTCAGGTAGCCCGCCAGATTGCCCGGCGCGTACGGGCTTGGCAGCATTCCAGGGCCGGCGATCACCGGACCGCCACGGCAACGGTCGATCAGGCATTGTGACAGCAGCAATCCCGACGGGAACGACCTGGCGCGGCGCACCAACGCGTTCCAGGGCGCTGTGAGCCATGGTTCATGGCTGGTGCCGCTTGGGTCGGGTGCGCCGATGTAGCGGGGCGTCCGCGAGAACGCCACGCCGAGTGCGACGAGCTGTTTCGTCATCCAGGCCAGCGAGCAGTCGGAAGGGCCACTTTCGGCCGCCACGTAGCCGCCGCCGACATCCGCGTGCGCCCCCGGAAATAGCACCTGGATAATGCGGGCATCGGCGTCCCACAGGGTCGGTGTGAAGTCCGCGCGCTGTTCATCGACAGCGATGGCGTGGATGCCGTGCACCACCTTGTCGCTGAGCTTCCTGTCGGCGAACTGGAAGGCGTCGATGCGCGCGGCGCGCACGGTGAACACCGGAATGCCGAGCGAACCGACGGTGTCCCAGACCGCGACGGCCTCGATCGGGGCGGCCATCAAACGGTCGTCGCCGGGAGCAGCCGAAAGGAAGTGCGGGAGGTCGAGCGCTGCTTCCTGGAGCCGGCCCAGCAGGTCGGTGTTGGCTTGCAGCGCAACGCGACGGTATGCATACCAGACTGCGGATCCCAGGCGATAGGCATTGGTCTTGTCGGTCAGGTCGTTCTTCCCCGGATCAAGCAGCCCCTTGGTGGCGATAAGCCCGGCAAGCGCCCGGGCCGTGTAGGCGCCCCGACTGAATCCGATGATGAAGATCCTGTCCCCGGGCAGATAGTTGCGCGAGATGAATGTGTAGCCACGCACGATCCGGGCGATCAATCCGGCGCCCACGGTGCCGCCGAGCACCTTGACCAGGAAATTGTCGGATGCCCCGACACCGTGCAGGTATTTCGCCCATTGAAGGACGACGCCATTGCTGTCGGTGAGAACGCGCTCCTGCTCGTTTCCCAGCAACGCGCTGTCCGGCGTATCGCGACCATCGAGATTGACGAACAGCCTGAAAACGTTCGTCGTCGTTGCCGTCGTGTCGTCGCTGTCGGTTTCACCGGGACCGTTCCAGGTTCCGTCCGCACAGAATACGATAGTCTTCGGCATTGTTTCCCCCGCTTGATGCAGCGCCGCTATCTATTGCCGGCGTAGCCACGGTTGGAAGCGATCTGGCTCACAGGTCGGGTGCACGCCGCTTGACACGCCTATGCCCCGTCGGTTGTCTGCCGGCCCTTGACCTACGGGACAGGCCACCATGCACGCCTATCGCACCCATACCTGCGGCGCCCTGCGCGCCAGCGATGCCGGGCGAACCGCCCGCCTCTCAGGTTGGGTGCACGCCAAGCGCGACCACGGCGGGCTGCTGTTCATCGACCTGCGGGACCATTACGGGGTCGCGCAATGCGTGTTCCCTGCCGGATCGCCTGCTTTTGCCGCGGCCGATGCGGTGCGGCCCGAGAGTGTGATCACGGTTACCGGACAGGTCGTCGTGCGCGAGCCCGGTACGGTTAACCCGCGCCTGCCGACCGGTGAGATCGAGCTCCGGGTGGATGACCTCCTTGTACAGTCGGCGGCTGAGGTGTTGCCGATGCAGGTGGCCGGCGAGGAGCGGTTCCCTGAGGACATCCGCCTGAAGTACCGCTTCATCGATCTGCGGCGCAAAAAGTTGCACCGCAACATCATGCTGCGTTCCGGGGTGATCACCTCGATCCGCCGGCGCATGATCGAAGCCGGCTTCACGGAATTCCAGACGCCGATCCTGACCGCGTCGTCCCCGGAGGGCGCGCGCGACTTCCTGGTACCGTCGCGGATGCATGCGGGGAAGTTCTACGCGCTGCCGCAGGCGCCGCAGCAGTTCAAGCAGCTTGCCATGGTGGCGGGCTTCGACCGCTATTTCCAGATCGCGCCCTGCTTCCGCGACGAGGCGGCGCGGGCGGATCGCTCGCCGGGCGAGTTCTACCAGCTCGATTTCGAGATGAGCTACGTCACCCAGGAGGACGTGTTCAACACGATCGAGCCGGTGATCGCCGGCGTGTTCGATGAATTTGCCGAGGGACGCGGGGTGACCCCGCCGCCGTTCCCGCGCATCCCGTACGACGCGGCGATGCTGGAGTTCGGCACGGACAAACCCGATCTGCGCAACCCGCTGCGGATCAGCGATGTCACGCGGCACTTTGCCGGGTCGGGCTTTGGACTGTTCGCGCGCATTGCCGCGTCGGGCGGCATGGTGCGGGCGATTCCCGCGCCGGGCGGGGGCGCGCAGCCGCGCAGCTTCTTCGACAAGCTGAACGAGTGGGCGCGGGCCGAAGGAGCAGGCGGACTCGGCTACATCGTCTATGAGGCGGACGGACCAAAGGGACCGATCGCGCGCAACCTGGAGCCGGATCGCGCCGAGGCCGTCCGCCTGGGATGCGGCCTTGCGGCGGGCGATGCGGTGTTCTTCGTGGCCGGCAAGTTGGACACGGCGCCGAAGTTTGCCGGCACGGTGCGCGCGCGGCTGGCCGACGAACTCAGCCTGAACGAGAAGGGCGCGTTCCGCTTCTGCTGGATCACCGACTTCCCGATGTATGAGCTGAACGAGGAAACCAAGCAGATCGACTTCAGCCACAACCCGTTCAGCATGCCGCAGGGCGGGATGGAGGCACTGGACACGCAGGATCCGCTGACCATCAAGGCGTTCCAGTACGACATCGTCTGCAACGGGGTGGAGCTGTCCTCCGGCGCGATACGCAACCACCGGCCGGACATCATGATCCGCGCCTTCGAGATCGCCGGCTACCAGGCGGAGGAGGTGGAGGCCCGGTTCGGCGGCATGCTGAATGCGTTCCGCTACGGCGCGCCGCCGCATGGCGGTTCGGCGCCGGGCATCGACCGGATCGTCATGCTGCTGGCCGACGAGCCCAATATCCGCGAGGTCATCCTGTTTCCGCTCAACCAGCAGGGCGAGGATCTGATGATGGGCGCCCCGGCCGAGGTGCCGCCGGCGCGGCTGAAGGAACTGCATCTCCGGATCGATCTGCCGCCGAAGCCTCGGAACACGGCGTGACTGGAAGCGGCGGACCGATTGCGTCAGGGGCTTGAACCTGGCTCCCCGCGCAGCCGCCGCGCCAACGCAGCCCGGCACGCGTCCGGTGTGGCAGTGCAGCCGCCATCCAGCCACCATTGCCGCATCTCGCGCAGCAGGATGCCGACGCGCGGGCCCTCGGCCAC
Organism: uncultured Alphaproteobacteria bacterium; assembly: GCA_963812475.1. Lineage (GTDB taxonomy): Bacteria > Pseudomonadota > Alphaproteobacteria > Acetobacterales > Acetobacteraceae > JAMXLO01. The sequence goes on from CAWEVI010000039.1 coordinate 85,364, forward strand.
GCCCAGCGCCAGGACGTCGCGCCCCTCGAGCGGAAACATCGGGCGAGGCAATGCCGTCAGCCGCGCGCGCAAGGCCGCCCATTCCGGCGCGGCACCGCCGGCGAGCCAGCACCGATCTATCAGCACAGCCGCATCCTCGTCCGCCAGCATGCGGCGCAGCGCGGCATCATCATCGCCAGGCTGCGGCACCGGTCCGCTGCGCAACGCCGCCAGACGATCCCGCGCCGCGCCGGAAATCCGCAGCCGGTCGGCCAACGCAATCGCATCGCCGGTGAGCAGCGCGGCAAGCCGCAGCAACGCGTCGGCCGGGGCACCCGATGCCACCAGAGCCGCCAGACGCGCTGGTTCGGTCCCTTCCGGCAACACCGCACCCAGAACGCCCAGATCATCCATCAGTGCAATCGCGCAGCGCGGATCGGGCGCCGACAGAATGCGCTCCAGTTCGCTCCACACCCGCTCGACCGACAGCGCCGCAAGCCCCGTGACCGCGGCGCGGATCGCCTGCAGTGCCACCGGATCGACCGGACCACAGGCATATCGGGCAAAGAACCGGAAGTAGCGCAGGATGCGCAGATAGTCCTCGGCAATACGCGTCGCCGGGTCGCCGACAAAGCGCAGGCGGCCGGCGCGCAGATCGGCGACGCCATCGAAATAGTCGAACACCGCACCGTCGCGTGTCAGCGACAACGCATTGATCGTGAAGTCACGACGCGCCGCGTCCGCCCGCCAGTCGTCGGTGAAGGCGACGCGGGCGTGGCGGCCATCGGTCTCGATATCGCGCCGCAGCGTGGTGATCTCGAAGCCACGTCCGCCGGCCACTGCCGTGACCGTGCCATGATCAAGCCCGGTCGGCACCGCGCGTATGCCCGCGGCCTGCAACGCACGCATCACCTGCTCGGGCGAACGGGGGGTCGCGAGGTCGATATCGCTGATCTCACGCCGCGCCAGCGCGTCGCGCACTGCGCCGCCGACCACCCTGGCCTCGGGCACGGCCGCCATCACCGAAGCCAGCGACGGCTCGGCGAGGAACGCCGGCGGCTCGATCCTAAATGCCGGCGCATCGGTCATCGCGGCACCGCGTGGCCGGAAACGATCCTCCCGTCCTCCAGATGGGCCGGCGCATAGGCGGTGCCCGGCGGCAACGCCTGGTGCAGGCTCAGCCAGACGAGCGTGCCCGCCAGCAGCGCCAGCACACAGGCAGCCGCCCCCACCACTTTGATTGATGGGCCACCATCCGTGCCCACAGCACGCCAGATCGCAAAGAACACGAACGGAGAAAGAAACAGCGCGAGCTCAACGAGCCGAAGCATGCGGCCCCGCAGCCCGCAGCTTCTGCGCGAGATGCACAAGAATAGCGGCGGTCGCGCCCCAGATGTAGTGGTCGGGGTGCGGCCACACCCAATATTCGCGCCAATGTCCTCGCACATTGTGGCGTTGCCGATGTGGCGCCGCTGGATCGAGCAACACGGCTATCGGCAGTTCGAAGACCGCCTCGACTTCACGCGGCGATGGCCGCAGCGCGAGGCCGGGCGGTAGCAGACCGAGCACAGGCGTGATTCGAAATCCTGTGCCGGTCACGTAGTCTGCCAATCGGCCGATCACCTCGACGCGCGACGGATCAAGCGCGATCTCCTCCTCCGCCTCGCGCAGCGCGGCGGCCTCGGCGTCGGCATCCGATGGATCGATCCGCCCGCCCGGGAAGCTCACCTGCCCGCCATGACTGTTCAGGTGCGCGTTCCGCTTGGTCAGCAGAATGGAGGGATCAGGTCCCAGAATGATTGGCACCAGGACCGCCGCCGGCACCGGCGGCACATCCAGGATCTCCAGCACATCGTCGCCGTCCGCGACATCGCCGGTTCTCGGTTCGACGGCGATCGCCCTCAGCCGCATTCGCAGCTCAGCCGCCGTCATTGAGGCTCATCCGGTCCCTGGGAATCACTCTTCGCCGGGAGGCAGCTCGCCGAGCGGGAAAAATTTGCCGCAGCTCCAGACGCCCAGCATGCGTCGGCAACCGACCCATTCCCGCACGCCGAGAGCCACCAGCTCGTAATAAACGGCCCGGTTGATGCGCGCCTCGATGTCGTGGCTGCCGGTGCCGGTGCGCACCAGGATGTAGGGTGTGGGCTCGCAGGTCAGCACGTCATGCGCGACCCGGATCGGATGATCGGGTCCGGCCGTAATCACTTGATCGACGTTGGTTCGGAACGAGAGCACCTGCTGGCGGCCGTCGCCCACCCAGTCCAGCTCGACCGCGACGAACGGTGCATCCTCCACATCGATGCGACCGCGCTCGGCGGGCGTTTCCAGATAAAATGACCCATCGGCCTCACGCTTCAGCACGCTGGCGAACAGGCACACCAGTTCCTTGCGGGTGATCGGACTGCCGCGGTAAAGCCAGGTTCCGTCACGGCGGATGATGAATGGCAGGTCGCCACATTCCACCGGCGGAGGACGCACGCGCGACCGCGACTGATCGCAGCGGATCCTGACAGGGTCGATCGTCTCGCTGAACGCCGCGGACGCAGCTCCCGCAGTCGGGCTTCGACTGATGGCAGTGGCAAGTTGCGCGGGAGAGCTGGCCTCGTTCACGTCTCCGTCTCCATCCCTGGCGATCTTCCATCCGCGTTCGCGATATAGGTAGCATCCCCCTGCCCGCGAAAGTGCCTATATGACGGGTTGGTTAGAATTGTCGGAGGTGGAGTCCGTATGTCGTCCAGTATGGCTGCTGCGCAACAAGGCGCTGTCAATGCGGGCTCGGTGGACGCCAGCACGATCCTGGCCGATGTGGAGGCGCTAGGCGCCCGCGTTGGCAGGGTGCGTGCGGCGATCGAACGCGTGATCTTCGGCCAGGACGAGGTGGTGGATCAGACTCTGATCACGCTGCTGTCCGGCGGCCACGCGCTGCTGGTCGGCGTCCCCGGCCTCGGCAAGAGCCGTCTGGTCGAGACGTTGGGAATCGTGCTGGGCCTCGGCACCAAGCGGGTGCAGTTCACACCCGACCTTATGCCGGCCGACATCATCGGCAGCGAAGTGCTGGACGAAGCCGAAGGTCGCCGTAGCTTTCGCTTCGTGCCGGGTCCGGTATTCTGCCAGCTTCTGATGGCCGACGAAATCAACCGCGCCAGTCCGCGCACCCAGTCGGCCCTGCTCCAGGCGATGCAGGAGCAACGCGTGGCCGTGGCCGGCGTGGAGCACCTGCTGCCGCGGCCCTTCCATGTGTTGGCGACGCAGAACCCGATCGAGCAGGAGGGCACGTATCCGCTGCCGGAAGCGCAGCTCGATCGCTTCCTGCTGGAGATCGACGTCGGCTACCCTGCGCTGGATGCCGAACGGACCATGCTGCTCGCAACCACCATGGCCGCCGAGGCGCCGCCGGTGCAGGCGATGACCGCGGACGAACTGCGGGCGGCACAGGCGCTGATCCGCCGCGTGCCGGTCGGCGAGAAGGTGGTCGAGGCGATCCTGGCCCTGGTGCGCGGCGGTCGTCCCGAATCCTCGGACGACGACGTGGTGCGTCGCCACGTCGCATGGGGCCCTGGCCCCCGTGCCGCGCAGGCTCTGATGCTGGCGTCGCGTGCCCGCGCGCTGCTGGGCGGACGGCTGGCGCCGAGCATTGACGATGTGGTGGCTTTGGCCCGCCCGGTGCTCCGTCATCGCATGGCCCTGAACTTCTCGGCACGCGCCGACGGCGTGGCGCTGTCCGATGTGATCGATCGCCTGGTGGAGCGCTTTGCCTAGCGCCACGATCCAGGCCGCGGCGGACGCACGGCGGGCCGAGGCGCTTGGCGCCAGGCTGCCGCCGTTGCTGGTCGCCGCCGAGCGCGTGGCGGCGACCGTCGCGCAGGGCGTGCACGGCAGGCGTCGGGTCGGGCAGGGCGACAGCTTCTGGCAGTTCCGCCGTTTCGTGCCGGGAGATCCGATCGCGCGCATCGACTGGCGGCAATCGGCGAAATCCGGCCGTCCGGTGCCCGACGGCTGGTTCATCCGCGAGACCGAGTGGGAAGCGGCACAGACCGTCTGTCTGTGGCGCGATACGTCTTCATCCATGCGCTGGCGCTCGCGTGCCGCGCCGGTGGAAAAGCGCGAGCGCGCGGGTCTGCTGCTGCTGGCGCTCGCTTCGCTGCTGCTCCGTGGCGGCGAGCGGGTGGCGATGATCGAGCCCGGTGCCCGGCCGATTTCCGGCAGGGCCGGGCTCGACCGCCTTGCGGCGGCGCTGACCGGTTCGCCGGACGACGATGTCGGGCTGCCCCCGCGGGTATCTTTGCCGCGGCACGCGCGCGTGGTGCTGTTCGGCGATTTCCTCTCGCCGCTGGCTGAGATTCAGGCAACGATCGGCAGGCTGGCCGCCATTCCGGTCAGCGGCCACCTGCTCCAGGTGCTCGACCCGGCGGAGGCCGACCTTCCCTACAACGGACGAATTCGCTTCCGCGGCCTGGAGCGCGAGGCCGACACTCTGATCCCGCGCGTGGAGGGCGTGCGCGGCGAATATGCGCGGCGGCTGAAGGCTCAACAGGACGGACTTGCGGCGATCTGCGCGGCAGCCGATTTCGGTTTCGCGATCCATCGGACCGACCATCCGCCCGAGGCCGCCCTGCTTGGCCTCTATCTTGCCTTGACCGCACGATGATGGCCGGAATCAGTCCGGCCATGACCACCGGGACAAGCCCGATGGCAGGCTTTGAAGGTCGGGCAGTCGCCCGGGCGCATGCATGATCTTTGCCGCCCCCTGGGTGCTTCTCGCGTTGCCTGCCCTGCCGTTGCTGTGGTGGCTGCTGCGGGTCACCCCGCCGGCCCCACGCAGCGAGACCTTCCCGGCGATCCGCCTGCTGATGGGACTGCGGGCGCGCGAAGAGACCCCTGCGCGCACGCCCTGGTGGCTGCTGGCCCTTAGGATGATCGCCGCGACCTTGGTGATCGTCGCGTTGGCGCGCCCGGTGCTGGACGCCGGTTCGACCCTGCCCGGATCCGGGCCGGTGCTGCTGGTGATGGACAACGGCTGGGCTTCGGCGAGCGATTGGCCACGCCGGATGCAGGCCGCCAACGCCATGCTGGACCGCGTGGAGCGTGCCGGGCGGCAGGCGGCGTTGCTCCCTACCGCTCGCGACGAGTCGGGATCGGCGCCCCAGGCGACCGCGCCGATGCCGGTCGCCGATCTGCGCGCCAGACTGGCGGCGCTGCATCCGGAGCCCTGGTCGCCCGACCGCGCCACCGCCACCGCCGCCTTGCAGGGTTGGAACAAATCCGGCGGCAGCGCTACCTACATCGGCGACGAACTCACGCACGGCGGCGATTTTCCGCTGTTTGCCCAGGCGCTTGCCAATGTCGGGCCGGTGACGGAGCTGCGTTGGCCGACCGCTCCTGCCCGGCTGCTCCTGCCGCCACAGAACGAGGCCGACGGCCTGATAGCCCGAATGGAACAAGTGCCACAGCCGCTGTCCGGCCGCGCCGCGGTGCTGGCCCAGAGCGGCGACGGGCGCACGCTGGCGCGCGCAACCATCGATCTGCCGGCGGGTGCCGCGACGGGAACGACCACGATCGCGCTGCCACCCGAATTGCGCAATCGGCTGAACCGGCTGGTGCTCGAGGGGCCGCCCTCGGCCGCGTCGATCGCGCTGCTCGACGAACGCTGGCGGCGGCGACCGGTGGGACTGGTGGCGGGCGAGGTCACCACCGCCGATACGCCATTCGCCGGACCGCTCTATTATTTGCGCCGTGCCCTAACGCCGTACACCGAGGTCCGCGAAGCCGATCTGACGACGCTGTTGCAGCGCGAAGTGTCGGTGCTGATCCTGGCGGACAAGCCGCTGCCGGCAGGTCCCGAACGCGACGCGCTGACCCGCTGGGTTGAACAGGGCGGCCTGCTGATCAGATTTGCCGGTCCGCGCACGGCCGAGCAACCTCTCGGTGAGACCGATCAGCTCATGCCGGTGAAGCTGCTTGGCGGCGATCGCCAGCTTGGCGGAGCGTTGTCCTGGTCCGAGCCCGCCGGGGTGGCGCAGTTTCCTGCGAGCTCGCCGTTCAACGGCCTGCCGGTTCCCGACGAGGTGAAGGTGAACCGTCAGGTGCTGGCCGAGCCGTCGGCTGACCTGCCGGCGCACACCTGGGGCGCGCTCGCAGATGGCACGCCGCTGGTGACGCAGACCACCCTCGGCGCCGGAAGGATCGTACTGTTCCATGTCACCGCGAACGCCGACTGGTCCAATCTGGCACTGTCCGGCCTGTTCGTGGATATGCTGCGGCGGCTGGTCGCCTTGTCGGCTGGAGTGGCGACGACGGCCGACAATGCAGTCCTGGCACCCGCCGAAACGCTGGACGGCTATGGGCTGCTGTCAACGCCACCGCAGGCCGCCACGGGTCTGCCGGCAAACGAAATCGTCCGAACCGTCGTCTCGCCGCGCCATCCGCCTGGACTTTACGGCCCGGAAAACGGCAGACGGGCGCTCAACCTTGGCGCCAACCTCCCGGTGCCGGAAGCCGCCTCGGCTGTCCCGGGCGCCCGGGTGGAGGACCTTGGCGCGACGGTGCCCGAACGGGCGTTAGGCCCCTGGCTGCTCGCCGGTGCGATCGTGCTGCTGGCGCTGGATATGCTGATCGCGCTCGGCCTGCGCGGATTGCTGCGGCCAAGCCGGGTCGCGGCCGGCATGGTCCTCGCGCTGTTGGCGACAACCGGCGCGCAGGCATTGGACAGCAATCCCAACCCGGCGCTTGCAACGAGACTTGGCTATATCGCAACGGGCGACGCGCAGTTGGACGGGGTGGCGCGGGCGGGCCTTGAGGGTTTGTCGGAATACGTCAACCGGCGCACCGCCGCGGCACTGGTTGAACCCGACGCGGTCGAGCCAGGCACGACCGACCTTAGTTTCTATCCGTTGCTCTACTGGCCGATCAGCGCCGAGGCCCAGCCGCTCACGCCGGTCCAGACCGCGGCCTTGAACGACTACATGAGCCGCGGCGGCATCATCGTGCTGGATACCCGCGATTCCGGCTCGGGAGCTGGGTTCGCACCGGGCACCGGCTCGGCGCTGCAGCGGATTGCGCAGGGGCTGGTCATCCCGCCGCTGGCGCCGCTGACCACGGACCACGTGCTGGCCCGCGCGTTCTATCTGTTGCAGGACTTCCCCGGCCGCTATACAGGCGAGCAGGTCTGGGTGCAGCGTGACCAGGACCGCGCAAATGACAGCGTCAGCCCAGTGATCATCGGCGGCAACGATTGGGCCGCGGCGTGGGCGGTCGATGACAGCGGCCGCAACCCCTATGCGGTGATACCGGGCGGCTCGCGGCAACGGACGGTCGCCTACCGGTTCGGCGTAAACCTGGTCATGTATGCGCTGACCGGGAATTACAAAGGCGACCAGGTGCACGTTCCGGCGATATTGCAGAGGCTGGGACAGTGAGCCAGTCGTCAGCTTACGGATTGCCCCGGTACTCGGAGCAATACTGCGGGGCTGACGAGGAATACTGTGCGGATGACGAGATGTACGCCTGGAGCAGTCTGGAGAACTTGATCCCCTAATGCGCCCGGAAGAAGTCATCGCCGCGCTACGCTTCGAACCGCTTCTGCCGCTCTGGCTGATCGTCGGCGTGGGCGCGCTCGCCCTGCTGATCGTGGCAGTCGCCGCCGTGCGGCGGGCGCGCGGCACAATCTGGCGTCTTGCGGCATTTGCCGTGCTGCTGCTGTGGCTGGCGGGCCCACGGCTGGTGCAGGAGACGCGCGACAACCTGCCCGACATCGGCCTGCTGGTGGTCGACCAGACGGCCTCGATGCAGGTCGGCGATCGGACACGATTGGCCGAAGCCGCACGCGCGACGATCAGCCAGCAGGCGGCGAAGCTGCCGGACCTCGAGCTTCGCACGGTCACCGTGCCGGAAAGCGGCAATTCCGGCACACGGCTGTTCGCGGCCATCGAGCGGGCGCTCGCCGACATCCCGCGGTCGCGCTACGCCGGAACGATCGCCATCACCGACGGCCAGGTGCATGACATCCCGGAGACCCAGCCCGGCGGTGCACCACTCAACGTGCTGATCCCGGCGAAAGGCGAAGAATTCGATCGCCGCCTGCGGGTGATCGAGGCGCCGAGCTATGGCATCGTCGGCAAGACCGTCACACTGCGCGTGGCGATCGAGGACCTCGGCGTGCCACGCGCCACGGGTACCGCCAACCTGACGATACGCCGCGACGGCGAGCCGCCGCGCGTTGAGAGCGTTCCGGTCGGCGCGGAACAAAGGATCGAACTGCCGATCACCCGCGCCGGTCCCACCGTGGTGGAGCTGTCCGCCAATACGCTGCCGGGCGAGATCTCGACCATCAACAACCGAGCAGTGGTAGAGATCAACGGCGTGCGCGACCGGCTGCGCGTGCTGCTGATCTCCGGCGAACCGCATTCCGGCGAGCGCACCTGGCGGCGGCTGCTGAAGGCCGATCCATCCGTGGACTTGGTGCATTTCACCATCCTGCGGCCGCCCGAGAAGGACGACCTGACGCCACTCAACGAACTGGCGCTGATCGCATTTCCGGTGCGCGAGCTGTTCCTGGACAAGATCCACGAGTTCGACCTGATCATCCTGGACCGGTTCCAGAACCGCGGCCTGCTGCCGATGCCTTACATCGCCAATATCGCCGAGTACGTTCGGGACGGCGGCGCGCTCCTGCTGAGCGTCGGACCGGAGTTTACCGGCAGTTCCAGCCTGGCGGCGACGCCGATCGGCCAGGTGCTGCCCGCCATCCCTGCTTCCATCGGCGCCACGGTGGAAGAGCAGTTCCGTCCCCGCGTGACCGATCTCGGCCAGCGCCATCCCGTCACCGAAGGACTCGCCGGGGCCAATCCGTCCGACAACCCGGAGAAGCAGCCGGACTGGGGATCCTGGTATCGCCGCATACAGCCGGTGGACGTGCACGGCGAGGCATTGCTGGGCACGCGCGACGGCCAGCCGTTGTTGCTGCTGGACCACGTCGGCAAGGGTCGCGTCGCCCTGTTGCTGTCTGATCAGATCTGGCTGTGGTCGCGCGGCCACCAGGGCGGCGGCCCGCAGGCGGAGCTGCTCCGCCGCGTCGCGCACTGGCTGATGCAGGAGCCGGAACTGGAGGAGAATGCGCTGACGGCGCGGGTCGCTGCGGGCCGCCTGACCATCGAGCGCCGTTCCACCGACCCTGCGCCGCCCGGCCAGGTGACGGTCACCGATCCCGACGGCAAGGCGCGGACGCTGAGCCTCACCGAAACCAAGCCGGGCCGGGCGGTTGCCAACCTGCCCGCCGCCACACCAGGCGTCTGGCAGGCGAACGACGGCACCCGGACCGCCTATGCCGCGGCGGGTGCGGCCAATCCGCCGGAACTCGCGGACCTGCGCGCCACCGGAACGCTGCTGCGCAAGCTGGTCCGCGCCTCGGGGGGCGGGATCCACTTCATCGGCACCGGCACGGACGGCGCACCACCCGACGTGCCCGACCTGCGCCGCACCGAGCCTGACCGGCCGGCCGCCGGGAGTTCGTGGATCGGCCTGGAGCGGCGGCATGACCATCTGGTCACCGGCATCGCGGCACTGACCCTGCTGCCGGCCTGGGTCGCGCTGCCGTTGATGCTCGGTCTGCTGATCCTCGCCTGGCGACGCGAAGGGACCTGACCGCGCAACGCCGACGATCGTTTACCTTCCGTGCATTCCGGTCATAATCGGCACATTGCAAATCGGGGGAAGCAATGTCCTTGCGGCCAGACGAACATGCGCCGGCACGCCCAAGGGCGTGGGCGCGGCTGCTGCTGATCATTCCCTTCATCACCATGCTCTGGGTGCCGTTCTACAACAGCGCCGAGCCCATGCTGTACGGCGTTCCGTTCTTCTACTGGTATCAGCTCCTGTGGATCATCCTCGGCGCAGTGATCATCGGCATCGTCTATCGGCTCGAGCATTGATCCGGCGCAGGGAACTCGCATGATCAACTGGACCGCCCTCACCGTTTTCATCATTCTGTTCGGGTTCGTCACCTGGATCGGGTTCATCGCCGGACGATGGCGGCGCGGCGATCTGACGATGCTGCACGAATGGGGGCTGGGCGGACGCCGCTTCGGCACCATCGTGACCTGGTTCCTGATTGGCGGCGATCTCTACACGGCATACACGTTCATCGCCGTGCCCGCGCTGATGTTCGGCGCCGGTGCGATCGGCTTCTTCGCGGTGCCGTACACCGTGATGATCTACCCGATCCTGTATCTGGTGTTCCCGCGCCTGTGGTCGGTGGCGCATAAGCACGGCTACATCACATCGGCCGATTTCGTGCGCGGACGGTTCGGCAACCGCTGGCTCGCGCTGGCGATCGCGTTCACCGGCATCCTGGCGACCATGCCGTACATCGCACTCCAGCTCGTCGGAATCCAGGTGGTGATCGGCGCGATGGGCGTCGAGACCAGCGGCTTCGCCGGCGACCTGCCGCTGATCATCGCGTTCGTCGTCCTGGCCGCGTTCACCTACACCTCGGGACTGCGCGCGCCGGCGATGATCGCCGTCGTGAAGGACCTGCTGATCTACATCACGGTGATCGCCGCCGTCATCGCCGTGCCGATTCACCTGGGCGGCTACGACAAGGTGTTTTCCGCAATTCCGGCCGCCAAGCTTTTGCTCGCGCCGCCGCCCGCCGGTTCGCTGGGTAGCTTCAGCGCCTACGCCACACTCGCGCTCGGCTCGGCCTGTGCGCTGTTCCTGTATCCGCATTCGATCACCGGCATCCTGAGCGCATCGAGCGCGCGTGTGGTGCGGCGCAATGCGGCGATTCTGCCGGCCTACTCGCTGATGCTGGGGCTGCTCGCGCTGGTCGGCTTCATGGCGATCGCGATCGGCGTGCAGTCGATGCCGGAGTTCGCCGACGGCTTCAAGCGCTATAGCAACAACTTCTCGGTGCCCGCGCTGTTCCTGGCGATGTTCCCGTCGTGGTTCGTCGGCGTGGCGTTCGCCGCCATTGCGATCGGCGCCTTGGTGCCGGCGGCCATCATGTCGATCGCGACGGCGAATACCTTCACGCGAAACATCTATCGCGAATTCATCCATCCCGCCTGCACCGACGCCGAGGAGAGCCAGATGGCGAAGGTGGTGTCGTTGGTGATCAAGGCCGGTGCGCTGGTGTTCATCTTCGCCATCCCGTTCCAGTTCGCACTCTATCTGCAATTGCTCGGCGGCGTGTGGATCATCCAGACCATGCCGGCGGTCATCCTTGGTCTCTACACCAGGCTGTTCAACGGCTGGGCGCTGCTGATCGGCTGGGCCGTCGGACTGACGCTGGGTACGGGGATGGCGGCGTCGGTCAATTTTGCGCCGGTCTATCCGCTGCACATCCTGGGCACGACGGTCCCTTGCTACATCGCGCTGGCCGCCCTGGTGGTCAACGTCGTGCTGTCGGGCGTGCTGTCACTGTTCCTGAATGCGGTGTGGTCCGATCGGCACAAGGACGTGACCGTGGCGGGCGATTACGCCTGAGCCGCTGGCGGGCGCACCCTATGCCTGCCGCTGGTCGGATCGAGCCGCGCGACAGATTTTTGGCCGCGCCATTCGTAGGTGGCCTGAAGAGCATCGCCGGGCAGCGGCTCCAGCCGCAATGACACACCGGGCCATGGTTCGACGGAAAGAGCGTCTCCATGGCGGGTGACCGTCCCCTCGCGGAAGCCGCGTGAGTTTTGGTCCTTCCAGGAATACACAACCTGTTCCCCGTCCAGAGCCACCATCGCGTCGGGCCCGGCATCGCCGAAGCGGCCGGACCAGCGTTGGGCATCGGGACGGAGAGTGACGGGCAGGAGGAAATCCAGCGCCGTCCACTGCTCCGGCGGATCCTCGGGCTCAGAGGTCGCGCAGGCAAAGCCGGCGCGGATGGCCTCAACGTAGTCGGGGAGAATCTGCCGAGCATTGGCCGGATGATAGATGTTGTGGCCCTCGATGCCCGGCGTGCCGGGATAGTCGCGCCAGCGCTGCAAGGGACGAAAGCGGCTGCTCCAATCGAAGATTGTCCGCGCGCCTTCCGGAGGTACAAGCGTATCCGTTCGCATGTGCTGGAACAGCACGGGCGCTGTAATGCGGGCTGCCGCGTTGGCAATGGGACGGACGCTTGCCTCGATGCGACCATAGGCAGCGCCGGTTGCCTGCGCGACCACGGCGCCATAGGGCCGTAGGGCTGCCGCCAGCAGAGAGACGACGCCACCGTGGCTCGCTCCGGCAATGGCGGAGTGAGCGCCGTCCACGTCGGATCGGATGCAGGCCCAGGCCGCTGCGGCATTGGCGTCGGAGGCACGGCCGACCAGCATGTCGAAGGTGGTGCCGTGCCCTCCGCGCGCGGCGTCCAGCGGGCTTGGGCCCTCCGAGCCGCCATAGCCGCGACCTTCGGGGAGCAGAGTGAAAGCGCCGTTGGCGGCCAACCGGGCCCAGGCTGGGTTCTCCGGATCAACGGCGTAGCGAGACGACACGTCTGTCAACGTCCCGTCCGAGGCGATCTCGATGCCGGACCCGTGATTCAGGACCAGTAAAGGAAACGGTCCGGGGCCGGGCGGACGGATGATCCAGGCCACCAGTTCCAGACCGTCGTGACGATATGTGCGGCGCTCGAACACGGCGCCGTTGCGATCCAGGATCAAGGGTGGAGGTGCCATGCGTTGCTCGGCCCACCTGCTGACAATTCCCTCGCGCTTTTTGATACCGAAAGCGAAGTCCCTCGTCACGAACTTCCTGCGAGCCTGAATGTCGCGCGGGGGTCGCCAGCGGCTTGGGTTCGGCAATATCGAACACCGCTCCGTCTGCGATGCAGCTCCCAACCGGTTGAGAAGGTGCGGGGGCGTGTGGAAAACCCCGGTCTGCATGACCAGCGCGGACTGTAATCGGGCGCGGGCACGGCTCAATGGGAAACGGAGGAAAGCCGTATATCAGCAGATCGGCAGGGTGATGCGCTGCGGCAAAGCCGACCCTGAGACCCACTCCGTCATCGCATTGGCGTTTGCCAGAGTAGATCGCGGTAGGGACGCGCACCACTGCGCGCGCAAGCACAGAACCGTACGTGCGGCATTCCCGCATACGGCTCCCGCCTCGGGTGTTTAACGGCGAAGCGTTGTTTGGGCCAAGGATGCAGGATGCAGGGCTTCGGCAGGTAGTCGTCTGCCAGCCGCTTGAACCGCTCCCACGTGGTCTTGTCGCGCTGACCGTACCGCCGCAGCGAGCGTAGCCAGAGCCGCATCACGCAGTCACGGAGGATTTGGATAGAGCGGGTGTTGGTCGGCACCGCGTGGTAGGCGAATCACCCGCTGACACTCCCTGCAGCCATTCCCCTTGCCCGGGGATCGGCGATGCATCCGCCGCCCGCATGTCCTGCTTCACGCCAAAAGCCTTGCCTGCAACCGATCGCGTCGGAACTTCCGCCATGGCAGGAATTTGTCGCGCCGCGACTTGCCGCAGATCAAGGTAAAGCCCAGGAAGTTGAAGGTCTCGGGCTTGCCCTCCCCGCGCTTCTCGCGTCGGGACGCCGCATGGTGGCCGAACCCGATCAGGCGGGTCTTTTCCGGATGCGGCGTCCGCGCGAACTCCTCCAGCCGCGCCCGCGCCATATCGAGGAACCTACGAACGTCGGCCTCGGCGTCACCGCAAAGCCGTCATGGCCGGGCTTGACCAGGACAAGCCCGGCCATCTTTGCAGGCCGCAGTGTCGGTACAGATGGTCGCGTCAAGCCCAGCCATGACGTGTGAGGGGCCGGTGCCGTGCGTCAACATTTAGGACGTTCAGTATAATCTCAAATTCTGCACCGTTCGGTCGCCCTGCCATAGCGCGGCCTCATCGAAGCCTTCCAGGAATGCGCCCGCGCAAAACTTCCTAGTCAGGCTCTTGGTATCCGGGAAGCGCATTTTCCACAGACCGAAAACCTCGACCCGTTCGACTTCAACGCCCGGCCTTCGCGCAATACGGCGCCGATTGTCGAACTCCATCGTGCTCGGTCCAATCGGCATCGGTGAGACCCACGTCGGCCTCGCACTGGGACCGGTTGCATCGAACTTGAACTCACTGATAGTCTGCGCGCTTAGTGGGCGAACATAAGCCCATCCGATAGGAAGGCCAGAAGCAGGGAGATCAAATCAATGGCTGCATACCCTCGAAACGCGGCAAACGTTCCGTGGTGGAAAGAACCCACCAAGGACCAATGGTACGCCTATTGCGCCGCCTGGATGGGTTGGACACTCGACGCCTTCGACTTCACCGTCTTCCTCCTGATCATGGCGCCGATAGCGCAGGAGTTCGGGGTTCCGCTGATCGATGTGACTGCGATCTTTTCGGTCACGCTGATCATGCGCCTGGGCGGAGCGACGGCATCCGGGTGGCTGGCCGATCGGCTGGGGCGCAGGGCGCCTCTGATGATCTCCATTCTTTGGTATTCCATCTGCAATTTCCTCGCTGGCTTCTCGCCCAGCTTTGCCTTCCTGTTTGTGGTCCGGGCGCTGCTTGGCATTGGCATGGGTGCGGAATGGCCGGCAGGCGCGGCGCTGGCGATGGAATCCTGGCCGGCGCGATCTCGCGGGCTGATGTCCGGCGTGTTGCAGGGGTCCTGGGGGCTGGGCTTCGCACTGTCCGGCCTGGCGTACGGCTTCCTGTACGCACCGTTGGAAGCGTGGCACAAGGGCTATGGATGGCGCGGGATGCTGATCCTGGGCGTGCTGCCGGCCCTGGCCTGCCTCTGGATCCGCGTATACGTGAAAGAGCCCGAGGTCTGGTCGGAAAACAAGAAGATCCAGAATGCGACGCAAAGGCAGGTCACCCTGCCACTGTTCGCCATCTTCAAGCGCAAATATCTGCACAACACCCTGACCGGTGTCGTGTGGATGGCCGCGAACTTCTGCACCTACTACGCGGTGTGGGCCATGCTCGGCACCTATCTGACAAAAGAACTGGGCTGGACCCCGGCGCAGGTGGCAGTCCCGGTGTTCTGGGGCAACATCCTCACGTTCCTCGCGTGCAGCTTCTGGGGCGCGGTGTCGGAAAGCGTCGGTCGGCGCTGGGCGCTGATGATCCCCACGATCATCGCCTTGTTCCTCATTCCGCTGTATATCACGCAGGTCGACCGGACCTTGTTCCTCGGATTCTTCCTGCTGTTCATCTGTTTCTTCAGCGGCAAGGATGCCCTGAACCCAGGTTGGCTTTCGGAACGGTTCCCGACCGAGGTGAGAGCCACCGCCTCGGGTTTCATTTATCATCAGGGCGCGGTCTGGGGCGCAGCCGTCGCGCCGATCCTCACCTACTTCGCGGTGAACCAGGGCATGGGTTTTGCCAGACCGATGATGTACGGCACGATCGGTTCGCTGGTCGTGTATATTATCGCGGTCTATCTGGGACCGGAAACCAAGGGCATGGTCATGACCGCCGATCTGGAAGTGATCGAGGCTGAAGTCACGCTCGGGTAGCCCGCAGCGGCGCGGCCGGCGTGCGTGCATGGAACGACCATGGGACGCCGCCGGTCATGCCAACCCGGCCGATGGCGACCGAGCAAAAACGCGGCGATGTCGCCGCTCGCTCAGGTCGCCATCAACGGGTTGGCCCGGGTTGATCAGGCTCGGCGGATCGCCTGCCACCGCATCCGGTGCACGCGCTGAACCAGGGCGATCCTTCGTCTCCGGCATCGGTTGGGAGCGACGCAGCTCGCAGTCGCAGGCCATTTGATATCGAGCGCGTC
This sequence comes from uncultured Alphaproteobacteria bacterium, assembly GCA_963812475.1. GTDB lineage: Bacteria > Pseudomonadota > Alphaproteobacteria > Acetobacterales > Acetobacteraceae > JAMXLO01. Next base: position 101,040 of record CAWEVI010000039.1, read on the forward strand.
GGACGCAGCGAACGCCCAGAGCGCAACCGATTGACCCAGTTGCTGCACCATCTGCCATCGCCATTCACCGTCGAGCAGGCGCTCGGTGGGCCGCCGACCTGTGATATCGACGGCCCTGTCTGCTGACGGCTTGGGTGGGAAGCCGACTTTCAAGTCAAACGAATTGCTGTCAGCCGCCTGCGCAGTACGAGCAGCCGGCCTCCTGTGCGCGGTTCACCCCCCATGTGCCGGAGGGGATGATCGTGATTCCCGGCACGACGTTCGCCGTCCATTCCTTTGCCGCGTCGACCGCGCTCACGCCGGCGTTGCCCGCCATCTTCTTGCTCAGGACAGTCAGCGCGATATTGCAGGCGCCGATTATGACGCCGCTTGCGAGCAGCCGGTCAACGGCCATTTCATCAACCTGCAGAACGCCGGGCTTGGCGTTCAGGTACGGATTCTTCACCGCCAGCGCCTGGGTTTCCGGATCGATGTGCTTGATCGACTCCCCAATTTTGTATTTTGCCCACATCGCGCTGTTGAGGGACATCAGAAACGCCTCATGGCGCAACACGATGACTGCGGTCGCTGCACCTGGCGATGGATTGGTAATCAGGAACGTGTATGCGAATGCAAGCGGGAAACCCGCATTGATCTCGATGGCATCGACCACCTGGCGATGGCGGCCCTTCAGCTTTCCTGGCCAGTTCGGGCCATCGGATCCCATAGCCGCCGCCCGAGCGTCCGACGGTGTGGACGCCCACCCCGCCAGCCCGAGTGCAGCCGCGCCGGCAAGGCGGCCAAACATGGTACGCCGTGGCGCCATATTGGTCGTGTCTTGGCTGATATCGGTCATCTGTTCCCCCATCATGTGCATCTCTTGGTATGGCTGCTGACAGCTGCGGGTTCTCCCTGGATTCAAGGCTGCCTGTTATCGATTGTCAGCAGTATTGCCCGGATCTTCCAGGTTCACGCTAGGCATTGCGGGTCGGCAAGGCAATTCAAAACCAAATCGTACCTCTGTCAGTGCTGCGCCCACCGCTCCATACGGCGCAGCCGCACCGCTACGTGAAACTCCGATACAGCATGTAGGCCGACACCACGACCAGCATGCACCCCAGAAGCCGCGTCAGCGTCTGGCGCTGTGCCGAGAGTCGTTTCGCGATACGTGCGCCGATCCACCCGCCGGCGATCCCGCCCAATATGAACAGCAGTGCGATCGGCCAATCGACCAGCCCCGAGACGGCATAATTCACCGCCGTCGTCATCCCGAAGGTTCCGACAGCGACCAGCGAGGACCCGATCGCGGCGATCGTCGGCATGCCGGTCGCCAGGATCAGTCCGGGCACCACAAGGAAGCCACCGCCGATCCCGTAGAACCCGGACAGCGTGCCGGTCCCCAGCCCGATCGCAACGAGGCGCCACAGGTTCTTTTGTGGGACCGCGCCCGTCGCGCCGGTGTCGGCCTTGCGTCCGCGCAGCATCAGCGCCGCGACGAACAGCATCAGCAGCGCGAACAGGATCAACAACCGATGGCCGTCCACCGCCTTCCCGATCGACGAACCGGCGAAGGCTCCGACCACTCCGGCGGAGGCGAAGGTCACCGCCGGCGACCAGCGGACATGTCGCGCGCGCGCGTGCGGCACAAGATTGGCGTATGCATTGACCGCCACCGCGAGCGCGCTGGTGCCGATGGCCTGATGCGGGTCCGGCATCCCAACGACGTAGAGCAGCAACGGCACCGCGAGAATCGAACCGCCGCCGCCGATCAGGCCAAGCGAAAAGCCGACGATCACGCCGCTGCCGATCGCAGCCGTTGTCTGGAACGGGTCCACCTTCCGTCACTCAGCCGCGCGGCGACGGAATGTCGCTCCGCAAGCTGTGCGCGTTGTCCTTCAGCCACTGCTGGATCGGTGGCCACGGCCCGGTCAGATGCTGTGACGGCGGGAACGGCCCGAGGAACGGCGGAAAGGTCGCATCGGCCGGCTTGAGCGAGCGGTCGGGATAGTCCTGCTCGTTGCCCAGTCGATGCGGGCGTTGTTGACTGTCGACGAACACCGCCACGTCGAACGCATCCTGCGCACTCAGCACGGGATGTTCGAAGTCGACACCGAACGGCATGTTGGCGCGGATGAAATTGGCCGCCGTGATCGGCCGCGCCATGCCTGCGCCGTCGTTGTAACTGTCCGGTCCCCACAACGGCGGGAATTGGTAGCGATGCCGTTGTGTCGCATCTTCCGGGCCCCAGCGCTTGCCCTGTCCGTCCGGCTGATGGCACACCGCGCAGGTGTCCGCGAACACCTGCGCGCCGTGTGTCGGATCGCTCGCCGCGGCGGGCAGCGGAAGCGGCGGTGTCGCCCGCCCCTCAGCGCCGCGCCCGGTCGGCACGCCGGCGCTGATGAAGCGGATATACGCGAGCATCGCCTTCATCTCGCGGCTGTCGAGCGGCAGCGCGCGGCCGTTCATGCTGCGCTCCATACAACCGTTGATACGCTCCTCGAGCGTCCGCACCTCGTTCTCGCGACCGATGAACAGCGGGAACAGGCCCCACACGCCCGCGAGCGGCAGCCCGAACTTCTTGTTGCCCGCGTCCAGATGGCAGCTCTGGCATTCCAGACCATTGCCGGAGTAGCGCGTCGCCGGATCCGCGGCATCCGGTCCGATCGTTGCCGCAGTGTGCACGATCAGATCGCGGCCGGCGCGCACCGTCCGGCCGAACGCATCCATCGGCAGCTTATCGACATCCGGAACGGACCACTCCTCGGCCGACGCAATTGTCACGAACGTGCCGAAGATGAGCCCGAGCACCAGCAGAAGGTTCCGCATCACGCGCAACCTGACATCCCCCCATCGTTGTAACAACGTACGCAGGGGCTTGTTACAATGTCAACCGGAATGTGTTTGTTGACAGATCTGTCCGGCCACAAGCGTTCAACGCACTGCCGCTCGGCGACCATGGCCGGCCACAGGTTCAAAGGGCGCCACGCGCAATTGGGGGAGCCGGTAGACTGCCGCTGCGATGTTGGCAGCAATGGCAATCATCGGCCGCTTTGCCGCGGGAAGGACAGTGTGATTGCATCCCCAGCAACGATCATGGTCAATCTTCGGTCTTAGCCAAAAGGCAAAAGTCGTTTCGTATGCCGATGTCCAGCGCGCACGCTGGGCAAGATCGATGGCCAGTGGTGCAGACCGTACCTCGATGGATACGATGCGATCTCGTGCGGTCATCGCCCGCCTTCTTGACAGGCTCCACATGCCACAGATTGAAACGCCGCCCTCCGAAATTCTCGACGCCCTGCGCTGCATGGGTCTGTTGCAAGCTGGCGCTGACGCAGGCGGCGAACGACTGACCGGGGGTGTGTCCTCGGACATCTGGCGCATCGACCTGCCCACGGGCCCGATTTGCGTAAAGCGGGCGCTGGCGAAGCTGCGCGTGGCGGCGGACTGGCACGCGCCGGTCGAACGCAATCGCTACGAGGCTCGGTGGATGCAGCGCGCCAATGCCGCGGTTCCAGGAGCGGCACCGGCGCTGCTCGGCCTCGACGAAGCCAGCGGGACGCTGGCGATGCAATACCTGCCGCCCGACGACCATCCATTGTGGAAGACCCAGTTGCGCGACGGCGACGCCGATCCGGCATTCGCCGCCCACGTCGCCGCAACCCTCGCACGCATCCACGCCGCCACCGCTGCGGACCCCACGTGGGGGCCGATTTCCCGACCGACCGCATCTTCTTCGACATCCGACTGGAACCCTACCTGGTGGCGACTGCGCGCGCGCATCCCGACCTCGCGCCGCGGATCGACGCAGCTCGTCGCCACCACACAGGCCAACAAGCGTGCACTGGTGCACGGTGACGTCAGCCCGAAGAACATCCTGCGTGGACCCGGCGGCCCGGTGTTCCTCGATGCCGAATGCGCCTGGTGGGGCGATCCAGCCTTCGACCTCGCGTTCTGCCTCAATCACCTGCTGCTGAAGTGCCTCTGGACCCCGTCCGCCACCGCTGGCTTCCTCGCCTGCTTCGACGCGCTCGCCGACACCTACCGCGCGCACGTCGCCTGGGAGGCACCGCACGCGCTGGAAGCCCGCGCCGCCTGGCTGTTGCCGGGGCTGTTCCTCGCCAGGGTGGATGGCAAGTCGCCGGTCGAGTACATCACCACCGAGGCAGACAGGAACCGGGTGCGACGCGCCGCGCGCGCGTTGCTGACCCATCCGGTCGACCGGCTCGGCGATGTACGCATGGCCTGGACGAAGGAGTTGGCCGCATGACAGACACCCGTATCGCGTTCGTGCATGGACGCCGCGTGTGGGACAGCCGCGGTCGCCCCACGGTGGAGGCCGAGGTCCTGCTGGAAGGCGGCGGTGTCGGCCGCGCCATCGCCCCTGCCGGCGCATCGACCGGCACCGGCGAGGCGCTCGACCTGCGGGACGGTGGTGAGGCGTTCGGCGGCTACGATGTCACCCGCGCCATCGGCCACGTGAACAACGAGATCGCCCGCGCCGTCACCGGGCTGGACGGCGCCGACCAGCCGGCCGTGGACAGCAGGCTGATCGAACTCGACGGCACGCCCAGCAAATCCCGCCTCGGCGCGAATGCGGTGGTCGCGGTTTCGATGGCCACCGCACATGCCGCCGCCGCTGCCGCGGGCGAGCCGCTGTACCGTTACCTCGGGGGGCCCGACTGCCACACGCTGCCACTGCCGCAGATCCAGATCTTCGGTGGCGGCGCGCATGCCGGACGACGCGTCGATATCCAGGATTTCCTCGTCGTCTGTCCTGCCGCCACGACCTTCGCGCAGGCGCTGGACTGGACGGCGGAAGTCTACCGTGCCGCCGGAGAACTGATGAAAGCGGCGGGCACGCTGCAGGGTGTGGCCGACGAAGGCGGCTGGTGGCCGGCCTTCTCCACCAACGAGCAGGCACTGGAGACGCTGGTGCGTGCGATCGAACGCGCCGGCTTCACACCCGGCAGACAGGTCGCGATTGCGCTCGATGTCGCCGCCTCGGAGTTCGGACGCGGGGGAAAATACAAGCTCGCGCTCGAAGACAAGGAGCTGGACAGCGATGGTATGGTCAAGCTGCTGACCGGCTGGGTCAGGCGCTTTCCCATCGTCTCGATCGAGGACCCGCTGGCCGAGGACGATGATGTGGGGTTTGCCGCGTTCACTCACGCGGTGGGGGGGCGCATCCAGGTCGTCGGCGACGACTTCCTGGTCACCCACGCAACCCGCGTGCGCGAAGCGGCGGTGCGCGGCTCGGCCAACGCGGTGCTCCTGAAGCCCAACCAACGCGGCACGCTGACCGAAACCTTCGAGGCTTGGAAGGCCGCGCGGGACGCCGGCTTTGCCGGCATCGTATCGGCCCGCTCCGGCGAGACCGAGGACGTGACGATCGTGCATCTCGCGGTCGGCTGGGGCGTGGGACAGATCAAGGTCGGCAGCTTCTCCCGGGGGGAGCGCATGGCGAAGTGGAACGAGGCGTTGCGCATCGAGGAAGCGCTCGGCGCCCGTGCGCGCTTTGCCGGCGGTGGCGTGCTGGGACGTTCCAGGAGCGGGACTCGGGGATGAACGTGCTGTTCCACTTCGCCGCGGGGCCGGATCTCGCGGCGCGGCTTGCGGCGGTGCCCGGCCTGAGCATCACTGCCTGCGCCGAAGATGACGATGGGCTGTTGGCGCGTCTGTTGCCGGAGACGGATGTGCTTTGGCACGCGCTGAAGCCATGCACGGCCACGATGATCGCCGCCGCGCCGAAGCTTCGGTTGATCCAGAAAATCGGCGTCGGCGTGAATACGATCGACCTGGAAGCGGCGCAGGCGCGCGGCGTCCCGGTGTGCAACCTCCCCGGCACCAATTCGCGCGCAGTCGCGGAGCTGACGCTGGCGCTGATGCTGGGAACGCTGCGGCGGCTGCCGCGCTTCGACGCAGCGCTGCGGCACGGCGCATGGTCCGATCCGGCGTTGCAGGACGGCATTTTCGAAATTGGCGGCCGCACGGTCGGACTCGTTGGCTATGGCGCGATACCTCGTCTGCTTGCGCCGGTGCTGAGCGCGCTGGACTGCCGGTTGCTTTACACTGCGCGCCGCCCCGTCGCCGATGCGCTGGGCGAGTGGCGCACGCTCGATGCGCTGTTGACGGAATGCGACATCGTCAGCCTGCACCTGCCGCTGACCGAGGCGACCACGGCGCTGATCGACGCAAAGGCTTTGGCACGCATGAAACCCGGGGCGGTCCTGATCAACACCGCACGCGGCGGACTGGTCGATCAGGCTTCGCTGGTGGATGCGTTGCGCAGCGGGCGTCTCGCTGCGGCCGGGCTGGATGTGTTCGCGCAGGAACCGCCTGATCCCGCGGATGCGCTGTTCAGCATGCCCAACGTCGTGGTGACGCCGCACATCGCCTGGCTGACCACCGGCACGTTCGACCGCAGTTTCGCGCTGGCGGCGGAGAATTGCCGCCGGCTCGCCGCCGGCGAGGCACTGCTGCATCGGGTTGTGTAATGCGGATCCATTTCATGTTTCTGATCATCGCAGCGGCTTCTGTCCTGGCACTCGGTGGCTGCGGCAGCTATCCTGCCCCCTACGGCTTGGAGGGCGGCAGGCCAGCCACGCAATGGGGCGGCGCCGCCACCTGTCCCTCATGCTGAGCTTCCTGCGTTATGTTGCAACGACCACTTACGCCGTGGTCCATAGGCAACGATCATGGCCGTGCAATGTCAGCGCTGAAACTGCCGACGCTTGGAGCGGATCTTCGTCGGCATGAGGATGGCGTGGCGACCGGTGGGTCGATACTCGTGACCCCGGTGTAACCACATGGACTGGCCGCGGCCGAGCGGGCACGGAATCAACGTCATGAGCGAGCAACACCAGCACACTGCCGAACTCGCAGCGCAATATGTCCGGTTCGCCGACGATGAGGCCCGTGGCCGCTCGCCACTCTACGAGCAACTTGCACGTGGCGTCGCTGAGGACCGGCAAACGATCGACTTCCTGCTGACGTTACCCGCTGAGAAGCGACAGCCGAACCTCCTGTTCGCGGCCGTGCGCCATCAGTTCGGTACGCCGACGGACTGGGACTGTTTCAGAGGTATGCTGCTGGATAATCCCGATGCCGTCCGCGCGGTCATGTTGACGCACGCGACGCAAACCAATGAGCCGGCGCGGTGCGCGACGCTGTTGCCCGTCCTGGCGCGGTTGCCACAGCCGCTGGCCCTTATCGAGGTGGGCGCTTCCGCGGGGCTGTGTCTGTTGCCCGATCTGTACGGCTACGATTATGGACGCCGGCATATTTTTCCCGGCGCGGCCCGGGCGGATTATCCCGTGTTCACCTGCGTGGCCAGCGAAACGACACCGCTGCCGGCGGCCATGCCGAGCGTCGTCTGGCGAGCCGGGCTGGATCTCAACCCGCTCGACGCCTCGGACCCATCCCAGGCCGCATGGCTGGAGACACTGGTCTGGCCAGAGCAGACGCAGCGCCTCGCCAATCTTCGCGCCGCCATGAAGATCGCTGCCGCAGTCAGGCCCTGGATTGTGCGGGGCGATCTGCTGGGAGATGCGCTCGAGGACCTCTGTGGCGCGGCCCCGAAGGATGCCACGCTCGTCATCTTTCATACCGCTGTGCTGGCCTATGTCGCCGGTCGGGCGAACCGGCAGGCTTTCGCGGAACGGGCAATGCGGCTCAGCCTGTATTGGATATCCAACGAGACCCCGCGCGCTTTCGGCGATGCCGCACTCCGCGGCGCCGTGGGCGAAGGGGCCGGCCGGTTTCTGCTGTCGGTGAACGACGAACCCGTGGCGTGGACCGACCCGCACGGCGCGTCGCTGGAATGGATCGGTTCTGCCGCGTGACACGACCTTCGCCTACTCGCGGACGATCTGACCGGAGCACTGGACAGCGCAGCCCGTTTCGTGCCGCTCACCGGAGTCGTGCCGACCTGCTGGAAGCTTCCAGCCGATCTGCCGCAGTCGCTTGCCCTGGACAGCGGAACGCGCGAGCTGGACGCTGCCGATGCTCTCTCCGCGATCGCACCCGTTGCGCCCTTGCTTGATGATGGCGATCCTGCGTTCAAGAAGATCGACAGCCTGATGCGCGGTCACGTCGTGCTCGAGCTTGCCGCGTGTGCGCGGCGGTTCGACCACTGCATCGTGGCGCCGGCCTTTCCGTTTCAGGGCCGCATCACCCGCAACGGCCGGCAACTGGTGCGCACGGGAACCGGCTGGCGCGATACCGGCGTCGATCTGTCGGCCGCCGGCGTTCGCGTGTGCGATGCGGAGACCGACGCCGACCTGGACGCCGTTGTCGCTGCCGGCCGATCGCTGGCGGGGCGCGTTCTGTGGTGCGGCACCGGGGGTCTGGCCGCCGCGCTCGCCGGCCGGGTCGCGGTTCCGCGAGCGCGCCGCGCCTGCCGCGCCCGATCCTGGCGTTGATCGGCTCGGACCATCCGGTGTCGGCCGCCCAGCTCGCGACGGTGGCGGGGCGGCACCATCGCCTGCCCACAGCAGATGCGCCGGCGATTGCCCGCTCGCTTGGCGCGGGTGCCGCGGCAGTCAGCGTGCTCCTGCCGCCATGCACCCCGCGCGCGGCCGCCTGCCGGGACATCGGCCGCCGGTTTGCCAGGTTGCTGGCAGCCATCGAATGCCCCGGCACACTGTTCGTGACCGGCGGAGAGACACTGCGCAATCTGTGCGATGCGCTCGGCCTGCAGCGGCTGGATGTTGACGGCGAGATCGAGCCGGGTGTGCCGACTTCGATCATGCGCGGCGGCGCCTGGGACGGCCAGCGGCTGGTTTCCAAGTCGGGTGCTTTCGGTGATGCTGGCTTCATCGCGCGGCTGTTTGGTGACGATTGTGCTCAGGGAGTAGCCTGACCGACGCTGGCAGATCGGCACGGAGACGACATGGGCAGCACACGTGCGATCACAGGGGTCACGTCGGTTTCGCTGTCGCGCGCCCGGGTTCCCGCGTTCGCGGGAATGACGGTTTTGGTCTTGCTGCTGACGCTCCTGGCCGTGCTGCCGGTGCGTGCGGACGAGCGCGTGCTGAATGTTTACAACTGGACCGAATACATCGACCCCGCCGAGCTGGAGCGCTTCCAGAAGGAGTCCGGGATCACCGTCCACTACGACGTGTTCGACAGTCTGGAGACGCTAGAGGCGAAGCTGCTTGCCGGACACTCCGGCTACGACATCGTGGTGCCGTCGAACGAGCCGACCTTTTCCCGGCTGATCAAGGTGGGCGCGCTGGCCGAGATCGATCGCGCGCGCGTGCCGAACTGGAGGAACCTCGATCCGACGCTGATGCGCCAGGTGGAAAGCTCGGACCCGGGGAACCGGCACGGTGCGATCTATCTCTGGGGCACCACCGGCATCGGGGTGAACCCCGAGCGCGTGAAGCAGCTCGCGCCCGATGCGCCGATGGACAGCTGGGAGCTGCTGTTCAAACCGGAGAACGCCAGGCGCCTCGCGCCATGTGGCATCACCATGATGGACTCCGCGATCGATGTGATCCCCGGCGTGCTGAAATATCTCGGCCGCAGCCCCGACAGCGCCGATGCCTCCGACCTCGCCGCGGTGGAGCACACGCTCATGGGCATCCGCCGCTACATCCGCAGTTTCGCCTCCGGTGGCGCGCTGGAGGCGCTGGCGACCGGCCAGAGCTGCCTCGCGCTCGACTACTCGGGGGATGTGATCCAGGCGGGCGCACGCGCCGACGAGGCGAAGCGCGGCGTGACGGTGCGCTACGTCGCGCCGAAGGAGGGTGCGCAGCTCGGCTTCGACATGCTGGCGATCCCGGCGGACGCCGAGCACAAGGACGGCGCCCTGGCGTTCATCGACTTCCTGCTGCGGCCGGACGTAATAGCCGCGATCACCAACAAGGTACGCTACGCGAATGCCGTGCCCGCGAGCCGGCCGATGATCCGCGCAGAACTCCTGGCCGACACCAACATCTTCCCGACGCCCGCGCAGATGGCGACGTTCTTCACCATCGGCCCGGTGCCGCAGGCGGCGGAGCGCCAGCGCACCAGGATGTGGGCCCGCTTCAAGGCCGGGCACTGACGCCACTGCTTGCCATCACCGGTCTGACCGTGCGGTTCGGTGCGACGGTGGCGCTGGACGGGCTGGACCTTTCAGTCGAGCGCGGCGAACTGTTCGTGCTGCTCGGCGCCTCCGGCTCCGGCAAGACGACGCTGCTGCGCGCCATCGGCGGGTTCGTGCGACCTGCGGCCGGACGCATTGCGCTCGATGGCGTGGACCTCGGCACGTTGCCGCCGCATCGACGGTCGGTCAACACGATGTTCCAGTCCTACGCGCTGTTTCCGCACATGAGCGTGGCCACGAACATCGGCTTCGGCTTGCGCATGCAGGGGCTCAATCGCACCGACTCGGCGGCCCGTGTCGCGGAGATGCTGGAACTGGTGAGCATGATCGGATTCGGCGCGAGGCGGCCGGCGCAGCTCTCCGGCGGGCAGCAGCAGCGCGTCGCTCTGGCACGCGCGTTGGCGCCGCGGCCGGCGCTGTTGCTGCTCGACGAGCCGCTGTCCGCGCTGGACCGCAACCTGCGCCGCGAGACACGCGACGAACTGGTCCGCCTCCAGCGCCGGCTCGGCATTGCGTTTATCCTGGTGACGCACGACCAGGAGGAGGCGCTGACCATGGCGACGCGGATCGGTGTGATGCGCGACGGCCGGCTGGCGCAGGTGGGCACGCCGGCCGATGTGTATGAACGCCCGAACAGCCGCTTCGTCGCCGAGTTCCTTGGCGCGGCAAATATCCTGCCGACGGTCGCGCACGCCGACGGAATGCGACTGGAGTTGCGCGGGCTGGATGCCACGGTGCGCACCGCGACCCGCGCGATGGCGGGGCCGGTGCTGCTGGCGATCCGGCCGGAACGCGTGCGGCTCGGTGCGGTGGATGGGGCGAATACGCTGCACGGCGTGGTCGTCGATCGTGCCTACGCCGGCGAGTCGCTGACGCATGCCGTGCGCCTGGACGACGGCAGCGTGATGCGCACGACGCGGTCGCTGCGTGACGGACTTGGCGAGCCGGAGACCTCGATCGGCGATTGCGTGACGCTGTCCTGGCAACCCGACGCCTGTATCCTGCTGCCGCCATGAGAGCCGGCCGCGCGCTGGTGCTGGCCGTGCCGTGGGCGTGGCTGGCGCTGTTCCTGCTCGCACCCTGCGCGATCGTGCTGCTGATTGCGCTGTCCGAGTCAGTGGACGCCGTGCCTCCGTTTAGCCTCGCGCATCCCGGTTTCGATAGTCTGGCACTGGTGGCGACGGATCCGTTGTATCGCGCGGCGCTGCTGCTCAGCCTGAAGGTGGCGGGGCTGTCAACGCTGGTCTGCCTGCTGACGGGCTATCCGATGGCGCTCGCGATTGCCCGCGGCAGTGAACGCCTGCGCGCGCCGCTGCTGCTGCTGGTCATGCTGCCGTTCTGGACCGGCTTCCTGATGCGCATCAACGCTTGGATCGGCCTGCTGCAGGACGACGGGTGGGTCAACACGGTTCTGGGCCTGTTCGGCGTGGCGCCGCTGCATCTGCTCTATACCGATGCGGCGATGTATGTCGGCATCGTTTACACCTATCTGCCGTTCATGGTGCTGCCGCTCTATGCACGGCTGTCGCAAATCGATCCGGCGTTGCTGGAGGCGGCCGCCGATCTCGGCGCCCCGCCGTGGCGCGGCTTCCTGCGCGTCACGTTGCCACTGTCGTTGCCGGGTGTTTGGGCGGGGGCGCTGTTGGTATTCATCCCCGCAGTAGGGGAATACGTGATCCCGGAACTGCTCGGCGGTCCGCAGGCGCAACTGATCGGCCGGGTGCTGTGGGGCGAGTTCTTCCAGAACCGCGACTGGCCGACCGCGGCGGCGGTGGCGGTCATGTTGCTTGTGGCCCTGCTGGTGGTGCCGGCAGGCGTGCTGGCCGCGCTGAATGTGCGGCTACGTCGCCGTTCTGCTGCCTGCGACCTTGTGGATTAACCGGAAACTATCTATTTTATGTAAAATCAGATACTGGGAAGTCGACAATGGATGCCATCAACGTCGTCGCCACCTACACGGCGACCGATCTGAACAAGTCGGGCGGGAAGGTGCTGGATGACGCGGGTAGCGGCGCGGTCCGCATCAGACGGCGCGGCACCAGTTACGTGCTGATGCGCGAGGAGAACCTGACGAAGCTACTGGCCGCGGCGCTGGAGGGAACGCCGCAATCATTGGCGGACCTGGTTCGCGGCTATGACGCTGCAAAGGTGAAGTCGCTGACACGCAACTTCCTGGATGATCCTCCGTCCGGAAAGGAGCGTCTCTGATTGCCCCGGCGCAGCGACGATTTCGCTCGCGGTTACACGCCTGTACTGGGTGACGTGGTGCATCTCGATTGGGCACCCTCGCAAGGGCGCGAAATGAGGGGCCCGCATTACGCGCTGGTGTTGTCGGCTGACCTGTACAACGTGGCAACCGGGCTGGCAGTGGTCTGCCCGGTGACGTCGAAGGTGGGCAAGCTGAGTGATTTCGAATTTCCGGTGCGGGCGGGCCGCGTCAATGGTGCGGCAATCCTGTCGGAACTGCGATCCCTCGATTATCAGGCACGGAGTATCCAGTACGAAGGCAAGCTGCCGCCAGTCGCAATCGCTGAGGTCAATCGGCGTGTACGCATGGTCTTCCCGTGATGAGAGGCACCCTGTGGAGCTTTTGATCGTCGAAGCCGCGCTCGGCAACAACGCACACTCGGCGACGTCGCCGACGAGCCCAGGCGGCATGGCTGACACCGCCGCACCGCAGCAGCACGACGAGGTCTGGCGCTGGACCTGTGATACGTTCGCGTGACCCGATCGCGGTCCCTGCTCGCCTGGCTGATCGTATGCTACGCGTTCCTCTACGCACCGATCGGCTTCCTGCTGACGCTCAGCTTCAACGATTCCCGCCTCGTCACCGCCTGGGCCGGATTCTCGCTCCGCTGGTATGCGGCCCTATGGCACGATCAGCCTCTGATCGCCGCGACCCTGCTCTCACTCCGCATAGCCGCCGTCTCGGCCACGCTGGCGTTGGTCGTCGGTACGCTGGCCGGCTACGCACTTGCCCGCTTCGGCCGCTTCCCCACGCGCACCGCCTTCGCCGCCGCGCTCGCGGCGCCGCTGGTGCTGCCGGAGGTGATCACCGGGCTTTCCCTGCTGCTGCTGTTCGTCGCCCTGCAACAGTCGATCGGCTGGCCCGCCGGACGCGGCGCCGGGACCGTGACCCTGGCGCACGCCTCGGTCTCGGTCGCCTATGTCGCGGTCGTGGTGCACGCCCGGCTGGCCGACACGCCGGCCGACCTGGAGGACGCGGCGATGGACCTCTACGCCCCGCCGTGGCAGGCGTTCATCCGGATCACCCTGCCGTTGATGGCGCCCGCTCTGATCGCCGGCTGGCTGCTGGCGTTCACGCTGTCGTTGGACGATGTGGTGGTGGCGAGCTTCACCTCGGGTCCTGGCGCCTCGACCCTGCCGATGGTGGTGTTCTCCTCGATAAAGCTCGGCCCTACCCCTGAGCTTTACGCCCTGGCCACGGTCATCGTGGCGGCGGTGGCGGCGGTCCTGCTCGCCGTGTGGCGGGTGCAGCGCGGCTTTGCGGCAGCAACGATTGCCCCTCCGCCGCCGCTCCGATAGGGTCCGCGCCCGCTCTCCTGGGACACAGCCATGTACCTCACTGCCGAACGCCTCGACCGCATCCAGCCCAGCCTCACCATCGCCATCGCGACCAAGGCGCGGCACATGATCGCCGAGGGCAAGAACGTCATCAGCCTGTCGCAGGGGGAGCCGGACTTCGACACGCCGCGCAACGTCAAGGACGCAGCGATCCGCGCCATCGAGGCCAACGAGACGCACTACACCAACGTCGCCGGCACGCCCGCGCTGCGCAAGGCGGTGGCGTACAAGTTCAAACGCGACAGCGGCATTGACTACAAGCCGGAGGAGATCATCATCTCCACCGGCGGCAAGCAGGTGATCTTCAACGCCATGCTGGCGACGCTGAACGCCGGCGACGAGGTCGTCATCCCGAGCCCCTGCTGGGTCAGCTATCCCGACATCGTCTCGCTGGCCGATGGCAAGCCGGTGCTGATCCCGTGCGAGCAGAACCACGGCTTCAAACTGCGCGCCGAGGAACTGGAACGCGCGATCACCCCGCGCACCAAATGGTTCATGCTGAACAACCCGTGCAACCCGACCGGCGCAGCCTATTCGGCCGACGACCTGCGGCCGATCTGCGACGTGCTGCTGCGCCATCCGGACGTTTGGATCTTCACCGACGACATCTACGAGAAGCTCGCCTATGACGGATTCAAGCCGGCGACCATCGTGCAGGTGGAACCGCGGCTGAAGGACCGCACGGTCACCATGAACGGCTGCTCCAAGGCCTACGCGATGACCGGCTGGCGGCTTGGTTTCGCTGGCGCGCCGGTGCAGCTGATCAAGGCGATGGACAAGCTGCAAAGCCAGTCCACTTCGAACACCAACACGATCGCCATGGCCGCCGCTGTGGAGGCGCTGACCGGGCCGCAGGAGTTGATCGAGGCGATGCGGAAGATCTTCGAAGAGCGACGCAACTTGGTGGTCGAATTGCTGAACAAGGCGCCCGGCATCTACTGCCACAAGCCGGAGGGCGCATTCTACGTCTATCCGTCGATCCACGGCTGCATCGGCAAGACCACGCGCGGCGGCAAGAAGATCGACGACGACGAAAGTTTCGTGCTGGCGTTGCTGGATGAGACCGGTGTGGCAGCGGTGCATGGGTCGGCGTTCTGCTACCCGGGGCATTTCCGCATCGCCTACGCCAATGCCACCAAGGAACTCCAGGACGCCTGCACGCGCATCCAGCAATTTTGCCAAGGGCTGCACTGATGCCCGCATTCTCCGAACGACTTGGTCGCGTCCAGGTCGCCGCCAGTGTGCAGATGACGATCCGCGCGCGCGAGTTGCGTGCACAGGGCGTGGACATCATCCAGCTCACCATCGGTGAGCCCAATTTTGCCAGTCCGCGTCATGCGATCGAGGCCGCACATGAGGCCGCGCTGCACGGCGATACGAAGTATCCGCCGCAGGACGGCACGCTCGCGCTGAAGCAGGCGATCCAGCGCAAGTTCAAGCGCGACAACGGGCTGGATTTCGCGCTGGACGAGATCTGCGTCACCAATGGCGGCAAGCAGGCGATCTTCAATGCGCTGCTGGCGACGGTAAATCCGGGCGACGAGTCGGTGATCCCCGTCCCGTCGTGGAGCGCCTATGCGCTGATGACGAAGCTGTGCGACGGCGAGCCCGTGTTCGTCACGTGTCCGCAGAACAACGGCTTCAAGCCGCGTGCCGAGGACATCGACGCCGCGATCACGCCGAGGACCAAGTGGCTGATCCTGAACAACCCGAACAATCCGACCGGCGCGTGCTGCTCGGCGGTCGAACTGCGCGCGATCGCCGATGTGATGCTGAAGCATCCGCATGTCTGGATCATGTCGGACGACATGTATGAGCATCTGGTGTTCGACGGATTTCGGCATGCCACGATCGTCGAGGTGGCGCCGGAGTTGCGCGACCGCACGGTGACGATCAGCGGCGCGTCGAAGGCCTATGCGATGACCGGCTGGCGGATCGGCTATGCGGGTGGGCCGAAAGACCTGATCAAGGCGATGGTGAACATGCAGGGTCAGGCGACGGCCGGCGTGTCCACGGTCGGGCAGGCGGCTGCGGCGGCGGCGCTGGACGGGCCACAGGATGGCGTGGCCGAGCAGATCGTCGCGTATCGCAACCGGCGCGACATGGCGGTGGAGATGCTGAACGCCTGCCGCGGCATCAACTGCCACAAACCGGAAGGCGCGTTCTACGTGTTTCCCAACGTGGCCGGCTGCATCGGCAAGACCACCGCGGGCGGACGCAAGCTGGCGACCGACCGGGATGTCTGCATGGCGCTGCTCGAGGAAGCGCACGTCGCAACGGTGCACGGCGCGGCCTATGGCATGAGCCCGTATCTGCGCGTGAGCACCGCGACGGACGACGAGTCGCTCGCCGAAGGCTGCCGACGCATCGCCGCCTTCTGCGAAGGACTGCATTGAACGAACTCCCTCCCCCGTTGTGGGGAGGGTTGGGGTGAGGGGCGATAGCCGCAATGGCTCCTTGTGTACGTGACCCCTCTCCCCGCCCCCCACCCGCGAGGGGAGGGGGAGATTCGGGCGCGGCCATCCGCCCTGGGCGCAATTCCGACGCAGACGGGTTCATAGCACTGATCAGCGCGTGCTGGGGCGAATATCCCAGCATCATGATCGACATCGATGCCGAGACGCCGGAACTGCATGCGCTCGCATCGTACTACGCAGACAAGGGCGGCGCGCTGTGGGCGGCGGAGGCCGACGGGTGCATCGTCGGGATGATCGGTGTGGTGCCACGCTCGGACGACGCATGGGAAATCGTTCGGCTCTACGTGCCGCCGTCATATCGCGGCACGGACCTTGCGCCGCGCCTGCTCGCGATCGCCGAAGCACATGCGCGAACGGCCGACGCCGCGCGGCTTGTGTTGTGGAGCGACACGCGGTTCGATCGTGCGCACCGTTTCTATGAAAAGCACAGCTACGTGCGGTGCGGCCCGATCCGCGTGCTGCACGACATCTCCAAATCGCTCGAGCTCGGCTATGCCAAGCCGGTGTCCGGGATCGAGGTTCTCGACGCCGCGTCCGCCGCATCGGCGGAACGGCGGCTCGCGGATATCCTGTGCGCGTGCGTCGATGCCGGGGCGTCGGTGTCGTACCTGCCGCCCTTGGCGCCGGCGGTTGCACGCGCGTTCTGGCAGCGCGCCGCCACCGAAGTCGCAGCCGGCACACGCATCCTGATCGCGGCATGGGACGATGCCGTACTGGTCGGCACGGTGATGCTCGAGCTCGTGTCGTCGCCGAACCAGCCGCACCGCGCCGAGGTGCAGAAGTTGCTGGTGCACCCGTCCGCGCGGCGTAGGGGGCTGGCGCGGGCGCTGATGCTTCGTGCCGAGCAGGAGGCCCGGCAGGGCGGCCGCACGCTGCTGACGCTCGACACCAGGGCAGCCGATGCGGCGGAGAACCTGTATCGCGCGATGGGTTGGCGCGAGGCCGGCCGCATTCCAGGCTATGCACTGAACGCCGACCTGACGCTGTGCGACACGATCTTCTTCTGGAAACACGTTGATTCCACTGATCAACGTTGACGCGTGCGGGCCCGCGTGAATCAGATCTGCCGTCAGTGGAATTCCAAACGGAGTCAGCGCACATGATCACACCCGCTTATGTTCGCCTCATGGCCGCCTACAACGCCGAGATGAACCGCCGCCTGTATGACGCGGCCGGACGGCTTTCCGATGCCGAGCGCAAGGCAGATCGTGGCGCATTCTGGGGTTCGATCCATGGCACGCTTACACACCTTGTGTGGGGCGACACCCAGTGGATGTCGCGCTTCGACAACTGGCCGAAGCCCGAAGTGGCGCAAAAGCAAAGCGCGTCGATGATCGACGACTTCGAGACGCTGCGTGCGCGGCGGGTGAAGGCCGACGCCGACATCATCGCCTGGGCCGGACGCGTCGATGACGCCTGGCTGGCCGAGGACCTGGTATGGTTCAGCGGCTCCGCGCAGAAGGAGTTGCGGCGGCAGAAGGGACCGCTGGTGCTGCATTTCTTCAACCACCAGACGCATCATCGCGGGCAGGCGCATGCGCTGCTCACGGCGTGCGGCCAGGACACGGGCGATACCGACCTGTTCCTGGTGGTGCCGGAAGCGGCATGATGCGTAGACTGACTGGTCACAGGGGACCGCACGGCAAGAACGGCCCCGTCACCACGGGAGGGGACAGCAATGACCACAGCATCGATCGTCGGCCGGATCTTGGCGACCGCCTCGTTGAGCCTGATCGCCGCGGGCGCGATGGCTGACACCCAGCGCGGTGTCACCGATACCGAGATCCTTGTCGGCACCATCACCGACCTGTCCGGCGTCACCGCGGTGCAGGGCGTGAACAACGCCAACGCGGTTCGTCTCGCGTTCGACGAAGTGAACGAGAAGGGCGGCATCAACGGCCGCAAGATCCACTATATTGTGGAGGACAGCCAGTACCAGGTTCCGCGGGCGGTGCAGGCGATGAACAAGCTGCTCAACAGCGACGGCGTGTTCTTCACCATCGAGGACGGCGGCACGCCGATGAACAACGCCACGTTCCCGATGGCGATCGAGAAGAACGTGCCAAAGCTGCTGCCGCTGTCGGCCGCGCGGTCCATGTACGAGCCGTTCAACCGGCTGAAATTCAGCCAGTATTCCTCGTACGTCGATCAGATGCGAGCCGGGGTGAAGTATTTTGTCGAGCAGCGCGGCAAGAAGGCGGTCTGCGCGATGTATCAGGACACCGACTTTGGCAAGGACGTGCTGGCCGGTGCGCAGTTGCAGACCGAGGCGATGGGCATGAAGATCGTCGCCACCACCGCGCATAAACCGACCGATACCGATTTCACCGCCGCGGTCGCCAAGCTGCG
The DNA here is from genome assembly GCA_963812475.1 of uncultured Alphaproteobacteria bacterium. Taxonomy (GTDB): domain Bacteria; phylum Pseudomonadota; class Alphaproteobacteria; order Acetobacterales; family Acetobacteraceae; genus JAMXLO01. The sequence continues at coordinate 119,520 of CAWEVI010000039.1, forward strand.
GGAGGCGAACTGCGACCTGATCGCCATGGGGACGATCGTGCGTGATTCCACGCTGATCATCGCCACCGTGAAGAAGGTAGGCTGGAATGTCGATCTGCTGGGCCAGGTCGCCTCGTATGATACGGCGATCGCGGAGGCACCCGGCGGTGTCGCCGAGGGCTTCTATTCGATGTCGCCGTCACTGTACGCCTACCCCGACGATCCGCGGCCGGAGATCAAGGCGTTCACCCAGAAATACAAGGCGAAATATGGGGTCGATGTGAACTACCTCGGCGAGATGGGCTACACCTCGGCGCAAATCGCCATCGAGGCGCTGCGGCACGCCGGGCGCGACCTTACGGTCGATAGTTTGGTGAAGGCGATGGAGGGCATCCAGGACTTCCACGATCTGTTCGGCGGGACGTATTCCTTCAGCCCGACCAACCATCACGGTGCAACCGCTGCCTTCCTCTCGGTGGTGCACAACGGCCGCTGGGAACCGGTGGTGGATCACGCGCTGGTCTACTAGCCGCGGCATGACAAAGTCGCCGATCCGCATCGCCGTCCTGCATTTCTCGCATGAGACGGTGACGTTTCTGCGGAACGACACGACGATCGACGACTTCGTCTATCCCGGCTCCCCGGCGCGCGGCGAGGCGCTGCTGGAGTCGGGACCGAAATCCTACATGGGCGGGTTCGTTCTGGTTGCCCGCGAGTACGACGGCGTCGAACTCGTCGGCATTAAATCGCCGCTCTGGCCCAAAACCGGCTCCGGCTCCGGCTGGGTTACGCAGGATGCCTACGAGACATTCGTCGGTCGAATGATCGCGCAGATCACCACCGAGGGTCCGTTTGACGGCGTCTATCTCTGTGTGCACGGGGCGATGGCAGCGCGCGGCGTTCCGCGGCCGGAAGCCGAATTGGCGCGGCGCGTCCGCGCGGCGGTCGGACCTCGCGCCTTCATCGCCGCGACCTTCGACCCGCACGGCAACGAGGACCAAGAGTTCCTGCGCTACGCCGACCTCGCATTCTGCGGGAAGTATTTTCCACACTATGACAGCCATTTGCAGGGCGAGCGCGCCGCACGCATGCTGGTACGTGCGATCCGCGGAACGTTCCAACCGACACATGCCACGGTGAAGGTGCCGATCATCTCGCCCACTGTGGTGCAATGGACCGGAGCGTCGCCATGGATGGACCTGGTGCAGCGCGCGCTGACCTGGGAGGCGCGCGAGCCGGACGCGTATGTCAACGTGTATTTTGGTTTCCCGTGGTCGGACGTGCCGGATGTCGGCATGACCTTCCAGGTGATCACCAACGCCGATGCGGCGTTGGCGCAACGGATCGCCGAGGATATGGCACACTTCGCATGGCGGCGGCGCGAAGCGTTGCTCACCGCGACCAAGGTGCACACGATCGCGGAAGGCGTTGCACTGGCGAAGCAGGCGGTGACGGTGGGCGCAACGCCTGTGGTGCTGGCCGATCACAGCGATCGTTCGGGCTACGCCACCTGGGTGTTGCGCGAGATCATCGTGCAAGGGCTCGCCAGAACGCTGATCGCCACGATCGCGGATGCCGAGGCGATCGTACGACTCAAAGATGTAACGCCGGGTGACACATTCGACATGGCGGTCGGCGGCTTGGCCGATCCATCGGCGGGCCAGCCGGTGCGCATCACGGGCACCGTCCTGAACGTGATCGAGCGGTTCGGGCAGCGGTGGGTCAGCGTCGGATTCGGGCAGGACAATGTGCTGGTGATCAGCCCTTACCTGGTGCAGATCATGGAGCCATCGACGTTGGCGGAGATCGGTCTGGATCCAGCCGCCTTCCAGACCATCGCGATCAAGTCGCGCGTGCACTTCCGACGCGGCTTCGACGACAGCGGCTTTGCCAAGACGATCCTGCTGGTGGAGCCGACGGAGCCGTTCCTCGGCACGGTGCGGCTGGATGCGCTGAAATACGACAATGTCGCGCTGCAGCAGTTCTATCCGTTCGGCGGTCCGAAATTCCCGACCTGACCGGCAAATCAATCAGTCCATGCGACAGATCCGCTCGAACGCGAGGACGTCGAATCCTTCACCCACCTGGCGCCAGCATGGGGCGGCGAACGCCTCGCGCATGACAGGCAGCGTTGCGCGGCTATCGGCATCCTGACCGAGCAGTGCAAGCACCACCCGATCGAACCGCTCGGCCCGCGCGCGGATCTGCGCCGCCGATGCATCCTTGCCGACGACCAGCAGACGCAGCATCGGGGGCGCCTCGATGGCGAACGCGCCGACAATCCCGACGCCGTCGTTGCCATGCGGCAGCACCACCACGCCGCCACCGACCAGCGCGGCCGCCGCAACCGCGGTCGCTCGCGCGGGCTGCATTGTCTCCGGTAGGGTCATCAGTCCGGCCAGCGACATGATCTGGATTGCCAGGACAAGGCCACATGACATCCGGCCCGCGCGCCTCGGCAGCGTCGCGAATGCACCCGCGAGCAGCAGCCCAACGAACGGCGTGGCGAAGGCAAGATAGCGCAGTTCGACCGGCGCGCTGTCAAAGACGAGGCCGAGCAGCAACAGGCCGAGCGGTGGCGCCACGGCGGCCATGGCCAGCAGTAGACGTGGACCGGGCGTGGCGATGCATCGCCATCGCCAAATCGTCAGGCAGGTGAGTGCGAGCACCAGCAAAGCCAGCGCGAGCGTCACGACGCGGCTTGCGAGGCCCCCCAGATACAGCGGCAATCCGCCCAGCAGGTTGGCGGCGAAGTACCGCGTGAGCTGCGCGACGGCCGGGGCTGCGTCGAACGGAGCAAACTGGCCCGTGCGGCTTTGCCGCTGCGCCAGGAAGAACCAGATATCCCCCGGCAGCCAGACGGCGAAACCGAGCGCCGCCGGCATCGAGAGCCGAAGCCACGCAGGCGTCGAGCGGAGCGGCGATTTTGAATCGTCGTCCCCCTCCCGCAAAGGGACGGGCAGAATGTTGTCTCTGATAGTTGCGCCCCACAGCAACACCGCGCATCCCACGAACGCCGCGAGATAGTTTGAAAACGTCGCTGCGCCGAGCAATGTCCCCGCCGCCAGCGCAAGCCATCCGCTGACGCGGCGCTCAGCGCACAGCAACAGCGCCACGCCCGACAGCGTCAGCAACTGCGCCAGCGCAAAGCCGCGCGCGATCGCCCCCGTATATACAAATCCATAGCAACCGAGGGTCAGCAGCACCGCAGTTACGGGCGGAACACGGGCCATCCGTGCAATCGCCGCAACCATGCCGAGTGCCGCGAGGCTGAACAGCACCGAGGCCAGTCGCGCGGCGAACAGCGAATCGCCGATCAGGCTCCGCCAGGCGGCGACGGACCAGAAATACAGCGGCGGATGCACGTCTGTTGCGCGCAGATCATGTGCGATCGCGGCGAAGCCCACGTGTCCTGCTTGCAGGCGCTGAATGTCGCCGGCAGGGAATGCATCGTCGGGCCAGTCGGGGCGCCCCATGCCGGCGGTGAGAAACAGCGTGTACTGCTCGTCGTATTCGGCCCCGCGCATCCAGGCAGCGGAAATCAGCACCAGCGTTGCGGCGGCCAGAGCGGACAGCAGCGGCTGACGACGCGGGTTCATGCGGCCCTGTTCACCGGAAGTTAGCTGCATCGGCGCAGGGTTATCAGCGCGACAACAACGACTGGTTACCGCGATCGGGTCAGCGACATGCCGTACATTCTGGCGCTTCTGCTGGCCGTGCTGTGCTGCTGCGCCGAGAGGGTGAATGCCGAACCCGCGCCGGAGCGGCTGGCGGTGCTGCGCCATGGGGTGAACATCACCAACTGGTTCCGCTTTCCGGTGAACCAGGATCCGCGGGCGATGCGCGCCTACCTTGGCGATCCCGCACTACAGGATCTGCGGCGCGCGGGCTTCAGCTTCGTGCGGCTGCCGGTGCAGCCCGAGGTCCTGGCGCGCCCCGGCATGCTGGCGGTCCTGACCGACGCGATCGGCCGCCTGCAGCGCGACGGCCTGGGCGTCGTGCTGTCGCTGCATCCTGTCGATTGGCATCTGGAAACCGCATCGGAGGATCGCGCGAGGTTGCGCGCCACGTGGCGCTCGCTCGCTCCGGTGTTGCGCCCATTCGACCCACGCCTGACCTTCGCGGAGGTGGTGAACGAACCGGTGTTCCCGGGCGATCCTCAGGGATGGGCGCGACTGCAGCGCATGGTGCTGGCGGAGATTCGCGCCAGCCTCCCGGCGAATACGATCGTATTGACTGGCAACGATTGGGGCAGCATCGACGGTCTGCTCGCCACGGTTCCGGAGCCTGATCCGGATGTGGTGTACAGCTTCCACCTGTATGAGCCCGCGGAACTCACAACGCTCGCTGCCTACCGGCCTGGGCTCGATACCGCGGCGTTAGCGCGGCTGCCGTTCCCGGTGGGAGATACGGCCGCCTGCGAGGCCATTGCTGCCCGCACCGACGATCCGTCCACCGCCGATCTGATGCGGTTCTACTGCGCGCAGCATTGGGACGCGGCAAAACTAGCGGCGCGGATCAATTCGGCCGCCGACTGGGCGCGCCGCAATCATGTGGCTTTGCTGGCCGGTGAATTCGGCGCCAGTCGGCGACTGAACGCTGCCGCGCGCCTCGCCTGGCTATCGACCGTTCGGGAGGCCTGCGAGCGGCGGTCGATCGGTTGGGCGCTCTGGGGGTATGACAACTCGATGGGATTCGCACAGCATCCGCCGGCAGGCGCAAGCGCTCTCGATCCCGAAGTGCTGAAAGCGCTCGGGCTGTCGGCAGCAATGGTTCACCAGTAGCGACAAGCATATCTGGGGGCGCACAAGTCAATTTTCGGGCGTTATCGCCGCGTTAAAAAATAGTCAAAAGAAAGCCCCCGGCCATAGACCGGGGGCAAGTAAACAGGGAGGCTTCACGTCTGGGAGACGCAGGGGTCACTGACCCCCTTCCGACCCCGAAGAGCCGGAACACTGGCGACACCGCCGCCGTATTCGATGAATAGACTTTAACGGCGTGACTCAATGCTCGCCATGGCCAAAAGCCGGATGCGGCCATGCCGCTGGCGCATGCCCCGCGCCCGATCCGGCGGCGCACGCATTCGTCGGTGTCAGTCCATTTCGATCACGACCCGATCCATCCCCCATCCGGACTCACGGGACCGGGAGCGCCAGACGCTTGAGCGGCGAACGCCGCCGCATTGATGATTCTCTCCGGGTGGGCTTTGCTTGCCCGACAGCGATCGGTCCTTCAATCCATCGGCTGCAGGAAGCAAGCACAGCACAGGAGACGGCCATGGCCTTCTCGTTCACGCTCACCGACACGATTCCCGCGGCACCGGACCTGATCTACGACGCATGGCTCGACAGCCGCGGCCACACTGCGATGACCGGCAGCGCCGCCGAGGCGGCGGCGACCGAGGGCGCGGTCTTCACGGCATGGGGCGGTTACATTTCGGGGCGCAACCTGTCACTGGAGCGTGCCCTCCGCATCGTGCAGGCGTGGCGCACGACGCGGTTCACCGCGGACGACCCCAACTCGCAGATCGAAGTGCTGCTTGAGCCCGTTCCCGAGGGCACCAGACTGACACTGCACCATACCAACATCCCGGACGGTCACACCGGCTACCAGAATGGCGGATGGCAGGAGCATTATTTCGAGCCGATGAAGCGGTATTTCGACGGGAGGCGCTGACACGGGGACCAGCATCGGACCCGTCCACCGTCCCGACGGAACCACATCTCGGCGCGTCGCGGCAAAGGGAGCACCATGCTCAGACTGACGACGGAGCAGCACGCGGATGTTTCCTGGCGGTCGCTGTTCCGCACGACGCGTGCACCGATCAGCATCCTTGCCATCGCGGCCTTGAGCCTCGCGCTGCCGTCGCAGACCGGCGATGAACTGACGGCGCTCCAGGAGATGCACGTGGGCCCGTTGTCGGGCCTCGTCATTCTCCAGCTCAGTCTTGGCTTTCTGTCCCTCAGTTCCTGGTATTGGGCGCGCGCGGCACTGGCAGCACGGTTCGGCGTCAACGACTCGCTCGAGGCCCGGTCCGCCTTGCGCCGCTGCAGCCGCGCCACCTTCAATGCCGTCCCCCGGCTGGTCTTCCTGTGTGGCGTGGCGCTGAGCGTGTCACTGGTCTGGCGCGGCTTCTCATGGGTTCACGGGGTGGCCGTCATGGTCTGGGCGGTGCCGTTCTATCTGATGATTCGCTGGCGGCTCGGAATGATCCGACCGCGCAGGCGGCAGGTGCGGGTGCATCTGGAGACGCTCTACAGCCGCCGCAGTGTGCGAGGCTGGCTTGGTACCCTCTGGCCGCGATTGCGCGCGCTGGTGATGCTGGCGCCGTTCAGCCCGGTGTTGGCCTCCGCCCTCCTGATCGCGGGGGTGGGCGTATTCTTCTGGGGCGCATTCGAGAGTTTCCTCTCGCTGGGTGAGGGCTATCCGGGATTGGCGCCGCTGTCGGCTGAGTTCCTCCCCGGGCCATCGGCCGCCCTCGTCTGCCTGGCCCTGGCGATGGGGCCGCTGACCGCGTTGGTCTTCCTCGCGGACGGGCTTCGGCTGGAGATCAACCTGTTCGGACGGAGCGTCGGCTTCACCCGGCCACCGGTCATCGCCGCCATGCTGGTCTGGATGGTCATCGCTCCGCTGCTGTTCAGCTTTCACACGATCCGCGTGCTGTCGCCGTCGCATCGCGTGACGGCGGTGAACGACCGGCGCTCGCTCGATGATTTCTTCGATGCCTGGGTGCGGGCCTGCGCGCCGGTCGCGGACAAGCCGGTACGCCCGATCGTGGTGGCGATTTCAGGCGGTGCTTTACGCGCCGGGATCTGGGGCGCGCAGGTCCTGGGAGCGTTGGAGGCGGCGGACGGACACAGCAACGCCGCCATATTTGCCGTGAGCAGCGTGTCGGGCGGCTCGCTCGGTGTGGCTGCCTACATGGCCGTAAAGCAGGCCAACACGTCGCCGTGCGGCTCGGCGCAGGCGGATCGGCCGTCGGTCGAGGCCCAGCTTGCACGCGTCAACAGCCATTTTCTGGGCGGCGATGCGCTGGGGCCGCTGCTGGTCGGCTCGCTGCTGAACGACACGCCGCGCTCGCTGTTCAGTCCGGTCGAGGCGGCGATCCGTGCCGCCCTGGGCAACCAGCCGAGGGGCGGCGACAGGGCCGAGGCGCTGGAGCGCGCATTCGAAAACCTGTGGCGCATGGACCTCGCCGAGGCGGGGCTAAGCGATCTGCCGATTCCGCGCTTCAGCGATGCATTCCTGTCGCTGTTCTATGACCACGGAGAAGTGCGGCCCGGCATGCCGGTGTGGGTGCTGAACGGAACCGACGTGACCAGCGGCGGCCGTATGCTCACGGTCCCATTCGGATCGCAGATCGGCATGGTATGGCCATTCTATGCCTCGATCGATCTGCTGGCCCTGCTGGGCAGCAACGTCGCGATCTCCACGGCGATCAACAACAGCGCGCGCTTCCCGTATCTGGAGCCGAGTGGGGAAGTCGTGTCGATCAACGATCCCCCGCATCAGATGCATAATGGCGGGTCGGAGGTGCTCGACGGCGGCATCTTCGACAACGAGGGGCTGGAAGCCGCGCTGGAGATCGCACAGTGGCTGAAGCGCAAGACCATCCATGGGCAAACGGTGCAGCCGATCATCGTGCAGGCCACGGCGAATGCCGATATCGGAGTGGCGGTTGCGAACCGTGTGGTTCGTTGCCCCGACGCGCCGATCGATGTACCGACCGATCCGCCCCCCTCGCCGGGACGCTTGCAGCTACTGGCGCCGGTGATGGGCCTCTACAACGTGCGGGCAGCGCACGCCGCACTGCTGCTGCGCCATACGCGCGACGAGTTCTGCGGCGTCAACCGACGTGCCTTCTTCCACTTCTACCTGTTCAGTGCGCCCGACCGCGACATACCGCTGAACTGGATGCTGTCGGCGCCGGCCGTCGCCGCGATCCAGCAGCAGCTCGACACTCCGGGCAATGCGTCGGAACTTGCATGCCTCCAGAAGGTGCTTGCGGGTGCCGATACCTGCGGCGAAACGCCCGCGACGGCATTCGACCTCCGGGTCCATCCCCGGCCCGGCGCCGAGAACTGACCGTGCCGTCGTCCCGCCATCACCTGTTGGAAGCAATGGAAAATGCCCGACGCGTCGCCTGACACGCCCTCCGATCTGTCGCCGGAGTCACGCGCCGGGCAACGTCGGTGGCCCGCGTGGCTCTTCCCGACGTTGCGGGTGATTTTCGTCGTCGTTGCCGGTTATCTTGCCTGGTACATCGCGGGTCACTGGAACCGCTGGACCGGGTCGGCCCGCTATGAGGCAACCGACGATGCCTACATGGTCGGCGATGTCACGCCGCTTGCGGCCAAGGTCTCCGGATATATCGCGAGCGTACCGGTCAGCGACTATCAGACCGTGCACAAGGGCGATCTGATCGTCGAGATCGACCCGATCGACTACCGCGCTCAACTGGCGCAGGCCGAGGCCAATCTTGCCGCGGCCAACGCGACACTCGCCAACCTCGCGAACCAGAAGGATGTGCAGCGCGCGCTGATCCGCCAGGCAGAGGCGACCATTCAGGCGACCACAGCAGACCTGCAACGCTACGCGCTGGAGGCGACACGGCAACGCGATCTGCTCCAGACGCGGATCGCCGGGACCCAACAGCTGGTCGAACAGGCTGACGACAATGAAAAGCGCACCGCGGCGCAACTGCTGTTGAACCGTGCGCAACTGGACCAACAGAAGGCGCTGCTCGACAGTCTCGACGTGCAGGAGCAGCAGCTTGCCGCACAGGTGCGCGCAGCCGATGCGGAGGTGCAGCTGGCGAAGAACAATCTCGGCTACACGCGCATCGTTTCGCCAGTGGACGGGATGGTCGGGCAGCGTCAGGTACGGCCCGGGCAATTCGTCAATGTCGGCACACAGGTGATTGCAGCGATCCCGTTGCCCAATATCTGGGTGATCGCAAACTACAAGGAAACGCAGATGACGAATGTGCGGATCGGCGATCCCGCGCGGGTTACCGTCGATGCGTTTCCCGGCCTCGTGCTGACCGGCCGGGTGGACAGCTGGGCGCCGGGCACCGGCAGTACCTTCGCCTTGCTGCCGCCCGACAACGCCACCGGCAACTTCACCAAGGTGGTGCAGCGGATGCCGGTAAAGATCGTTCTCGATCCGAATCCGTCGTTGGGCGCCCTGGTCCGGCCCGGGATGTCAGTCGAGGCGCGGATCGACACCGGCGCCCGTCAGGTCGCATCGAACCAACCGGCCGCTTCGGACAAATGAAACCGCATCTGGCGCCGGTCACGTCGGCGGGCGTTGCGCTGCATGCGTTCGCCGAGGCGCATCCGCGACTGACCGCTGATTCGCTGCGTTGCTATGTCGGGATGACCGGGGTGCTGCTGGGCTCGGTGATGGGGTTTCTGGGTACACGGGTCACGTCGTTCGGGCTGGCGGACCTGCGAGGCGGGCTGTCGGCCGGCTTCGACGAAGGTGCCTGGATCACCACGAGCTTCGGCATCGGCCAGATGCTGGCCGGCGTCGCCTCGCCCTATCTCGGCGCAATATTCGGCGTCCGCCGCGTCCTGCTGATGGGCATCCTGCTGTTCTTCGTGACCAGCCTGCTCGGGCCGCTGTCGCCCAACCTCGCTGCGTTCCTGACAATGCAGTTCCTGGGCGGCGTCGCCTCCGGCACGTTCATTCCGCTGACAATCAGCTTCATCGTCCGTAGCCTGCCGGCGCGGCTCGTGATCTACGCTATCGCGCTCTATGCGATGAATTCCGAGCTATCGCAGAACGTCGCGGCCTCGCTCGAGGGCTGGTATTCCGACCATTGGTCCTGGCGGTGGATAATTTGGCAGTACTGCGCCATGCTGCCACTGATGTTCGTGTGCGTCTGGTTCGGCATTCCGCGCGAACGCATCAACACCGCATTGCTAGGCGCGCTCGACTGGCCCGGCCTCCTGTATGCCATGACCGGATTCAGCCTGCTGTACGCCGGACTGGACCAGGGTAACCGGCTGGACTGGAGCGGCAGCGGCCTCGTCAACGGGCTGCTGCTGGCGGGCGGAATCATGACGGCGGCGTTCGTGGTGCGCGAGCTGCTGGTGACATCGCGGCCGTTTCTCAACCTGCGCCTGCTGGTGCGCGGGCAGCTGCCGTTCCTGGTTCTGCTGCTGGCCGGATATCGCTTCATCATTCTGTCCACCGCCTACATCATTCCGAACTATCTGCAGACGGTGCAGAATTACCGCGAGCTGCAGGTGGGCGACGTGCTGCTGTGGATCGCGCTGCCGCAGTTCATCATCGTCTATCCGCTGGCGGCGCTGCTGCGCCGGGTCGACGGGCGGTGGGTCCTGGCATTCGGTGCGGCGATGGTCGGCGCGGCCTGCCTGATGGGGACCTATCTGACCAGCGATTGGGCGACCGAGGATTTCCTGCCATCGCAGATCGTGCAGGCGATCGGCCAGTCCTTCGCGCTGACCTCGGTGATCGTGCTGGTGGTGCGCTCGATCAACCCGGCCGATGCGCTGACGGTCGGCAGCCTGCTGCAGATCAGCCGCCTGTTCGGCGGCGAGATCGGGACCGCGTTCATGCAGACCTTCGTGCGTGTGCGCGAGCAGGTGCATTCGAATCTGGTGGGACTGCACGTCGACAGCATCGCCGGCACGACCACCGACCGGCTCGCCGAGTACAGCGGTGCCATCGGCGCGCATACCGCGGACCCTGGCGTAGCCTCCGCGCAGGCGGCAAAGCTTCTGGGAGGCGCCGTGCTGCAGCAGGCCTCGGTGCTGTCCTACATCGACGGTTTTCTCGCTGCTGCTGTCGGTTCGTTCGTGTGCCTGCTGTTGGTCGCCGCCATGCGCCGCGGACCGCCTTCGCCGTTCTGATGCCGCCGGCGGCCCGCGCGATATACCCGCGGGCCCAGCAACCGGTCCGAACGACGGGGCGCGATAATTTAGCATCCGAACTGTGAGCGCAGCCACAGACCCATCGGTTGATTGTGTCTGAGAATAAATCGGCGCGGTCGAGGCACGCCGATGACGGTGTCCTCCGGCCGCCCAACAGGGAGACAAGCAATGAGCCTCGCACCAAAGGGCATGAAGGCAGCCCATATGACCTTCAATCCAAATGATCAGACCGCCGACCATATCCAAGAGGTCGTCAAATACCTGCTCGGCAAGGCCGGGTGTCTGGCATGTGGCAGGGTCGCCCTCCTGAATATCGAGTTCCTCGGCGACCCAGAGCGTGAACTCGCGCAGGCGGGCGTGATCTCGGTGAGCGAAGTCGGCTTCGGCCGCTGATCGATGCCGGCGCGTCAACAGCAAGGCGCGAACGCGGTCCCGGCAATGCCGGGGCCGCTCGGTGTCGGGTTCGGTTGCGTGCTCGCGGTGCCGGAGGCCCTCTACACCGCGGACCTGCTCGATTTTGTCGAGATCACGCCTGAAATATTCCACCGGGAATACCGCGACGGCGACCGTGCGCGCCTGGTGCCTGACCACGCGCTGTTCGATGCGGCGCGACGGCGCTGCGGCGCGTTGCCGATCGTCGTGCATGGGGTGGAATTGTCGATCGGCTCGGCGCACGGCATGTACGCGCCTTGTCTGGCGATGATGGACGACTTCCAGAAGCAGTGGCCGTTCCTTTGGTACAGCGAGCATCTGCATTTCCAGACGATGCTGGATGCGCAGGGCAAACCGGCCCCGACCGGGGTTCCGCTGCCGCTGCCCTCGACCAGGGCGGCGGTTGATCTGGTCGCGGAACGGGCGGCGTTCGTCCAGCGCCGGTTCGGTGTGCCGTTCCTGCTGGAAAATCCCGCGCATTACTTGTCCGATTTGCCGGCCGATCCGGATGTCGGCAACGAATTCGGGCTGATGAACCGCATCACGACGTTGTCCGGGTGCGGTCAGCTGCTCGATCTGCACAATCTGCATTGCAATGCGACAAATCTGGGTTTCGACGCGATGGATGCGCTGAACCTGATCCGGCTTGACCGGGTCCGCGAGCTTCATGTCGCCGGCGGATCGTGGAGCGATGGGTTCTACATGGATGCGCATGACGGGCGCGTTCCGGAACCGGTGTGGGACCTTTTGGAACTTACGCTGTCACGCGCGCCCGGCATCGCCGGCGTGGTGTTCGAGATCCTGGATGAATACGTTGACCGGCTCGGACCCGACGGCATCGCGCGGGAACTGGAACGGGCGCGGACGATCTGGCGACGATTTCATCCGGCGCGCGACGCCGCGGCATGACCATGTCGCTCGTGGCTTTCCAATCCGGACTCGGGTGGGCGCTTCAAGGAGGCGGCGGGTGCCCGGTCGATCCGGACTCCGTGGGCATCCGCTTTACCGCCAAGGTCCGGCGATCCTGGTGCGAGGGGCGCGCGATCAACGCCGCACGCTCGGTCCTGACGCTGCTGCCGCACGACGAACGACAGTGCCTTGTGGCGGCCTACGTGGATGGCGGCGGCGGACAGGCGTCGTTCTTGTCCACCGAGGCGGACGCGTTCCTGGCGTTTCTGGCCACGCGGCTGGCCGACCCATCGCACGCGCTCAGCGTTTGCGGGATGGAGCAGGCGCTCGCGCGTGCCCGCGAAGGTGCCGAGACGTTCGTCCCGCCCGCACACGGGGCGGCCACGGCGGGCGGCGGGCGGCATCTGCGGCAAGGCCGCCACGCCGGGATGGTCCGGTTCCATGCCGACCCCGGCGCTGTGCTGGCGGCGTTGCGGGGCGGCCCACTTCCAACGGTTGGTCCGGCCGGCCACGCGGTGCTGTTCGCCCCGGGGCTGCCGGACCTGTTTCGCGCCGCCGACTCCGACGAGGCGGCCCTGTGGGACGCGATGCCGGCGAAAGGTTCGGCGCGTATCGCGGATCGCCTCGTGAGCGAGGGCGTGCTGGAATATCGGGACTGAGGCGAAGCAACCCCTGATTCCGTTCCGCAACCGGCTCGTCAGCCGAGCGCGACCTGCGTGCCCAGCGCCGCGGCGACACGCGCGATCACCGGCGCCCATTCGCCGGGGCGGCCCTGGCGGAAGATGCGCAGACCTGGATACCAGGGGCTGTCGTCGCGCCCGCTCAGCCAGCGCCAGCAATTGTCGTAGCGGTCGAGCAGGAACACCGGCTTGCCCATCGCTCCGGCCAGATGCACGACCGATGTATCGACACTGATCACCAGGTCCAGGTTGGCCACAATCGCGGCGGTGTCCGCGAAATCCCGCACCTCGGCCATGACGTCGTGCAGATCCAGGGCGTCGGCCGGCGTCCGCGCCCCGGGCGCCGCACCCCCCTTCTGCAAACTGACGAACTGGACGCCGGACACCGCGGCCAGTGGCGCCAATGTGGCCAGGTCCGTGCTGCGGCGCCGATCGAGCCCGACGAAGCCTGGCAGCCAGGGCCGCGCCTGACCCGCCCACACCAGACCGATGCGCAACGCCTCGGTCGCTGGCAGTCGCCGCGCCCAATGGGCCACGAGTGCCGGATCGGCCACGAGATACGGCACCGCGCACGGAATGGTCTCCAGCGTCGTCTCGAAGGCGCGCGGAAGTCCGTTGAACGAGCAGTGGAAGTCGTGTTGCGGCACCGGCGCATCGCCGGCGGGCACATCAGCCACGCCGGGAACCGTCCGCATAAGCCGCGTCAGTTCCGGCGGCACCGCGACGGCAACACGCGCACCGCGGTTGGCGAGCAGCGGCAGATAGCGCAGGAATTGTAGCGTGTCGCCAAATCCTTCTTCCTGGACCACCAGCACCGTCCGGCCCGTCAGGTCCGGCAGCACCGACAGCGGCGGTAACAGCTTCTGCGCCGGCAGGACGACGCGGCCCGGTTCGGCAAGAACCCAGTCCTCGTCCTGCCAGGCCTCGGCAAACCTTCCGGCATGCAGCCGCGCCACCGCACGATTCACCCTGATCTGCCGGTCGGTGGGAGCCCGCGCCAGCGCCTGTGCGTAGGCGTCCAGCGCCTCGTCGAAGCGCCCTTGGATCTTCAGCATCGTGCCGAGGTTCGACCAGAATGCGGCCGGCCCGGGGTCGAGACGGATGGCGTCACGGAACCGGTCGGCCGCATCGTCGAAGCGTGCAGCTTCGGCCAGCGCCATGCCCGTCTGATAATGCGCCTCCGCGCTGGCAGGGTGCGTCCGCAGCACGGGGTCCAGCACCGCGATCGCCTGCGTCGCCTCGCCGCGCTCGCGCAGATGCTCGGCATAGGCATAGCGCAGTCGCAGGTCGTCGGGTGTCGCCCTCAGACATGCAAGGTATTGCGGCGATATACGTGCCGCATCGCCCCCGCGGAGCAGCATGCGCGCCAGATCGGTGCACGGATGCGCATGGGCGCGGCGCTCCTGCCCAACACGGTTCAGCAGCGGTGCGGCCGCATCGACATCGCCGCGCATGCCGATCGCGAGCGCGAGCAGCAGCAGCGCTTCAATGTCATCGCAATCAAAGGCGACCAGCTGACGACAGGCGACCTCCGCCTGTGCGTGCTGCCCATCTTCGAGCAATTTCAGCGCAACACGCAACCCTCGCAGCCGTTCCGCGCCAAACAGCACCCGCCCTCCTGGCCAACCATTCGGGCAACCCTGCACCCGGGCGGCTTAAGGTGGCGTTTACGGCACGACAGCGACCGCCTCGATCTCGACCATGAAATCGGGACCGGCGAGGCGTGTGACGCCGACCGTCGTGCTGGTCGGGGTCGCCACGCCGAGATAACGCATGCGCACATCACCGCACTTCTGGAATTCATCGAAGTCGGTAACGAACGTGTTGGTCTTCACGACGTCGGCCCAGGTCGCGCCGACTGCCTTGAGGCATCGGTCAAGGTTCTGGAATGTCTGCTCCAGCTGGGCGCGCATATCGCCCTTGCCGACGCAGTTGCCGTCAATATCGCGGGCCAGCTGGCCGGCGGTATAGACGATCTTGCCAGTTCCGCTCACCGTCACGACGTGCGAATATGACGGTTGCCCGCCGGACATCCTTACATTCATTCCCTCGGGCTGAAACCGCTCGATCTTAAGGGCCATTCTCTTTCCTCCGGTCGTGTTCATCTGCCCGCGCCGCAGGGCGACAGCGCCGCCCATATGGCGCCTGGACCGTGCGACCGTGCGCCAGCCCTGCGCCGACGGCAAACCCCGCTGTTGTCATCCTTGCGAAGCTAATCGTCAGCGCGAAGCTACTCGTCATCACCGCGAAGCTACTCGTCATCACCGCGAAAGCGGGGACCCAGTTGCGGCCTGGGTCCCCGCTTTCGCGGGGATGACGGCAGGCTGGGTCCAAAAGTTCCTCCCGCACGCGCGTCTGCAATCCGGCCGCCGTTCGGGACGCGGACTGTTCGCGTGGACAAGGCGTGGCTAGGCTGCCCGACCTAACGGTAGCGGCGGCATAAACATGCGATCCATCCTCTTCGCGCTCGCGCTTGCACTCGCGACCGTAACCTCGGCCCGTGCGGCGGACGATCCGGTCCTCGCGGCGGCAACCGACCTCACCGGCGCGCTCATGTTTCTCGACTCCGGTGCACCCGGCATGGTTCTGGTGGTCCTGCACGGTGACGGCACGCTGGTGCGCGGCTACGGCGAGACCGAGAAGGGCAACAAGCACACACCCGACGGCGCAAGCCTGCTGCGGGTCAACTCCATCACCAAGGTGTTCACCACCGAGGTGCTCGTCTCGCTGGTCGCGAACGGCAAGCTTGCCCTTACGGATCCGTTGCAGCGATTTGCCGGCGACGTGAAGGTCCCGGCCTTCGGTACGCGCGCGATCACGCTGCTCGATCTCGCGACCTATTCGGCCGCAATGCCGCGCGAGATGGGCGATGTCCCCGAGGGAGCGAACCCCCGCGCATGGCCGACGCGTGAGGATCGTTGGAAATGGCTACCCGGCTACACGCTGCCGTGGGCACCCGGCACCATTGCCGTCTATTCCAATGTCGGCTTCGACCTCCTGGCCGACGCGATCGAAACTGCCGCTGGCCGGTCCTACCCGGACCTACTGCGAACCCGCGTCACCGCGCCGCTCGGCATGGTGGATACCGGCTTCGCGCCGACACCCGAGCAATGTGCGCGACTGATGATCGGCAGCGGCCTTGGCGGCCCCGCCACGTGCGTTGATTCGCACGCGACGGATGGCAGCGGCGGGCTCTACAGCACCGGAGACGACATGGCGCGTTGGCTGCGCCACAACCTCGCCGACGCGAACGGCGTACTGGCGCTGAGCCACGCGGCCTATCGCCCGCGCCAGTCGATGCCGGCCGCAATCGGCTTCGACGAGGCCTCGCCGATGGCGGGGCTCGGCCTCGGCTGGGTGACGGTGGCGGCGCAGGGCGTCCAGCCGATGCTGGTGGTGAAGAGCGGCGGCGGCGCGGGCTTCATGAGCTACCTCGCGTTTGCTCCGGGCCGGAGTGTGGGTGTGTTCGTCGCGGTCAATCGCCTCGATATCCCGATGTTCTTCGGCCTCGCCGGCGCTGTGAACAAGTTGATCGCCAGCCTGGTGACGCGCTGACCCGCGGGCCGCAGCGGGCCGGCAGGGAGACGCGTTTCGTGGTGTGCCGGTAAGCTGATCCTCCGGCGTGAGCCGCACACCACGAAGCGAGGCGCAGATGGCTGAAATCGGGCTGTTCGAGGCGATCTACACCGCCCGCGCGCTGCGGCGTCTAAAGCCGGATCCGGTACCGGAGACACTGATCACCAAGGTCCTGGAGGCAGCGACCATGGCGCCATCCGGGGGCAACGCGCAGAACTGGATATTCATCGTCGTCCGCGATGAAGCACAGCGCCGCCGACTGGCAGCCGTGTACCGAAAGGCCTCGGATGAGGTCGCCGCGATCTATGCCGCGCGTGGCCGGCCGCCACACCTGACCGACGCGCAGTACAAACGGCTCATGGACGGCGGCAGCTATCTCTGGGACCACATGGGCGACGCCCCCGTCTTGCTGGTCCCGTGCCTCAGAAAGCGCGACATGCCGCCCCGTGACGCATTGCCGGCGGCCGTGGCGGCGCGCTACGACGCGCACCTTCTGCACCAGGACAAAATCCGCGGATCGAGCATCTATCCGGCCGTGCAGAACGTCATATTGGCGTGCCGTGCGTTGGGCCTCGGGACGCTCATTACCACCAACCACATCCTCTACGAGGACGAGGTCCGCGGGATTCTCGGCCTCCCGGCAGATGTGTTCACCTTCGCGCTGATGCCGATCGGCTTCCCGCACGGGCGATACGGCCCACTGGCACGGCGTCCCGTTTCCGAGGTTGCCTTCGCCGACCGCTGGGGACAGCGCTGGGCGAACTGATCTCATGCGCAACTTCACGCCCATGTCGAAGCCGCTGATCCGATGCAATGCCTGCATTTCACCGGGACATCGCGTATCATCGGGGGAGGCTGTCCGTGTTCTCCAACCGCCCGAGACCGTTGCATGATCGCGATCGGCTGTTTCCTGCCTCTGGTCCTGCTGATTCTCGGGGGGATCATAGGCGTTGCCATCGGCACCACCACCGCGGGCCTGTGGGGTGCGGGCGCGGGCTTTGTCATTGGATGCATCGCATTGATCGCGATGCTCTGGGGGTTCGACCGCCTGAAAGGACGCGAAGAGTAAGCCGCGCGCGGAGGACCTGAGGCTCAGGTCAGCCGCAGTTTGGATTTCCGACCGAGGCGACGGTCGGGAGCAACTACGACGCGGATGAATAATGTGTGGCCCCGGCGCGGCGCACGTCTGTACAAGCGGATCGTTCCGCTGTCGCTGGATCGGGGTCGGCACCCCGCCCCTGCCGCCGGAGTAGTTCGCCATGATCGTGTCCGCCCCTGAATCGGACGACGTAGTCAAACAGCCGGAACGGCCGAAGCTTCGCGATATCCTGGGGCCCGGTCTGATCACCGGCGCGTCGGACGACGACCCAAGCGGCATCGCCACCTATTCCCAGGCCGGGGCGCAATTCGGTTACAGCCTGGGATGGACTCTGCTGCTCACCTATCCGCTGATGTGCGCGATCCAGCTGATCAGCGCACATATCGGCCGGGTCACCGGCCGAGGCCTCGCGGGCAACATGCGGCGCCACTATCCGGCTGCGCTGCTCTACCCGCTGGTCGGCCTGCTTGTCGTGGCCAATACCATCAACATCGGCGCTGACCTCGGCGCGATGGCCGCCGCCCTGCATCTGCTGGTCAACGGTCCGATGCTGATCTACGTCGCGGGCTTCGCCATCGTCAGTGTTCTGCTCGAAGTGTTCGTGCGCTATTCCCGCTACGCCTCCGTGCTGCGATGGCTGAGCCTCTCGCTGTTCGCCTATGTGGCAACCGTGTTCGCGGTCGGTGTGCCCTGGCTGACCGTGGCGCGGAACCTCGTGCTGCCGCACATAGACCCATCGGGCGATTATCTGACCGTCGTCGTCGCCGTGTTCGGCACCACGATCAGTCCTTATCTGTTCTTCTGGCAGGCCGGTGAGGAGGTCGAAGACGAAAAGGAGGACGCCAGCGCCAGTCCGTTGCTGGACGCCCCCGAACAGGCTCCGCGGCAGATGGTTCGCATGGAACTCGACACGATCGTCGGCATGGGTTTCTCGAATGTCATCGCCCTGTTCATCATGCTGACGACCGCGGCCACGCTGAACGCACACGGCATCACCGACATCCAGACATCGTCACAGGCGGCGGAGGCGCTGCGTCCGATCGCCGGCCGCTTCGCCTTCACCATCTTCGCCTTGGGCATCATCGGCACCGGAATGCTGGCGTTACCGGTACTGGCCGGCAGCGCCGCCTATGCGGTAGGCGAGGCGCTGGATTGGCAGGTCGGGCTGGCCCAGCGTCCCGGGCGCGCACGCGCCTTCTATGGCACCATCGCGGTGGCGACGTGTATTGGCGCGGTGCTCAACTTCACCTCGCTGGACCCGATCAAGGCGTTGTTCTGGAGCGCCGTGATCAACGGGGTGGCGGCGGTACCGATCATGGTGATGATCATGCTGATGGCATCGCGTCGTCGGGTGATGGGCCAGTTCACGCTGACGCCTTGGCTGACGACCCTGGGCTGGCTCGCCAGTGCGGTGATGGCCGCCGCCGCCATCGGAATGTTCCTGACCTGGAACAACTGAGTGTCGTAGTGGTATGCGACGCCTGATCGGGCGCCGCCCCGGCTCCGACGCCAGAGTTGGCGTCGGAGATCGTCGCGTCGAATTGGCCGCTAGTTCTTGCCGCCGCCGGCATTCGAGGACCGCGATGGGTTGGTCGCATCAGGCTGCGTCGACCCAGTCGGGCCGACCGTTCCGGGGTAGGTCGGATTGGTCTGGTTGGACGTTGCACCAAGGGCAGTGCCGGTTGCTGGGGCGTTCGTCTGCGGGCTTCCCAGCTCGGTGCCTGTCACGCCCTTGCTGCTGACACCACCGCCTTCGCTGCCGGCTGCCATCGCTGCCGCGGCGCCCGTCATCAGCAACGATGCCATAGCGAGAATCCGAATTGTCTTGTTCATCGAGTGCTCCTGTTTCGCCTGGTCCGTCAGCCAAAACGTCGAGCACCGATGACGCGATGCTGAGCTCACGACAATACGATCGGGAATCAGTCCTGATGGTGATGGGCGCCGGCGGACAACAAGGCCGCCGACGGCCATCAGAGCACGGCGCCGACCGGACGCTTACCTTTGGGACGTGTCCCTGCCGACCGATCTGAACGGCGGGAGGCGGTCAGGCGCAAAAGGAAAGGACACGGCGAACGCGGTGGATCCAGCCCTCCGCGACGTCACCGCCTGCACCTGATCTCGATAGGCCGCGGCGAGTTCTGGAGTTTGCGAATGATAGTAACCCACCGCCGTCATCCAGTTTCCCCCCGCCATTGTCCGCAGTTCCTTGAGAAAGCGGGCGGCGTAGTCTGCGTTGGCTGCCGGATCGAAGGCTTGCTCCAGTGACGCGAAAGCGGCGGGGTGGTGCAGGAGGTTGACCTGCGCGCAGCCGGTGTCGATGGAGCGGGTGCCCTGGGCCTGTGCCTGGCGCACCCACGTGACCGCCTGCGCCTTGGTATCGAAGAAGCGGCCCTCGCCCTCGACGTTGATTGTCCACGGCCACGGTCGACGCTCGCCCGTGGCTTCGTCGCGGCGGCCGCTCTCGACCATTCCGATCGCCTGAAGCAGACCCGTCGGGATGGCATACCGCGCCTCGGCGGCAGCCAAAGCTGCCCGGCACACCGCCCCGGCCGAGAGCAGCAGTCCGGGTCCGGACGATCCGGCCATCCCCGCGGCGTAAAGTGACGTCGAGCCGAACGGATAGCGGCCGATGCGCGATGCGGGCGACCGAAACAGGGCAGCATAGTCCCGGCTCGGCGGGCGGAGCGACGCGGTTGGTTCGGAGCGGAGAAGACCTTCGGCCGCCGCGACACGCGGCGCAATCGCCAGCACGAGAGCCAGCAGAAGGCACAAGCGCGTGAGGGCGCATGCCATCCGCCCAACAGGTTCCACCCCCTCGTAAACCAGGATCATACGAGCGGGCATCCGGAGCTTTTCCTCTGGGAGCAGGAGGGGGGACAGGAACAGCGTAGGATGCTCGTTTTCCTATGCGAATAAAACCAACTTGTAGTTGAGCTGGCTTGAGGGGCACGCCGGGAACGCAAAGGGAACAAGACGGGCGCACGCGGCCAGCCTGATGGACCTCGCAGGCTGGCCGCTGCTGTCCGCCGTGCCGCATCGTTTGCCCAGCGGACCCCGCAGCTTTACGCTCGGCCACTGCGGTGGGCGCGTTTGACCGCGGGCCTCATGGGATGACGACCCGCCGATTGTTCATCATCCTGACGCGACCTCGCCGATAGCATCAGCAACGGTCGGCGCGGCGGAGTTTCCCGTTCATGTTTCCACGCCAAACATTGACCTGATTCCAAATGGAGAGAGTGATGTCGGAAGAGATCAATCAGAATCGTCGGCGTTTCCTGCGCGCAGTGGGCATCACCCTGGCGGCGGCCCAGATCGGCATGGTGGGCTCTGCGAAAGCGCAGACCGGCAAGACCAGACCTGCGGATCTGCCCTCGATCAAGCCGGGGACGAACACCTCGTTCGGCGCACTCAAGCAGGTCAATGCCGGCCTCCTTTCTGACGGATACGCGGAAGCCGGTCCCGCCGATGGCGCAGTGGTCATACTTCTGCACGGCTGGCCCTACGACATTTACAGCTATGTCGATGTTGCCCCTTTGCTTGCGTCGGCGGGTTATAGGGTGATCGTCCCGTATCTGCGCGGTTATGGCACGACACGCTTTCTTGCCAGTGAAACCCTTCGGAATGGTCAGCAGGCGGTCGTCGCCGTCGATATCATCGCCTTGATGGATGCTCTCAAGATTCAAAATGCGATCCTCGGCGGATTTGATTGGGGAGCGCGGACGGCCAACATCATCGCGGCGCTCTGGCCGGAGCGCTGCAAGGCCATGGTCTCGGTGAGCGGTTATCTGATCGGCAGCCCCGCAGCCAACAAGCTGCCGTTGCCGCCGAAGGCCGAGTTCGAATGGTGGTACCAATATTACTTTGTCACGGAACGCGGGCGCACGGGCTACGATAAATACCGGGCCGATTTTGCCAAGCTTATCTGGCAGCTTGCTTCCCCGAAATGGGACTTCGACGATGCGACGTTTGATCGCACCGCGGCAGCCTTCAACAATCCTGATCACGTCAGCATCGTGATCCACAACTATCGCTGGAGGCTCGGCCTGGCTGATGGCGAAGCGAAATATGACGACCTGGAAAAACGTCTTGCGGAAGCTCCAGTCATCAACGTGCCCACGATCACGCTTGAAGGCGATGCAAATGGCGCACCGCATCCGGAGCCCGCGTCATATGCCAAGCAATTCTCGGGCAAGTACGCGCACCGACTTATCAAAGGCGGCATCGGTCACAACCTCCCGCAGGAGGCCCCACAGGCCTTTGCCCAGGCCGTCATCGACGTGGACAGTTAGGGCACACCATCGCTGAAACGCGCGCCACGGTTCCTACGTCACGGCTGGGCTCGAACGGACCGTCACAACCGGCGTCTCCTCCGGCATCGGCGCGATCTATGCCGACCGACTGGTGTGTCGCTGTTACGATCTGATCCTCGTGGCGCGCAACCGCCGTTCCCACGCGGTTTGCAGGCCATGCGATATGGCAGCAATAGATCGGACGCCGTTGGCTGCCCCACGCCAACTTGGCAGCAACCAGCGTATTCACGGCGAGCTGTCTGCGGCGTCCGCTACGCCTCGTTCAACCCGGCACCGCGCTTGCCAAGAAACTCGACGCCCTTGGCTGTGAGCATGAAAGTGGACATGGCATGGTCCTCCGTCGGTTCCACGTAACCGCCGTAGACAAGCTGGTCCAGGTCGCGTTTCTGATCCCCGGTAAGCTTGGGTAGGTCAAACTCCCCGATGTTACAGAGCAGCGCTATTTGGGAGTTCGTCAGGTCGTCGGACATTCCATTGTCTCCGGTTCCGCGCTGGAACCATTGCCTCGATTGGCGCGGGCGGCAATAGCCCAGCCCGGGTCCCTCGCAGCCGCATCCACGGGAAGCCAATTAGCGGCGAGATGTGACGGTCGGGCCGCAGGTAGTGCCCGCCGTGCACCGCGTGCAACGTTCAAGTCGACAAATGTCGTTGGTGGCTCGGGCGCGACGCGTCGCATTGAGCGCGCCGCTCCCATAGGGTAAACAGTTCCATTTTAGCCTCGTAGTGTGCCCACAGATCACAGATTCTTTGCAAACTGCCGGGCGTGTGTGCGAAGGCGATTTGTTCGATGTGGTCCTGCACGGTGGGAAGCGCGCCGCACTGCGTTCCAGTACCTCGTCAAGTCCCTGCCGCAGACGAACGTCGTCTGACCGACTGAGGCAACAGCTGGGTTCAGCCTGACCGGGCTCCGATCGTCAGCCGAAGCGTCTCGCCGGGGCGAAGCGCGTGCCGCTGCTCGCTGACGACAAGCGCCATCGGATCCCCTGTTTCGAGTGTCGCAGTCAGCAGATTGCCGCCTGGTTCGATGCGCACTTTTACCAGGCGCCCGCGCCAGTGCACGCGAAAGCCGAAACTGCGCCAGGATGGGGGCAACCGGGGATCCAAGGCCATGGCGTCGGCACGCAACGACAGTCCGGCAAAACCGGACAGTGCCGCCAGCCAGAGCCCCCCGAGCGCGGCGATACGCACACCGCCAGCACTGGCGCCCCCGTTGTCCGAGAGGTCGGTCGCCGCGGTCTCATGGAAATAGCGCAGCGCCAGTTCGGTATCGCCTAACCGGGCCGCGACAAGCGCGTGCATGGCCCGGCTCAGCGAGCTGCCATGTGCGCACCGCGGCTCGTAGTAGCGAAAGTTTGCCACTTTGGTCGGCAGGTCGAATTCCTCCGGCAGCAGAGCCATGAGCGCGACAACGTCGGCCTGCTTCACCACCTGGGAGCGCTGTGTCCGATCCCGCCCGAGTATCATGTCCATCGGGGTGGTGCGGTCGGCGTAATCAGAGAGATCCACCTCATCCAGCTTGAAGAATCCGGCAAACTGCTCGAGCAGCCCGGTGCGCGGATCGAAGCCCGTGACCAACGCCTCCGCAGCCTGCCGCCACCGATGGAGCTCCGCATCGTCGAGTGCAAGCCTGACTGCGAGATCCGCCCAGCGATCGGGCCAGCGCTCGCCCAGCAGTGCGGCGATGTCGAGGCCGCGCCTTATGTTCCAACGGGCCATGATGTTGGTGTAGGCGTTGTCGTCGATATGTTCGTGGTACTCGTCCGGTCCGATCACGCCGCGGATATGACGGTGGCCATCAGTTTCGAGCTGGGCGCGGCTGGCCCAGAAGCGCGCTGTCTCCAGGAGGATTTCGGACCCGGCATCCAGCAGGAAGGCTTCGTCTCCGGTCGCCTGCCAGGTACTGCCAAACGGCGTACGCGATATCCGCGCTGATGTGCTGTTCCTGGGTGCCGCAGAGCACTTGGACGACCTTCCCGTTGGGCGCGATGATCTGCTCGGGCGTCGTTTCCTCGCCGGTATCGGTGGACTCCCATGCGTAGAGGGCGCCGCGCCAGCCCATCCGGGCGGCCTTGGTGCGGGCGCCCTGCAGCGTGTTGTAGCGGTACATGAGCAGCGCCCGGGCGGCTTCGGGCCAGGTCGCCACGTAGAAGGGCACAAGGTAGATTTCGGTGTCCCAGAACACGTGCCCGAGATAGGAGTCCCCCGTCAGTGCACGGGCGCCGATGGACACGTGCTCGTCGGCCGGGTTGGCGGCGCTGTTCAGGTGGTACATCGAAAACCGCAGGGCCTGCCGGGCAGCGTGGTCGCCATCGATCTCGATATCGCTGCAGTGCCAGCGATGCTTCCAGGCAGCCTCGTGCGCGCCAAGCACGGCGCGCCAGCCAACTTGCCGCGCTTTGTCGAGCGCCCCGCGCGCCGCGGGGCCGGGGTCCTCTCGCAGGTCGTCGCTGCGCGCGACCGAGACCAGACGCTGAAACGATGCAACCTGCCCGGGAACGGACGACCAGCTCCAGGACCACTTGAAGTGGTTGAGCGCCCGCGCCGGGATCTCGACGGTGTCGAGTTGCAATGCCGGGGCGCCGGCCATTGCAGAGACTCTTGCCGGATTGTTCGGTGCGCCAGACGCCGAGATCCGGCTCAAGCCGTACCGGCTCAAGCCCGAGTCCGGCCCCTTCGAACATCGCCTCCACGGTAACCTCCACCTCGCCCTGCTCCACCTCGAGGTGAAGCAGCTGCAGGCCGACGGCACGTTCGGACAGCGAGACAAGGCGGAGCGTTCGCGCATGGACGACCAGGCCAGCAGGGTCACGCTGCCGCCACTCCGTGAGCAGCGCGCCTCGCCGCATGTCCAGAATCCGACGGTGCGAGAGCGTGTCGCCCGAGCGTCGCAGCAAAGGCCTGCCATTCAGGAGGATGCGTACGCGGAGCCAGTCGGCAACAGGGACCAGGGCCGGGACTGGCGGCTCGGTGTTGGGCGTGTCGAACAGTCCCGCAACATAGGTGCGCGGCCACGAGGCCCAGTTCAGCGTGTGCAGCCAGGAAACCCACATCGGACCGCGGCTGACCGCCCGAGCCCCCCTGACGCCAAGGAAGCCATTGCTGACGGTGAAGCGCAACTCGATGCTGGCCTCTCGGAGGGGATCGTAACCGTGCTCCTCCAGCACCCAGCCAGCATCCGCGGTTGGCTCCAATGCGCCGAGCATTTCCATGGTTTCCTTCATTTTGGCCCCGCGCGGAGCAGGCCTTCGGCCAGCGGATCCATCGCGACCTCATCCAGACTGGTCACGACCAGATCGGCGCCGGCCGCGCGCAGCAACGCCTCGTCTCCCAGCCTGGCGACCCCGAGTGCAGCCATTCCGCCGGCTTTAGCCGCCTCGACCCCGGCCGGCGCGTCCTCCACCACGAGGCACACGGCGGGCGCCACGCCCAGATCCGCTGCGGCAAGCAGGAAAATCTCCGGATCCGGCTTGCCCCGGCGCAGGTCGCGGCCGCAGACATTGGCGGCGAAGACATCGAGCAGCGTGCGCCCGGCATCGACGCGGATCAACTGCATCATCTCGTTGGCGTTCTTCGAGGACGAGGCGACGGCGAGCCGGAAGCGCAGTGCCTCGACTGCCTGGACGAAGCGGAGTGCGTCGGGGAACGCCGTGAACGCGCGCGCCCTGATCAGTTCCTCCAGCCGTCGCTGCTTGCGCTCGGCATAGTGCAGCGTGCGCTGCGCGGCGTCGGGCACGCCCAACTGCTCCAGCACGGCGCGCGCACCGCTGAGTCGCGGCTTGCCGGCGACATGGGCCTGATAGATCTCGGTCGTGAGGCGCGCGGGATCGGTGATGCCCTGCAGGGCCTCCCGCCATGCGCGTTCATGCGGTGAGTCAACAAGAACGCCGTCCACGTCGAAGATGACTGCGGCGAGCGGTCGCGGGGCGGTGCTGTCTGCTGGCATGCGGCAGTCCTTATCGGCCCTTCCGGCCGGCGCGGCCAGGATGCGGTGACGCCTGGGTTGATCCGGACACCATGGACCGGCACCGCTGCAGGGGTATTGACTGTGGTCGCCTTATCGGGTGGCTGGCACATCAGCCGAAATGGGAGGACGCATCATGAAGCTCGCCGCTGCCCGCCCTGCCGCCATTCGCGCCGGCGTCGCCTTCGCGATGGGTCTTGCAATCGTTGTTTCGATTGGCACGGCGTCGGTGCGTGCCCAGGACTATCCGGTCATCGTCGCAGCGCCTGACCGCAGCGACGCCGACCGCCAGACGGACAAACGGCGTGATCCGGTGAACCTGCTCACCTTCACCGGCGCGAAGGCCGGATGGACGGTGCTCGATATGGGTGCGGACGCCGGCTACAGCACCGAGTTGATGGCCCGTTCCGTCGGCCCGACCGGCAAGGTCTTCGGACAGAATGATCAGGACAACGACAAGTTCCGCGCCAGGATGACAAAGCCGGCCATGGGCAATGTCGTGGCATTGGTGCGCCCGGCGGACGATCCGGTCCCGGCCGATCTGCACGACATCGACCTGGTTACCTTCTACTTCGCCTATCACGACACGACCTACATGGGGATCGATCGTGCGAAAATGGACAAGGCAATGTTCGACGTGCTGAAGCCCGGCGGCTTCCTGATCATCGCCGACCATTCGGCTCGGCCTGAAGACGGTGCGACGGTTGGCAAGACCTTTCACCGGATCGCCGAACAGACATTGCGCGCCGAGATCGAGGCGGCCGGTTTCAAGTTCGTCGCCGACGCCGGGTTCCTTCGCCACCCCGAGGACACTCGCACCGCCATTGTCTTCCACAATCCCACACCGGTGGACGAGTTCGTGCTGAAGTTCCAAAAGCCCATGTGAGCCCCTGAGCGTCAGACCTCAGGTTTGAGAATGAATGGGTGGAGCCGGGCATGATCGACGCGGCGGAATGCGTGGTGATCGGATCGGGTGCGCTGGGATCCAGCGTGGCGTTTCACCTGGCAAAGTCCGGCAGGCAGGTCGCGCTGCTGGACAAGCATGCGCTCGGCTCGCAGACCTCGCCGCGGGCGGCCGGGCTTACGTCGCAGGCGCGAGGCACCGATCTGATGACGCAGCTGGCCAAACGCGCGGTGCGCAAGATCGAGGCCTTCGAGGCGGAAACCGGCGAAAAGATCGCGTACCATCAGCCCGGCGCGCTGAAGATCGCCCGGCTGCCGGAGCATGTGGCGCAGCTCAGGCACGAGGTCGAGCGCGGGCGGCGCATGGGAACCGGCATAGAAATGATCTCCCCGCAGGAGGCGCGGGCGAAGAATCCGTTCCTGCATACGACCGGCATTCTCGGTGTGATCTATTCGCCGACCGATCTCTATCTGGAGCCGTCACAAATTCCCAACCTCTATGCGCGCGCGGCGGAGCGACATGGCGTGACCATGCTGCCGCACACGCTGGTGACCGGGATCGCCACACGCAACGGCGCGGTCAGCGGTGTGGAGACGGAGCATGGGACGATCCGCTGCGCGACGGTGGTGGATGCGGCCGGCGCCTGGTTGCGCGCGGTGGCGGCGCTGTCCGGCGCGAAGATCGCGGTCGTGCCGACGCGGCATCAGCTGCTGATCACCGAGCCCATCGATGGTGTCGACACGACACAGCCGATCACCCGCATCATCGACGTGAACGTCTATGCGCGTCCAGATGATGGCGGACTGATGCTGGGCGGCTACGAGCAGACCCCGTTGCAGTACGATGCGCAGGCGCTACCGGCGCGGTTCGATGTCGCCGACCTGCCGCTCGATCTCGGCGTGCTGCGCGGTTTCGCCGATTCGGTTCGCGAGCAGTTGCCGGTATTCCAGCGCGTGCCGCACGAGATCGGGTTGCGCGTGCATCGCGGCGGACTGCCGACCATGACGCCCGATGGTGAACACACGGTCGGACCGGTGCAGGGCGTTCACGGGCTCTATGTGGCCGGCGGCTGTTGCGTCGGCGGACTGTCCATCGCGCCGGCCATCGGCGAAGCTTTGGCCGCCTGGATCACCGACGGCACGCCGCCCATGGATCTGTCGCCACTGGCGCCCGGACGCGAGGGCGCAATGGGCGAGGACGCGCTCAAGGCGGCCTGCCGACTGCAATACGCGCATCACTACTGGGAACATGTGCCACGGAATTGACGCCCGATCTCAAAGCCGTTCGGCCCAGGCCACCAGCAGGTCGGCAAGTTCATCGATCAGCTTGTCCTGCCCGACCAGATGATGCGTCGCGTTCTTCAGCACATGGTCGTGGCACCGCGCGCCGGCGGCCTGCGACCAAAGCCGCACCTGCGCGGGGAATACCAGCGTGTCGGCTGAGTAAAGCACGTTGAGCACCGGGACCGACGTCCGCGCCATGCAAACCGGACCATCGGCGCGCGACAGCCGCGCGCTCCACTGGCTGAGGAAGGAACGCAGCGTCGAAAACCGTCCGAGATTGGTCGGACCATAATTCGATCGCCGCGTATTGCTCACCGCACGATCGCTCGGGTCGAGCGACAGATCGAGGAAGCGCGGATCGGCTACCGTGCGATAGACAATGAACGGCTCGTCCTTGATGCGGTCCTGATCAAGGTCCGCGTCCAGCGCCGCCAGCCGGCCAAGCACCCAGTCGGTGATGCGGTCGTTGCGGGCGCGCTGCGCGCCGCGGTAGCGCGTCAGCCAGCCACGATCGTATGGCGGACCGTTGGCGGGATTGTACATGTCGAGCGCCGGATTGGTCGCATACATGTCCCGCTCATCCACCACAACGGGATCGATCCACTCCACCATCGTCAGTGCCCGCCCCGGATGCGCGGCCAGCATCGCCATCCCATCGACCGGCGGCAGTTGTTCCGCTCGCAGCTCGAATGCAACACCGTCCGGCGTTGTGGTGACGCGGATCTGCTCGGCCTCGGCCTGATAGAATGCCGCCAGCGAGCCGCCGCCGGAATTGCCCAGCAACACGATCCGCTCATAGCCGAGCCCGCGCAGGTAGCCGATGCCGGCGCCGAGATCCTGGATCGCCCGCTCCATGATCAGCGTCGAGTCGTTTCCCACATAGCGGGTGTTCAACGCCAGGATTGCCCGCCCGCGCCGCTGCATCGGATCTATCAGATAATGGCTCAGGAAATTGCTGGTCGGATGGATCACCACGAAAGCGATGCGCCTGCCGCAGCCCTCGTCGGCGAGGCGCCCATACACCTGAGGATACAGATTGTTTAAGCCGCTCTGGCTGTCATAGCCGCTGCCGCGGGGGACATCGATTGCGACCAGCTTTGCCTGCACGGTCAGACCGCCTCCTGCACCGCGGCTGCCGCACCGTATTTGCGTTGCTTGCGCGCGTTCCATGCCGCGAGCCGCTCGCCCGCCGCGCGCTCCATCCGGTTCAGTTCGCCCGGCGCCTCGGTGCGCAACGTCATTTCCAGCCGAATGCCGTTCGGATCGAAGAAGTAGATCGACTGGCAGAACCGGTGATCCTTTGGCCCGAGCACATCGACACCGGCGGCTTCCAGCCGGCGCTTGCCTTCGAGCAGCGCATCCATGGTGGGCACTTCGAAAGCGATATGATTGACCCAGTTCGGGGTGTTGCGATCGGCCTCCGCCGGTGGCGAGGACGGCAGGTCGAAGAACGCGACATAGCTGCCATCTGCACATTCGAAGAAGATATGTATGAGATCCACTTCCTCGCCGTACGGTTTGTGTCCTTCAGGCGAGGCCTCGCCGGCCGCATACTTCAGGCCGAGCACCTTGGTGTAGAAATCAACCGTCTCCTGCGCGTCGCGGCAACGATAGGCGACGTGATGCAGCTTCTGGAACATCGCTCTCCCTCCTGCATTTTCAAGTCCGCGCTTGGCAATCGCGGGCGTCCACGGGGATGTTGGTCGTTTTGCACAGCCATCGCAAGCTTGTGAGCGCCTCGGTGGTACGCGGCTATGGCCATCATGGCCCAGAGTGTGGCCCGCGCTTCAGTGTTGGCGGGTCTCAGAGCGGAACGGTCCGGCGTGCCGTGGCATCGTCCCAGAGCTTGTCCCGGTCCGCGTCGAAGACCAGCCTGGGGTCGCCATCCACCGAGAACCAGGCACCCAGGTTCAGTTCGCCTTCCAGTTGACCTGGCCCCCAACCCGCATAGCCGAAGGCAATGAGGCTTTTGCCTGGGCCCTGATTGTGGCCGATATCGCGCAGAATCTGGGGGCCCGTGGTCATTGCCACGCGACCGACGTCGATCGTTCCCGCACGATGATAGTCCGTGGTGTGAAGGATGAAACCGATTTGCGGTTCGACCGGTCCGCCTGCAAAGATGCGCGCCTGCCCAGTGACGCCCGAACCGTCCTGACCAAGCGCCTGCAGCAGTTTCGCCAACGGAATTTCCTCGATTGGCCGGTTGACAACGATCCCCAGGGCGCCAGTCTTGTCGTGACGCACCATCAGGATAACCGCGTGCTCAAAACGCAAGTCACCCATCTCGGGTGATGCCACCAACAACTGTCCGACCAGCGACGTACTTTGCGGTGTGGCTTCGGGCTTTGGCAGCGCAACGGTGACCAGCATCGGCGACAACAGCGTGATGCCGATCCAAATCATCCAAGTTCTGAATTCGAGAGCTGAGCATGTCGATCCCGCCATGTCGCACCGATATTCTGCCCCGGTGCGGTACGCCGTGCAAATGCTGATGCTTCGGTTCCAGGCATGCGGACTTGGCCTTCCGGTCGGAATGACGCTATTCGAGGACGCACACATTCAGCCGGGCATGGATGGCAGGCCAATTCGCCGATGAACCGGCGACGGTCGGTGGAAGAAGGAGCAGAGGCACCATGATGATAGTGGCCGCACAGATCCATATCGGGCCAAAGGGAACCCTGGCTCACGGTCATGGACGCCGCGGCCGTCGATCACCGATCAGGTGATGGGGGCGCGTTCCGCGACCGGATCGGCGTGACGCTCCCGGCGGCGTGACGCTGCCCGCTCTCAAATCGCTGCACCTCAAGGGGGAACTGATGCGACTGCTATTGGCAACCTTCTCGCACGAAACCAATACATTCTCACCGGTGCCGACAAACATTGAGCGCTTCTGCCGCGATGGCACCGCACTGCTCAGCGGCCAGGCCGCCATCGAATTCTACCGCGGCACCGGCACCTGCATGGGCGGCTTCCTGGCGGTGGCGGATAAAATCGGCGCGGAGATTGTCGTGGCGGTCTGCGCCAGCGCGCCGCCCAGTGGGCCGGTGGATAGCGACGCCTATGAAGCGTGCTGCCGGCTGATCACCGATGAGGTTGCAAACGGCGGCTTCGACGCGTTCTGGCTGGACCTGCATGGCGCGATGGTCGTCGAAGGGATCGAAGACGGAGAAGGTGAGTTGCTGCGCCGCATCCGCGCCATCGATCCGAACACGCCGCTCTGCGTTGCCTACGATATGCACGCCAACGTTTTCAATGCGATGGTCAGCAATGCGCAGATCGTCGCCGGCTATCACACGTATCCCCATGTCGATCAGCAACAGACCGCCGAGCGAGCCGCGCGCGCTCTGTTGCGTGTGATGAAACAAGAAGTCACGCCGACCAGCGCCTGGCGTGCCGCGCCGATGCTTCCGCACGTGATGGCGCAGGGGACCCACATGGCGCCCAACAAGGACTTGCAGGCGCTTTGCGCGACATGGGAGGCCAGCGGCCGTGCCCTGACCGCCAGCCTGTTCGTCGGGTTTCCGCATGCCGATGTCGAAATGGCGGGCCTGTCGGCGGTGGTCATCACGGACAACGATCCGGCCGATGCCCAAGCCATGGTGGATGAACTGATCAGCGCGGCCTGGAAGGCGCGCAAGGCGTTCCTGTTCGACATCGAGCCGCTGGAAGCATCCGTCAGTCGCGCCAGGCAGTTGGGAGTTCCGGGTCAATTGCCCGTGGTAATGCTTGATCACTACGACAACTGTGCCAGCGGCGGCACGATGGATACCACCGATACGCTGCGGGAGATTATTCGGCAGGATCTGGATGATGTGGTGTTCTTTGGCATATACGACCCTGACGTCGTGCAACAGGCAATTCAGGCGGGCGTCGGAACGACCGTCACGTTGTCGATCGGCGCGAAACTGACCATGCCGCAACTGCCGGTGGCCAGTGAGCCGCTGACCGTAAGCGGCACGGTGCAGACGATCTCCGCTGGAAGCTTCAGGTTGAAGGGCGGTCTGACGCCTGGGCTTCAGGTGTTTATGGGACCCACAGTCGTGCTCGATACCGGCAAGGTCCAGATCGTCCTGCTCAGCCGGCACATCGAACCGACGGCGCAAGAGATGCTGCAGGTACTTGGCATCGATCCGTCGCGGAAGACGTTTGTGGCCATCAAAAGTCGCGTGCACTGGCGCGCCGATCTGGGCAAGATCGCGCGCAAGATCGTTGAATGCGCTGGTGTGGGCGTTTGCACCTCGGACTACGGGCAACTGACCTTTCGCAGGGTTCGTCGGCCGGTGTACCCGTTGGATCCGGATATGCAGTAGATCGTTCGGGACCGCTTATTTCTCCACGTGTTCATTGCTTGTAGGAAGGGTCGGTGAGGTCGATCTTGCGCGGCAGCGCCTACCATTCGATCCTGACCGGATCATGCCGCCGCCGCTGCGGCAAATCCTGACCCTGTCGAACGCAGCGCTCACGACCTCGTTCGCGATCGGGTTGAACGCGGCGCCCGATTGCTGAAGCGCGAGTTGTATCGCGCAAGCCCTTTCCATGCGATAGGTCGCAGCAAACGCCTCGGCGATGTGATCAGGTTTGGTCGATAAAATCGAGCACGGCCGCCGATGATGTCGAGCACCTACATTCTAGTGCACCCTGGACTTTAGCGGTTCACCCGTACGTACACCCCCGGGGAACCCGGTGCATGCGTCATGGCCTGCCGCATGCGCGGCGAATTGGGCGAAGAATGTTGCTGTTGTTCCTTCCACTCCGGGCTTTCGGGCACGGCTGTGCTGGCAAATTCGTAGACCGTGCTGTAGCCGCTGGTACCCTCGAGAACCCGATAGCGGCGGGCGTAGATCACTCCCGGCACCTTGCGGTAGCCTGGCACATACTCCCCACTGTACCAGGCGTTCCACTCCGCATCGACCTCGGCGGGGACGGACATACGGCCAATCTGCAACACTGGCGCCATGCCACGCTCCGGCATTTCTATGCCGTCCGGGTAAATTTGTTCTCCGACAATGCGTGTCAAATTCTTCCCAATCACGGAGGGCGAGACTTTCTGTCCCCACGGCGTCCGCGGCCGGTTGGTAAACGCCGGCGTCTGCATCACCGCCACGCTATCCAGTTCATAACATGCCAGATACTGCGGGCCACCCTTGACTGCCTCGTAGCGGGCCGCTGAGAGAATGCCGGGCACCGACAGCAATTCCGGTAGATGTTCCTTGTTATACCACTCGTTGAATTCCTGCACGTCCTTGGCGTCGATATCAACGTAGACCATGAAAATCCCGCGACCTTTTTGTGCCATGTTCCCATCTCCTCTGTGAAGCGTAGCCGCTATCGTTTCGCCTCGTCTCGTTGGTACCCGGTGCTCACGCCTGGAGCCCAGGAGAGACACGAGACCACCAACTGGCGAGTCATCTTAGCCGACATGCTCCAAATTCAGGAGCCGTTGAGTGTGATCCTCGGTCTCATCCAGGCACACCGCAATGAAATTCGGGCAAAACCAGCCTCAGCGGCGCGCAAGCATAACCGGTCCGCGCCGAGCGATGTGACGCTGCGGCCCGGGTTACGACAGTTCCGTACGTCCAGTTCGATGAACGGTGGCAGGAAACCGAGACATGCCAGCCGTGATTGCGGGAGTGCGCGAAAGCGACATCTACAACTCACCCCGCGACTGACGTTACCGCGCCAGTTGTCGACTCCACCGATTGGATAAGTACGTCGATTTACGACGGCATTTGGCCGAGATAATTGAGCTTCCCGAGGTTGACGCCGGTGCTGCGGATGATGTCGTACGCCGTCGTAGCGTGGAACTGCACCTGCAACATCGCGAAATGGTATAGGTAGTTCTGACATTTGAACTCCCGCGGCTGGCCACCCATCGGGACCGTGATGACGGTATCTTCCTTGCCGTCGAGCTGATCCGCGCGCAGCCCTTTCAGGAAGTCGATGGTCTTGTCGATGCGCGCCTGCATCTCGGCGAAGCTGTTGTCATGGTCGGCGAAGGACGGCAGGCTAATCCCGGCGACCCGGCCCGCTCCGCATGAATGAGTGCAAACCTGCCGCACCTGCCGCTCGAGCGGGAACATGTCGGGAAAGAGCCGCAGGTTCAGCACTACGGTGGTATCCCATTTCTGGGCTGTGGCGTGCTCCTCGGCCTTCTGCAGCACAGTCTTGAGGCCGCCGAGCAACTGCAGGCATACCGGCACAAAGCCGCTGTACATCGTGATTGCCATGGGACGCACTCCTTGCAGGGTTAGGAAAGATTGCGGACGATCATAGCCCGTGCCATCGAGGAGACAAGCCGGATACCGATGCCGCTACCGCACCCGCGGCAATTCCATGCGCACTGAGCGCCGGCAAGAGGTCGAACGGCCGCTTCGTGTTGGATATTGCCGTTCGCAATTCTCAGGCGGATGGCTTGGTCGGGTGGATTCCGGTCAGTCTGTTTCAGACGGGCGATGGTCGGAACCAGACACTCACCGCTCCGGGAGTTTGGTTGAAAGGGAGGTAAGCGTTGTGGGAACGCTGGGCAGATTTAGTCTAGCAGTTTGCTGAAAAACCTTTTCCCTGCAATCGACGGAGCATGATTCTCTGGTGCAGGTTTGAAGCGGGGGCAGGTGATGCGGGGGATATTTCGCGACCAGGCGCAGCTGTTCTCATATGTATCGCCTGAGTCGCGAGTTCCATCTGGGCATCCGCTGCGTAAGATCCATGGTCTGGTTCGCGATGTGTTGAGCGAGCTGAGCCGGAGCTTTGCCAGGCTCTACGCGAAAGATGGGCGACCATCGGTGCCGCCGGAGCAGTTGCTGAGTGCCCTGTTGATCCAGGCGCTGTATGGCATCCGCTCGGAGCGGCA
Source organism: uncultured Alphaproteobacteria bacterium (assembly GCA_963812475.1). Lineage (GTDB taxonomy): Bacteria > Pseudomonadota > Alphaproteobacteria > Acetobacterales > Acetobacteraceae > JAMXLO01. The sequence continues at coordinate 154,404 of CAWEVI010000039.1, forward strand.
GCTGATGGAGCATCTGAACTACAACCTGCTCTATCGCTGGTTCGTCGGACTGTCACCGGACGACCCGGTGTGGGACCCGACGACGTTCAGCAAGAACCGCGAACGCCTGCAGGCGGGCGAGGTGTTCGAGAAGTTCATGACCCGCCTGCTCAATCATCCCCAGGTGAAGCCGCTGCTGTCGGACGAGCACTTCTCGGTGGACGGCACGCTGATCGAAGCCTGGGCGTCGCAGCGGAGCTTTCGCCCCAAGGACGGCAGTGACGCGGATGGCTCGGACTTCCATGGCCAGACCCGCAAGAACGACACCCATCAGAGCACGACCGATCCCGACAGCCGGCTGTATCGCAAGGCGGCGGGTCGCGAGGCGAGGCTGTGCTACATGGGACATGTCACCATGGAGAACCGTCACGGGCTGGCGGTGGCAGGCCTGCTCAGCAAGGCCACTGGCACAGCCGAGCGGCGTGCGTCCGAGGCGATGCTCGCGATCAGACGCAGGCTGGCGGGCCGCCGCATCACGGTTGGCGAGGACAAGGCCTATGACACGACCGATCACGTAGCGCGGCTACGGGCTGCCGAGATCACGCCGCACGTGACGCAGAACAACGGGCTGACCAAGACCGGCGGCAGACGGCGGCGCAGCGCCATCGACGGACGCACGACCCGACGTACCGGTTATGCGAAATCGCAAACACGCCGCGCGATGATCGAGTGCATCTTTGGCTGGGGTAAACAGCACGGCACCCTGCGCAAGACCAAGCATCGCGGCATTCGCCGCGTCGCCGGAGACTTTCTGCTCAATCTGATCGCCTACAATCTGGTCCGCATTCCGAAACTCGTCCCGGCGTGATGGCATCGGCGGGAAAACAGTCCACGAGGAGCAACCAACTGGCGTTCCAGGCCAGCCACACCGCGCTTCTCAAACAACAACCTGCCTCCCGCACGCCAGTACACCAACCAAATTCCGAGGTTTTTCAGCAGACTGCTAGGTTGACGCAACGCGATGGTTTGCGGCCTGCGGCTACGCGTATCTTCGATGGATCGCTGCTCATCGCGGCGTCCCCGACGTTGTGCGCACTCTGGTACCTCGTGATACCGAAATGCGTGCCTTGTTGCCCAGATCGGAACCGTCAGCGCCCGGCCGATCTCGATACAATGCTATTTCATCATACCCAGCAGCGGCAGGTCGGAGCCATCCTTGTAGGCCGGCTCCAGACCGAGGTAGTTCTGAAGGAAGCCCATGCACCAGGTGTGAATATGGGCCCGATAATAATCGGGAGGAGATATTATGCGGCGCCGCGATTTTCTGAAGGCAGTACCCGCGCTGATGGCGCCGGCTTTGGCCCACGCCCAGGTCCGGCCGCTGCGCTACATTCCGAACGCGGGCCTTTCGACGCTCGATCCGATCTGGACCACCGCCTTGGTCGCGGGAATCCACGGCTACATGGTGTTCGACACGCTGTATGGCCTCGACGATGTGGGCCAATCGCGTCCGCAGATGTGCGCGGGACACGACGTATCGGCCGATGGGCTGACCTGGACATTCACCTTGCGCGACGGTTTGACGTTCCATGACGGCGAACGAGTCCTGGCGAAGGACTGCGCGATGTCGGTGCGGCGCTGGGGCTCACGCAATTCGTTCGGGCAGCCGTTGCTGGCCGCGACGAATGATATCGAAACCATAGACGATAGCCGCTTCCGCATTCGGCTGAAGCGGCCGTTCAGCCAGATGCTGTACGGGCTGGGGGCCCGGGGATGTTTCATGATGCCGGAGCGGGTGGCGAAAACGCCTGGCACCGAACAGATCAAGGAGACCGTCGGCTCGGGACCGTTCCGCTTCCTGCCCGACCAGTGGGTCTCGGGTGTCAGCGCGGCCTATGCGCGGTTCGATGGATACGTGCCTCGGCAGGAACCGCCGAGCTTCCTGGCGGGCGGCAAGGCGGTGAATGTCCAACGTGTCGAATGGGTCGTGCAGCCGGACCCGGGGACCGCGGCGGCGGCGCTGCGAACAGGCGAGGTCGATTGGCTCGAAGTGCCCTTGATCGATCTTTGCCCGATGCTGCGCCAATCGCCGGGCGTGCAGGTCGAGGTGAACGATCCGTTTGGTTGGCCGCTGGTCCTTGCGCTCAACCATGTCCAGCCACCGTTCAACAACCCGAAGCTGCGACGGGCGCTGCTGCCCGCGATCGACCAACAGACATTCCTGGCATCGGTGGTCGGGGACCAGACCGAACTGGCCCGTGCGCCGTCGGGCTATTTCATCGAAAGTCAGCCGATGGCGAGCCATGCCGGGCTCGATGTCCTGTCCGGACCGCGCGACGACGCCCTGGCTGCGCGGCTGGTGCGGGAATCCGGCTACGCGGGAGAGAAGGTCGTGATGCTGGCGCCGACCGATCGGCCCGTTTACATGCAGATGATGCAGGTCGCGCGCGACGTGTTCGTGAGGCTTGGTCTGAACGTGGATTTCCGGTCCATGGACTGGGGTTCGGTGGTGACCCGGCGCACCAGCCGCGAACCAGTGAACCAAGGCGGCTGGAGTTGCTTCATCACCCAGATCGAGGGCGTGGCGGCTTGCACGCCCGGCGGCAGTTTCGAGCTGCGGGGCAATGGGGCCAAAGCGTGGTTTGGCTGGCCGGACGACGAGGAACTGGAACACCTGCGCACCGCTTGGTTCGACGCGCCAGAGCTTCCGGCGCAGAAGGCAATCGCAGAGAAAGTTCAGATGCGTGCGCTGGAGACCTTGCCGTGCATTCCGCTTGGGCAACTGTTCCAGCCGACAGCGTTCCGATCCGATATCACGGGCATCGTAAAAGCGGCATTCCCACTGTTCTGGGGGGTGCGCCGGGCGTAACGGCTGGGTTCACCTTCCCTCTCAAACCAAAGCTCCCGGATTCCGAACGTAGTTCTCCTTGATCGCATCAGCCGCCCAACACGCCAACATTCCGATCGTTTCGGTGGGGCCGTTCGCGGGGTTTTGCGGGAACGCGCTGCCGCCCACCACGAACAGATTCGAAACGTCCCACGACTGCAGGTATTTGTTGACGACGCTGGTCGATGGATCGCTGCCCATCACGGCGCCGCCGACGTTGTGCGTGCTCTGATACCCCACCAAGCCGAAATGTGTGCCCTTGGTCTTGCCGCCCAGGCGCGACCCGTTCATAGCCCGGCCGATCTCGGTGCAGCGCTCGTCGATGTACTTCATCATGCGCAGTTCGTTGTTGTTCCAGTCGAACGTCATGCGCAGCAGCGGCAGGCCGTACGCGTCTTTGTAGGTCGGGTCGAGGTCAAGATAGTTGTGCCGGTAGCTCAGGCAGGTGCCGTGACTGGTGATCGCTATGTTGCGGCGGTAGTTGTACGCAACGGCCTTCTTCCATTCGCCGCCCCAGCGCGGCGTGCCCGGTGGCACCACCTTGCCCTTGATCGGCGCCGCCCCGCGCGCCGAGGTGTTGACATAGGCGCCGCCGATGAAGCCGAGCGGGCCGCGGTCGATCACGTCGCCGTTGAGTTCGTCGATCGACGTGTTGAGCTGGCCGCCGCCGATGAACGGATTGAACTCGCGATCATCGAAGAACACGTGCGCCGAACTGCCCTGCTGATAGGAGTAGTTGCGGCCGACCACGCCTGTGCCGGTGCGCGGATCGTACGGCGTGCCGATCCCGGACAACAGCAGCAGCCGCGTGTTGCTGAAGCAATACGCACCCAGGACCACGATGCTTGCCGATTGCTCTACTTCATTGCCGCGTGCGTCGATGTAGGTGACGCCGGTGGCCTGTTTGCCAGTGGAATCCGTGTTGACGCGCAGCACGTTGCACAGCGGGCGCAACTCGAAGGTCGGCTGCCGCGCGAGCGCGGGGTGCACCGAGGTGAGTGGATTGGCCTTGGCACCTTGCGCGCAGACATGGCTGGAGCAAAAGCCGCCGCGCGCGCATTCCAGCATCTGGACGCGATACAGATTTCGAAAATCCTGCGTCATCGCCGCGGTTGGCCCCTGGAACGGCGCATAGCCCAGCGAGCTCACCGCGTCGGCGAACAGCCTGCCTTCATACGATGGCCGCGTCGGTGGATTTGGATACTCGCGCGAGCGCGGCCCTTCGTGCGGATTGCCGCCTGACTGGATTTCGCCGTTCAGGTTGCCGGCCTTACCGCCGACGCCAAAGATATGCTCGAACTGGTCGTAGTACGGTTCGACCTCGTCCCAGGTGACGCCCCAGTCCTGCAGATGGCAGTCCTCGGGAATGAACGATGCGCCATAGCGTTCCTTGATGCGTGCGTGCATTTCGAAATCATGCGGCAGAAAGCGGCGCGCATTGCCGCCCCAGTGTGCCGCCGTGCCACCGACCATCTCGCCTGGCTTGAATGCGCCCATCTCGCGCATCGGCAGCGCCGTCTGCACGTCGTTGTTGCGAAACGTGATGGTGTCGCGCGCCAGGTTCTGAAAGATGTCGCTATGGCGATCGAACTTCAGTTCGTCGTACACATTGGGCTTGTAAAAATCGGTGTTCACATCGAAAGACTTGCCGCGCTCCAGGCACACGACGCTCAACCCGGCACTGGCCAGTTCCATCGACATGATCGAGCCCACGACGCCGCTGCCGACGACAACGACATCCACGGATTTCAGTTTCGTATTCGACATTTCAGTTTGACTTGTCGCGCTTGATGATGACGTGCTTCGGAAAGCCTTCCGCGTCGACCGGCACGCGGCCGGTCTGGACGTTCGAGCACGCTGACAGGTTCCGCGTGGTACGGCTCACTGTTGGTGACCAAATGGCGGTATTCGCCACTGGGCAGTCCGGGGAATCCAAGCAACTTCCAACCCACTTTGTCGCGGTTGCCGCCGTACAGCGGATCGGCGAAATAGCCTTCCTCGGTGTTGCGCCACAGCAGGTCGAAGAAAAATTTCGCTGACAGCGAAGGCAACGCGATCTCGTCCTTCTCCAATTCCTGGAGTGAGCGCAGCTGCCGGTCGCCGGGAAGCTGCGCGAAATTTCGGTTGAACGCAGCCTTGCAGTGCTGGTCGATCTCGCGGATCGCGATGCGGTAAACTTCCTGTGGCGTGAAGCGTGATTGATAGCCCTGCTGCGGGGTGCCCTCCATCCACGGGCCGCCACGATACATACGCCCGTGCGTGCCCCAGGAGCCGGCCAATTGGCGGTCGATGTAAACCACCACGCCGGCATCACGCGCCCCGGGGCCCAGCTCATCGGTGGGAATCAGATGCTCGACGGCGGCTTCGAGAAAGCGAATCTCGGGCTCCAGCAAATACAGATAGGAAGCCGCGATCGAATTATCGCTCAAGGTCGTCTCCTCAGTTCCTCGCTTCGAGGTGTATAAGGTGATCGGACATTGTCAAGTTAACCGGAAACGGAATGAATCCAGTCGCTGTCTCGGGCCGCATTCAACGCGCAGTGGCTTGACCACCCCACACATCGTAATGCTCTACTTAGAGACGATTTTTCCTGGAGCGCATCGTGCTGACTTATGACTTCCGCCTGCCGCCCGGTCCGCGAACCGTCGAGTACGCGCTTCTGGCAGAAAACCTCGGCTTTCGAGCGGTCTGGTGCCCCGAGGTTCCCGCCTTCGGCCACGACATATGGGTCACTCTCGCCCGCATCGCCGAAAAAACGAACCGCATCAAATTTGGCCCCGCCGTACTGATCCCGAGCTATCGCCACCCGATGGCTCAGGCTTCGGCCATCGCAACACTCGAGCAGATCGCGCCGGGACGCCTGATGGTTGGGTTCGGCACCGGGTTCACGGGCCGCGCGGGGATGGGAAAGAAGCCCTTGAGCCTCGAGAGCATGCGTACGCATATCACGCAGGTCAAGGCGTTGCTGCGCGGCGACGTTGCCGATATCGACGGCGGCCTTGCCCAGATCCTCGCGTCCGACGGCCAACTGCCCGACCGTCCGATCAACGTGCCAATCTACATGGCAGGCCAAGGCCCGAAGGCCCGTGCGCTCGCCAAACAGATTACCGATGGCCTGATTTCCCTCGGCGGCCCGGCCGTAGGGTTTGAAACCTGTCTTGTGTCGACCAACGGCACGGTCCTCGATGATGGCGAGGACGTCACCTCGCCGCGCGCCTCGACCGCCCTCAAACCGATCATCGCACTTGCCTATCACCATAGGTACACGACCGATCCGGAAAGTGTTAAAGCGCTGCCGAACGGCGAAGCCTGGCTGGCGAGCGTCGAACGAGTTGGCGAAAGCCTTCGACACCTCTCCGTTCACCGCGGCCATAACCTCGACGTTTCAAACGGCCATGACCCGTTCGTCGACGTGTCCACCGCCAAACAGATGACGTTCACGGGCACTCGCGAGGAGTTGCGCGAACGTCTCGTCCAGCTTGAGGCCAGGGGCGCCAGCGGCATAATCTTCGGGACCAGCGGTCACGATGTCGAGCGTGAGCTGAGGGCTTACGCAGAGGTTGCGGGATTGAGGTGATTGAAGCCCGGCGCCTATAGGTGACCGACGATCTAAGTTTAATCGTTGTAACGAAAACGGTGGCGCGCGCGGACACTCTCAACGGGGCTGGCCCAAGCAAGCGCACCATCATCGGCACTAATGGGGAGACGACGATCTGACGCCTGTCGTCAATTAGCTAAATTCACCCTGTGGGCGCCGTGTGGCTAGGCCCGTGAGTCTCAAGCTCGATCGTGCCCTTTGCCTTCCCGAAACGCCTTATCCATTTCCTCGGCACTGCCAAGGCCAATGACTTTGAGCTTGGCAAAGTCAATGCCCGCCTTGTGGCAGGCATAATTGAACATAGCCAGGGGCTGGCCGCCGCCGAAAAGGATTACCTCTGACCCTTCGAGCCTCTTCCAATCAAAGTCCGGATCGGGAACCCGACCGGTGATGAAGGACCCGTCCATCTCGTTGATCTGTGCAAAATGAATAGCCGTCGGCGTTTCTTCTTTGGCGAGAGTTGTGAATGCCTGGCTTGGAGCGGACTGGATGACGTTGGGACGCCCTTCCTCCAGTGCCTTTACCGCAGAAACGCCGGGAGGCGAGACTGACCAATCGGCCTCCAGCCCCTCAACCTGCAAGATGTCACCTGACATCAACGAAATCAGCGGCGAGTAGAAGGCAGAGAACAAAGTGAATTCTATACAGACCGTGCGCCATTTCGGGACCTCCTAAGTATTGCGACACGACTCTGATGCAGAGAGCCGCGGTGCCGTCGGCTTTGTTCGTCCTATTCCACGACGGGGGCGAGAGCGACTCCTCACCGCGCCCAGCGAGATGCTTGTTCCTGGAGCCGTTGCGTCAGGCAAACCCGACCACAGCGTGCGGGGCATAGGGTTCCTCCAGCGCGGTGATCTCCTCGGCCGACAATTTCACCTCGAGCGAACCAAGCGCATCGTCGAGATGCTCCAGTTTGGTTGCGCCGACGATAGGGGCCGTAATGACCGGCTTGTGCAGCAACCAGGCCAGCGCGATCTGTGCCCGCGGTACGCCTCGCGCCTTCGCCACCGCGGCGACGCGATCGACGATCCGTTTATCGGCTTCTTCTGTCGTGTTCTTGAACATGCGGCCGTACGCTTCGTCGGTCTCCGTACGGATGCTTTTGTAGTCCCAGTCGCGGGTCAATCTGCCGCGCGCTTGTGGGCTCCAGGGGATAACGCCGATGCCCTGATCGGCACAGAGCGGCAGCATCTCACGCTCCTCCTCGCGATACATCAGGTTGACCAGGTTCTGCATGCTGACGAAGCGGGTCCAGCCGTTGCGCTCGGCGACCGCCAAGGCCTTGCCAAACTCCCAGGCATGCATCGACGAGGCGCCGATATAACGGGCCTTGCCAGACTTGACGACATCGTGCAGCGCCTCCATCGTCTCCTCGATCGGAGTTTCGTGATCGAAACGATGGATCTGGTAAAGGTCGATATAATCGGTGCCGAGCCGGCGCAGACTCTCATCGATCTCGAACAGGATGTTTTTGCGGGACAAACCGGCACCATTCGGGCCGGGGCGCATTCGGTTAAAGACCTTGGTGGCGATGACCACTTCCTCGCGTCGCGCGAAATCGTTGAGCGCGCGGCCGAGAACCTCTTCGCTCTTGCCCACCGAGTAGCGATTTGCGGTATCAAAGAAATTGATGCCGGCTTCAAGCGCCTTCTTGATGAACGGGCGGCTCTCTTGCTCGCCGAGCGACCATTGATGGAAGCCGCTATTGCCGCCGCCATAGCTCATGCAACCAAGGCAGAGCCGGGAGACATCGAGCCCGGTGCGGCCCAGTTTGGTGTATCGCATTGCTGACTCCTTCTATGGGCCACGACGATATTTCGAGGCAGCCATTCGGTAAAATGGTAGGCGGCTGCCGCGGCAAGATGCGTCGATCACGCCGGCAGCCTCCAGGCAGCGATATATCCAAGCAAACATATCGAAGATAACAGCACGGCAGCATTGCCGTCGCAACCAAGCTACTTTTGCTGTTCAGGGAAACCTGCTCCGATACCAAGTTCAGCCCCGATTTCCAGGCTCTCCGGAATGGCTTTCAGATGCTCCCAGAACCGACCAACAGTGCCCACCGGCGTGTGAGTGCACCACGGCCTTTCGTAAGATGTTGGGAGTGTCACCGGTGGTATCCCAGGCGCCCACCCGCGGATATCAGCCTCCTTCCACTTGAAGCGCGAAGTCGATGTTCCCTCGCGTTGCGTGGCTATACGGGCAGATCTTGTCATGCGTCTCCTCAACGAGCGTTCGCGCCTCGGCAGCAGGTAGATTTGGAATTTTGACGTGCATCCGGACCGCGATGCCGAAACCACCACCCTCACGCGGTCCTACCGACGTGTTACACGTCACGATACTGCCTGACACATTCTTCTTGTGCTGCTGCGCGACAAACTCCAGGGCACCGCCAAAGCAGGCCGCGTAGCCCGCTGCGAACAAGTGTTCGGGTGTCGTGGTGCCCGGACGCCCCGGACCGCCCATTTCCTTGCGAACCGAGAGATCGACACTCACGGAGTGATCGGTTGTCTCGGAATGGCCGTTACGCCCACCGGTATTGATGGCAGTCGCCGTCACAAGTGGCTTGATGGTGTATGTAGCCATCCTCCTCACCTCCAAAAGTTCGTGCCACTTTGCTCCATTCCCGTGGCTAGTCCACCCTCGCTCCGACGTGGCGCAAGCCTCGAGGCCAAGACGGAGCAACACATGCGCGTTTTGATATTGGGAGGAGGCGCCATCGGTGTGTCGGTCGCCTACCACCTCGCTGCGAGAGGTGCTGATGTCATTGTGATCGAGCGGAGCGCGATCGCCTGCGCCGCATCGGGCAAGTCGGGCGGGTTCTTGGCAATGGATTGGTGCGACGGAACTCCTCTGATGCACCTTGCCCGTCGGAGCTTCGAGCTGCATGCGGAACTGGCAGAGGCGCATGCCGGCGAATGGGGTTACCGCCGGATGACGACCTATGCCGGTATCGTGGACGCGTCATCGAGCTCCGCGTCGCGCAGAACAAGGCTTGGGTGGGTTTTTCCGACCGTCTCGATTAGCGGCCAGCTCGGATCCATAGCTACCACAGCCCAAGTGCAACCTGCTGCCTTTACGATCGGTATGATGCGCGCAGCGGAAACGCGGGGGGCCGAGTTGCGACTCGGCAACGTCACGGGGCTGTTGCGCCGCGGCGGAGACGTTGTGGGGGTCGATCTCGACGGCGAAGCGCTCGAGGGTGATGCGGTCGTGATCGCAATGGGACCTTGGTCAGTGCTCGCGGCGCAATGGCTTCCCCTCCGGCCCGTGTTCGGGTTGAAGGGACACAGCCTTGTTTTCGATACCGGAGCTGGGATTCCATCGGAGGCGTTGTTCCTCGAGTACGCAGAAGACACGGGCACGATGCTCTCGCCGGAGATCTTTCCCCGTGCCGACGGCACCACCTACGTGTGCGCGATCTCGAGCGACTCTCCCCTTCCGATTGATCCGGCTCTCGTCGTTCCCGACGATGGTGCGATCGATCGGTTGAAAGCACTTTGCACACGGGTCTCACCGATACTGGCATCGTCCCGGGTTCTCTCGAGCCAGGCGTGCTTTCGCCCGGTGACACAGGACGGACTTCCGCTGATCGGCGCCATCCCAGGCGCACCCGGCGCCTTTGTAGCCACAGGCCATGGTGTTTGGGGTATTCTCAACGCGCCCGCGACAGGAGAAGCGGTGGCAGGGCTAATCCTCGACGGGGCAACCGATGCCGTCGATCTCGCGCCCTTTAATCCCGCACGCCTCGAGTGCTGAGGCTATTGCCTCGATCGAAGGCGACCGCGCCAGGCCTTCACAGGTGCGTCTGGCAGCAAGCGGCCAATGTGCGTAGGCTGGGCGGTACGAAACGCCAGCGGGAGGGGCGGCGATGAAATTCCTCGACGACGCATTGATCAGCGGACTGCTGCCGGCCGAGACCGGATCTTTTCCTTCCCCGGTGCCGACTTAGATCGTGTCGAGCGACGAATACCTGCCGGTGCCGCAAACCGCGCAGCAGAAACAGGTCGAAGCACGGCTTATCGAGATGAGCGACCGCCTCGCCAAAGGCCAGGGCCTGTCACGACGCCGGTTCTTCCAGACCGCCGCGGGCATGGCAACCTCGTTCGTGGCAATGAACGAGGTCTTCGGCCGCTATTTCGCCGCTAGCGAAGCGGAAGCCGCCACGCCCGAGCTGGCGGAACAACTGGCGGCGGCGAACGCCGGCCAGCTCATTTTCGACGGTCATACCCACTTCCTGCGCGACGACACGCGGCTGTCCGGCTTCGTCAAGGGCCGCGAGGCTATCGGCCAGTGGGGCTGGAACAAGGAGCTGGCGGGCAAGGAACAGACTCTCAATGACCTCAAATTCAACAATTACGTCAAAGAAATTTTATTTGGACAGCGATACCAAGATTACGATCCTGACCAATTCGCCCTCGGTCGAGGCGCAGGACTGGTTCATCCCGCAGGACCAGGTGTTCAAGACCCGCGCCGCCGTCAATGCGAAGGCCGGCACACGCCGCATGCTGGCGCATTTCACGATCACTCCGGGATGGGACGGCTGGCTCGACAAGGTCGACGAAGGGATCGAAAGGTACAAACCCGATTCCTGGAAGGGCTACTCGGTTGGCGACAACACCCACAAGGAGCTTGACGGACACCCCTGGCGCGCCGACGACGAGAAGCTGATGTATCCGTTCTACGAGAAGATCGCGAAGGCCGGCATCAACAACGTCTGCATCCACAAGGGCCTGTTCGCGCCGGCTGTCGCCGAGAAATTTCCGCGCCTCCTGCCCTATGCCGACGTGAGCGACATCGGCAGAGCGGCAAAGGACTGGCCGCAGCTCAATTTCCTCGTCTACCACTCGGGCTACCGCTGGGTCGGCGGCAACCCCGCCGACGCGATGGCGGAATTCGACCAGACCGGCCGGTCGTCCTGGACCAGCGATCTCGCCGAAATTCCCGAAAAGTATGGTGTCACCAATGTATATGGCGATCTCGGGCAGATTTTCGCGTGGACTGCTGTTGCCCAGCCGCGCCTCGCCGCGGCGCTGATGGGGATGCTCGTCAAGGGCCTGGGGTCCGACCGGATCGTCTGGGGCACCGACGCGGTATGGACCGGAGCGCCGCAATGGCAGATCGAGGGGCTGCGTCGGCTCGAGATCCCTGAGGACATGCAGAAGAAGTACGGCTTCAAACCCTTGGGCCCGGCCGACGGTCCGATCAAGACCGCGATTTTCGGCGACAATTCCGCCAGGCTCTATGGGCTCGATCGACAGCATGCCGAGCGGGTCAACCACGATCGCTTTGCGGCGATGAAATCTGACTATCTCGCCAACGGCGGCGGCCGGAGCAATCTGCGTTACGGCTACGTCGCGCGGTCAGCGTGAGGAGGGCGGCTATCGCGCCGATCGCCGACTGACAGTGCCCAAAGGCTCAAAAAGCCCCGAATGCTCAAATACGATGGGAGGGAAGCGAATGTTCTTCCGCGCCTTGATTGTGATCGTCCTTTTGGGCTCTGCGTTTCCGGCGCTCGGGCAAGACGAGGCCAACAAGCCGAACACCAACTGGCCGGGGTATCGGGAAGGCGATTACGTCATCCACGACTACAAATTCGCCAGCGGCGCGAGCCTCCCCGAGATGAAATTGCATTACCGCACTATCGGCACGGCAAAACAGAATGCGGCTGGCGAGGTGGTCAACGCCGTGCTGCTGTTGCAGGGCAACACCGGGACCGGCGCCAACTGGTTTCGGCCGACGCTGGCTGACGAATTGTTCAAGCCGGGTCAGCCGCTCGACCCGGCAGAGTATTACATCATCATCCCCGACGCACTGGGCCGTGGCGGCTCATCGAAACCATCTGACGGCCTCAAGAGTCGCTTCCCGCATTACCGCTATCACGACATGGTTGACCTGACGCACCGGCTGGTCACGGACGGGCTGAGGGTCGCCCATTTGCGCCTGATCATCGGCAGCTCGCTCGGCTGTATGCAACAGTTTCTGTGGGCCGAGTGGTATCCTGATTTGATGGACGGCACGGTCGGGCTGTCGTGCCAACCGGTAGAGATCAGCGGGCGCAACTATATGCTGCGCCACGCCGCCGCCGACCTCATCCGTCACGATCCCGCCTGGAACAACGGCGAATACGATAAGAGCCCGACGCTCTACATGTACGCCGCGGCCGGTAGCGACCTGACCGAGAGCCCGGTGCGCATTCAGGAAGAGGCGCCGACAATGGAGGCGGCGAAGGCGCTGTACGACAAGCGCCTTGCGGCGTCGATGAAAAACGGCGACGCCAACAACACGCTCTACGAGATCGAGTCGATCTACGACTACAGCCCCGAGACCGATCTGCCGAAGATCAAAACGCATGTCATGCTGATCAACAATGTCGAGGATTTTGCTGATCCGCCGACGCTGGGCACGGTCGAACGCGCCTTCAAGACGATCGCGCACGGCACCTACGTGCTGACGCCCTACGACGAGGGCACGCACGGACATTTCACCCATTACTACGCGGCAATTTGGAAGCCGTATCTGGTGAAATTTATTTCCGGCCTGCCGCCGGCGCCCGATGCGGCGCGATGACCGCGGTGAAGCGCTTTGTCACCGCGTCACGAAGTGACCGGTTGCGGCGCTCAGCCGTCGGCGCCGCGCTGCGATGAACGTCCGGCTCTGGGATGACCCGATGGGTGATGTGGCGGCCGAGGTGGGTCGAAAGTGGCCGTTTTGCAATTGTTCAGAGACGGCTCTAGTCAATCGGGTAACCAGCCTATGCGGTCAGGGAACAGAAGAAGATCGACATCGAGGATGATAGAGCCCACCGAGAACCACGGCAGATTATTCTCGATAGGCTCGCCGCGCGATCAATCCCTTCTCGGTGACCCTTCGTGGTCCTCAAAACATCCTCGGTGCTAAATGCTTCCTGGCGGTACCCAGCCGCTCCGGCAGCGTGATGACGGCCTGACTGCCCCGTGCTGAGGCCGCGACGGTTGCCAGACCGCCCTCAGGTCGCGCAAGTTCCGCGATCCCGAAAGGATTAACCCATGAACGGCGCAGAAAGCCTTGTGCACAGCCTGCTGAGGAGCGGCGTCGATACCTGTTTCTGCAATCCCGGCACGTCCGAGATGCACTTTGTCGCCGCACTCGACCGAGTGCCCGGCATGCGCTGCATCCTCGGACTGTTCGAAGGCGTGGTGACCGGATCGGCCGACGGATACGCGCGCATGTCGGGCAAGCCGGCGGCGACACTGCTGCACTGTGGGCCGGGCCTCGCCAACGGGCTCGCCAACCTGCACAACGCGCGGCGCGCACAGACGCCGATCGTCAACATCGTGGGCGACCAGGCGACCTACCATCGCCCGAACGACGCGCCGCTGACCGCCGATACGGAGGGCTGGGCGCGCGGTGCCTCGGCCTGGGTGCGGACGGCATCCTCATCCGAAACAGTGGGCGCCGATGCCGCCGTGGCGGTGCAGGCGGCGCGCACCCATCCCGGACAGATCGCCACGCTGATCCTGCCGTCGGACACCTCGTGGGACGAGGGCGGCGTGATCGCCGAGGCACTGCCGGTGCCGCCGAAGCCGTGCTCGGACCCGGCCCAGGTTCGCAACGCGGCCGACATCCTGCGCCGCGGCCTACCCACCCTGATCGTGTTGGGCGGCGACGCGGTGCGGACCGAGGCTCTGGAGAACGCCCACCGGATCGCCGCGGCCACCGGCGCGCGGCTGATCGCCCAGGGGGCGAATGCCCGCATTTCGCGCGGCCGTGGGCGGGTGCCGGTGGATCGCATCCCCTACGTGGTCGATACCGCGGTGAAGGCGCTGGCCGGCACGCGGCATGTCATCCTGTGCGGGCTGCGCAAGCCGGTGACGTTCTTTGCCTATCCGAACAAGCCGACCACGCCGATCCCGGCGGACGCCGACATCCACGTGCTCGCGCGCACCGACCAGGACGCAGCCGATGCGCTGGCGCGGCTGGCGGACGAACTCGGTGCTCCGCGCGTCGCCATTCCCGATCCCGGCGTCCGGCCGGAGCCGGTGCGCGGCAAGCTCACGCCGGAGTCCGTCGCCGCCACGCTGTCGGCGCTGTTGCCGGAGCAGGCGGTGGTCACCGACGAGGCGGTCACCTTCGGCCGCGGCTTCTTCCCGTTCACCTACGCCGCCGAACCGCACGACTGGCTGAACTCCACCGGAGGGGCGATCGGCTGCGGCCCGCCGCTCGCCACAGGTGCGGCGGTCGGCGCGCCCGGGCGACGCGTGGTCGCTCTGCAAGCCGATGGTTCGGCGATGTACACGTTGCAGGCCCTGTGGACGCAGGCGCGCGAGAACCTGGACGTCACCACGGTGCTGCTGTCCAACCGCAAGTACCAGATCCTGCTGGGCGAACTTGCCAATGTCGGCGCCAACCCCGGCCGCACCGCGCTCGACATGCTGGACTTGGGCAGCCCCGATCTCGACTGGACCAAGCTCGCTGCCGGCATGGGCGTCGAGGCCGCGCGCGCAGACACCTGCGAGCGGTTCGCCGATCTGTTCGCGCAGGCCAACGCGCGAAAAGGCCCGTTCCTGATCGAGCTGGCAATCTGAGGCCGGAGACCGATCTTGACGAGGCTGGATGCGGCCGGGACGGCGGCCTGAACACCCTACGACATGAAGGGCCTGATTGGATGCCGCGACATTTGCGCGCTTGAAAGCGCCCGGTGAAGCGGATTGCGCGTTGCGGGTGCGATGCCCTACGGCCCCATGCTAAAGAACCATGTGATGCCGCACCGCAATCGGATCATGACGGGCATCCGCGACGTGCTACAAGTACAGCGTGCGGCCGTGGCGGTGTAATATAAGCGCGCCGGCCGCCGATTTACTCTCCCGAGATCGTCTTTCCGAGTGAAACCCAACGGCCGCTTCCGAAGCGTTGGGTCTGAAACCTGTTGATCACGCTGTAGTTGGTCGGACTCGTCGTTACCGTGATGCCAGGGAGTAGCATCGGCACGCGGAGATTGGTCAGATGCGTGGCGACGTTCGAGCACTTTCTCCCGGGTCAGCGTCGATCCCGCCTTTTCGAGGACGTACGCGGCCAGAAACGAGGCGATATAACCGTTGACGACGCCACTGTCGCGCGGGTTGCCCTGGGTCAGGTAGGCCTTCTCCCAGGCCAGAAACGCCTTCACGTCCGCATCATCTGCCCATGCCGGATCGAATGGATCCTTGGCGAATGCGGTCGAGATCAAGTCTTCCGCATTTTCGATCCCTGCGGGCTTGAGCACCCCCTCGATATTGCTCGCTATGCTGCACACGAGGTGCAGCGGCTTCCAGCCGAGCTTATGTACTCCCCGAATCTGTTCGGCGCCGGCCCTTTGCGTGCCAGCGAAATAGAACACATTGGCACCTGCTACCTTTGCCGCGATCAGTTGCGAATCAACCGTCGGGTCCGCGACCTCAAAGGTTTGCTCGCTAACGATCAGGGAAGCCGCTCTGTCACCGAGACCGGACCGGAACCCCGCTCGAAAGTCCTTACCGAGATCGTCATTCTGGTAAAGCACCGCGATCCTGGGCGAGGCGACGGTTTCGAGGACGTAGCGTGCCATCGCCCGGCCTTCCGACACGTAGCTGGGGATGAAAGCCATGGTCCACGGGAATGTCTTGGCATCCATGAAGCGGCTCGCGCCCGTCGTGATGAACAGTTGCGGGACCTTCTTCAAGTTGAGATATTTCTCTACCGCCGCGTTGGTGGGTGTGCCCACGGACCCGTACATCATTAGAACGTTGTCGTCCTCGACCAGCCGCCGTGTCGCCTCTACGGTTTTCGGCGGGCTATAGCCATCATCGAGCACTATGAGTTTGACCTGCCGACCGTTTATGCCGCCGGCCTTGTTCAAGGCATCGAAATAAGCGAGAGAGGCGTGTCCCACTACGCCCGCGACAGAAACCGGACCGCTGAACGGCACGGTCTGCCCGAGTCTGATCTCCTGGGCGGACACTCCGGGATCATACTGTTGCGCCATGGCTGCGCCGATCGTGGCAAACAACATCGCTATGAGCGGTCGGGATATGCCGCAGAGCATTCTGCTGTCCTCCCTTGCCATACCAGCGGACGTTCTCATCGACACCCTCGATCGCAGCCAATTGTCGAGTCTCGATCGTTGATGGTCAAATCCAGCCGGAGCGCAATGGATGAGTCTCGCCAGGGCGAAAGACGTACGCGGCTTACTACCCACGTCGGGCCGATACGGATGGTCTGCTCGGTGGCGTCGGCTCGGTCTCGGCAGCAGCGCAAGGTCCTACGCCTACTGCTGCGCGGATTGGCGGCAGTGGCTCCGTTCGCGCCGTCGCCAGCTAACGACCACGCTTCTCTCAGATAGTTACTCCATTTCAGGTGTTCGCTGTACCGACCAAGGAAATTGGTACACTGCACGATAGGCAATCCCGTCCAGGTCCATTTTGGGTCGTTACTTGGCGTACCCTGTGCTTATCCAGGGGTGGTGATCTGCCTGGACGGCATTGGGACAGGGGCTTGACTGGCAAGCCGGCTGTAGCCTCACAAGAGAGGCGGTACGGGGGAAAATTGAAAGCCCGGCCAGCCTGTCAGGCATAGCGATGCTTTGGGTAGTAGGCGGGAAGTGGGACGCCTATCAGGCGGCGAGCGTGCCCACGAGCTTTGTCATGACCCGTTGCGCCACTTCCAGAGCAGTCTTAAGTTTGACGTCTCGCGTCTTGAGAGCGGCCATGTAACCTTCCAGTACGTTGGCGATAATGTTGTACAATTCCACGGTTTCGTCTTTGGTCAAAGCACGCGCTTGGTCCTTATCACGTAATTTCGTAATGAGTTCCGCCGTCGTTGACGGGTTGAGTTCCGGGGTCATTATTGGGTGTCCTTTCTGCCAGTAATCCGGCGGATAATATCGATCGCCCCGCCATCATCAGACCGTTATGTATATGAAGGCGTCAAGGCTTATCTTTTCCAACGTGGTGCGCATAGAAAAAAATGGCTGCGGAGTGACCCGTACGTCTGCCGTCCAGTCTATGCAGGTGTTGCTAATCAGGCATCAGCCTGTCACGCAGCAGCCTGGGTCGGCGGAACAATCCGAACGCTTGCGCCCAATGAGCGGCAATCCAAATCGTAGCCACCACTGCGCCTATGATCTGCACTGGGTGCAAATAGGGGCTGGCTCGCCAGTCCTATATCCATTGCAGGCTGTCGGGTGCGGGCGCGCTGTTGTAGCTGATCCATGCCAGGGTTGCGAAGCCGGCAGGCATCAAACCCACCAGCACCACTGCTCGCGCAGGGCGGGATGCAGTAGCGTTCGGGTCAGCGTTGGCGGTGTCGTGCCGCTATGGTCTCGCGTGCTTTGCGGCGTGCCTCAAAGAAGCGCCGGTTCTCCTCGCGATACTGCTCGTACTCACTGGCTGCGCGTTGCAGTGCAGCTTGTATCGTGTCGTGTTCGTCCCGCGTCATGGCTTCGGGACGTACCAAGTCGAGTTTGCCGTCGTCATGCCGCACTGGTACCATTGCTGCATTTGGCGTCCAGGCTCGCGGCTGGCCCGTACGACTTCAGCAATCAGGCCAGCTATGGAGCTGTGCAGGACGCAGCGCACTTCGTTAAGGTGTTCGGCCGGCACGCCCCAGTTCGTCATGGCGTAAATGCGATCCACCACGACAGACAGCGCAATTCGTTTGGTTTCTGCGTCAAGCTGTGCGTCAAGGAAGTGTCTGATCTGAGTGCGCTATCTTTCCAGACCGTCGCTTTCGTCTTCGTCGTCATTGGGGTCAGCGACGAGGAACCGCATGATCTCGGCTTGGCGCTCCTCGTCCTCTGTTGGCTCGCACGTGTTGTCGCTCATATCGCTTGTCCTCTTTCGCGCGGTGTCGCATGATCGCGGCCTCGCCTTATCACAAATGACTTTGGAGAGGACTTCAGGGACACGGATCAGCGGTACAAGTAGTTCCCAACCGAGACCCAGCGCGAGCAGTGAAACAAAATTTTACTTCGGTATGCCCTGCGGTGTGGGCACTACCCAGGGTCGGACCACCCTACTAGCTGACGTGACAACTGCGCGCCCGCCGAGGATCCTACAGGAGGGCCCCTGTCATCCTGGCCGCGCACCCCTGCCGGCCAGAGGTCAGAGGGGGCACAGGAGACGAAATAACCAAGGCTGGCGGGCACATGGGCGCGGCTCACAGGGACGGCAGGCTGCGGCGCATTGTGCGGGCTGGCGCGGCCAGGTTCCGCCGCTGTGTGACGGGTGCGGGTGCGATCAGCTTGCGGCGCTGTGGCTTTGCGGCGTGTGGGGAGCACTCCCCGCTTTCTTGGGGAGTGCTCAACGACTTCATGCAACCGGTTCGGGAGCTCGCGGCACACTTTGCCGAAATGCCGCTCGTCAAGGGGTCCAACCTGTGCGATGGGATCATGTCCCCCATGGAGCGGGCGAAGGGATTCGAGCCCTCGACCGCAACCTTGGCAAGAGTGCAGCTTCGACCGTGGGATTGTCGGTTGCGTGCACCAAATTTGAACCTGCGAAGCGCGGGCGGTGCTCCAATCAACTGCGTGCTGTAGGCGGAATAACCGCGAATCGTGCTGTTCCAGATCGGGTCATGGAGCCCTGGCAGCCGTCATTGTCGCTGCTCGCTGGCATTTGGGTGCAAGGCGATTTCTAAGCTCGACCAGTGGGATTTAGGGGTTCGTTGGGTGAGCGCTGCGGTTAAAAGAGACGCTGCGTTGAGGGAAGAGCGGAGGGAACTCCCGTGCCTCGCCAGAAATCCGACGAGCGCGACGCTAACTATCCAGACGACAAGTAAGATGACGCCGACCACGAGCTGTAGTTTCCTCTTCGTCATGGAAGAGACGGTTGGGTTGTCGTGGACGGCGCGCCACGCGGCGACGGTGAGAATCGACGTTGCCATCGGGGGTCCTCCCGTGTGTTGGTTGACACCATTAGCGCCGTTTTATTCCCCTGCGGCCCCTGGCGACTGGAATAACCCAGAGGACCTGACCTTGGTCGCTGGGGTGCCGTCAACGGCTTATTGGCTGATTGGGAACGTATCATGCGGAGCAACGGTCGGCGCAGCGCGTTGGAGGTACTCCCGCCGAGCGGTCCCCCCGCGCTTGGGGACGAAATGGGGCACCTGACCGCAACCACCGGTTTTGCCGAACGGACACGGCTGTCCCCTGGAACGCATCAGCGATCGACACGCTCGATCAGCACAATCCGGCCTACTGGTCAGCTGGCGCCGGGTATGCCGGTTGGCAGCTTGACGAACTGAGGCCTGCCGCCGCAGCCGTCGTGCCGCATGCGGGCGCGGCAGAACGGCGCGGGGGTGTCGCGTTGCCCACCGTCGCAGTCATGGCACCTGATTGCCTGACCTCCTCGAACGGGACGGCGCGCGCCGCGCCTGATCGGCGATCGGCCGCAGCCGATCACATCATTGCGGACGAGCGGAATGGACTCGTGGTATGCAACCCAGCCGACGAACGTCCCGCGACCAGTAGCCGATTACCGGCTCGACCTCTAGTGGCACCAGAACCTGATCAGCGTTCCGTCGCGCGGTGCGGCGGAGATGGGCACATCGGGCGAACCGTGTGTTCAGGGGGATCGGATAACGCCCGGACGATTATCCCGGCGCGACGCCTGCGCTCAGGATCATGCGTGCGTTCGCCTCCTCCCCAGCCCCACCGCATCGGCCCGGTCGAATTCGCCGAATTTGGGCGCATGGTGGCGGTCCGCCGCCCGCAAGACTTCGCCCACATCCTGCAACGCGCCGGTGGCTTGTGGGAGCCAGGCACCCGTCGCTGGCTGGTGGAGCGTCGGCGGATCGGTCCTGTGATTCGTGCCTGCAACGTACGACGGATCCCCTGTTCCGGCGCGCAGGGTTGACGCCATCGGCACCGAATATGGAGTGATGGCCGCTCGCTATCGAGCCTGGCGTTCTCGCGCACATCGAATGATGACGATCGTCGTGGTGTGAATCGCTTCAGATCGCGGCGCCGCCAGTCCCGGCAATGTCCCGTCTGTCAGCAAGTGCGGCAAGCGCTGACGGAGGGAAAGCCCAATGACGATGTTCGTTCTCGCTGCTCTGACCGTTACCGCCTTCATCTGGGCCATCACGGAGCCGCAGACCCCACAAGGTCTGACGGCAGACGAGATCAGCCAGCTCGTCGTGTTGGGTTTCGTCCCATGAAGAAGTTCAGCTGCACCGCCATGGCCTTCGCCATCGCGCCAATTTCTTCACCGTTGGCATAAATCATATGACGAAGCGGGCGATTATGTCCAAAAGGCGCAAACCCCACCTTCCGATCATCGCAATGGACGCGATCGAAAGAACGGGCTCCCCGTAAAACGAGAGCCCAAGACCCAGGAGAGAAGATCATGAAGACCATGCTTTTTGCCGCCGCCGCCCTCAGTCTTGGCATCGGTTCTGCTTACGCTGCCCAAGGGCCGGCCGACGGCTACGTCTACCCCGACTACATCACGCCGGGTTCCGTCTACGCGGGTGCCCCGACTTCGGTGCAGACCGCCCCGGCTACGGCGCAGAATGGCCGCGCAGTCCACACCTACGTAACGCATTCGGAGAGCCAGGGCATCTGGCTTTTCCCGCCCAACCAGGCGGGCGGCGGTAGCAACTAACGCCACCACAGGATGAAGCGAAGGGGGCCGGCGGTTGCCGGCCTTTTCGTTTCAGCGCCGGGAACTCTCTCCTCCCCCAAACTCAGCCCAGGACGATGCCAGGGCTCTTTTTTGCCGCCGTATCCGAGCAGGCACGCCCAAATGACCCGCCGATGCCAGCGGACCAAGCATCGCGGCATCCGCCGCGTCGCCGGGGACTTTCTGCTCAATCTGATCGCTTACAACCTGGTCCGCATTCCGAAACTCGTCCCCGCTCGATAGCATCAGCGGGAAAACAGTCCACGATGAGCAACCAAATGGCGCTCCAGGACAGCCACACCGGGCTTCTCAAACAACAACCAGCCTCCCCCGGCAGTACACCAACCAAATTTGGATAAGTTTTTTTCAGCAGATTCTAAAAGGTTGTGCAGTAGGCTTGCGTGACACCTGACCAGCTCTTCCCACCCGCCGCTTTGCACTGATTGGAGGGAGGAAGTTCTAGCAACTCGCCACCGGTGCAAGAAGCCTGCTGAAAGCATTGACCACGATCAGCGTTCGACCCCTCCGGCTGATTTGAGCCGCACCCAGTTTCGGCAACGACGGAAACGAGTGCTGTGAATACTACGATCATGCGCCAGACGTTCATAACGGCATTTCTCCAACGGTCCTAGCTAGTTCCCCAGGGGCGATTCCTGTCCCACAAGGCGTGGGGCGTCAACGCGTGCGCCAGTGGCAGATATAGCAGCGTCTCCAGTTGTGTCGTCGAGTTCGTCGGGCAACGGCCAACCCCCCAGCCCGACGAGCGCGACTGAGACAACGTTCACCGCACCTGTGCTCAGTCGCAGACTAAGACCGATCGCCCGCTGGCTCAGCGGGTGGGTAAACCGCAATCGCGAGCACCTCGCACAGGTTGGTTCCGATGCGCCAGGTCGGCCAGCCTCGCACGATCGCAGATGCCGTTCCGTATTTTGCCTCCCAGGAGGCGAGCTATATCACCGGCACGACGCTGAGTGTCGCCAGTGGACGAGGATACCGCGGGAAATGCGCATGTCCATCAAAGGCCGCTTGGGCCGTATGTCCTCAGGCTGTGTCGACCATGGGTGAGTATTGATCGGCAGGCGGGCGGGCGGGTTCCTTTTGCAGCCGCACGAGCGGCTACGGCAAGGATCCCCAGAACGCCAGCGCGTGGCTGATGAAAGAACTGTCGTGGTTACAACGCCCCGAAGCCAGATGACGCGCTAGACTTTCTTCGGCGACCAGCCATATGCCTTGGCAGTGGCACCACCCATCAGCATGGCCCGCTCGCCGGTAGTCAGGCGGTCAGTCTTCAGGAAAGGCTCGACCGCCTGTTCGTAGTTGACGACAGCGAATGCACGCGTCCAGTCGGTACCCCACAGGCAACGCTCGAAACCCCAGGCATCGAATATACGGGCAAGCGGGTCCCAGATATCGGGGAACGGATACGGCTCTTTTGACAGCGTGCAGGCGCCGGTGATCTTGATCACCGCATTCTTGCGCTTGGCGAGTTCCACCACTTTCGGTAGGTCGGCCCAAGGCTGCGGCGGCGCAGGCGGCGCGGTCGGTTGCACGATACCCATATGGTCGATGATGAAGCGCGTATCGGGATGGCGGTCGATCAGCTCTGTGCCCGCGTCGACGTTGCCCCAGAAAAGTATGTTGACCGGAAAATCGTGCTGAACCGCCGCGCGCAGGACGCGGTCGAAGCCTGGGTCGTCGGGCGTACGTTTTGCTTCTTTGGTCATGATGATACGGATGCCGACCGTACCGGGTGTCCTCTTCCACTCGGCGATAACGTCCGCGACCGCCGGATCGTCGGGATTGACCGGCTTGACCAGCGCGAACCGGTCCGGGTGAGCCTGCCGCACGGACACCGCATAGCTTGCATCGTACTGGTACATCGAAAATGGCGAGATGTAGATCGCGCCGTCGACGCCAACCTTGTCCATCGCCGCCACCATCTCGTCGCCGGTAACGTGCGCCGGCCAGTTCGGCACACTGTGCCAGGGCCGCTCCGGCGTGTTCGCCGCATAGGCATGAACCTGGGCATCGATGATCGTCGTGTGGGAAGCCCCTTGTGGTGGTTGCTGTGCTTCGGCATGCGTTCCGCGCATAAGCGCCGGAATAACGGCAGCAAGCCCCGCCCCGGCCTGCAGCACGCCACGCCGATCGATAAGCCCATCTCTGCCAGTTGATCTGTTGGCCATTTCCCCCTCCAGGCACTTCGGTATCCGTACGCCTACGCACACAGAAGATTGCGGACGCTCTTCATCGCCCGTCAAGGGAACCGGTCCTTGTTTGCGAGCGTGGGTGTGCTCGGCTTGACCGGACAAACCAGCAGCCCGCACGCGGCATGTCATCCTGTGCGGGCTGCGCCAGTCGGTGACGTTCTTTGCCTATCCGAACAAGCCGACCACGCCGGTCCCGCCGGGCGTCGACATCCACGTGCTCGCGCGCACCGACCAGGACGCAGACGAGGCGGTCACCTTCGGCCGCGGCTTCTTCCCGTTCGCCTGCGCCGCCGAACCGCACGACTGGCTGAACTCCACCGGAGGGGCGATCGGCTGCGGCTGGACCTGGGCAGCTCCAATCTCGATTGGACCAAGCTCGCCGCCGGCACGGGCGTCGAGGCCGCGCGCGCAGACACCTGGTTCACGCCGCGTCGGCCGCGTGATTGGCCATCGCGATGGTGGACCTCCAGGATATAAGGGCTTGGGCCAGCACGCGCGGCGTAACAACCTGTGTCGAATCGAGGCGATACTACCGCGTCGATGCATCCGAAAGATCGGCCATCGACTGGACAACGCGTTGTACCGAACCCCGTTCGCCGACGGAGTCGGTGCTGATCTCCGCCGCACCGATGCTCCAGCGGATGACCTTCCGCGTTTGCTACGCGGGCGTTTCGCAGGCACCGCTGCCGATCAGCGAGGCGCCGACGCCGTTGATAATCACCCTAGCGCCTGCAGCCGCCTTTATAGTGGCAATCGCGCGGTCGATCCCGTGACCATGACAACCTTGCCCACCAACATGCCTGCGACAGCAGTCCCCCTTGCCGCGTTCAGTGCCTCTAGATTGACAGCCGCTTGCACCTCCCGCAACTTCAGTTCTGAATAGAATTCGGATTTCCCCCCGATGCTGGGCCTCAATCTCGATTGCCCGCTGCTGCTGTCCACGGTGATCGAGCATGCCGCCATAACGTTCGGCGACACCGAGCTTGTGTCGCGCAGCCGTATGGAGACGATGCGCAGCACCTATCGTAACGCCGCGCTGCGGAGCCGTCGACTGGCCAGTTCGTTGCAACGTCTGGGCGTCAAGGGTGGGTTCGTCGGTTCGCTCGCCTGGAACACGCTCCGACATTTTGAATTGTTCTACGGCGTGAGCGGCGTCGGCGGCGTGCTCCACACTGCCAACCCGCGTCTGCCGCCGGAGCAGAATTCTCTACACGATCAATTTCGCCGGCTACCGGACGCTGTTCATCGATGCCGACACGGTGCCGCTGGCCGAGCAGCTGGCGCCTCGGCTGGACTCCGTGGATCGGTTCGTCGTGATGGCGGCACGCGACGACATGCCCGGCACAGGCCTGCCAAACGTGCATTGCTACGAGGATCTGATCGATGCCGGCGACCCTGCGTTCACGTGGTCCAAACTGGACGAGCGGAGCGCGTGCGCGCTGTGCTTTACATCCGGGACCACCGGTCAGCCGAAGGGCGTGCTGTACTCGCATCGGGGCACTGTGCTGTCGGCGCTGTCCACCGGTGGTGGTAACGGCTGGGCCTTGTCGGCCAATGACACAGTCCTCGGCATTCCGGGATTCTTCCATTGCAATGGTTGGGCGGTGCCGTTCCTGGCGCCGATTTACGGTGCGAAGCTTATACTGCCGGGCCGACGTGCCGACAGCGAGTGGCTGCACCGGCTGATCGTCGAGGAAGGCGTCACCATCGCCGCGGCCGTGCCGACGATCTGGCTGGGGATTCTGGAGCACTGCCGTGAGACCGGCCAGCGGCCTGGCCGGCTCCGACGCATCTTCTCCGGCGGCACTGCGCCACCGTCAGCCATGATCGAAGCCTACCTCACCGATTATGGCGTGCGGATCAGCCACGGCTGGGGCATGACGGAGACGACGCACGGCGCGACCATCTCGTTCGCACGCGACGGCCTGCCACATGATGCCGCGGTGGCTGCAATGTGCACGCAGGGCAAGCCGCTCTATGGCAACGAGATGCGCATCGTTGACGATGAGGACAGGCCGGTGCCGCGCGACGGCATGACGCCAGGACACCTGCAGTGTCGCGGCCATTGGATTGCCGGCGCGTATTTCCGGCGTCCCGAACTCGATCTGCAGACCAGGGATGGCTGGATGCGGACCGGCGATATCGCGGTGATCGATCCCGACAATACGCTGCATATCGTCGATCGCGCCAAGGATGTCATCAAGTCGGGCGGTGAATGGATCAGCTCGCAGGCGCTGGAGGAAGCCGCGATGCGCTTTCCTGGCGTGCGGGAGGCCGCAGTCGTCGCCATGGCCCACCCACGATTGCAGGAGCGGCCATTCCTGATCGTGGTGATGGAGGGAGATGCACGGGTATCGGCCGAGGCGTTGCGCGCGCACCTGCTCGCCTACGTGCCGAAGTGGTGGCTGCCCGATGCAATCGCCTTCGCAAAAGACCTGCCGCACGGCCCGACGGGAAAGTTGCAGAAGGACGTACTCCGCCACCAGGTCGCTGACGGGACGATCATACCGACCGGATGTTGATGCGCCGGTTGTTCGGCACCCTCGCGGGCAATCTGCAATGGCCAGTCCTGATCATCCTCTCGGCCCTGTTCGCCCTGGTTCTCGCAGCGATACACTTGCCAGCAGCCCTTCTGCTCGGGCCGATGCTCGCGGCGATATTGGTTGCGGTCTTCGGCACGGGTGCGCGCGTCCCACATCGGCTTTTCCTCATCGCGCAGGCGGTGATCGGCTGTATGATCGCGCGCACCATACCGGCATCCATCATCGGCGAAGTATCGCGGAACTGGCCACTGTTTATCGCCGTCGTTGCCGCAGTGATCGTGGCGAGCAGCGCGCTCGGATGGCAGCTCACGCGCTGGCGTGTGCTGCCGGGCACCACAGCTGTGTGGGGATCGACCCCCGGCGCGGCCTCCGCGATGATGCTGATGGCCGCAGCCTATGGCGCTGACATCCGCCTCGTCGCGTTTATGCAGTATCTACGCGTAATTTTCGTCGCGGTCGTGGCCACTGTGTTCGCCCGGCTTTGGACCGCCGGCGCGACCGTTCCAACCGCTGCTGTCGTCTGGTTCCCGCAGATTGCGTGGGTGGCGTTTGCTCAAACGGTGGCGCTGATCGCGTTCGGCGCGGCTTGCGCCCGCCTGCGCCGCATCCCGGCGGCACCGCTGTTGGTGCCTCTCGGCCTCGGTATGGCGCTGCAGGATGCTGGACTGGTGGCGATCGAATTGCCACCCTGGCTGCTGGCGATCAGCTACACGCTCGTCGGGTGGAGCATCGGCCTGGGCTTCAACCGCACGATCCTCGCTCACGCCGCGCGGGCACTGCCCCGCGTCGTGATGTCGATCCTTGTCTTGATCGCGGTCTGTGGCGGCCTTGCCGCTATTCTGGTCGTGGTGGCGGGGATCGATCCTCTGACCGCCTATCTCGCAACCAGCCCCGGCGGTGCCAACTCGGCAGCGATTATTGCATTGGCAAGCAACGTCGATGTGGCGTTCGTCATGGCAATGCAGACCACCCGGCTTGTCCTTGTTCTGGTGATCGGCCCGAGCCTGGCGGGGTTCATCGCCAGACGTGCAGGCGCCTCACGTCGAACATCGTGAGGGACGACCTAAGGGTGCCACTGCACGCACTGCGTTTGTGACCCTCCTCAGGGTGGTGCGGAGACTATGAAATCAAACCCTGCAATCCCGGTAGTGAAACTTCAGCGCATAGCCAGTGATTGCTCCGGCAGCTTGGTGGCTCAGCGGCACGACTGGCTGTCACAAACGTTGCCGCAATGCCGAGTTGGCCCCCGCCGCGTGATGGCGCAACGCTCAACCCCGCGCTGCGACTGTTATATACGGTATGGACTGGACGCAGATCGGCACGCGCACGGCGGAGAAATAATTCGCCCCCGCGTTTCGGGTCTGACGGCACCTCGAATCGGTTGGCTGGAATCGATGCATGTCATCCGGCATCGCTTCATTGCCACGCGATCCCGACATCCTGATCGAGACGATCGCCTGTTTGCGCGCCGAGAACGAGAAGCTCCGCGAGACGCTTAAGGGGGCACTGTATGGCGCGCATTCGGAAAGGCGAGATGCCGATGAGGCGCAACTGGCGCTCGGGGTTGGCGATCTGTCGGCACATCCCGTCGAACCCGAACCGGACGGCGCGGCAAGAAGAGGGCCGGCTCTGCCGAAGCCTGTCCGGTCGAAGACCGCCCGCGCAACATCGGCGGCGTCGACAAGACTAAAGAACGAAATCGCATAGACGTCGCGCTTGCCCCAACGTTTGATCGAGCCGCACCAGCCGGAGACCGCGACTGAATTCCTCGGCCCCGCTCGTTTGCGCGATCAGCGTACCCGCTGGTCCAGCCAGTCTGTTAACACCTTGGCGACCTGCTCGTTGTTTTTCTCGATCATCATCATGTGGCCGTTCCCATGGATGCCGATATCGGACAGCCTGACGAAGTCCGGCTGCACCCCGTTCCGCATCAGGAACCTGACCGTGCACTGGTCGTACCGCGCGTGGTACGAGGCCTCGGATGACAGGATCAGTATCGGCATGCGTTGCAACCCCGGCAGTGTGCGCTTCGCGCCCGTCGGTAGCCAGCAGCGCTCCATGTCCGGCCCGTCATCGGCAGTATCGAGCCCGGGGGCCAGGCTCGCGGGCTGCTCGACCGGCGGGTCGAAATGCAGCTTTGCATAGGCAATGCCCCAGGCGCGCACGAAGGTCGGGGTTGCCGCCGACGGCACCACGTCGAAGAAGGGTGGTCCGTTCGGCTCGATCGCCAGGATCGCCCGCACCAGATCGGGCCGCGCATCGGCGACCAGCCAGCCGAACGGGCCGGAGCGCGAATGCGTGAGCATGATCGCCGGGCCGATGCGCTCCAGCAGCGCCACCAGATCATCCCGGTTGCTCTCGTCCATCAGGATGTTGTCGGTGATCGACGTTTCCTGCGAGGCAAAGAACTGGTCGAAGATGGGGTCGCCCTGATTGCCGGAGCCGGGCCACTGAGTGTGCAGCTTGGCCTGCGGCCAAAGGTTGTACTTCTCCGGTGCAGTGAACCGCTGTTCCGTCCCATGCGCCAGGGAAGGTGCGGTCGAGCCCTGCACCGCCGGGTAATACGCGGACCGACCCCGTGCGGGCTGGTCGACGATGTAGACTGCATAGCCCTGGCGCAGGAACCACTCGTTCCAACCGGGACGCCCGTCTGGCGTGCCGAGGAAGTTCGTCCCGGTCTGTCCGCCTCCATGCACCATCACTACGGGATACGGCTTGGCAGTCCCCGCCGGCACTTGATACTGCACGAACATCTGACCGGCCATAGCCTGGTCGCCATTGAAAGGAAACAAATGGCCGCCTACGAAGAAATAGCCCTGCCGCGCGATCGACAAGGGTTGAGTGGGCGGCGTCGTCGCAGGTTGTGTCGGCTGCGCCAGCGCGAGCCGGCATGACCACATAGCCAGGACTGCGAACACCGCAATCAGTGTCAGGCGTCGAATAAGGCGCAAAGTCATGCTGATGCCTCACAGGTTGTTGGTGGAATCAAGCGCGTCACATAACAGTATGGGAGGCCGAAGTTGGCCAGCAATCCGTCGTGACCCACGATCGTTGGTGCGAACATTTTACCGGGCCGCCGCCGCAGTCAGAGCTGTGATCCGTACGATACCACGAGACAACACAAATCGTCTCGGAGGAGTTGACCTACCCTTGATCAACAGGAATGCGGCCGACGGCCGTCGTGCGCGGTGTAGAGCCGTCCATGACGCGGCAGATGCAGTACAGCCAGTCTGAATGGGTGACGCCGCTGGCAAAGTTCCACCGTCCCGAGACGCGGTACCCGCCGTTGGCCTGTCGAAAGCCACCTGCGGCGCGCCAGGCGCGCGCGTATATGGCTGCAGGGCACGGTGTTGGTATAGACGCGTCGCACCTCGATCGTGCAATTCGGCACAAGATAAATGCCCGGCGAGCTCTGCGTAGCCGCCGTGAAGCGTCGGCACGGGAACGAAGGCGGCATAGGTGTCGGTGTTAATACCCACGCCTCGACGCGCGCGCGATATGTGGCCCTTATTGGCGACCTATAAATTGACGAAGCCGTCCGCGCCGATCGAGATGAGGCAGGTATGCGGCTCGATAAAGTCTTGATGCACCGAGGGAACGGCGAAAGTGCTGCTCGAAGATCTTATGCGGCGTCCCGAAGGCGCGCGCGACATCGCCATGCCGCACATTGAACTGGACGATCACGTTCGGAATCGGCGGATACATACCGAGGTCGCCGTGGCTTCTGGTTGCCGCCCGGGGTGCGATCTCGACTGCTTCTGGATGGGATGACGGGCGCGGTCGGCCGCATCGCGTCCTCGGGGCTGAAGAATGCCGGCAGCAGCGTCACCGCGATGAATGTGAAAGCTGTCGTTCGGGTCCAGACGCTGCGATATAAGTCACCCACACGGGTATCGGGGTTCATGTGAATGGCGGCAGGGTCCTCTGGACAGTTAACAGGCAGAGGTCGCCTCATGTCCTAGCCCAGTGCTTGTCGGCAACGCCAGCGACCTGACAGAGCATTGCGCGAGCAATTCTGCCGGGCGATGCTCCGGTGCATGCATATCTTTCGTGACCTTGCCCATCTCGGTCCCGCTTGCTCCGAACTCCGTGGACGCTTCGGTGCGCTCGCGCTGGTGCCGACAATGGGCGCACTACACTCCGGGCACGAGGCGCTAGTACGCGCGGCAGCAGTGTCCGGCGCCGGTGTGGTAGCCTCGATCTTCGTCAATCCATTGCAGTTCGGCCCAAATGACGACCTCGCCAAATACCCACGGGATGAGGCGGGTGACCTGGCAAAGCTGGAGGCCTGGGGCTGCCACGCCCTGTGGATGCCGGATGTCGTCACGATGTATCCGCCTGGGGAGTCAACGACTGTCGTCGTAGGTGGACCGGCCGAAAACTGGGAAGGCAGCGCGCGCCCCGAACATTTTCGCGGGGTAGCAACAGTCTGCGCGAAGCTCTTCGGCCAAGTGCGGCCGGATACTGCGTATTTCGGCCAAAAGGATTGGCAGCAGCTACAGGTCGTGCAGCGCATGGTGGCAGACCTGCTGTTGTCGCCGAAGATTGTCGGCATACCGACGGTGCGGGAGCCTGACGGGCTCGCTTTATCTTCACGAAACCGGTTCCTGGAGCCGGCCCAGCGCGCGATCGCCCCACGTCTCTTCGCCATTCTACAGTCTATCGCACTGGCGCTCGCAGGCGGTCGTTCCGTGGCTGATGTGCTCGCTGTTGCGATGCGCGATCTCACAGCGCATGCTTTTGCGGTGGACTATCTGGCACTGGTGGACGGTGCGAGCCTGAGCCAATTGCAGACCGTGCAGCCTGGAGCGCGGCTGATTGCAGCGGCGCGGCTCGGTAGCGTGCGGCTACTGGACAATGTAGCCGTCACACCAATCCAGGCGCAGGGCAACGAACGGCAGTATCGCTCCACCTAGGCAGAGGTGCGGCTCGGAGGGTTCCAGTCGCTCGACACGTCAAAAGCGGATGCGGCGAGGTACCGTGCACTTTTGAACAGGCCGATATGGGCAATTTTCGTTGCGATCAGCGACGCGGTGATCGGGCCGACACCAGGGGTCGCGGAATCCGCGACCCCTGCGCGCGACTCGGGCCAATGTAGCGGTAATAACTTCGTTCCAAGCCGATGATACACGACATGTGCACTCGGAGTTGTTGCAGTGGGATGGCGGTTCCGTGACAGTTTTGCTGTGAGCCGATAACGGAACGTCCAGTTGGGCGGCAATGCCGGTGCCTCCCATTATCGTGCCCCAGTTGCCGCCTTGCTGCATCCGCCTGTCATTGCGGCATGCAAGCAAACTGTGATTTGGCGGGACCTTACCCAGCGCGCATTTTCGCGCCTCCAATAGCGGCTCCATCAACGCGCTGGCCGAGACGGCAAATATCGGGACCAACAGGCCGGGCAATCGTGGTCGCGCCGGCATTCGAAGGAATATGATATGTTCCCCAGCCCAACGCGCATGTTCCTGACAAAGGGTGTGGGCGTCCATCGCCACGCACTCACGGCGTTCGAACTCGCCCTGCGTGACGCGGATATCGAGCAGCAGAACCTGGTCTATGTGTCATCCATTCTGCCGCCGCACTGCGAGGTTCTCGTTCGCGAGGAGGCGGTTGAAATGCTCAGGCCCGGCGACATCACCTTCTGCGTCCTCGCCCGATCGGAGACCAATGAATTCGGCCGCCTTGTCTACGCCAGCCTTGGTCTGGCCAGACCGGCCGATCCCGACATGTATGGATATATTTCGGAGCTGCATGGATACGGCATGACCGCCGAGGCAAGCGGTGAACAGGCCGAGGACCTCGCCGCGACCATGCTGGCCTCGACGCTCGGCCTGGATTTTGATCCGGATGCGGCATGGAACGAGCGCAAACAGATATACGAACACAGCAGCCTGATCATCGACAGCACGTCGATCACGGCCACAGCCGTGTGCGGGCCCGACAATCGCTGGACCTGCGCGATCGCCGCCGCGGTGTTCCTGTTTTCCTAGCCGGTATTCTCCTCGACAGGGCAGTGCAGGCGCTGCTCGCCGGTTGCGCCGGCCTAAACGGTCCCGACCAAAAGCTGGCGCGCTGCATTTCGCAGAATGTCGGCGAGACCGGCGGGCGCAACAAGCGCCGACGCTTCCGCTGGCTCGAACCATCGGGTCTCGCGCTCTGACTTCTCCGGCCATTTGTGAAGCTGCCGCTCGACCGCGAACAGAAATACCGATACCTCGAAGATCGTCACCTTGCGCGAGTTCCTCGGCTTCTCGTAGCGGTAGGAACCAAAGGGTTCGTCGCCAACGACAGCACCGACAAGTCCCGCCTCTTCATATGCTTCGCGCGTGGCAGTGGCAGCGGCCGTCAGGTTTCGGATGGGCCATCCTTTGGGAATGATCCAGTTTCGCCGCCCTCGGGTGGTCACAAGCAGGACCTTGATCGCCCCTTGTTCCGTGATCGAGAACGGCAGCGCGCCGTATTGATACAGTATCGTGTTAGCCGCCGTGACCATGTAACTCTTCGGGCATCCCGGTCAGCTTCCGCCGGGTTCACCGACTGCAAAGCATGATCTTCCGCGTCGGCGCAACCCCTCCCGGCATACCAACTCAGTGAGGTTAACTGGACCAGAACGGTGCAATGGCCGCGAACCGGCGCCACTGCTTGCGCAGCTCGTGTCCCAGTTCGATACGGTCACGCGCCTGCCAGCCCATCACAGCGCCGATCGTCCGCTGGACCTCCGGCGTGACCGCTTGATCCGCAAGATCGCCGAGAAAACTCTGCGTCGTCGTGGTGTCGTTGTCATGGCCCAGCAGGTCCTGCAATTGCGCCAGGCATCCAACATATTGCCTGCGTTCCGCATTCTTACCATGGATCCCCTGAAAGAACTCCGTGGCGTAGCGCAGCTTCTTGAGGGTGATCCTGAGTTGGTGGCGGGCCTCGGGGTCCAGCCGTCGGAAATGCGCGCCCTGCCGCAGGGCCTTGCGGTGCAGCCGCGTCAGGACGCGGGCGGCGAAAGCCGGTGCCGGTTCCAAAAGAACCGTAAGTGAATTGCTTGCCAACTCGTTTCGCCAGCTTCGGGATTCGATCCAGCGGCGCAGCGACAGGTGAAACCGGTTGTAGCGCGCACCGGCAAGCGCATCCCGCAGTGCAGCATAGGCGATCGAGCGGTGAGCCTCGGCGGCGCGACGCAGGCCGTCGAAATCAACGGTATCGAGCTTGAGGCGCCCGGCAGGTCCCGCCAATGTTTCGGTAACGAAGACATCCCAATCGCGCGGCGCGCCGAGCAGCGTCGCCAGCCATTTTGCTTCGGCAGTCAGCCCCTGCATTGTCGGCAATCCCAGTTCGCGGCGCAGGAGAGCCGATGCGGTCCGCAGGCGGCGCAGCGCGACCCGCATCTGATGGACACCCTCGTGGTCCCACCCATGTTCGGCCACGGTCTGGTTCGCCAGGAGGTGATGCTGGCAGGTGCCAAGGAGCTCAGCAACGATATCATCAACGGTGTGCTCAGCGGTGATGGCTGGTGTGGCAGCTCTGGTTGGTTTCGGTACAAGATCGAAAGCCAGGTCATAACCTCGGTCCGCCTTGCTCTGCGTGCCGATCCTTAGCGGCGCAATCTCTAGCAATTCGATGCCAAGATCGAATAGCACCCGCGGGTTGCCGGCCTTTACCTCAAGCTCAACCTCATTCAGCGGTTCGCGACGTTCGCCGGCTTCGATGGTTCCTTGATCGTAGGCAACTTCGACGACGGCCCCGAGGAACTCAAGCCGCTGTGTCTGGCGCCGGACCTTCGTCTCGAAGATCGGATCAAGAGCGTCAGAGGCAATCTGATCCAGCGGACTGCCAATTTCCGATATCGGCAACAACGCGAGATCCGGCGCTGCGCCGTCCATGGAGGATTCCCATTCGCCGCGAACAAAGGGCTGTCCGTGGGCGGGGGCACGCTTGACGGTCTGGACGTAGCGGTTGCCGCTGCGACGGATGCGCAGCGACAGGCCGTGGCGAAACAGGGTTCGGTCCGGCGTATCGTAGTAAACCGTGTCCAGCCGGCGCGCGACCCCGCCATTGCGGGCATGCCGCACGATGACCGGCGCTTCGCGGAGCCAGTCAAGAACGCCGGCGGGCGCGAGCAGCTTCAGCTCGATTTCATCGTTGGCGTCCGTTCGCGGCGCGATCAACGCGTCCAAGTCGTTGTTTCCCACGCCCAGTTCAGCTGTGCGTTCTGCATTTGCCTTCTGTGGAGTGCGTTTGTGTGTAACTTCTATGACAGCCTCGGATTCGCCACAAGCCGGCGATCAGGGGTTATATCTGTGCCCCCGGAGATGATCGACCGAGTACTGCTCGCCTATGGACGTCCCTTGTCCACCCACTCCACCGGCAGGCCAAATGCCCTTGCCTCGTCTTCGACCCACTGCCTGGCGTCCTCTGTCGAGGAACAGATCTGCGTGGCGGGTGGTCGGCTGCCGCGGGAGTCTGCGACACCGGGCACGGCTACAAACGCTGCGAGCACCGCGTCGTCCTGCACTTCAATCCATGCGCGAAGCCTGCCGTCAGTGGGCATTCAATCAATTCCTCTGGATGACATGCCATTGTCATATAGATAATTGATGGCCTTGTCACCAGGGCTTGACGGCTGCCTCGTCGCACTGACTCGCACCGCGCGGCGGAAACCGCTACGCCGCAACGGCGCCGCGAGAGGGAGCACACCCACCGCGATCAGTGCTCCGGCGCGGTGTCGGCCAATGCCGAAAGAGGCGCGGTGTCAGCCAATGCCAAAGAATTGAGTCCGCAGCGCGGCCTCTCATGCCGCGTTCGCTGCCTCCGCCTTGCTGCGGGCTGCTTCTGCCAGGAAGTGAGCGTTCTCCCACAAATCAACATCTGCAACCGAGTGATTGACCGACGCCAGTTGCTCTTCGAGACGGATGGCTGCGATCCAGGCTTCAACCGTAGGCTTGTAGTCGCTCTGCATCCGATCGAGTTTCGCGCCTTCAATGTCCATGTTTCATATCTTGCCACGCGTGGCCGGTTTTGTCAGCGCGCCCAAAAAAGCGATACCCGCTTTTTGGTGCTCCCCCGGCCTCAGAACACCTGGCGCAGAATCACATCCAGCGAACCGGCAATCAGCATGGCCGCCGGGAGCGTCAGAACCCAGGCCAGTGCCATGTTCTTGATCGTGCTCCGCTGCAGTCCCGAGCCGTTCGCCGCCATCGTGCCCGCAACGCCGCCGCTCGACAGCACATGCGTCGTGGATACCGGCAGCCCGTACACGTCCGCCATGCCGATCGTCGCCATCGCCACGATCTCGGCGCAGGCGCCCTGCCGTAGGTCAAATGGGTCTTGCCGATCTTCTCGCCCACCGTCACGACGATGCGCTTCCAGCCGACCATCGTGCCCAGGCCGAGCGCGAGGGCGACCGACACCTTCACCCAGATCGGAATGAACTTGGTGCCGCTGTCCAGCGATGATCGCAGCGACTTCAGCGCGGCCAGATCCGCGTCGCCGAACCCGGGCGGTCTTGCGCCCATCACGCGCACCGCGTCTGACGCCAGATACATGTCATTGCGGACGTTCGTTGTGGCAGCCGCCGGCACGGCCATGATCGCGCCGAAGTCGCTGACCTGCCGCGCGATATCGCCCGTCAGCACGGCAAGCGCGGCATAGACCTCCGGCCGGGTCGCGTCCTTGGTCTTCAGCGCTTCACCGACCACGGCACGGGCTGCCGCCGCATCGGCCGGCGGTGGGCTCGCACCCGCGTGCGCCCGGAACACGGCCTGCGCCTCCTGCGTCGCCTGCAGGAACATGGGCGTGGTGCTGTCCGGCATAGCGCGGTTGAGCGCGTAGGTGGTGGGCGCCGCGCCGATCAGGATCAGCATGATCAAGCCCGTCCCCTTCTGCCCGTCGTTGCTGCCGTGGAAGCCACGCCTGGCTCGTCCAGCGCCTCGCCGAGGTCCGGAACCGTGGCGAGCAGCTTGTGGCGGCTGGTGTCGCCCCCCCATATCCACCAGCGCCGAGGTCTTTTCGTCCATCAGGTGCCGCAGCAGCGCTTCCAGCCATCGCGAGGTGGCTGTCGCGTCGTTGGTCGGCGGCTCCGCGACGCCGTCGAGATAGTTCTTCAGGCTTCGGTTCTGCGGATCGGCCGCTGCGACGATCGCCGCCTCGCCCGGGCTCGCCGTCATCTCCGCCGCCCAACGCAGCAGCATCGTCTTGCCCGACCGACCGGGACCGACCGCGAACCACACTTTTGGCTTGTCGGTCAGTTCGATGCCAGCGACCGATTTCGCAACCTCCGCCGAGAACGTTGGTCAAGCCGGCACGTCCAAGGCGTTCGGCCAAGGCCGACCAGTTTGCACGCAGGTGAGTATAAGCGGCCGCGATCGTCGGCGGCAGCGGCTTTCGTCCTGCGGGGGGCACCGGCGTATCGTTCGTTGCGGACCGAATTGTCGTTACGGCGTCGCACACCGCGCGCTTTCCGGAGGTCGGCCGGACAACGCGGTTCAACAGGACATTGACGCGGTGTTCTTCAGCGATGCCAGCGGCGGCATGGACGGAGCCGGCATCGCACGGCTCGCCGATCTCGACCGGAAAGGGGCCGTCGCGGGCGCCATCTCCGCAGACAGCGCACCCATTGGAAATTCCCGCGCGCTCTACCATGACGGCATGCTGTCGCACGTGAACGACCCGACTTCCCTTCGCGGAGGCAGGGTTGGTGTGGAGCTGAAGGACTTCATCGAGATTCTGATCGAAGGAGCAAAACGATAGCCGCGCCTTCAGATCTTGGGTCGGGGCGTGTTGCAGCAAAGCAAGCAGGCGTCACTGCCACGCTGACCCGAGACCGGCCAAGTCGAGGCTGATCGGCCGACCCGTTGCCGGGGGGGGACGCTTGCGTCGTCGGCGAGAACCAACCAAAAGGGAATTGGAATGACCATATCCGGCATACCGGCCGCCGCCGAACCTGCCAGCAATTACCGCTGGGTCATCTGTGGTCTGCTGTTCGTCATCACCACCATCAACTACATGGACCGCAACATCCTGGGCGTGCTCAAGCCGACGATCCAGAGCGATCTGCAATTCACCGAAACCGATTTCGGCAACATCATCTTCTTCTTCTCCATCGCCTATGCCATCGGCTATGCCGGGATGGGGTGGCTCACCGACAAGATCGGCATCCGCCTCGGCCTTGCCGCCGCCGCGATCCTATGGTGCCTGGCGTCCACCGCGCACGGCATGGTCAGTTCCGTTGCCGGGTTCATCCTCGCCCGTATCGTCCTCGGCCTTGGCGAAGGCGGCAATTTCCCAACAAGAAGATCGCCACATGGTTCCCTGTTCGCGACCGCGCGTTCGCCACCGGCATCTTCAACTCGGGCAGCAATATCGGCGCAATGCTGGCGCCGCTGATCGGTGCCCTGGTCGTCGCGCTGTCCGGCTGGCAATCCGCGTTCTACGTCACCGGCGCGATCGGGTTCGTCTGGGTCGTGTTCTGGCTGATGAGCTATCGCGACCCGGCCGAGCATCCGCGAGTCACGTCCAGCGAACTCGCCTACATCAACCAGGATCCAGAAGTCTCTGTCCAGAAGGTTCCCTGGGGCAAGTTGCTGGCCTATCCCGGTACATGGGTCTACATCGCCGGCGGCGTGCTCACCAATCCAGCCTGGTGGTTCTACAACAACTGGGTACCGAGCTTTCTCAACTCGAAGTTCCATGTGTCGCTGTTCGCTGTGGGATTGCCGCTGATACTGATCTATTTGCTCACCGATGTTGGCTCGATCGTCGGCGGCTGGGTTTCCTCGGCCCTGATCAAGAGCGGCATAGACGTATTCCCCGCCCGCAAGATCACGCTGCTCATCTGTGCCGCCTGCACGGTACCGGTATTCCTTGCGCCGCAGCTTGACAGCATGTGGACCGCCGTCACGCTGATCGGCATTGCCATGGCCGCGCATCTAGGCTTCTCCGCCAATTTGTTTACGCTTGTATCGGATACCATGCCGCGCGGGGCGGTAGCCTCGGCGGTTGGGCTCGGCGGCGCCAAGGTTTTGCTCTAACGTTCAGCTTTGCTGCGGGCCTTTCCGGAAGCCGGCAATGTTACCCCGAACAGAGGGCGATTCCGGATGGCTGCATTTCTCGCGCTGCTCGCGTTTCTTCAGACCGCAGGCGTCCACGTCGAGCGCGTAAGTGTGCCGGGGCCGAACGGCGTGAACCTCGACGCCGCGCTGGTGCTTCCTGAGGGACAAACGAGAGCACCACCCATCGTGGCGCTGCACGGCTGCGGTGGCCCCTTCCCGTCCCGTGACGGACAGTGGGCGGTTCTGCTGGCCAAGGCCGGGCACATCGTCCTCCTGCCAGACAGCTTCGGTTCCCGGGGGCTCGGCTCGCAATGCGCTATGAAGGAGCGCGAGGTAACGCCTGCCGAGCTACGCCGGCAGGACGCGATCGACACGGCCCAGTGGCTGGCAGCGCGCCCCGGCACCCCACCCGGGGGTGTGGCACTCATCGGGTGGTCGAACGGCGGCAGCACCGTGCTGGAGACGGCGCGCGTGGCCGCCGGTCTGCCCACCGACCTGTTCCGGCGATTCGCAGCGTTCTATCCTGGTTGCCCGTCGGCGAATGAGGATCCGAGCTGGAAGCCATCCGCGCCGATGTTGATCCTGATGGGCGAGGACGACGACTGGACCCCTGCCTCGCCCTGCCGCGATCTGGCCGCGCGGTTTCCGGACGAGATCAGCTTCGTCGCTTACCCGGGCGCCTATCACGACTTCGATGCTCCCAACCGCCCGGTGAGGGTGCGCACCGGTGCTGTCTCGACTCCGAGCGGCCTGGCGCATGTCGGGACCAACGAGCCCGCGCGCCAGGACGCGCTGGAACGCCTGCCGAAGTGGCTGGAGGAGACGCGGTAACTGTCGCATGGCGATAATGCGTTGTGATCTATAGGGGAACCATTCATGCGCCAACGCGACATCGTTGACGACGACAGTCTGCCAGTGATGGTGCCACGCAGCGATACGGTTCTGGTTCCGACATCGGCCAGCCGTGTGCGATGGTTGCGCGAGCACCTGATCGAGGCATGGCAAGAATTGCGAAAGGCGAAGCATCCGGAGCGTCGCGCCTCGCACCTGCGACCTGAGCCTTCCGCCTTCGCGGCCAGAGTGGCACGGACCGCCTGTTCTCTCTGCAAGGGCTGGTGCTTCGGGAATGGCGGCAACGATGCCTTCGGGGGCTCCCCGGCGCGGGGCCGATCTGATTGAAGACTGGCGGACCAAGGAGGTTCGCCATGCGGGAGGCAATCCCACTGAGGCTGGATCATGATGCGGCGGGGCTGCGCGGTCTGGCGCGCGCGAATGAGGACGCCGATCAGGTCCGGCGATTGTTGGCGCTGGCATTGTATCGAGCCCGCGATTTCCCCTGCCAAGGGGGGCATCTTACGAGGACGACAAACCCACCGGAACGAAGGCCTGACGTGACAGCTGACGGAACCGGATCTTCAGCATGCCCTTGATCCAACCGCATCGAAGGCCGCGCGCAACTTCGGCGGCGACATTGGCAGATCGCGCAACCTCAGCCCGGTCGCATCGGCGATCGCGTTGGCAACCGCCGCCATTGGCGGCACGATCGGGACCTCGCCGACGCCGCGTGCGCCAAACGGATGCCGCGGGTTCGGGACCTCGATCAGGATCGCGTCGATCATCGGCATGTCGGAGCAGACCGGCACACGGTAATCGAGGAAGCCCGGATTTTCCATACGACCGTCCTGATCGTAGACGTACTCCTCGCTGAGCGCCCAACCTATGCCCTGTGCCACACCGCCCTGCATCTGGCCCTCGACATAGGAGGGGTGGATCGCCCGGCCCACATCCTGGATCGCCGTGTAGCGCAGGATCTTGACGTAGCCGGTCTCCGGGTCGACCTCGACATCGCAAATATGCGTCGTGAAGCCCGGCGCCTGGCCCTGCGCGTTGATCTG
The DNA here is from genome assembly GCA_963812475.1 of uncultured Alphaproteobacteria bacterium. GTDB lineage: Bacteria > Pseudomonadota > Alphaproteobacteria > Acetobacterales > Acetobacteraceae > JAMXLO01. Next base: position 194,169 of record CAWEVI010000039.1, read on the forward strand.
CACCTCGGCGCTGATCGGCCCCCCGGTGCGGGCCGAGCGCGCGGCAATGGCGGCTAGATCAAGCGGCTCGAAGCCGCCGGCATTGGGACCGGCCGGGACCACGTTGCCGTCCTTCCACTCGACGGCATCCACGCTGATCTCCCACATGATCGCGGCGCGCTTTTTCAGTTCCTCGATCACCTTCTCGGCGGCCTGCGTCACCGCCATCCCGCCAGCGAAGGTAACGCGGCTGCCGCCGGTCGAGGCGCTGAAGCCGATTGCAGTCGTGTCGCCGACCACAGGCCGGACGTGATCGAACGGAATGCTCAGCACTTCCGCGACCATCATCGCCATCGAGGCGCGCGAGCCGCCTATATCGGGATGACCCCCGGTGACGGTGACCGTGCCGTCTTCGTTGACATGCACCGCCGCACTCAATTCGCCGCCAGCATTGTGCCAGTAGCCCGAGGCGATGCCGCGTCCCTGGTTGGGCTCCAGCGCGACCTTCATGTGCTCGCTGGCGCGCGCCGCCTCCAATGTTTTTTGATAGCCGATATTGTTCCAGGTGACGCCGTGGGTCGCCCTGGTGCCGTCTTTGGCACCGTTGATTTCGCGCATCCTGAGCGGATCGATCCCCAATTCGCGCGCCAGCTCATCGACACAGCTTTCCAAAGCAAACGTCCCGATCGGCGCGCCGGGCGCGCGGTACGCCGCGACCTTGGGTCGGTTGCACACCACGTCGTAGCCGACGGTCAGTGCATTCGGAAAGTCGTAGACCGCCATGCTGCAGATGCAGCCCTGCTGCACCGGCGAGCCGGTGAACGCCCCGGCCTGGAATTTGAGGATGCTTTGGGCCGCGATGATGTGACCGTCCCTCTTGGAGCCGAGCTTAACTTCGACAACGGCACCGGAGGTTGGCCCAGTGGCGCGGAACACCTCCTCGCGACTCATCACGATCTTGACCGGCCGCCCCGATTTCTTCGACAGCATATAGGCGAGCGGTTCGAGGTAGATGATCGTCTTGCCGCCGAAGCCCCCGCCGATCTCGGCCGGGATGGCTCGAATATTGGCGATGTCGGCGCCGCAGATGCGCGCTGTATAGGCGCGCACCATGAACTGGCCCTGGCTCGAACTGAAGATCGTCGTCTGGCCATCGGCCCCAACCGAAACCAGACAGGCGTGCGGCTCGATATAGGCCTGGTGCACCGGCTTAGTCGTGTAGCGCCGCTCGATGACCACGTCGGCTTCCTTGAAGCCAGCCTCGACATCGCCTTTGGCGAAACGCACGACCTTGGCGATGTTCGACGGCTTCTCGGGCTTCGGCTCGATCTCCGCGGTAAAGATCGTGTCGTGCAAGAGCGGCGCGTCCTCGGCCATTGCCGCTTCGACGTCCATCACATGTGGTAGGACTTCATATTCAACCTCGATCAGGTCGAGCGCCTGTTCGGCGATCAGCTGAGACGTCGCTGCGACCGCGGCCACCGGGTGGCCATCGTAGAGAACCTTCCCCTTCGCCATGCAATTCAGTGACAGGTCGCGCAGATTATGCGGCGCGGCGCCGATATGCGCGCGCTCGGGCGTGATGTCGGGGAAATCGGCGCGGGTGATGACTGCCTTGACCCCGGGCAACGCCCGCGCCTTTTCGGTCTTAATCGATAAGATCCGGGCATGAGCATGAGGGCTGCGCTTGATGCGGCCCCACAGCATCCCCGGCATTGTCATATCGGCGCCGAAATTGGCGCGGCCCGTGACTTTGTCGACGCCGTCGGGGCGGATCGGCCGGGTGCCGACTACTCTTAGTGCGGTCTTGTCGAGATAGTTCATGTGCACCCTCCCGTCGTCCCGCACAAAGCCGGACATGGCACCACAGACCATGGCGGGAGGTTTTCCGGACACTCATTTGGCCACGAATGGGCTCCCCGCACCAGGGCCCTTATTTTCATTCCCCCTAATACGTTGGAATGCACCCTGTCGGCAATTCCGGTAGGCGGCGGTTCATCCCGGCGGGCGTGGGGCACACACGATGTCCGGGGTGTAGGGTTCTGTCAGTGATCGCTCCATTGCCCGCCTTGGTCATGGGCTCGTTATCAATGTCGATATTCGTACGCGTTTGTCTCATGTGTGCCGATGATGACGATCGTCGAGCCGACTGACCATGCATGCCAGGTCGACAGGTAGGTGCCGCCGCCGCAGAATATCTCGCAAATTGAGGTCAGGAGGAAGTCCCAAATGCCCGATACACCAACCTTCGGCCGCTACGCCGAAATTCCGTACGATCAGATGACGCCGGAGCAGCAAGAGGGTTATCGCTCGCTGGTCGAGACCCGCGGTCCGCTCGGCGGGCCGAACAGGATCTGGGTCCACAACCCCGGCCTTGCGAAGGTGATGGGGCCGTTGGGTGCTTATTTCCGGACCGGCTACTCGCTGTCCGAGCGTGAGCGCGAGATCGCCGTCATCATCATCAACAGCAAGTGGCATTCGATCTATCCAACCAACGCGCATGAGCGCGCCGGCAAAGCCGTGGGGCTGCCGACCGAAAAGGTCGAGGCGTTGTTGTCTGGCCTGCCGACCTCGTTCGACGACAAGCGCGAGCAGATCGTCTACGAGATGGCCACCTGTCTGGCCAATTCGCGCTGGATCTCCAAGGGAGTCTGGGACCGCGCGGTTGAGGCGCTCGGTCACGAGGGCATCACGGATGTCATTTGCCTGATGGGCTTCTACACCAGTGTCTCGATGACCTTGGCCTTTTATGACGTGCCAGCCGGCGCGACGGGGATGGCGCGCTGAGGATCACGGCTCAATCAACGTCCATTCATGCTCAGTGGCGCCGGCGATTTTCGTCCCGACGAACGGCGAGTGATCTCGCGGACGATCGCCTGTCACAACCGACCGTGGCAACCACCGCGGCATTGCCGACACTGCCAAAGGCGAGGCGACAATGAACGAAGGCGATCCGGTCAAGTCGGCGGTCGCGGCGCACTGGAACCGCCGCGCGCCGACCTTCGACAACGATTTTGGTCACAGTATCGTGACGGAAGACGAGCGCGCGGCATGGGATCGTATCTTTCGCCTGATCTCTGGAGGCCGAAGCGGGCTCGACGCGCTCGATGTCGGCTGCGGCACGGGATTTCTCAGCTTCGAGCTGGCGGCTCGTGGGCATCGCGTGACGGGGATTGATTTCGCCGCCGCGATGCTGAACGAGGCACGCCGAAAGACGGCGCTCGCCAATGTCTCGGTCCGGTTTGACCAGGGCGACGCCGAAAACCTTCCGTTCATTGCGCGCGTCTTTGATCTCGTAGTCTGCCGTCACGTGCTGTGGACCTTGCCGCATCCCGAGGCCGCGGTGGCGGAGTGGGTGCGGGTACTCCGGCCTGGCGGCCGGCTTGTCGTGCTCGACAGCCAATTTGATGCGAACGTGTTGATCAGTCCGAACCAGAATGCCCGGGCCAGCAGCGAGTACGCCGGTCTCGAACGCCAGCTGCCGTTTCTCGGTGGCCGCCCGCCGGCGGACATCGAAGCTCTCTTCGAGGCCAATGGCCTCGTCGAGATTGGCCACGACACGCTCGCCGACCTGGTCGAGGCACATTACCGTCGCATGGAGGCCGAGGGACTGCCACCGCGGCGCCGCCGTCGCTACGCCGCCTGGGGAAACGCGCCAGGCGGGCGTCCCGAGTGAAGACTATGAGGAGATTTTTAGGGTGGCGCGAGGTAAGCTAACGGAATGCGGCCAGCGAGCACGGCGCTGTGCTCGCTCAGATTGGCTGGACCACAGCGAATGGACAGCACGGGGCGGCAAGGTTGTAAGCGGGCACTATGCATACGTCATGGTTCCAGAGGGTGGTCTTGGCGCCTTCGGATGGCAGTTTCAAATCTGACACCGTCGAAGCGACAGTGCGCGTACCGAATCGACCTGACGGCCACCGACCCGGAAGTTTAGATACGCAGTCCGGCGATCGCCTCTCCCGCATCCGTCGCCGCGCCGTACTATGTGAAGGGGACTAGCGCCGGATGCGAGCCTTCATGATTCGAACTCAACGGCTGAAGCTTCGCTCTTGGCGCGACGGGCATCGCGCAACGTTCGCCGAGATGCATGCCGATCCGGAGGTGATGGCCGATCAGGGTGGTCCTATCGACCAAACCAAGAGCGATGCGAAGCTTGACCGCTATAGCGCGGCGTACGTGGAGCATGGCTTATCTCGCTGGGCGGTCGAGGACGCCGATGGCGCCTTCCTGGGCTACGCAGGTGTCATGCCACGTCTGATCCCAGATCATCCGCTCGGATCTCACTTTGAAATAGGCTGGCGGTTCATGCGCCGAGCCTGGGGACGTGGCTATGCCACTGAAAGCGCCAGGGCTGCGCTAGAGGACGCCTTCCGACGCGTCGGGCTCAAGGAGATTGTGTCCTACACAAGCGCCGCTAATTTGCGTTCGCAAGCCGTGATGGCGCGGTTGAATCTACGGCGAGAACCATCACGCGACTTCGTCGCCGAATACGAAGGGGTCGGCGTGTGGCATGGCTTGGTCTGGGTGGCCTTCTCGGCATGATCCTACCGGTCCCAATAGTCGACTTGCAACTGGCCGAAGGGCAGGTGCGGCAGGCAGCCGCATGCGTTTTGTCGAGAACCACACTAGACCAGATGTTCGCCTGAGATAGGGGCGACCCGTCTCACAGTATGCAGGCTTCGAGGGTTGTGCCGGATGGTCCGGTACCGAGCCTCATGCATAGGGGAGACGGGTCATGGCGAAGCCTATCACATATGCCGGCCTTGACGTGCACAAGGATACGATAGCGGTCGCGTTGGCCGAGGCGGGCTTGCGGGGAGAAGTGCGCGAGCATGGGAAGATCCCCAACACACCGGCTGCCCTGAAGGCGCTGACCGTGAAGCTGGCTACTGCGAGAAGAGAACTGCGGTTCTGTTATGAAGCCGGACCATGCGGTTACGGCATTCAGCGACAACTCACGGAAGCGGGACACGAATGCGCCGTCGTCGCGCCATCGCTGATCCCGCGAAAGCCAGGCGAGCGGATCAAGACTGACCGGCGGGATGCGATTAATCTTGCCAAGCTGCACCGCGCCGGTGAACTGACCGCGGTCTGGGTTCCGGATCAGGCCCACGAGGCGATCCGTGATCTCGTCCGAGCGCGTCAGGCGGCGGTGCGCACCCTGCGCCAAGCGCGTCAGCAATTGTCCGGCTTCCTGCTGCGCCACCGCTGCCATTACCACCGGCCGGCCTGGACGCAGTTGCACCGGCGCTGGCTGGCAAGCCTCAAGTTCGACCAGGCGGTACATCACATTGTGCTGGAAGATTGTATCGCGGCCGTCGAGGCAGCGATGGCACGGCGCGACCGACTGGAGGCGCATATCGAAGCCGTGTTGCCAGAGTGGTCTCTCGCACCGGTGGTTGAAGCCCTGCAAGCCTTGCGCGGCGTGCGACTGGTGGCCGCAGCCACTTTGGTGGCAGAGCTCGGCGACATCACGCGCTTCACCAATCCCCGCCAGCTTATGGCGTATCTCGGCCTGGTGCCGTCCGAGCATTCCAGTGGTCGCACGCGACGCCAGGGCGGCATTACCAAGGCCGGCAACGGTGCCGCGCGACGCATGCTGATCGAAGCCGCCTGGAGCTATCGGTTTCCGGCACGGATCAGCCGAGAGCAGTTGTTGCGGCAGGAGCGGCTGGCCAAGCCGATCTGCGACGTGGCGGGCGAGCCTATGCTGGCCCACCGCGCGTCGGCCCAAGGCCGGATGTGGCCGAGATCGTCGCCGCCGGCCTGACGCCCGAAATCGCCAAGGCCTCCGGCATCGAGTTCAACACCAGCCTCTTTCCTTTCCGAGCCAATGGCCGTGCGCTGACGCTGGAAGACGAAGCAAGCTTCATTCGTGTGGTTGTCCGCGCCGATAATAATCTACTGGTCGGAATTCAGGCCGTCGGCGCGGCCATAGCGGAATTGTCGGCGACTTTCAGCCTGGCGCTCGAGATAGGCGCACGGCTTGAGGATGTCGCTCCAACAATTCATGCTCACTCGACCCTGAGCGAAGGCCTTCAGGAGGTAGCCTTCAAGGCCTTGGGCCGTGCAGTTCATATCTGAATGTTTGTGAACGGCCGCGGCGTTTGACCTCCAATCTGCGCATGGGACCGACCCCTCGCCCGACCACATTTCGCGACTATATGGTGTCCATCTCCCGCTGTTCGTGGCTGAGCTGCTGGACCGCCCGGGTGCCGAAGGTGACGTGCAGCCGCCTCCGGACCAGGGCGGCGAGGTAGTCCGGTCGCGCCGTCAGCACGCCGTCCGCGACCAGCCGGTCGGCCTCGGCGCAGATCGCCGCTTCCACCTCGCACAAGATGCTGTCGGTCTGTTCTCGGCCCGCAAAGACCTTCATGCTGGCGGTCAACCGGGCGGTGGCCAGCACGTCCCGATCGTTGACCTTCGCACCGGTCCTGAAGAGGAGCCTTTGCAAGTCCGCCATGTCCCGGTCCACCTCTGCATCCCGAAGGTAGCCGGAGCCTGGGAGGAGACGAATGCAATACGCGGATATCGTCATAATCCGATAATGTAATGTGTTTGGAGCGCGTTTGAGACCCTGGAGCGCGCCTAATGCGTATGGCGACATCGCAACGGTCAATCTGGCCGACCACAGCCACTGGGGCGGGATCCTGGCAGAGTCGCTCGGTCAGACGAGCGTCCGATTCCCTTGCAGGAGACTTTTGGTACGGCAGATTAACGGCGAAATCATTTGTAGGCGGATTAAAATTGACGGCCTTCTGTATAGATGAAGTGGCTTCCGCGCACCGTGACTTGGCTGCACCGCCTCTGGGCGGCGCTGCGCGACTCGGAGCGGTGCCCAGAATGCGGACTGACGCGCCACAAGGCCGATATTGTCAGGTGCCCCTGCGACTGGCGATATGACCACGATATCTAAATTTGTCGGTCGCCATTGGCCGGCACTCAGATCAACCACTCGGGTGCCTACTCTGTGGCCCGACAGCTGAGTGTCAGCCCAGAGAAGGACATAATCGGGAGTGGTGCTGAATGAGCGCGATCTGGCAGGATATGACGCCAGCAGCTCGGAGGAGGAAGCGATGACGAAGATCCTGCTCCTACAGGGCGCCAATCTGACATTCCTTGGTAGGCGCGAACCAGACAAGCGCAGCATACACTGCGTTCTCTCGGATGCAGCCGAGGGGGTAATCGGAATGCACTCCTATATCCTCGGGCCGGATGCGATGCTGGAGGTATTGCGACGGGTGGCGAGCACCGACAAGCCGATATCTCAATAATTGGGCTGAGAACTCACATCGACCGACACGACGCCGAGAACGACAGATGCAGCGGTTCAAATCGCCCGAGCCGCCGCGCAGCACTTCTTCCTCCGCTCATGCGTTCATTCACGGCCATTTTCATCCACGCCGACACCGACTGGCGACTTCCGCTTATCGCGCGATCCGCTCCGAGGCCTTCGGTGTGTGGCGGCAGGAGACGTGTGCCCAGCGTACGGCATAATCTGCCGTATATCCTCGGCTTGCCACTTCGCGGCTCCCCTCAGATTGATCATGACAATGCCCGCCGGAACGCTGACGCGTCAGGCTGTGCCGGGGAATCCGGCGCGACGGCATGATCGAGGCGTCGGCGATCCGCAGGCCGGTAATGCCATGAACGCGAAGCTGAGAACCGACGACTGCCATCGGATCGGCTCCCATCTTGCAGCCGACCGGATGCGAGGGTTTCGCCGTCGGTGGTCCGTCCGATCGTCGCCCGGCGCGATCTCGCTCGTTTGAAAAACGTCATGGCCGGAGCCGTCATGATCGCGCGAGCGATGCGGACCGCGCGCACCGTCATCTCCGCATCCGGCGGCGACGGAACAATCACAACAGCGACTGGGACGGCTATTACTCGGGCGCCGAGCTGGTCTCGCGATCGGCGCGAGACTCGCCGCGCTACCGGCGGCGGTGGCGAGGGGCTTGCTGCCGGAGTTTCCCTTTCGCAGGCCACCACCTCCAGCGGTGAGCCTCGACCCCCGAACCCTACGGCGCACCCCACGCCTGCGGGACAAGCGCTATGCCCGATACGCCGGTATCCCCAACCTTCCGTCGCTCCGCTTCGTGGAGGTGTCACGTATTCGCCGCGCAGAACTTAGGCAAATCCTTCCGGATCATGGCGCCGCCGAAGGCGCGTAGCCTGGGTGACCGTTGATGGCGGCGATGAGATGCCGCACCTGGTCCCGCCGCAGGTGCTGACCGGGGGTGGTGTGTAGGTTCAGGCGCGCCTCGATCTCGCTTGCGGCACCATAGATCCTGGCGGCCGCAGCCGGCGCCGTGATGACGCGGCCGAGACCACCGGCTCGGAACCAGACGGTCTCGCCCAGATAGGCCACCGCCTCGTCGATCTCATTCGGCGGTTGCTCCTTACCAAGGTCGAAAGCAGCATGCGCTGCCTCATGCACCATCTGTGACCGCCAATTGTCGTCTGGCTGGAAATTGTACATCTCGCAACGTGAAGTGTCGTTCGGCACCCGCCGTATAGGCGGCGGCGAAATTCGGTCCGGTGCTGCCAACCTCGACTCCGATGCGCCCATCGCCGACGGCCGCGGAGACGCCCTTCAGCTTGACGCCGGACATGGTGAAGCCCTCGAGTGAGAAGTCGACGGCGTTCAGACGACGTCGCGCGTCGGCATCTGTCGGATCCAATGTACCAACGATCTGCGCGCGGAGTCGGATCACCGGCAATTTCGGAACAATACAGACCCAGGGCATTGCCATGAACCACATCTCCTGCCGCCGTCTCGAGGCACCCTAGCCCGGTCCTCACGGGCCAGACTGTTAACTGGATCACGTCGACGACCGACTCTGAAGGTTCAATGAGGGGAGGGAAGAGCATCGCGTGACCACGATCAGCCTCAATACGCCAATCCTCGATCGTCAATAAACGGCCAACCAAAACTACGCGATGACCGCAGGCTCCTCATCATCAAGTTACGTGAAGGGTCTCTTCTCCCGACTCGCAGCAGCTCGTCGAGCTTCGTGTGAATGGACTGCGTATTCCGATGCTCCCGCCCCTTGGATGTAGGCTTCACCTATGTCCCGACCTTCAGCCCTCTGGCCATTTCTGACCACATACGTCCTGCTCTACGGCGCGTTTGGCATGCAGTCGCCGTTTGTCCCGGTGCTGTTGCGCGAGCGCGGATTGCAGGCGCAGGACATCGGGCTTGTGCTGGCAGCAGCCATGGTCGTCCGGGTGCTCGCTGGTCCAGTTGTCGCGCATGCCGGCGATCGGTTGCGACGACACACGCTGATCCTGTGCGGCTGTGCTCTGTTGGCCGCTCTAGCGAGCATCTCCTATCTGCTGACGCACCGCCTAGCAGGACTGTTCTGCGTCGCGCTGCTGCATGCGGCGATGCTAGGGCCGATTGCGCCGATTACGGATGCGCTCGCCGCCACTGCGGCACAAGCTAGTCGGTTGGGCACCGGGCGACGCTTCGACTACGGCTGGCTCCGCGCTGCTGGCTCCGGGTCCTTCGCGCTGGGCGCTCTGGTGAGCGGCTGGCGGGCCGACGCGGCCGGACTGCCGGCATCAATGTGGACCAGCGGTGCGCTGCTGGTTCTGGGCGGCGCTGTCGCACTGTTATTGCCGAATCTGCCGCTGGCCAGACGCACCCCCGCCCGGCCCCGCGCGACGATGCTGCGAGACGGCGTCCTGTTGCTGCGCCTTCCCGTTTATCGCCGGATGCTGGTCGCGGCCGCGCTGATCGAGGGCAGCCACGCGCTGCATGACTCCTTCTCAGTGATCCTCTGGCGTAGCGCGGGAATCGATTTCTTCACCGTCAGCGCGCTCTGGTCCGAGTCGGTGTTCGCCGAAGTGGTGGTATTCTTGCTGATCGGGCCTTGGCTGGTGCGTCGGGTTGGCCTGAGCGGGTCGATGGCGCTTGCCGCCGCCGCCGGTGTTCTGCGCTGGACCGTCGCCTCGTTCACGACATCGGTCGGACTGCTCGCCTGCATCCAGCCCTTGCACGGGCTGACCTTCGCTCTGTTCCATCTGGCGGCGATCCAGCTTATCGTGGAAGTTGCACCAGTGCGTCTGGCGGCGACAGCGCAGGCGATTTACGGAACACTATGCATTGGGTTGGCGATCGCGCTGCTGACCTTCGCGTCGGGGCTGCTCTATGCCAGGGCTGGCGGCGAGGCCTTTTTGCTCATGGCTGCACTCTGCCTCCTGGCCTTGCCGATCTGCGCCGGGTTGCGTGTCCACGATGACCCAACTGCCGCTTGAGCGCAGTTGTCACGCGGTGCGCCGAGGGAGCGCGATCATCGCGTGGTCGTCGTGCGGTTCGCGCAATGCGGCTCGCCCTTGCAATTAGGCAGCTTTCGGAACCGCCGGTCTAGTCCCCGCGCGCCGGACAGGTTGTTGCGTGTAACGCTGGTCGACCCCGGAATTGCATCGATACTTCTGCTTCGACGTAAGCAGGCTGGCTGGCCCCCGCGCCCGCCGCGGGCGGGCCGCGCGCCCGCTTGGAATCAGCAGCAAGATGCCGGCCGTCCCTGGGCCGAGGCGGTTGCGGTGCTCCAGAAGCAGTACCCGGAGTATGATGGGCTGATCCGCGCGTGGGGAGTACTCGTTTGAGGCGGTCGGCCTGAAGACGACGGCAGAACAGAGTTTTCAATGCCGGCGGCACGGCGGCACGGCGACGATCATAGGCATGGTACCGTTCGGCATGAAGATCGAACTGCATGGCTACGATTTTCCGCGAGAGCGAAAGATCCAGGGTCCCTCAATGGGCAGCAACTGGTTCCGGCTCGACATGCCGAAGCTGCTGAACGCCTGGAAGAAGGACGAACTGAAGCTCGATCATCTGATCTCGAGCCATATCAAGCTTGAAAATGTCAACGAGGGCTACTTTAAACTGAAGGGCGGCACAGTGTTGCGCCAGCTCATCGACTTCGGCGTCGACAAATAGCCAGAGAAGGGTTCAGGCATTATTTGGCGGCGGCGGGTCGCCGCTCGGTCTTCGTAGTGGTGAGCGAATTCCCAACGAGGTAACCGGCGCGTTCATGCGGCACTGCGTGAGGCGGCGAAATTAAACGGTGTGATTGCGCGTTCCATTGGCCTACCACGGTTGGCTGTATTGCTGTAATGACGGTCGCGCGGGGGGCGGGGCGGAGAGCGGCCATCCTCGGTGGTGACGGCTGCGCCTGTCTGGCGATTGCCCAGACAAAGCCTGCCAGTTCGCGCGCAATCGCGGCGGTGACCACGGTCGGTGGCTTTCCTGCCCGCGCCAACTTGCGATACCGCCGGCACAGTCGTTCCTGTGCCTTCCACGCGGTATCGCGGACCGGTTTGGCCAGACCTTCCTGCCGCAGCAACTGCTCGCGGCTAATCCGCGCCGGGAACCGATAGCTCCAGGCAGCCTCGATGAGCATTCGTCGTGCCGCACCGTTGCCAGCCTTGGTGATACCGCCTTGGCGCCGTGTCCCTCCGCTGGAGTGCTCGGACGACACCAAGCCCAGATACGCCATGAGCTGGTGTGGATTGGCGAAGCGCGTGATGTCGCCAATACGCCGAAGCTGATGTGTTCATCGTCGATCGCGTGTTCAAAGGCACGGCACAGATCACGATCGCTGACCCACATCGCCTGGCCCCAGCGGCCGAAGGGAATCCAGGGTCTGTGCAAATTGTCGTTGGTACGCTGGCAAACGCCGATGCGGAATGCGATGCACGAGACACCGTGACGTTCTGCAAACATCGTGCCGACGCGCTCGCTGAACAGTTTCGACGCGCCGTACGGGTTGATTGGCGCCGGCTCCATCG
>CAWEVI010000040.1:0-12606 GCA_963812475.1 uncultured Alphaproteobacteria bacterium
TGCGGGTATCGCCTGTCAGCATCTGCGCTCAAATTCTTGCTTGGTCCGCAGTGCCACTGGACCGGCAATGCGGGCCGTGACTGTTCAGCCGTGCAGCCTGGCCTCGATGCGGCCCCAGATCATGCCGGCGATGTTGATGCCATCGAAGCGATCGATCTCCTGGATACCGGTCGGCGAGGTGACGTTGATCTCGGTCAGCCAGTCGCCGATCACGTCGATGCCGACGAAGATCATGCCCTGCGCGCGCAAAGTCGGGCCGATCGCGGCGCAGATCTCGCGGTCGCGGGCACTCAGCGTGCACTTCTCGGGCCGCCCGCCGACATGCATGTTGGAGCGCGCCTCGCCTTCCGCCGGCACGCGGTTCACCACGCCCACGGGTTCGCCGTCCACCAGGATGATGCGCTTGTCGCCCTGCCGCACCGCCGGCTCGTAGCGCTGGAACATCAGCGGCTCGCGGGAGCGGGCGAAGTGCATCTCCAGCAGGGCGGCGAGGTTCTCGTCATCCGGCTTGATGCGGAACACCCCTGCCCCGCCATTGCCGAACAGCGGCTTGACGATGATGTCGCGGTGCTCGTTGCGGAAGCTGCGGATCGCGTCGATGTCCCAGGTGATCATGGTGGGCGGCATCAGGTCCGGAAAATGCGTGACCAGCAGCTTTTCGGGTGCGTTGCGCACCGAGGCGGGATCGTTCACCACCAGCGTCTTCGGGTGGATGTGCTCCAGCAGGTGGGTGGCCGTGATGTAGGCCATGTCGAAAGGCGGGTCCTGCCGCATCAGCACGACATCCATCGAACCGAGGTCGAGCAGCGCGGGCTCGCCGAACACGTAGTGGGCGCCGCGCCTGCGTTCCACGGTGACCGGACGGGCGCGCGCCTGCAGCCGTTCCTCGCGCTTGTCGCCCTGGCGCTTCACGCCTTCGCGCAGCGCCATGTGGCGCACTTCGTAGTGCCACATCGCATGCCCGCGCTGCTGTGCCTCGAGCATCAGCGCGAAGGTCGAAATCGGCATCGATGTTGATGCCTTCGATCGGGTCCATCTGAACCGCAACCTTCAACGTGCGCGCCATGGCGATCCCCCGACCGGTGTCTCGCGGGCCTGTCTATGGCGACGCGGCGGGAAAGGCCAGAGTGCTGCTGCCATCCCCGCGGCTTTCTGGGGCCAGAGAATGACAGCCGTTGGCATCACTGCGAGATCGCCTCCAGCGCCAGACCGCGTGTGCGCGGTCCATACGCGCCGATCGAGATCACCACGATCACCATTGCAAAAGCGATAAAGGCGAACACGGCATTCACGCCGCCGATGGTCAGCAGATAGGCGACCACCAGACCGGACAGCGCGGCCGACAGCCGGCTCCAGGAATAAACGAAGCCCACGGCGCGCGAGCGGATGCGGGTGGGGAACAGCTCGGACTGGTAACTGTGGAAGCTGAACGACATCCAGTTGTTGCACAGCGTCACCAGCACGCCGAGGCCGATCAACTGCCACGGCACGCCGGCGTTGGCGAACAGCATGCCAAACACGCCGATGCCGGTGGCGCCCGCGCAAACCTGCCATTTGCGCTCCATCCGGTCGGCGATCAGCGTTCCGAGCAGCGGCCCGACCGGGTTGGCGATCGCGATGACGAACGAATAGAGCAGGCTGGCGGTGATGGTGATGCCCTTGGCGATAAGCAACGTGGGCACCCAGGCGGCAAAGCCGTAGTAGCCGAAGGTCTGGAAGAAGTTGAACACGGACAGGATGATCGCCCGCCGGTCGTAGGGGGGCTCCCAGATTTCCGCGAACGTGCCCTCGCCTTCCTCCTCGGGCTGGATCGGACCCAGCGGCGGCAAGGCTGCGCCCAGATCGGCGGCCACCGCGGCTTCGATGCCGGCGGTGACGTGTTCGGCCTCCTCGAAGCGCCGGTGCCGGGCCAGCCAGCGCGGCGATTCCGGCAGGCGGAGGCGGATGAACCAGATGACAATGGCGCCCGCCGAGCCGATCAGCACCACCCACCGCCAGCCGTCGAAGCCGAATGGCGCGGTGGGTACCAGCAGCCAGGCGATGAAGGCCACGATCGGCACGGCGAGGAACTGGAAGAACTGGTTGTAGGCGAAGGCGCGGCCGCGATGCGTCATGGGGACCAGTTCGGCCACGTAGGTATCGATGGTCACCAACTCTACGCCGATGCCGACGCCGGCGATGAAGCGCCAGAGATCGACGGCGAAGCCGGACGTCTGGAACGCCATGATGGCAGTGGTGATCGAGTACCAGACCAGCGAGAAGGTGAACACGGTGCGCCGCCCATAGTGGTCGGCGACGTGGCCGAGGCAGATGGCGCCCACGAACAGGCCGGCGAACAGGGCAAACACGAACGTGCCGATGCCGGCGACCCCGTAGGGGCCCAGGACGTTGAACACACCCAGCAAGTCGGCGGTGAAGTAGCCCGCCCGGTTCAGGCCTGGTGCGATGTAGGCGGTGAGGAACAGATCGTAGAGCTCGAAGCAACCGCCAAGCGATATCAGCGTCACCAGGTACCAGATGTGTCTCGTCATCGGCAGCCGATCGAGTCGGGCTGCGAGTTCCGCTGCTTGCGTCGCCATCAGTCGTTCCTTTCGAGGATCGTATCCGCCGATCAGTTTGCCGTACGCCTATCATCATCGGCCACTGCGGATGCCCTCGCCAACCGCGTGACCTTGGCACGAGAATGGCGGCATTATCCGGACCGGCCGGCGCCATGCCAAACGGGCGGCTGACGCGTCGGACGCCATTGTGACCAGGAGCCACGTCATGCCGAAGGCGCAAATCATCGAGCCGTGCGAGCGCATGACGAGGGCCGAATACAAAGCCTGGAGGGAGCGGCAGCCGCACGGGCGGTTCGAACGTATCGACGGCGTGGTGGTCGCGATGGCCCCCGAGCGGGTGGAGCACAACGACCGCAAGATGCAGGCATGGCTCGCGCTGCGGCGCGCGGTTCGCGATGCCGGGGTGCCGTGCCACGTGAACGGCGATGGGATGACGGTTGAGATCGGCGACAGCGATTACGAGCCTGATGCCATCCTGTACTGCGGCGACCGATTGGCTCCCGGCAGCATCGCGGTGCCCAATCCGTTGGTGGTCGTCGAAGTGCTGTCTCCGGCTACAAGCGCCACGGATCGGGCATGGAAGGTGCGCGAATACTTTCGGCTCCCGTCGGTCCGCCATTACCTGATCGTCTGGGCCGACCGACAGCAGATCGTGCACCATCGTCGCGACGATGCGGGCGCGGTCACGACCGCAATGCTCACAAATGGCGAGATCAGGCTCGTCCCGCCGGGGATCATGATCCGTGTCGAGGAAATCTACACGGACTAGTGCCTCTCGTCCTTGATCTTGCGGTGAATCTCTGAATCGATCGCTCCGCAACGACGGAGATGCATCGTGACCGCGAAACAGAGTGCCGTGAAGAGGTACATCGTGAGGCTGAGCGATGACGAGCGGGAGCGGCTCGACGCGCTGACACATATGGGCAAACATCCTGCCCGGCTGCTGACCAAGGCACGCATCCTGTTGAAGGCCGACGCCTCGGAAGCAGGCGAAGGGTGGAGTGACAGCCGGATTGCCGAGGCCCTCGATACCAGCACCGATACGGTTGCCCGGACCCGCCAACAACTGGTGGAAGAAGGCTTCGAGGCCGTGCTGGTTCGCAAGCATTCGCCAGCCTCGGCCAGACCGCGCATCTTTGACGGGGCCTCTGAAGCGAAACTGATCGCCCTGGCCTGTTCCCCACCGCCCAAGGGTCGCAAGCGGTGGACGTTGCAGTTGCTGGAGGAGGCTGTCGTGGAACTGAACATCGTCGAGCGCGCCAGCGATAACACAATTGGGCGCACGCTTAAAAAAACACGCTCAAGCCGCACCTGCAAAAACAATGGGTCATCCCGCCGGATGCCAACGCGGCGTTCGTAGCCAACATGGAGGATGTGCTGGAGGTTTATCAGCGGCCGCACGATCCAGAGTATCCTGTGGTCTGCGTGGACGAGACTTCGAAGCAACTGACCAGCGAAACGCGCGTTCCGATCAAGGCAAAGCCAGGACAGCCCGCGCGGCATGACTATGAGTACGAGCGGAATGGGACAGTCAATTTGTTCATGATGTTCGCGCCGTTGGAGGGTTGGCGGCATGTTGAGGTAACCGATCGCCACACCGCCGTGGATTTCGCCCACATGGTCAGGGATTTGTCGGATACGCATTTCCCCACGGCCAAGAAGATTGTGCTCATGGAGGACAACCTCAGCACCCACAAACCGGCATCACTCTACGAAGCGTTCCCCGCAGCCGAGGCGCGCAAACTCGTCGAGCGGTTCGAATGGCACTACACGCCCAAACACGGCAGCTGGCTGAACATGGCTGAGTCCGAACTCAGCGTGTTGTCGGGCCAGTGTCTCGATCGCCGCATCCCCGACAAGCAAACCCTCACCGAGGAAGTCGCCGCCTGGGAGGACAGCCGCAACAGGAAGCACGCCAAAGCCGATTGGCAGTTCACCACGGCTGAC
Source organism: uncultured Alphaproteobacteria bacterium (assembly GCA_963812475.1). Taxonomy (GTDB): domain Bacteria; phylum Pseudomonadota; class Alphaproteobacteria; order Acetobacterales; family Acetobacteraceae; genus JAMXLO01. Next base: position 4,509 of record CAWEVI010000040.1, read on the forward strand.
GCCCGCGTGAAACTGAAGCGGTTGTACCCGGCAATGTGAACAACTCGGGTCTAGCGCATCTTTCCTGACTGCGCGTGCTGCGCTCAACCTGGCCTGTGACGATCATCGGCCGGAATCGATGCAGCTACCTCCAACCTGACAAGTGCGATGCCCGCGCACGCGGCGCCGTGCGACCATTTCGAGCCCCACTTGTTCTCACGATTGCGCCAGCCCACATAGGCCCGTCATGCAGAACACACCCTTTGTATCGCCCGACCCGACGGGTTGGCACGGGACCACCATCCTGTGCGTCCGCCGCGAGGGGCACGTGGCCATGGCCGGCGACGGCCAGGTCTCGCTCGGCCAGACCATCATCAAGGGCAACGCCCGCAAGGTGCGCCGGATCGGCGCGGGCGGCCCGGGCGGCGGCAATGTGCTGGCGGGCTTCGCCGGCGCCACTGCCGATGCCTTCACCCTGCTCGAACGGCTGGAGGCCAAGCTCGAGCGTTTCCCCGGCCAACTCGAACGCGCCTGCGTCGAACTGGCGAAGGACTGGCGCACCGACCGCTACCTGCGTCGGCTGGAGGCGATGATGGCGGTGGCCGACAAGGACCGCAGCTTCACGCTGACCGGCACCGGCGACGTGCTGGAACCGGATGACGGCGTGATCGGCATCGGCTCGGGCGGCAACTATGCCCTGTCGGCGGCGCGCGCGCTGATGGCGGTGGACGGCCTGTCCGCCGAGGAGATCGCCCGACGCGCGATGAAGATCGCCGCCGAGATCTGCGTCTATACCAACAACAACGTCATACTCGAGACCATCTGATGGAAGCCCCGACCTATTCACCGCGCGAGATCGTATCTGAGCTGGACCGCTTCATTGTCGGCCAGGGCGACGCCAAGCGCGCGGTCGCCATCGCGCTGCGCAACCGCTGGCGCCGCCAGCAACTCCCGGAGGGAATTCGCGAGGAGGTGGTGCCGAAGAACATCCTGATGATCGGTCCCACCGGCGTCGGCAAAACCGAAATCGCGCGTCGGCTGGCGAAGCTCGCCCAGGCACCCTTCCTGAAGGTGGAAGCGACGAAGTTCACCGAAGTGGGCTATGTCGGGCGCGACGTCGAAAGCATCGCCCGCGACCTGGTCGAGGCCAGCATCACCATGCTGCGGGAGTCCTCGCGAAAGGAAGTGCAGGCGCAGGCGGAGCTGGGAGCCGAGGAGCGGCTGATCACCGCCCTGGTGGGCGACGGCGCCGCGGCCGACACGCGCAGCAAGTTCCGCCGCATGCTGCGCAACGGCGAGTTCGAGCAGAAGGAGATCGAGGTCGAGGTCGCGCAGTCCGCCGGCATGCCGGTCGGCCAGCTGGATATACCAGGCATGCCACCGGGGCAGATGATCAACCTCGGCGAGATGATGAAGGGCATGTTCGGCGGGCGGCAGATGCAGAAGCGCAAGCTGACCGTCGAGGCGGCGCGGCGCCTGCTGGAGCAGGAAGAGGCCGACCGCCTGCTCGACAACGACCGGCTGACCAAGGACGCGCTGTCGCATGCCGAGAACAACGGCATCGTGTTCATCGATGAGATCGACAAGGTGGCGGCACGCACCATGGAGGGCGGGTTCCGCGGCGGCGACGTCTCGCGTGAGGGCGTGCAGCGCGACCTGCTGCCGCTGATCGAGGGAACGACGGTCAGCACGAAGTACGGCCCGGTGAAGACCGACCACGTGCTGTTCATCGCCTCGGGCGCATTCCATCTGGCGAAGCCCTCCGACCTGCTGCCGGAGCTGCAGGGGCGGTTGCCGATCCGGGTGGAACTGGCACCGTTGTCGCGTGCCGACCTGCGCCGGATACTGACCGAGCCGGAGCACTCGCTGGTGAAGCAGTATGCCGCGCTGATGGCCACCGAGCGGGTGACGCTGACGTTCACCGACGATGCGGTGGATGCACTGGCCGAGCTGGCGGCCGACATCAACGAGCGGATCGAGAATATCGGCGCGCGGCGGCTACACACGGTGCTGGAACGGCTGCTGGAGGAGATCAGCTTCACCGCGACCGACAAGGCCGGCGAGACGGTCGTGGTTGATGCGGCCTATGTGAACGAGAAGGTGGCTCCGCTGGCGCAGAAGGGCGATCTGAGCCGGTTCATTCTGTAGCGGCTGGTTCTTACATGTGTTATACGGAGGGTGGCGAGCTAGGAGGCTCGCCACTGTCCGTGTGCCGCAGGAGGATCGCATGAACGCGCTCAAACTGACCCAGATTGGCAACTCGGTTGGGGTGATCCTGCCGAAGGAGCTGCTGGTGAAGCTCGGCGTGGGCAAGGGCGACACGGTGTACGCGATCGATCAACCGGACGGCATCCGGCTGACCACGGCCGACCCGGATTTCGAGGCGCAAATGGCGGTCGCGCAGCGGGTCATGAAGAAGAGACGGGCAGTTTTGCGCGAACTCGCCAAGTGAATGTCTGGCTTTCGCGCCAGACTATCCTGGCGATCCACGATGAACAATTGGCTGAGCACGGCGGCGCGGTCGGTGTTCGCGACGAAGGGCTGCTCGAAAGCGCGTTGGCGCGTCCACTGAACCGGGCCAGCTACGGCGATCCCGACATGGCAGAACTGGCGGCGCTCTATGCCATCGCCATTGCGCGCAATCACCCGTTTGTGGATGGCAACAAGCGTACTGCGTATGTCACCCTGGAATCGTTTCTTGAGCTTAATGGCTGCGAATTCCCTGTGAGCGACAGGGATGCGGTGATCGCCACGCTCGCCCTGGCGAGCAGTGCGATGTCGGATGATGAGTTCACCGCCTGGGTGCGCGGCAACACGCGCGTACGGAGCGCATGAGCTTTCCCGCGTGGCTTCCGCTCCTCCTCGGCTTCCTCACCGCCGTCGGTCCCGCGACCACTGACATGTATCTGCCGGCATTCCCGGCGATCGAGGCGTCGTTCGGCGCGCGGCCGGGCTCGGCGCAGCTTATACCAAGTCCGGTTGAGGGAGACTCATCGGGGTTCCCCGACGCGGGGCCGATCTGATTGAAGACTGGCGGGCCAAGGAGGTTCGCCATGCGGAAGCCAATCCCACTGAGGCTGGATCATGACGCGGCGGGGCTGCGCGGTCTGGCACGCGCGAGTGAGGACGCCGATCAGGTCCGGCGATTGTTGGCGCTGGCATTGATCTACGATGGAGGCAGCCGCACGCAAGCGGCGGCGGCTGGCGGGGTGACGCTGCAAGTTGTGCGTGATTGGGTTCTGCGGTTCAACGCGCACGGTCCGGGTGGACTGATCGACCGCAAGGCTCCCGGCCAGCCGTCGCGGCTCAATGACGAGCAACGCGTAGCGCTTGCGGCGATGGTCGAGAACGGCCCGATCCCGGGGGTGCACGGCGTGATCCGCTGGCGGATCATCGATCTCTGCCAATGGATCTGGGAGGAATACCAGATCAGCGTCTCGAAGCAGACGCTCAGCCGCGAGTTGCGGGCCATCGGATACCGCAAGCTGTCGGCGCGCCCACGCCATCACGCGCAGAAGGCGGGCGCCGTCGAGGCTTTCAAAAAAAGTGGCCCGCCACACTGGCGGCGATCGCGTGCCAGCGTGGCGTCGATGCCGGCGATATAGAGGTGTGGTTCGGCGACGAAGCCAGGATCGGCCAGAAGAACAAGATCACCCGTCGCTGGGCGAAGCGGGGCAGCCGGGCGTCGGCGCCATCGGACCAGCGCACCGCGTCAACCTACATCTTCGGCGCCATCTGTCCCAAAGAAGGCAAGGCCGTCGGACTGATCCTGCCCTGGTGCAACACGGCGATGATGGACCTGCATCTCGCGGCGATCTCCGCCGATGTCGCTCCCGGCCGTCACGCAGCGCTGCTGCTGGACCAGGCTGGATGGCATCTCTCCGCCAAGCTCACCGTACCCGACAACATCACGATCGTACCGCTGCCGCCGAAATCCCCCGAACTCAACCCGCAGGAGAACGTCTGGCAGTATATGCGCGACAACTGGCTCTCCAATCGGGTGTTCGACAACGCTGATGCTCTGCTCGATCACTGCTGCGATGCCTGGAACAAACTCGAGGCCCAGCCATGGACCATCATGTCCATCGGACTGCGTAATTGGGTCCATGGGTCCTGATCAGAGAGTTCTGGTATTACCCTCGCGGCATGGTTTGCCGGGTTGGCGATCGGGCAGTTCAGCCAGGGCACACTGTCGGACCGGTTCGGCCGCAAGTGTCCGCTCGTCGTAGCGACGGCCGTCTATACGTTTGCATGCCTCGGCTGCGCACTTGCACCCACCATCGGCTGGCTGGCGGCCTTCCGCGCGCTGGCCGCGATCGGCGCATCGGCCGGCATGGTGATCCCACGCGCCGTGGTGCGCGACCTCGCCCAAGGTCACGCGGCGGCGGTGCTGATGTCGCGTCTGGCACTGGTGATGGGCGCTGCGCCGATCCTGGCGCCGGCGCTGGGCAGCGCCGTGCTGGCGTTCGCCGATTGGCGCGGCATCTTCTGGATCCTGATGGCGTACGGCGCGATCTGCTGCGTGCTGGTGGCGTTCCTGTTGCCCGACACGCTGCCGCCCGAGCGCCGCATCCGCCTTCACCTGGGCGAGCAGCTTGGGCGCTATCGCAGCATCCTTGCCGAGCGAGGCTTCCTGAGCCATGCGACGATGGGCGGGTTCGCCACATTCGCGTTCTTCGGCTACCTCGCCGGGTCGTCGCCGGTGTTCATCCAGGGCTTCGGCCTGACCCCACTGCGATACGCGATGGTGTTTGGCGCCAACTCGTTTGGCCTGATCTGCTGCGCGCAGCTTAATCCAATCGGTACTGCGCCGCTTCGGGCATTCCGGCGTGCTGCGCACGGTCGCGCGCGTGCATCTCTGCGCGACCGCGACGCTGACGGTGATCGCATTCGCCGGCCTGCACATCCTGCCGCTGGTCATTGCGCCCGTCTTCGTGGCGATCAGTTGCATGGGCATGCTGAACCCCAACACCATCGTCGGCGCTTTGGCACGTCACGCGCAGCACGCCGGCAGCGCATCGGCGGTGATGGGCACCGGGCAATACCTGCTCGGAGCGGTCAGCGGGCTGCTGGTCGGCCTGTTCACCGACGGCACGCCGCGCGGCATGGCAGTGTTGATGTTGGTCGGATCGATCGGCATGGTGATGGCGGACCGCGCCCGGCCACGCGCCTAGGGCGTCACGGCGAACGGGAGGCACAACGATGTCGCAAGGCGTGGCCGCCGGCGCCCGGCTCGATCGGCTACCGATCTCTTCCTTCCACTATCGGATCTTCTGGCTCATTGCCGCCGGCATGTTCTTCGACGGCTACGACCTCTATGTCGGCGGCAACGTACTCGGCGCGACGCTGCAGAGCCATTTCTCCACGCTTGGACAGAACGCGCAGTTCGTATCCTTCACGTTCATCGGCATGACGCTCGGTTCGCTGATTGCGGGGTTCCTTGGCGACAGGTTCGGGCGGCGGTTCACCTACCAGTTCAACCTGATGATCTTCGGCCTCGCCTCGATCGCCGCCGCCTTCGCGCCCGATATGCAGACGCTCATCGCGTTGCGCTTCATCATGGGCCTTGGGCTGGGCGCCGAGATCGTCGTCGGCTACTCGACGATGACAGAATTCGCGCCGCCGCGAACCCGCGGCAAATGGCTCGCCTTCATGGCCTTCGTCGTCGTCGCGGGCTTTCCGGTCACCGCGGTCCTCGGCACCGCGGTCATTCCAAGCTTCGGCTGGCGGCCCATGTTCGTCGTGGCCGGCGTCGGCGCGCTGATCGTCTGGTATCTGCGCAAGCGCCTGCCCAAATCGCCGCGCTGGCTCGAATCGCGCGGTCGGGATGCCGAAGCCGAGACGCTGATGCAGTCCATCGAGAGCGAGGCCGCCGGAGGTCGTCCGCTGCCTCAACCGGCACCCGCGCGCCCCCTGCCGGCGGTGCCGTTCGCCGCCTTGTTCAGCCGTGCCCTGTTGCCACGCGTCGTTGTAGGCGGCGTCACTCTGATCACCACCAACACGCTGATCTTCGGTTTCGTCAACTGGATCCCGACGTTCTTCGTCCAGCAGGGGCTGAGCATCACGCGGTCGTTCGCCTACGCGATGGTAATTGCGCTCGGCGCTCCGCTCGGTTGCGCGCTGGGGGCGTTCAGCACCGACCGGCTGGGACGCCGCGCCTGCATCATCGGCGCATCGGTTTTGACGATCGCCATGGGCGCAATCTATCCGTTCGTCGCGGCGCCGGCGGCGCTGCTTGGCGTCGGCCTGCTGCTGATCGTCGGCATCTACATCCTCACGTCCATCCTGTACGGCGTCTATACATCGGAGTTGTTCCCGACCGAGGTTCGCCTGCGCGCCAACGGCATCTGCAACATGTTCGGGCGCGGCGCGACCATCGTGACGCCGTTCATCGTCGTTGCGCTGTTTCGCGGCTACGGCGTCACGGGCGTGCTCGGGCTGATGATCGGGTTGCTGATCGTGCAGATCGTCGTCGTGGCGCGATGGGGAATCGAACCGGCGAAACGCGGGCTCGAGGAATTGGACGCCGAGGGGGGCGATCGTGTCATGGCCGCCCCGGCGGCGGCGTGACGGCGGCGGTACGGCGTGTCGCGCGCCAAGGCCGCGACGGTCAGTGGTACCAACCTGGACCCCAGGGACCCCAATCCATTTGGTTGATCTGGGCGGTCATCTGCTGCTCATCGGCAATCTGCTTCTGGAATACATTCGCCCGGTAGCGGTCGTAGGCGGCCTGATTGCCGACATACAGGCAATCGCAGATCGTCGGATCGGCGTAGGTGAAGAGCACGGCGTTACCGCGAACCTGGTGGACGAACTTGTGCGGGGGCAGTGACGACAAGGACGCCTGGCGCTGCGGCGTGTTCGCCGGCACCAGCGTGAAGCCGGCAGCGGCCAGCATGTCCTCCTTGGTCTGCACCTGGTTTGCGCAGGCGACCAATGCAAACGGGAGCACCAACAGCGTTGCGAACCTGAGCATGCGCGCTTCCTCGGTTGAATTGTTGCCGGCGGAGCCTGCACCAAGCCGAAGCACGACGCCACCCCGGTTGGCGAACCGCCAGCCGGGCCGATACTGGCGACCACCGAACCGTGGGCGCCCGGCACAGATGCTACAGACCCGCCCGCGCGATATCGACCAGCGTCCAGGCAACAAGGATCAGCGCCACGACTGCGAGCGCACACTCCCACCACGTCCCCAGAAAATCGCGACGCAGCCGAACGCCGTTGCCGAAAGTGTCGGAGAGTGAGCAGGCCTGATCGTCTCGCCACGTGCCACTGGCTTGCGGGTGCTCGGGATCGTCTGACGGATGCATGTCACAGCCTGTCGCTGATGCCATGCCCCTCAGTATCGACAATTGTTGTGTCTTCGCAATTTAATTAATTCCATGACACGATGAATGGTCGGTGGAATATATATAACGGATGATGTTTGATTCTCTATCGAGAATGCCGGCCGCGGGATGTCAGCCTGGTGATGCAGGGAGACCGCGCGCACGGATCAGTGCCAAAGCGACCGATCCGCGGGTAAAGGCCTCCTCCATCGTCGCAAACGACCCCGAGGATTGACTGACCGGAGGATGGGTCGGGTCGTCCTCACGAAGGATCTCCCAGACATAGCCCTTGTGGCCAGACGTTCGAGCCTTCACCACAAGGCGATAATCCGGCCGCAATCCAGCGGGTTGCGGCGGCGTGTTGGGGGACAATGCCATGGCGTCGAAGCTAGTGACGATGGTCCCGAGGCACGAGAAGCCCAAAGGTGTAGCAACCTGATGCGCCGCCTCTTTCGGAGGTACTGCCTGCGAACGGATCATGGCGCGGTGGCCAGCGCGCGAAGCGGCACGCGCACAGGACGCCACTCACGAGCGGGGCGTCCCGAGCAGGCCGAGGCGTTGACCCGTCAGCGCGATGGCCGGCGACGATGATGGGATCACGGTTGATGGGGGTTCACTTGATTGGCAGACCCGGGAAGACGGTCTACATCCAGCGTGCCGGTGCTACGCTGTGGGCACCCCAGCGGTTACCCGGCGGACGATCGGCGAGATTTCACGACGATGGATCTGTCCAGTGGCTCCGAGGACAGATGATGCGCCCTTAGCTCAGATGGATAGAGCAACAGCCTTCT
>CAWEVI010000041.1:0-11832 GCA_963812475.1 uncultured Alphaproteobacteria bacterium
GTGCCGCGCGGCGGCGCGGGCTCGGCGTAGTCGCACTCCTCGCCGGCATCCGGTGCGGCGGGAAAAATCTGCGCCAGCAGTTCGAGCGACGGCTCGATCTCCAGCCGCAGCATCGCCGCCTCCAGCACCGGCCGCGTCACGCCATGGCGCGGGCGAAAAATCGGAGATTTCCGTGGCCAGCAGCCAGATGCGGTGGATCAGCGCCAGTCGCAGCGCGTGCAGTAGCACCTCGCGCGTGGCCATGTGCGGCGCCTCCGGCCAACTGACGCGCAGCGCCAGATGATCGGCCTGCACACGGCGGAACATCGACTGCGCCGCCGCCCAGATGTCCAGCCGTTCCAGCGCGCGCGCCACCGCGACCAGCGCCTCGCGCCGGCCCATCGTGTGCGTGTGCGCCGCGCGATCCAGCCAGGTGCCGGGGTCCAGTGTAGCGATCACCGCACGCAGCACGTCGATATCGGAATGCGCCAGCGCGTGCGTCGCCAGGTCCATCGCGCGGTGGAAACGTCGGCTGTTCAGCCGCATCTCGGTGAACGTCTCGGGGTGCCGCGCCGCGGCCGCGCCCAGCCCTTGCAGCGTATTCGCGCACCAGCCGAGCTGTTGCAGGATCGCGTTGTTGGGGATCGCCCGCAGCTCACGCGGATGGCGGATGCGCGAAGCCGATGCCATGCCGTCCGCCTGCCGCGCGGACGGGCGCGAGCCGGTGCGATCCAGCAGCGCCGGCCCGAACGCACCGAGCAGCGCGGCATAGCCCGCGTCCTCCACCAGGCCTTCCATCCCGTCGCGGATCGTCGCGAAGAAGTCGGCGGAGAAATCCGGATCGGCATAGACCGGATCCTCGATCGGCCCCGCCGCCGGGTGGTAGGTCTGCTCCGCGATGCGCGTGATCGTGGCGAGCGCCAGTTCCGGCGTGCCGAACAGCAGATAGCCGTCGCCGCCCTGGAACGCGCTTTCCTCGCGCACCTTCAGCCCCGAGCGGTTCAGCGCCTGGCGCGACGCGGTCGGCGAGAGGTACTTCAGCCGGTCGGCCAGCGAGCCCGGATGCGCGCCGCGCCCGATGCTCTCGCCATGGGTGTCGAACAGGATCACCTCGACGCCGGTGACGCCGTGATGCGCCAGCGTCTGGCCGATCTTCAGGCGCAGCCGCTCGATCAGGTAGCTGGCGGCAAGCTGCCCGACATAGCGGCCGGAATCCGAATAGCCGAACTGGAGCGCGAGCCTCCCGGTGGCCTGCAGATAGGCGCGGTAGTGTGGGCTGCGCAGCGCCTCCTCCAGCACCGTAGCACCCTGCTCCAGCGCCTCGGCGGTCTCAAACAGCGGGCTGATCTCGATGTGCCGCTCCACGCCGAACAGCCGGGCGAGCCAGAGTGCCGCGAGCAGCGTGTAGCCGGTCTCGGTCTCGGCGATCAGGAAGCGGACCGGCACCGAGCCGTCCACGTGCTTGACGATCTGCGCCACCGTCATCATCAGCCGCGCGGCCGATGCCTGCTCGACCAGCAGCGCGCCGAAATCGACCGCCACCGGCTGCACCGCATCGAGCGCCGCGTTGATCGCCGAGAACAGCGCGCGGCGATGCGCCGGCTCCTCCGGCGGGTCGGCGATCCCCAGGCGCTGGCGCACCACATTGTGGATCTGCGCGGCATTGAGCCGGGTGTGCGTGTGCGCCAGCGCCAGCCCATGCGAGACCAGCCCCGCGCGCGCCGTGCACAGCGCCAGCCGCGTGGGTTCGTCGGTCGCGGCGAGCGCCGCATCGAACAGCGGCAGCAACGGTTCGGGCGAGGTCAGCGCGTCGTCGCGCCCGTGTACCAGCGCCTGTGCAAACGCGGCGACCCGTGGCGGGTCCGCCGCATCGGGGCAGAGTGCGATCTGTGCGGTGACCGTCGCCTGCGCGGTGGCGATGCGCGCCGCGAGCGGCTCGGTCCCCGGCAGGGCCACGACCTGGCCGTGCGAACGCGCGAGTTGCAGGCGCTTCATTTCCAATCGCAGCCGCAGCGTGTCCCACCAGCCGATATCGGTGCGTCCGTCGGTGTCGTAGCCGACCCAGCTCGACAGGATCACCGGGCGCGGCGCGAGTTCGGTCCAGCGGTCGGGCCAGGCGGAGCGCGCGACCGACAGCAGCGCCTCGTTGAACCGGTCCACGGCGTCACGGCCGTTGGCGATCGCGGCGGCGGCCTGCGCGAACTCGTCGGCGAGGCCAATCGGCGGCGGCCGGTGCGACGCCAGGTCCGGCGTGGTGGGACGTCCGCTGGCGGTCTCGGCCAGGGCGTGGCCAGCCGTGACCGGCAGCGCGAAGGTCGGGTGCGCGGTGAACACGGCGGCGAAGCGCGTGCGTTCCACCAGCGCGCGATACTCGACCCAGCGCACCGGGCTGTCGTTCGGGTCGGGCCGCAGCAGATGCTGCGCCAGATCGGCCAGCACGGCGGTGTTCTGCTGCATGTCGATACCGCCCACATAGGCGGCCAGCCGCCGCGCGCGGTCGGCGAAGGCGGCATCGCGCAGATGGCGGATCAGCGTGGCGATGTCGGGCTCGGTCAGGGTGTGGGTATCCATGCGCCGGCTGATGGCGAGCGCCACCAGTAGGACCGGATTGCCAAACGGGTCCTGTTCCGCCCGCGCGCCAAGCCGCGCTGTCAGGTCCAGCAGGTCCTTCGCGAGTTGGCCGGTCAGATCCAGCGGCATGTCTGGCACCGCCACATTCTGCGGCGACTTGTGCGATGCAGCAAGGATTAGTTGATCGGGCATTGGCCGGGCCTCCCTGCCTTGTCATCGCTCATACCAAAGGGTGATTGATCAGATTATGCGCTCAATTCTGACGCATTATCGATCATTCATTACCGTGACGAGCGATATCCGAAATCAGTCTTGCCAGTCTGCCCTTTCTTCGTTCATTGTGCAACGCAACACGGAACAGGGAGGACAATAGCAACGCGCATGCAGGAAGGGGCTAGGCGATGAGGCTGGAGACGAGCAGGGGTTCCGCCGTCGGGCGTCGGGCAGTCTTGAAAGGCGCCGCGGCAGCGATCGGGGGCGCCGCGGGAATTGGCGCCATACGCGGCTTTCCCACCATCTGGGCGCAGAACATCAAGGACGTGGTGCTGAACCATGCGGGACCGCCGGTCACCGCCATTCCGGCGATCGCCGAACAGGCCAGCAAGGACCTGGGCTTCACCGTCCACATGCAGACCACCGAGAACGCGGATCTGCTGAACCGTTTCCTGTCGCAGTCGAGCGCGATCGACTGTGCCGATGTCAGCATCGTGTTCCTGCGGTATCTGGTCGGGCGGAATATCCTCCAGACCATACCGCTCGCGAAGGTCAAGGACTGGGAGCAGACCATTCCGCTGTTCACCAAGGGCATCTATCCCGACGGGCGGGAGGCCTCGAAGCAGGGTGTGGCACCATACACGGTGGTCTATGCCGCCGGGCAGGACGGCAAGACATTCGCAGCCGAGCCGACCGAGTGGCTGAATTCCGTGCCGACCGTGACCAACGCCGACACGCTCGGCATTCGCCCCGACCTCGTGGGCCGGCCGATCGCAAGCTGGGCCGACCTTGTCAGCCCCGAGTTCAAGGGAAAGGCGGCGCTGCAGGACCAGCCGACGGTCGGCGTGATCGACGTCGCGATGGCGATGGAGGCGAGCGGTCACGTCAAGTACGGCAACAAGGGCAACATGACGCGCGCCGAGATCGACAAGACCATCGATGCGATGATGGAGATCAAACGAGCTGGGCAGTTCCGCTCGTTCTGGACGACGTTCGACCAGTCGGTGAATCTGATGGCCTCGGGCGAGGTGGTGATCCAGTCGATGTGGTCGCCGGCGGTCACCGCGGTGCGCACGCGCGGTGTTCCGTGCGTATTCCAGCCGCTGAAGGAGGGCTATCGCGGGTGGGGCTACACGCTTGGGGTGATGAAGCATGTCGATGGGCTGAAGCTCGATTGTTTTCATGAGTACATGAACTGGTACACGTCGGGCTTCCCGGGCGCGTTCATCGCGCGCGAGGGCTACTATTCCGCGCAGCCGGACAACGCCAAGAAGTTCCTGACCGAGGCGGAGTGGGACTACTGGTACGGCGGCAAACCGGCTGCCACCGATATCATGGATCCGTTCGGCAAGCTGATGGAGAAGGCCGGCCGCTCGCGCGACGGTGGCGCTTTCTGGGACCGCATGGGCAACATCGCAGTGTGGAACTCGGTCATGGACGAGGACCGGTACCTCACGCGGCGCTGGAACGAGTTCATCACGTCGTGAAGGCGGCATGAAGTCAAAAAAGACCTCCCCCTCCCCTTGCGGGAGGGGGTTGGGGGAGGGGTTTGGCCGTCAACGCGCGGCCCCCTCCCCCCGCCCCCCTCCCGCAAGGGGAGGGGGAGAATTTGCAGGTCGTCCTAATTGGAGCATCACGATGCAACTCGGTGTGTTCATCCCGATCGGCAACAACGGTTGGCTGATCTCCACAACGTCGCCGCAGTACAAGCCGAGCTTCGACCTGAACCGGACCATCGTGGAGAAAGCGGAAAAATTCGGCTTCGACTTCGCGCTGTCGATGATCAAGCTGCATGGCTTTGGCGGGCCGTCGGGGTTCTGGGACTACAACCTCGAATCATTCACACTGATGGCCGGGCTGGCCGCCATCACGACGCGCATTCAGCTGTTCGCCACATGTGCGGTGCTGACGATCCCGCCGCCGATCGCGGCGCGCATGGCAGTGACGATCGACAGCATCTCGCACGGGCGGTTCGGCGTGAACATCATCTCCGGCTGGCAGCGCCGGGAATATACCCAGATGGGGATTTGGCCCGGCGCCGAGCACTACCGCCGTCGCTACGAGGTACCTGCGCCGAATATGTGACGATCATGAACGAGTTGTGGGCGACGGGGTGCTCCGACTTCAGGGGCGACTTCTTCCAAATGGATGACTGCCGCTGCCTGCCGCTGCCCACCGCCAAGGTCCCGATCATCTGCGCGGCGCAGAGCGACAACGGCACGCAATTCGCGGCGCAGTATGCCGATTACAATTTCTGCGGCAGCGGCGGCGTGAACCAGCCAACGCGGGTGGCATCGAGCGTCGCCAGGCTGGTCGAGGCCACGCGCGAGACCGGGCGGGACTGCGGGGCGCTGGTCCTGCAGATGGTGATCGCCGACGAAACCGACGCCGCGGCCATGGCCAAGTGGGAACACTACAAGGCCGGCACCGATGTCGAGGCGCTGGCCTGGCGCGATGCGCAGGCCGAGGACGATCCCAATCAGGATCCATATTCGCAGGCTCACAAGCGCCGCACGCTTGGCATCGACAAGCTGCCGACCAACCAGGGTGTGCTGGTCGGGTCCTATGCGTCGGTGGCCCGCATGCTGGACGAGCTTGCCGCGGTGCCCGGCGTGCAGGGGGTCATGCTGACGTTCGACGATTTTGTCATCGGGATGGAGCAGTTCGGCACGCGGATATTGCCGCTGATGCAATGCCGTCGCGAGGTAAGGCAGGCGGCGTGAGCAACACCTTGCCGTCATGGCCGGGCGTGGCCCGGCCATCCGTGCAGGACCGGCGGGGGGTGGGGGATTGCCGGGTCACGCCCGGCCATGATGAGAGACTATGGCGCCTCCGACTGCCGCCCTGGTGTCGTATCCTGGCTTCAGGTCTCGCCGCTGGCGCTGGTGCTGTTCGGACTGTTCGTGCTGCCGACGGTGCTGTTCCTGGTCGTCAGCTTCTTCGATTACGACCGCGTCGGCATCTACCCCGCCTTCCTGTTCGACAACTACCGCGACCTGCTCACCACGCCGGCGACGCTGCGCGTCTATATCAGCTCGCTGAAATTCGCCGTCATCGTCTGGGCGATCACCCTGTTCCTGGGCTTCAACATCGCCTGGTTCCTGATCTTCCACGTGCGCAACGCCGCCATCCGGACGGTGCTGTTCCTGCTCTGCGCCATACCGTTCTGGACCTCCGGCATCATCCGCACCATCGCCTGGATTCCCTTCCTGGGGCGCAACGGGGCATTCAACACGATCCTGCAGGACCTGCACATCACCTCACAGCCGCTGACCTTCCTGCTGTTCTCGGATTTTGCCGTTGTTGTCACCTATGTGCACCTGTTCACGCTGTTGATGGTGGGGCCGATCGCCAACTCGCTGGCAAAGATCGACCCGGCGTTGCTGGAAGCCGCGCGCGATGCCGGCGCAAGCCGCTGGCGCACCATGGTGGATGTGGTGATCCCGCTGTCGAAGACCGGAATCGCGCTTGGCTCGATCCTGGTATTCACCCAGGTCATGGGCGACTATTTCGTGGTGAAGCAGATGAGCGGCGGACAGAGCGCGTCCATCGTCTCCATGCTCTCCACCGAGATCCAGGCCATGCAGTACCCGGCCGCCTCGGCCAACGCGATGGTCCTTGTCGTGTTCGTCGCGATCATGGTCGCGTGCATGATGCGCGTGGTCGATGTGCGCAAGGAACTGGTGAAATAACGCCATGATGGTCGGCGGCACATCGAATGCGGGCGGTCCCGGCGTCGGAAGGCCATGGACGTTCTACGCATTGGCGGCGCTGTTCGGCCTCTACCTGCTGTTCCTGTATGGCCCGATGCTGGTGATCTACGTGCTGTCGTTCCAGGGACCAAATGGCGGCGTGACGTTCCCGATGGCCGGCGCCTCGCTCAACTGGTTTCGCGACATATTCAAACCGGGCCAGATGGCGAACATCCCGGTCTCCTTTACCCGCTCGATCGAGCTTGCGTCCATCGTAAGCGGCCTCACTGTCGTGTTCGCCGTTGCCGCCGCATTGGGTTTCCGCCGCAGCTTTCCGGGCTCCGGCGTGCTGTTCTACTTCGCGGTGGCGAGCCTCGTGATGCCGAGCCTGCTGGTCGGCTTCGGCATCGGGCTGGGCTTCCAGGTGCTCGGCTGGCAGGCGAACATGTTCACCTCCGCGCTCGGCGCGCAGCTCACCTGGACGCTGCCGTTCGGCCTGTTCGCCATGTTTGCGGTGGTGAACAGATTTAACCGTTCGTATGAGGAGGCGGCGAACGATCTCGGCGCCACCGCCTGGCAGCGACTGCGATATGTGACGCTGCCGATCCTGCTGCCGGGGATCATCGGCGTCGCCATGGGAGCGTTCACACTGTCCTATGACGAATATGCCCGCACCACGCTCGCCATCGGCCGCAACAACACGCTGCCGCTGGAAATCTACGCACTGATCTCCAGCGCCACGTCGCCGGTGCTATTCGCAATCGGCACACTGACCACATCGGTATCGTTCCTGATCATCGGCGCGACGCTGCTCGTGGTGTGGCGGATGCAGCGACGGCGTGCTGCAATCGCGTTGCGATGACCGACGGAAGGAAGACGCGACACTTGGACGAACGCTTCGACGTAGAACTGATCGCCGTTACCAAACGCTTCGGCCCCATCGCCGCGGTGGACGAGGTGTCGCTGCGCATTCCAGCAGCGAGCTATTGCTGCCTGCTGGGACCGAGCGGCTGCGGCAAGACTACCACCCTGCGCATGATCGCCGGCCACGAGGCGACGACCGCGGGTGACATCCTGATCCGCGGCGACAACGTCACCGACCTGCCGCCGATCCGACGCGGCACCGCGATGATGTTCCAGAGCTACGCACTGTTCCCGCATCTCAACTGCCTCGACAACGTGGCGTTCAGCCTGAAGATGCGCGGCGTTCGCAAGACCGAGCGCCACGCGACCGCGCGCGAGTTCCTTGAACTGGTGGACATGGAGAAGCTGGCGGAGCGCCTGCCGTCGCAACTGTCGGGCGGCCAGCAGCAGCGCGTGGCGCTGGCGCGTGCGCTGATCACGCGGCCGCGGGTGCTGCTGCTGGATGAACCGCTGTCGGCGCTCGATCCGTTCCTGCGCACGCGGGTGCGGGAGGAACTGAAGCGGCTGCAACGCGAGCTGGGCATCACCTTCATCCATGTCACGCACAGCCAGGACGAGGCAATGGCGATGGCAGACCTGATGGTGGTGATGGAGGATGGCCGGATCCGCCAGGCTGGGCCGCCGCGCGAGGTGTTCGAGCGGCCGGGCAGCGCGTTCATCGCGCGGTTCATCGGTGGCCACAATGTGTTGCGCGGCCAGGGCGGCGGCTCGATCGCCGTGCGGGCCGATCGTTGCCGGCTTGGCGTGGCCAGTGCCGGGCCGGGCCCGCATGTGACCGGTCGCGTTTCCGCGGTGGAGTACCAGGGAGCCATGGTGCGTGTCGCGCTGGCGATGGCGGATGGCGACGAGGCCTCAGCCCTGGTGCCCGACGCCGAGTTCTATGCGCGCCCGGTGGAACCCGGCGAGCCGGCCACCCTGGTGTGGGCGGAACGCGACGCGCACGCGCTTGCCGAGACCTGAGCGCAGCGCAGCCGGTTCTCCGAGACGCTTGCGTTCGCCGCCAAGTTGGGGCTGAAAGGCGCCGCGGCAAAGCGAAGGGTTCCAACCGAATGCACCCGATCGTCGGCATTCCCGCCTGTGCCAGGCTGGTCAACGGCTATCCGCGGCACGATACGCCGGCCCGTTATGCCGCGGCGGTCCTGGGCGGCGCCGGGGCCGTACCGATCATGATCCCGCCGATGGGCGAGGCCTCGCTCGCGGTGCTGGACCGGCTGGATGGCCTGCTGCTGTCCGGCAGCCCTAGCAACGTGCATCCGTCACATTACGACGGCGGCGAAAGCCTCACGCCCGAAGCCCACGACCTGGAGCGCGACGCCACGACGCTGCGGCTGATCCCCGAGGCGATCGCTCGCGGCATCCCGCTGCTCGCGATCTGCCGCGGGATCCAGGAGCTGAATGTCGCCCTCGGGGGCACCCTGCATCAGAAGGTGCACGAGACGCCGGACCGGATGGATCATCGTCCTGGCCCTGGCACGCTCGAGGAGAAATACGCGCCGCGGCATCTGGTGTTCCTGTCAGGTGATCTCGCCCGCATTGTCGGCAGCACGAAGATCCTTGTGAACTCGCTGCACGGCCAGGCCATCGATGTGCTGGCCCCCGGATTGCTGGTCGAGGCGCTGGCGCCGGACAAGACGATCGAGGGGGTGCGAGTGGCGAATGCAAGCGGCTTTGCGCTTGGCGTGCAGTGGCATCCGGAATGGGGTTACGCCGACGACAGCGCGAGTCTGGCCATCTTCCGTACCTTCGGCGAGGCATGCGCGGCGTATCGATCGGGACTGCGCAGGGCGGCGTAACAACCGTCATTTGGGCGGGCCCCTATCTAACGCACATAAGAGCGCCACCCTCTCGCGCTTCAATCTCCTTCGTGGCAATGATGCGCACCGGTATCCGGCCGCACACGAGCCGTCGGTTAGGAGTGTCACCATGCCTTGGACGATCGAGCGCAGACACGACCACGTCGCCGTCGTGACCATGAATACAAATAAGGTCAATGCGCAAAACCCGGCGTTCTTCGATGACTTGCATGTAGCATTCGATCGCCTCGAAGTGGAGTTCAACGACTGCGCGGTAGTTCTCACCGGGAGCGGCTTTACGTTCTCGGCGGGGCTCGATTTTGACCACCACTTCCCTTTGTTCGCACGACGGTCACTTGAAGAGATCGATTCGTGGTTCGAGGCCTATCGCGCCACCAATCTGCGGCTCTTCGCCTATCCTCGTCCGACCGTTGCGGCGATCAATGGCCATGCGTACGCTGGCGGTCTGATCACGGCGTTCGTCTGCGATCATCGCATCGCTTCGGAAGGCGCTCTGCAGCTCGCGTTGAATGAGGTGCCGATCGGCATACCCATGCCGGCGATCTACTGCGAGATCATCAAGCACGCGATCGGTCCGCGCGCTGCGAATGAGCTGACGTTGTTCGGCCAAGTATATGATATAGCGGCGGCCCTGAGGGTGGGCGTGATTGACAAGACGGCTGCGCCGGGGCGCCTACTCGAAGATGCGGTAGCCTGGGCTGCGCTCGTGTCGCCCGACTGCCACTCGGCCTACGCATTGGCAAAGCGTGCGTTGCAGGCGACGACATTGGCCGCGATCGATGCCGCGGCACGGCTCGATCGGGCTTGGCTGGCGCGTGGCATGTCAGATCCTGCGAGCCTGCGCGCGCATGCACGCCGCTACCGTGAGCTAAAGGGTCGGGACATAACCTGGGAGCTATCCGGCTAAGACCCTTTGTCATCATTTTTATCCGAGGGCGGTCGACGTCGTCCAGCCGATGTAGACGCGGATGTTGACGCGGCTGTCAGGCGGCAGATTCTTTTTATCAGTGCGCCAGGCAAAGCTGGCGTGGTCCAGCCGGTGAAAGTCCGGCCGGGGTAAGGCAGTAGCGAGCCGCCCTGTAGCAAGTGTTGCGTGGTCGCCGGCGACGGCGGTCGCGAAGCGTACACAGCGATCATGTGGAGTGGGATATTGAGCCGCGAAAGAGATAATTCCGCAGAGGCCGAGACGGTTGATAACGTCGAAGGCAACATGTTGCGCACCGTCATGCGAGGTGCGACCGCTCTGCCGTGGTCTGAGACCCCATTACGTATGAACGGAACGCGTCGGAACCTGGGAGACCTCATCTCGCCCACCCCGCTTCGGCGGATGTGGGCCACGACGGGAAGTCGAGGAGACGAAGCCGCCGCGGAAGCGGTGAGGAGTCGGACGGCTGCATAGTACCGACGAAACCTCGAACAAAACTGACGGGAGTCAGTGGCGGAGACGGTGGAGGGAAGGCGGCCGATCGGGGGAAAGGTGAACCGGCAACGCATGCCCCGGGCTCAGTACCGGAATTGGCATGTCGCCGAAGCGGCGAGCCTACGGATCGGCGGCGTCCACACCCGCGATCGCGTCCGACCTTCGATAGGAGCCCGGTGCGGGAAAGCCGCACGCCGGGATCTGTGCGGGTTGCGCCTTGAAAGCGCATGAGACCATGTCGCCTGGAATGGCGACCGCGGTAAAGCCTAGCCGGCGGCCGCGTACCGAGTCTTGCGTGGTGTCCGGTAACGGACCCTGCGAAGCGTAGACAGGGAGATTGTAGGCTGGAACGAAAGTGAACGGAGTGTTAGCCCCGAAATCGATCGTGGTTGAAGTAGCCGACCTTGTCCCGCTCGGGGGAAGGCAGCAGTTCAAGGCGCGCTATGGCGAGCACCTTGAGATGCTTCCGGGGTTCGTACCGCCAGCATGCCATCAAAAGGTTCCATGTGAACAAGGGAGAGCCGTCGGGTTCAAGCGAAGGCTTGTAGGGCCCGCCAAGCCCAAAAGGCAAGAACGGTCCAATGATCCGGCGGCAGTCAGACTGGCTGATAGTACTCCGAGGTTGGGAGAGCCAACCACATGGGGAAGCGGCCAGCGGGAGTTGAGTTGTTCGAAGGCAACATGGCCTCCATGCAATGGGAGATACGGCCATCTATTCAAAGGGATGGAACACCGACCATGGAAACAGACTCGAACGAATAGCAGAGAGAGCGCGGTGCGAGCCGAAACTCGGTTCACCTCGCTGGCGCATCACATCACCGAGGACCGTGTGTGGAAAAGTCTGTGTCAGATTCCCAATCACTCGGCCCCAGGGGTGGATGGTCAGCGGGTAACGGAGGCGAAGGAAAGCTTCGAGGGATGGGTTGGCGTGATGTTGCAATCCATCCACCGCAAGGGATATAGGGCACCCGATATTCGTCGCGTCTATATCCCGAAACCCGGCAAGCAGGAGAAGCGCCCTTTGGGTGTGCCGACTGTATCTGACCGGGCGCTCCAGCGCAGCACGTCTCAGGTAATTTCCGCTGTATATGAGCAAGACTTTCTACCATGCTCGTTTGGCGGGCGTCCTGGGCTGGGTGCCCACCACGCGCTGGCGACCCTCACTGAGGTTATCGCCGGAAGCAAGGTCGGGTGGGTGCTAGAGGCGGACTTGAAGAAC
>CAWEVI010000042.1:0-193329 GCA_963812475.1 uncultured Alphaproteobacteria bacterium
CGCAGCGATACCCGAGTTGTTCACATTGCCGGGTACAACCGCTTCAGTTTCACGCGGGCGTCAGCGGTGGTGAACTGCCAATCGGCTTTGGCGTGCTTCCTGTTGCGGCTGTCCTCCCAGGCGGCGACTTCCTCGGTCAGGGTTTGCTTGTCGGGGATGCGGCGGTCGAGACACTGGCCCGACAACACGCTGAGTTCGGACTCAGCCATGTTCAGCCAACTGCCGTGTTTGGG
This sequence comes from uncultured Alphaproteobacteria bacterium, assembly GCA_963812475.1. Classification (GTDB taxonomy): domain Bacteria; phylum Pseudomonadota; class Alphaproteobacteria; order Acetobacterales; family Acetobacteraceae; genus JAMXLO01. The sequence continues at coordinate 234 of CAWEVI010000042.1, forward strand.
CGTGTAGTGCCATTCGAACCGCTCGACGAGTTTGCGCGCCTCGGCTGCGGGGAACGCTTCGTAGAGTGATGCCGGTTTGTGGGTGCTGAGGTTGTCCTCCATGAGCACAATCTTCTTGGCCGTGGGGAAATGCGTATCCGACAAATCCCTGACCATGTGGGCGAAATCCACGGCGGTGTGGCGATCGGTTACCTCAACATGCCGCCAGCCCTCCAACGGCGCGAACATCATGAACAAATTGACTGTCCCATTCCGCTCGTACTCATAGTCATGCCGCGCGGGCTGTCCTGGCTTTGCCTTGATCGGAACGCGCGTTTCGCTGGTCAGTTGCTTCGAAGTCTCGTCCACGCAGACCACAGGATACTCTGGATCGTGCGGCCGCTGATAAACCTCCAGCACATCCTCCATGTTGGCTACGAACGCCGCGTTGGCATCCGGCGGGATGACCCATTGTTTTTGTAGGTGCGGCTTGAGCGTGTTTTTTTAAGCGTGCGCCCAATTGTGTTATCGCTGGCGCGCTCGACGATGTTCAGTTCCACGACAGCCTCCTCCAGCAACTGCAACGTCCACCGCTTGCGACCCTTGGGCGGTGGGGAACAGGCCAGGGCGATCAGTTTCGCTTCAGAGGCCCCGTCAAAGATGCGCGGTCTGGCCGAGGCTGGCGAATGCTTGCGAACCAGCACGGCCTCGAAGCCTTCTTCCACCAGTTGTTGGCGGGTCCGGGCAACCGTATCGGTGCTGGTATCGAGGGCCTCGGCAATCCGGCTGTCACTCCACCCTTCGCCTGCTTCCGAGGCGTCGGCCTTCAACAGGATGCGTGCCTTGGTCAGCAGCCGGGCAGGATGTTTGCCCATATGTGTCAGCGCGTCGAGCCGCTCCCGCTCGTCATCGCTCAGCTTCACGATGTACCTCTTCACGGCACTCTGTTTCGCGGTCACGATGCATCTCCGTCGTTGCGGAGCGATCGATTTAGAGATTCACCGCAAGATCAAGGACGAGAGGCACTAGTGGATAAAATCTGACATTTGAGTCCGATTTAGGATTCCCGCGATCTCGCTGGCATGCGAGTTTGCGGGATGCGCACCGGGATCAAAGTTGCAGTGAGTGCCAAGGATCGTAGACAACTGGACGCGATCGTGGCGGACCGGAACAGCCCGCAGAAGCATGTCTGGCGAGCCCAGATCGTGTTGCTGACGGCGGACGGCTGCGGCACAGCCGAGATCATGCGCCACACCGGCGTCAGCAAGACGGCTGTCTGGCGCTGGCAGGAGCGCTTCATGACCGATCGGGTCGCGGGCATGCTGCGTGACAAGACACGGCCATCGCGCATTCCACCGCTGGAACCAGAGGTTGCGGCGCGCGTCGTCGCCGCGACCCAGGCCGATCCGCCTGGTGAGACGACGCACTGGACGGCCACAGCTATGGCCACGATCCAGGGCATCAGTGTCAGTTCGGTGCAACGCATCTGGCGCAAGCATGGTTTACAGCCGCACCGGACGCGTCTGTTCAAGCTGTCCAACGATCCACAGTTCGCTGCCAAGCTCAGAGACATCGTCGGGCTCTACATGGATCCTCCAGCGCATGCTGTCGTTCTCTCGATCGACGAGAAAAGCCAGATACAGGCGCTCGATCGCACCCAGCCAGGCCTGCCAATGAAGAAGGGCCGCTGTGGCACTATGACGCACGACTACATCAGAAACGGCACCACCACGCTGTTCGCAGCCCTCAACGTGCTGGATGGCACGGTCATCGGTCGATGTATGCAGCAACATCGGCATCAGGAGTTCATCCGCTTCCTCAACACAGTCGAGGCGGCGGTGCCGGCCGGTAAGCTCATCCATGCCATCGCGGACAATTACGCCACCCACAAGCATCCCAAGGTCCGTGAGTGGCTGGTGCGTCATCCGCGCTGGACGTTCCATTTTACCCCAACGTCAGCCTCGTGGCTCAATGCCGTCGAAGGGTTCTTCGCCACACTGACCAAGCGACGACTCAAACGCGGCGTGTTTCGATCCATCGTCGAACTTCAAGCCGCTATCAAGCGGTTCCTCGCCGAAACAAATGCCGACCCACGTCCCTTCCGCTGGACCAAGCGCCCCGACAAAATCATCGCTGCCGTCAAAAGAGGGCACCAAGTGTTAGATTCTATCCACTAGGTTCCGTGCCCGCCATCCAACGCGCGAGGCGCGGGGTGGCTATGCGCGAAGACATGCGGGCTCGGTCGGCGAAGTGCAACACGAAAATTGTGCATCAGATGATACGCTTCATCCGTATCGCGGCTTCTTCCAACCGCGCACGTGACCGTCGTTGAATGGAATATTGGGAGAATTTTGCCACCCACCGATGCGGTGCATGACCCGTGCTAGGCGGCGAAATGCTGCGCTCTCGTGGTCGCGTTCTGGAATGCCGAGTGCATCACGGAGAATGACCCGAGACGGATGTCGATATACGTCGGGATGTTCTGCGAGGAACTTCTCGACGCACGGTTGCCAGGGGTCGAATGGGCCTTTCATCCGTTCGATTTCTTCACGCAGTCGCTTGTTATCCTCGCTGAGCCGCTCAGCCAGATTTTCTGCCACCTCGCGGAGGTTTCGTTCGACCGCCAAGTTGTCGCGGGCGACCTTCAGATCGTCTTGTGCGGTCCGCAATTCAGAGCGCAGAACCTTGATTTCCTGCGCGTCATCGATTGGACGCCGGGTCACCGCGATAATCCGAATGGGTTGGCGCAGCGGGCCTCGATGACCGGACCCGCGACCACGGACACGCGGACCACAGCGCCGGTCGCCGCAAATATGGCCGCCAGCGTCATCGGCAAGCAGCACACGTACGGGTCGAGAAAGTGCCGGGAGCGGGCGTACAGCCGCCCGCAGTCCACCGAAAACAGCGGATGCCGCAGGTGAGCCGCTGCGACGACGGCCGGCAATGTGATGACTCGCGGGGACATAGCCGACCACATGCGGCCGGCTGCCGGCGGTTCAGTGCGACCCTACCCCGCACTGAGGCCGTACGGTTCGCGACTCCGCACTTACGCGTAGGCTGACCGGCCCTCTCTCGCCGATCGGGTAGAATGGTTATTGCTTACTGCCGGATGTCGGCGGTCGTCAAACTGAGGCCGATGAATCCGGGGGACGCCTCGCCACCTTTAGTGGCGAACGGCCGGGAATCCGCCGAGCAGTGACGTATGGTCAAAAACGACGACGAAAGTTATGTGCGTCCACCCTTTTGGTCTCGACCTCTTGCCGTATCGCGCCCAATTCTACGTCAGGTTCTGTTCTGGCGTGCTGTTCCCAGCACGGCCTCGATCGGTGCCGCCACCGTCACTGGTGCTTAAGCGTCCTATATGCTGAGGTGTTTACGCAACAATCTGCCCCTCGTCAGCAAAGAATCTTGCGTATCAGCGGCTCTGGGGCCGGGTCAGCGTCCGGCGACCTGCGCCGCGATGTCGCGGTCCGTCTCCCACGGATCGACCGGGTGCGGCATCTGTCGGAGCATCTCTTTCCATCGCACGCTTGCGCCATTTAGCAGGTGCGCGTTGCGTTCGGTCAGGAAGCGATTGTAGTGCCGTTCGACGATCGCCGAGCTTGTTCCCAGCCACTCGGCTATCACTGGCACGCTCAGTCCCTGTTCGATCAGTTTGGTAGTGAAATAGTGGCGGAAACTGTAGGCCACGCGCCGCTCTCCGGTCATCGGATCGACTAGCGCGTCCGCCTTGATTAAGACGGTATTCAGCACATCACGAAGTACCGGGAACGAACCGTCAGGCCATGCGAACAGATAGTCGCGATCCGAGGCACCCTGCGATCGGCGCCACGCGATATGACCTGCCAGTAGCTTGCGGATATCGAATGCCGGATCGCCCTCGTAAACGATCGCGCTGCGCCCTTCCCTGTGCTTACCCTGGCGCTTGACCACGTAGATCAGAATGACTTTCTGGCCGTGTTGCGTGAGGAACTGCACATTACCGATCTGCACGCGCTTGGCCTCTAGGCCAGCACGAATGCCAGTCGTAGCGATCATCGCGATGTAGGTACGCAGCATCCGCTTCATGTCCGGGCCATGCTCTGGCCCCACATCACTTTGTGTGGTGACCCATTGATCGGTCATCACCTTGGCCACAGCCCAAACACCCGACGCGTCGATAAACGGACGCGGCTCGCCATCTTCGCCCAAGCTCTTGTCGATCATCGGGCGATGCCGACGATCCACGATCTTGTCGCCTACGGCTTCCATCCAGACGTGACGCAGCGCCCAATCGAGATTACCGAGCGTTGTCGCGCTGGGTTTCTTCCAGACCTTCTGCCGGCCTTCGCTACGCCCCTGCCTGCCATACCGGGCGACCGTCGCGTCGGTGTCTTCGACCCGGTATTCATCCGCAACCCAGTCGTTCAGCGTATGTTCGGTCATGGCCGTGATATTGATATCGCGCCAACGCGGTATCAGGTCGTTCTCGATGCGCCGAGCGATGGCCAAGAAATTATGACCCTTCCCTACCGCCTGGGCATCCGCCTGAATCGCCTGCTCCTTGAGTTTGGCGATGGCTCGGTCGGCGTAGAGCCGGAACGGATGCTGGACCTTTGGCTTCGGCGGCTCTGGCGTCTTGTAGGTTCGAATGACCCGCTGGCCGGACGTGGCCAGGATGAACTTGGACAACGCCACCTCGCCGGCTTCGTCGAAGTCGCGGGTGGCGAGACTGACCGGCTTGCGGGTCTGCCACTTGTTGTCGAGCCTGAAGGTGGCGCACCAGATGTCATCTGTCGTGCTGCGGCGGAACTGGTGCAGCCTGATCTTGTCCTTGAAGCGCGGGCTGGGATGCGGCTTGGTGATTTGGTGAGTGGCTTGGCGGGGCATCTGGCACGGCCTCTTGGAGATGGCCAGGATCGTATAGTGTTTCTACGGAGTATTCTACATTCAATCAATCACCTTGGAGTAGGTTGATATCAGGGAATTTTTTATAGCTTCGCGGACTGCAAATCCGCGTATGCCGGTTCGATTCCGGCCCGGACCTCCAATGGAGCGAACTCTCGCGCGGCCTGCGAGATCAGCGCGGGTACTCCTTCAGGCGCTCGACATGCTTGTGCGCGGCGTTGAGCGACACTTGCAGCGCTTGCAGCAGGGACCGCCCAATCTCGGCAATCGCGGCCTCGCCTCGCCGTTCCATCTGCTGGACCAACGACGCCTGCCGGGCGACCCGGTTCTCGGCCTCCAGCACACGTCGTCGTGCCACTTCCAGGGGCTCGTCGGCGGACGCCAGCCGCCATCTGTAGCCGAGTGGCGCCGCTGGCAGCCGTTCGCCTTCGTTGGCACGCATTTCCTCACCGGTAGCCGTGCCGAACACGTTCAGCAGTTCGTAGCGGCCCGATGCGGGCGCGGCGTCGTTCGGGTCATGTTCGGATGGTCTCGGCACAGATTTCTTCCCCTGCGGAGTGCGCGAGAATGCCATTTCATCGGCGGGTGGCATTGATCTGGATCAATTGCCGCTTCCCCAGGTTCCTTCAGATAGCATGCCGCCGCGGTAACCCGGCATGCGTCGCGCCCGACCCGCTTTCCCGCCGGCCTGCGCTTCCAGGATTCTCGGCCACGGGGCGCTGGTCGGCGCGGGAAACGTCAGGGTCCACTCGGTGCCGTGATCTCACCGAACCGCCGCCACGCCCCCGACCTGTTCCATGCAGACGGTGATCCAATTGTACCGTTTTGATTGCCAGTGGCCCATAAATCCCAATCGCGATCACACAGCGCATTTGCCGAATGGCGGATCGGACCGCATTAATGGCATATTAAACCCTGACGGTAATCATTCCCCCGCGACTACAAAATCAGTACAAGTTGCGCCGAAATCGACAAGCCGCGTTGCCGAAAGTTTTGGACTGATGCGTTTTATGCTTGCGCATTGCTTCTCGCGGACCCACGTTCTCTGCCATCGTCGGCAAAGGGCTTTTCCCGGGCGCCGGTGGCAGAGAGATACGTGTGCTCCCGCCTGAACGGCGCAGAGGAACGTACAATGCCCGACTTCCGCTGTCATATGCTGGATGAGCGCGGCGAGGTCCTGTATCCGGCCGATCTCACGGTCGATACGGTCGAGGCCGCGATACTGCACGCCTTCGACATTCTCCGTACGAGCAACGAGCACTCCTCGTCGAGACATGTGTACGCGGTCGAGGTCTGGTCCGGCACGAGCCGGCTGTTCCCGCCGGAGATGAATTCAGGATTTGCCGCCGGACAAGACGCCCATCCGGACTGAGGCGCTAGCGCTCGCTCTCCATTGCGGAAGCATTACGAGACGGCAACGGAAGCCCGGTAAATCCGCCCTGCTCTTACCAAACTGTTTGGCATTCCATTACAGCCGACCTTCAATCGGCCGACGCGGGCCAAAAGGCAGCGTGGGCCGTTGGGCTGGCAGGCTGACGCAGAATTGTCATGCAGTGGCAGAGTGCGGCCCTAATCATGTGCGTCTTCCTTCGTCGCGGCAGGACGAGCGGAGGAGACCCCCGGATGCCAGACCGGCGGTTCAGCCGGCGTAGGTTGCTTACATTGGCCGGTGGAATGTCACTTGCCGCTTGCGCCACCGTGCCCGATGCGGATGACTATCTGCGACCGGATGGCGCCGTCGGTCCGCACCAGGACGCCGCCAGTGACGACATCCTGCAACGTCAGTTCGCCTTGCAGGAGGCGCTTTCAGAAAGTCCGCTGACCACAGGGAACCAGGTTCGGCTGTTGCGCGATGGTCAGGAGGCGCTTGCCGCGATGTTCGATGCGATGCGGCAGGCACGCGACCACATCAACCTGGAGTACTTCATCTTCGAAGACGTCCAGGTTGGCCAGATCCATCTGTCCGATCTGCTGATCGGGCGGCTTGCCGGTGGCCTCGCGGTCAATATCATCTATGACGCCTACGGTTCGCGGGCCACGCCTGATGCGTTGTTCGATGAATTGCGCAAAGCGGGTGCGCGTGTCGTCGAGTTCAATCCGATGAATCCGCTGGCGGCCCTGGACGGTCATTCGCCGAACGACCGGGATCACCGCAAGATCATGGTGGTGGATGGCCGCATCGGGTTCATCGGCGGCACCAACCTTGCCCGGGTGTATGAGAATCCGCCCGATGCCGGCTTTCCCGCCGACGGCAACGACGCCCATGCGTATTGGCGCGACACGGCAGCGGAAATGCGCGGCCCCGTCGTCGCGGCGATGCAGCGATTGTTCTTCGACACATGGGCGGCGCAGAAGGGTGATCCGGTTCAGCCCGCGCGCTATTTTCCACCGCTTGCGCGGCAGGGCGTTCAAACGGTTCGCATCATCGGTAGCGTGCCCGGCGAAGAGCGCCCGCTCTACTACCTCTCGCTCGAGACCGCGATCCGTGCGGCCGTGCACAGCGGCTGGCTGTCGAGCGGGTATTTTGTGCCGCCGCATCAGGAGCGTGAGGACCTTGGCAAGGCTGCGCGCCGCGGGGTCGATCTTCGGCTCGTGGTGCCCAGCCATGCGGATGTCCGCGACGCCGTGTATGCCGGCCGTGCGGCCTACGGCGACCTGCTCGAGGCGGGCGCACGCATCTACGAGGTGCGAAACGCGGTGCTGCATTCGAAGATCGCGGTCGTCGACGGTGTGTGGACGGCGATCGGTTCATCCAATCTCGATCGCCGCAGCGTGGTGTTCAACAACGAGGTCGATGCGATCGTGCTGGGAACCGATACCGCATCCCAGGTCCAGGCTCTCCTCGAGCGCGATATGGCGAACTCCGTGCCGATCACTCTTCAGGATTGGCGGCAGCGGTCGCTCGACGAACGGGTGCACGAACTTGGCGCGCGACTGTGGCAATACTGGATGTAGGCGAAACTCCCTCTCCGCCCTGAGGGTCGGAGAGGGAAATGTGTGAGGGGGCGCCCAGGCCTCCTCAGGTAACCACGCGCAGGCTGGGCCGCGCCTTCACCGCCAGCCGGTGATACAGCGACAAATAATCCTCGGCCATGCGTCGCGCGGTGAACCGGCGCTCGAAGCGTTGGCGGATGAGTGACCGCGACAGACGCCCGAGCTTGCCGACGGCCGCAACCGCCATCGCTTCGTCTTCTACGATAAAGCCGGTGACGCCATGTTCGATGATCTCGGGCACCGATCCCCGGTTGAAAGCAATGACCGGCGTGCCACAGGCCATCGCCTCGATCATCACCAGACCGAACGGTTCCGGCCAGTCGATCGGCACCAGCAGCCCGATGGCGCCGCTGAGGAATTCCGGCTTCTCCGCATCGTTGATCTCGCCGATCAACTCGACGTTGGTGCCATCGATCATCGGCCGGATCGTGTTGCGGAAATAGGCTTCATCGACCTTGTCCACCTTGGCTGCGATCTTCAATGGAATCCCGGCCTGACGAGCGATATGAATTGCGCGATCGGGCCGCTTCTCGGGGCAGATCCGTCCAAGGAATGCCAGGTATCGCGGTGTGACCTGCCGCGGTGTCAGCAGATCAGCTGGCAAACCGTGATACACCGTCTCGATAAAATTCGCGCTTGGCAGAGGAATGCGTTGGGCGTCCGAGATCGACACCAGCGGCACATTGGGAAAGCTATCGAACATCGGCACCAGTTCAGGCAGGTCGAGCCGCCCATGCAGTGTGGTCAGGAACGGGGTCGCCTGACGGCCGAACAGCGAGAACGGCCAATAGTCGAGATGAAAATGGAGGACGTTCGAACTCCGCGGCCCGACGGCAGACCTGCTCCATCATCAACATGTGTGGCGCCATGGCGTCGCGGATCGATGGGTCGAAGCGGAGGGCGCACGGCCATGCCGCGACGAGGTCGGCATCGGTGACAGAATCGCCGCTGGCGAAGAGGGTCACGTCGTGGCCCATGGCCACGAGTTCTTCAGTGAGAAACGAGACAACCCGTTCGGTTCCGCCGTAAAGGCGCGGCGGCACGGATTCCGTCAGGGGCGCAATCTGGGCTACTCGCATGTTCGTGAAAGCCTCCGGTGTTCGACATACCGTTCGGTCGGTATTCCACCCATCACGCAGGCGAGATCGGGTTTTTTTGGGGCGGGACCTGACGCAATGGGCGCAATTCTGGTCCAAACGGGCCAGATCACGGCGATGTTACGCGACTATGCGGACCCCAGCGGTATCGTTGCGCGTTGGCGATAGGCGGCGCCCTGACCGAGCTTGATTTCCGAGCGCGGTTCCGACCTATGTTGCTTGCGTGCGGCTATGACGAAAGCGCCCGCAAGTGAGGAGGGGAATTTGCCGCGGCTGGTGATCGTGTCCAACCGAGTACCCCTGCCCTCCGAACGGGGACCCCAGGCTGGTGGCCTGACGGTCGCTCTGGCCGATGCTCTTCGGCCGGGCTCCCTGTGGTTCGGCTGGAGCGGCAGGCGCTCGGGCCTGACGACGGTTGAGCCTCGTCTGCAGCGCGCCGATGGTATCACCTATGCGACGATCGACTTCTCTGAGGCGGACTACCGGGGATTCTATGTCGGCTTCGCCAATGGTGCGTTGTGGCCGCTGTTGCACTTCCGTCTCGGCCTGGTGAACTTCAGGCGTGAGGACTACGAAGGTTACCGCAGCGTGAACCGACAGTTCGCCGAATCGCTGGCACCTCTGCTGCGCAGCGACGATCTGATCTGGGTGCACGATTACCATCTGTTCCCTCTGGGCGAGGAACTGCGCCGCCTCGGCGTGCGCAATCGTATCGGCTTCTTCCTGCACACGCCCTTTGTGCCGCCAGCGCTGCTTCACGCGCTGCCGCGCTCCGCGGAACTGGTGCGTGCGATGTGCAGCTATGACGTCGTCGGGTTCCACACGCAGATTTACCGCCAGGCTTTTCTTGACTGCGTGCGCGAGATCCTTGGCGTGCACACCGGGGCAGAAGGCAATTTCACCTATGCCGGCCAGCGTGTTCGGGCGATCGTTGACCCAGTCGGCATCGATGCGGATGGGTTTGCGAAGACCGCCGCGCATGCCGAACACAGCCCGGAGGCGAGGCGGCTGCGGGAGAGCCTGGGTGGGCGGGCGCTCGCCATCGGCGTTGACCGGCTCGATTATTCCAAGGGACTGGTCAACCGCTTCGAGGCCTTCGCCCGACTGCTGGGCAAATACCCCGAGCATCGACGCCAGGTCAGCTTTCTGCAGATCGCCGCGCGGTCGCGCGAGGATTTAGGCGCCTATCAGCGGCTGCGACGTGAGCTCGATCAGCTTGTCGGCGACACCAATGGACGTTTTTCCGAATTTGACTGGGTGCCGCTGCGCTACATGACGCGCGCGGTGCGGCGGCAGACCCTGGCCGGCTTCTACCGCATCGCGAGGCTCGCGCTGGTGACGCCGCTGCGCGACGGCATGAACCTAGTGGCGAAGGAGTTTGTCGCCGCACACGATCCGCAGGACCCGGGGGTGCTGATCCTCTCGCGATTCGCCGGCGCGGCGGAGGAACTGACCGACGCGCTCATCGTCAATCCGTTCGACGCCGACGAGATGGCCGATGCGATACACGAGGGTTTGTCCATGCCGCTCGCAGAGCGGCTGCGCCGGTATCAGGGCCTCCGGGAACGCGTATGGGACACGACTGCCAGCAAATACTGCGCGACATTCCTGTCATATCTCGAGCAGGGACACGCGCCCGTACCGCGCCGCGTTCTCCAGGCGGCGTCATAGCGGACGCGGCCGCCGCCACCTGCTGCGCGGGTGGCTTCTCACTCAGTCGTGACCAATCCGCCGCAGTGATGACAACAGCGCGCCACGATCGCCTGCTTCACTCCACGACGCATCGGGAAGCGGCTTTTTTGGCATCAGGGCCAAACGAAGTCGCAGGGAAGTCGGCGGTACAGGGAGTACACGGTATGATGCAGCGTCTTTTCGTACCCATGGTCGCCGCACTCGGCATGACCCTTGCGTTGTCGGCTTGCACCGACCCGTATGACCCGGGCCAACGTGCCGTGGGCGGCGGGCTGCTCGGGGCGGGCGCTGGAGCCGCGATCGGCGGACTGGCGGGTGGCGGCCGCGGGGCAGCGGCCGGCGCGCTGGTCGGCGGCGCGGTGGGCGCGGTCGGCGGTGCGGCAACCACGCCGCGGCCTCCCCCGCCCGCATACTACGCGCCGCCGCCACCGCCACCGCCCGGCTATTACCAGCAGTCGCCTGGCTATCCGCCGCCGTCCAGCGCTTACTGACAACAGTGCCGGTCGCTCACGGGGTCAGGCATCGGCGAACGCAGCGACCGGCGCTCCGAGGACCGGTGCGTCGGTGCGGAACAACCCACCCATGGTGGGGTTTCGCGCCAGTATCTCCGCCGGGCGGCCCTCTCGCAGCGACGTAACGTAGATATGGCGCTCGGCGAAGCATGGCATCGTCGGGCCCGGCACGGGGAAGGCAAGCTTTGTCAGCAATTTTCCCTGCGGTGAAAAGCGATTGATGCAGCCGGCGGATGGGCCGGCCGACCAATAGACGCCCTCGGCATCGACAGCGGCGCCGTCCGGTCGCCCGTCCTCGCTGGTCAGCGTCGCCACCACACGGTGGTTGCTCAGACCCCCGGAACGGACGTTCGAAGTCCCAGCACTCGATCGTGCCGGCCGTGGAGTCCGAATGGTACATCGTGCCCGCATCGGGCGACCATGCGAGACCGTTCGACACCGCGTATCCGTCGGACTTCCGTTCGATGCGGCCGTCCGGCGTCACGCGATACAGCACGCCGCGTTTCTCGCGCTGCGGCCGCTCGTCCATGCTGCCGACCCAGAAGCAGCCATCTGGACCGACCTTGCCATCGTTGAGCCGATTGGTCGGCGGTTCGTCCACCGGGTCGGTCAGGTTGACGATCTCGCCGGTGCGCGGATCGAACAGCACCACGCGATGTCGGAGCGCGACGACGAAGCGACCCGAGAGGCACAGACCGAAGCTGCCGACGACCTCGGGGAAATCCCACGACGTTCGCGCGCCGTCATCCACCGACAGGGCGTTGATGCGCTTGCCGGGGATGTCGCAAAACAGCAGCCGGCGGGTCGATGCATCCCACACCGGGGATTCGGCGACGCCGCAGCGGGAATCCCAGACGAGTTCGAATTCGCTCATGGCTGTCTCTCCTGTCAGGTCCGCCGGATGTTCCAGAACACGGGGTTGCCGGGCAATACACCGGTCAGGTTGGACTGATAGGCGGTCGGTTGGAAATACTGCCCGAGCGGAACGTAGGGCACGTCCTCGAATGCCTGCGATTGCAGCGCGCGCGCCAGGTCCTGTTGTGCCGCCGGATCCGGCGCCTTGAACCACGCATCACGCATTTCCTCGATCTTCGGACTGTTCGGCCAGCCAGGCGCCGCAGCCTTGCCGTTGCCGCGCAGGAATATGTGACCGGCCGGATTGAGCGTGTCCAAGCCGCTCCAACTGGTGTGGAAGATGCTCCAGCCGCCCTGCGCGACCGGATCGGTCTTGACGCGGCGTCCGACCAATGTCGCCCAGTCCATCGCCTGCGCATCGACGTTCATGCCGACCCGCCCCAACGTGTCGGCAGTGATATCCGCCAGGGCTTTGGCCGAGGCGATATCGGTAGGCGTCAGCACAACCACCTTCTCGCCCTTGTAACCAGCCGCTTCCAGATCACGCTTCACCTTGGCCAGATCGCGTTTGGCGGTCAGCACCTCCATTCCGGCATCGCTGGCCATCGGTGTGCCAGGCGTGAATATGCCGCACGGCACGCGCCATAGCTCCTCGTCGGTTCCGACCATGCCGATCATGTAATCGGACTGCTGAACCGCACCGAGCAACGCACGTCGGATCGCGGGATTGTCAAATGGCGGATTGAGCTGATTGAAGCGCAGCGTCGCGACGAAGCCGGTGGGAACGATATTCTCCACCTTCACGTTGCGCTGCTTGCGCAGCAGCGGCAACAGATCGGCCTGCGGCACCAGCCACCAGTCGATCTCGCCGCGCTGCACGGCGGCGGCGACCGTGCCGGGATCGGGAATGATGTGCCATTCGATGCGGTCGATATGTGCAACCTTCGGTCCGGCGGTGCCGTCGGGCGTTCCATTCGCGCGCGGCACATATTTCGCATTACGCTCATAAACCACGAGCGAGCCCGCGACGCGTTCGTCGGCCTTGTAGCGATACGGCCCGCTGCCGACCATTTCGGCGACCTGCTTGTATGGGTCGGTCGTGGCAAGGCGCTCCGGCATGATCGGGCACATGCTCGGCGGCGTCTTCGCGAGCGCGTCCGGCAGCAACGGAAACGGATATTTCAGGCGAAACACGATGGTCCTGTCATCCGGCGCGGCGATCTCGTCGGTGGCGGCGATCAGCGCCTGGCCAAAACCATCGCGCGCGCCCCATCGGCGAATGCTGGCCGCACAGTCGCGCGCCAGCACCTTGGTACCATCGTGAAACATCAGGTCGGGGCGGAGGGTGATGCGCCAGGTCTTGCCACCATCGTCACTCGCGGCCCCGTCCGCCATTTGCGGCGAGGCCTTGAACGCGCTGTCCAGCCCGAACAGCGTATCGAACACCAGGAAGCCGTGGTCGCGCGTCTGATAGGTCGTGGTCCACACGGGATCGAGCACAGCCAGATCGGCCTGCGGCACGAATTTCAGCACCTGGCTGGCTTCGCCGCGGGCAATCGCGGGCGCGGCCAGCATTGCGGCGGCGGAGGCGAGGAAGTTGCGACGCTTCATGTCAGGTCCTTCCGGCGAGCGGGAAACACGCACGCGAGCCAACATTGGATCGGACTGGCGCGTCAGCCAACCTCAGTCACGCCAGATGCCGGCCTCCGTCCAGCCAAGCTGCGCGAACTCCGACGCGCGCAACGGGGCTTCGGCGACGGCAAAGAACTCGTCCAGTTGCGGCGGCGGGACCCGCGTGCCGCTGAGCATCCCATGCGCCTGACCACGGTGGTGGATTTGATGCTGAAACAGGTGCAACAACAACCGGTCGGCACGCTCTCGCTGAACGCGCGTGCCACGGTGCACTTCAATCGTCTGGTCGGGCCCGCTCTCGTCGAGAGAATTGCACCATGCGATCAGTCGGCAGTCGGACGCAGCCTGGGCGCGATGCAATTCCGCCAGGGTTGGGCAAGGCACGGGGTTCGCCCAGGCGGCCGGACCAAGTGTGCCGCCTTCGAAAGCATCGATATAGAACCGGTCGATGACGAGAATGTGGTTCAGGGTCGCCTGGATAGATGGAAAGAAGCCGGTCCGTGGCGCTTCGAATTCCGACTGGGTCAGCGCAGCGCAGGCGGACAACAGGCGATGGTTCGACCATGCGTTGTTGTGCGCCATGGCACGCAGGGTCAAAAGGTGCGAAGCGGGCATCGATCGCTCCAGGGCTGCTGATCCGTCAAAAGGTCACACCTGATCGTAATCGATCACCACCTGCTCGGTCACCGGATGCGACTGACAGGTCAGGATGTAGCCCGCGTCGGTCTCCCACGGCTCCAGCGAATAGTTCACCGTCATCTCCACCCTGCCCTCCAACAGTCTGGCGCGGCAAGTGCAGCACATTCCGCCCTTGCAGGAATACGGCAGGCTGCGTCCGGCGCGGATCGCCGCATCGATGATTGCCTCGCCATCGGCTACCGGAATGTCGTAGCGCACACCCTCGCTGATCACCGTCGCGATTGCCTTTGGTCTTTGCGTCGCTGCCACCACGGCCGAACGCGGCCGGCCGCCGACCCCGGGCGTGAACCGCTCGACGTGCACGCGATCGCGCCGCATACCGAGGTCGGTCAGCGCCTTTTCCAGCCCCTCGATCATCGGCTGGGGGCCACAGACGAACGCGTGGTCCACGCTGTTGATCGGTACCATGCCGCGCATCAGCAGTTGCAGCTTCTCCGCGTCGAGATGGCCGTTCAGCACGGCAATGTCCTGCTGCTCGCGCGACAGCACGTGGAACACCGACAACCGCGCAAGATAATGGTCCTTCAGATCCTCCAACTGCTCGCGCATGATGATGCTGTCGGTGGCGCGATTGCCGTAGAACAGGAAAAAGCGTCCAGACTCGCGCCGCAGCACGGTCTTCAGAATCGCCATGACCGGCGTGATGCCGGACCCCGCGGCGAAGGCGACCAGCGTGCGCGACGCCCCCGGCTCGATCGGCACGCCGAAGCGCCCATCGGGCGTCATCACCGACAGCTCGTCGCCCGCGTGCAGGTGCTCGTGGGCCCAGCCGGAAAAGGCGCCGCCTTCGACCCGCTTGATGACGACCCGCAGTTCGTCATCGTCGAGCCCGGAGCAGATCGAATAGGAGCGACGGATATCGTCCCCGTCGATCGTGGCACGCAGCGTGAGATACTGGCCGGCCGTGTAGCGGTAGGCCTCGCGCAGCCCTTCCGGCACCGCGAAGGCCAGCGAGATGGCATCCGCGGTTTCGTGGCGGAGATCGCTGATCGTCAGGGTGTGGAACCGTGGCGCCGCCATGCGGCCGTCTTGCGCTATCACCCCGCGGGGCACAAGTCTGGCACATGAAACAGGCACTGCATCGGCTTACGATCACCACCAATGGCCAGGGACTGGTCGCAATCACCGAACCCGTCTGCCGGTGGGTCGCGGCGCAGGAGATTGGCACCGGCCTGCTGACCATCTGGTGCCGACACACCTCTGCGTCGCTGCTGGTGCAGGAGAATGCGGATCCCGATGTCCGCGCCGATCTCGAGGCCTTCTTTCGCCGGCTGGTGCCGGAGAATGCCGGATATCGCCATCAGGACGAGGGGGCGGATGACATGCCGGCGCATATCAAGGCGGCGCTCACGCAGACGCAGCTCACCATCCCCGTGGATGATGGCAAGCCGGTCCTTGGCACGTGGCAGGGCATCTATCTGTTCGAGCACCGCGCTGTCCCGCATCGGCGTGAACTGGTGCTGCATCTGATCGGCGGCGCCATAGGTCCGTGTCGATCGCAATGACATGCCGTTTGCCGGCATTGTCGGGGCAGATGCGCTTGGGTGGCTGGTGCTCCCTACCCTGCCAGCAGCGTCCGCATCGCCGCGGTCCGCTCGAACAGGCGTAGCAGCACGCGCACGGCCCGGCCGCGCTCCGACGCGAGTTGCGGATCCTTCTGCAACAGCATCGCCGCATCGCGGTGCGCCATGTGCAGCAGTTCTTCATGTTCGATCGGATTGGCCAGCCGAAACCCCGGCAATCCGGATTGCTTGGTTCCCAATATATCGCCGCCGCCACGCAGGCGAAAATCCTCATCGGCGATCAGGAATCCATCTTCGGTGTCGCGCAACAGCGTCAGTCGACGCCTGGCCACGTCGTTCACCCACTCCTCATGCAGGAGCAGGCAGAAGCTGGCCGCAGCACCGCGCCCAACACGGCCGCGCAATTGATGCAGCTGTGCCAGACCGAAGCGTTCGGCGTGCTCGATCACCATCACGCTGGCAGCCGGCACGTCGACGCCCACCTCCACCACGGTCGTCGCGACCAGCAGCCGGCATGCGCCGGCGGCGAACCCGGCCAGCGTGCGGTCGCGCACCGCGGCGTCCTGCTGGCCATGTGCAAGTCCCACCGCCTCGCCGAACCGCTCGCGCAACACGGCGAACCGTGCCTCGGCGGCCGCGATGTCTAGCGCCTCACTTTCCGCGACCATCGGACATATCCAATAGACCTGCCCGCCTTCGTCCAGCTTGCGCGCCACCGCATCAAGCAGGTTCGGCAGCGTCCCCAGCGAATGCAGCGAGGTGCGCACCGGCAGCCGGCCGGGCGGCTTCTCGGTGAGCCGGCTGATATCCATCTCGCCCCATTGCGTCACCAGAAGCGTGCGCGGGATCGGCGTCGCGGTCATCACCAGCACGTCGGTCTGCTCGCCCTTGTCGCCGAGCAGCATCCGCTGATGGACGCCGAATCGATGCTGCTCGTCGATTACCGCCAGAGCCAGATCGTGATACTCGACACCTTCCTGGAACAGCGCATGCGTGCCGGCGACAAGCGGCACCGAGCCGTCCTTGAGGCCGCGCAGCAGTTGTGCTCGGGCGCGACCCTTCACCCCGCCGGTCAGCAATGCCACCGGCGCCGGCGAAAGGCGGGAAAGCGTGCGGTGATGCTGCTTCGCCAGCACCTCGGTCGGAGCCATGATCGCCGCCTGGGCGCCGGCTTCCACGGCACGCAACATGGCGAGCAGGGCCACAACGGTTTTCCCCGAGCCAACGTCGCCCTGCAGCAGACGGAGCATGCGGCGCTCGGATGCCAGATCGCCGTCAATCTCCGCCATCGCCTGCTGCTGCGACCCGGTGAGCGTGTAGCCGAACCGGGCGAGCGCCTTCGCGCGCAAGCCGCCGTCACCGGTCAGGCTGCGACCTGGTCGCGCGCGCACCCGGCCGCGGACGACCGCGAGTGCGATCTGTCCCGCCAGCAGTTCGTCGTAGGCAAGGCGCAATCGGTTGGCTTCGTCCGGTGGATCGACCGGGGCCTGCACCGCGCGCAATGCCTCGGCGAAGCCCGGCCATTTTTCCCGCCGGAGCAGTGCCGCATCGTGCCATTCGGGCAATGCGGGCAACCGCGTTAGCGCCTGCGCCATGGCGTTCACCATCTGGCGTGGCCACAGACCGCCGGTCAGTGGCCACACCGGTTCGATCGCGGGCATAAGTTCGGGTCGGTCGGCCGGCACCACATGGTCCGGATGCGGCATCCTTCGCCGACCGTTGAACACGTCGATCTTGCCCGATACGAGCAGCTTCGCACCCACCGGCATCTGCCGTTCGCGGCTGAATTTGAAGAAGACCAGTTCGGCGAACCCGATGCCGTCGGTCACAACCACACGCCATGGTTGGCGCGGAGTACCCGATAGTTCGTGCCGCACCACTTCGACTGCCAGCGTCGCGATTTCGCCCGGCCGTGTGCCTGCGATGGTGGGGTGCTGACGGCGGTCCAGGTACAACTCGGGCAGTCGGAACAGCAGATCGATCACCCGCTCGCCATCGACCACCTTCGCGATCAGGGCAGCCACGGTCGGACCGACACCTTTCAGGGTGGTCAACGACGCGAACAACGGTGCGAGCAGATCGTGGTCCACGGGCTGACATGCGGTTATGACGCGGCTATATGACACCGGGCCGATGACCGAACCAGAACATGCCTCCCTTGATGCGAGGCGCCGCCGACTGCTGTTCCGGGCCACGCATCGTGGGACGTACGAGAACGACATCCTGCTTGGTGGCTTTGTGCAGCGACACCTGGCGGCGTTCGACGATTCGGAGATCGGCGCGCTGGAGCAGATCCTGGAACTGCCGGATAACGACCTGGCGGACTGGCTCACCGGCCGCAGTCTGATTCCCGTCGAGGTCGATACGCCCCTGTTGCGGCGCATCAGGGACGCGGCCGGACGATGATGGCAAGCCGGAACGGACAAGAGTTCTCCCCCTCCCCTTGCGGGAGGTGGCTGGGGAGAGGGGGCCGCGAGCCGGGCAGGACCCCCTCCCCCCAGCCACCTCCCGCAAAAGGAGTGGGAATGGTTTGCGCTTCATGACCGCGACTCCGGTATTCGGCGCGCCCGAAGGCTGGGATGCGTTCCTGCTCGCCCGCCGGCGTGCCGAGTTCGCTGGCCATGTGCTGCACGTGACCCGCGACAATTCGCGGATGGCGCGGCTGGCCGAGGCGTTGACATTCGTCGTGCCGGAGGCCGAGGTGCTGCGCTTCCCGGCGTGGGACTGTCTGCCCTACGATCGCGTTTCGCCCAATCCGGCACTGGTCTCTGAACGCATCGCAACATTGGCGCGACTGCTGGAGAAGCCGACCCGGCCGCGCATCGTGCTGACCACGGTGAATGCGCTGGTACAGCGTGTGCCCCCGCGCGCGGCGTTCGCCGGTGCAAGCCTCGAACTGCGCACCAACGGCACCGTCGAACCGGAAAAACTGGCGCGCTTCCTGGAGGCTACCGGCTATGGTCGCGCCGGGACGGTGATGGAACCCGGCGAGTACGCCATGCGCGGCGGCATCATCGACATCTTCCCGGCCGGCGAGTCCGATCCGATCCGCCTCGACCTGTTCGGGGATACCATCGAGTCGATCCGGACTTTCGATCCCGGCACTCAGCGCAGCGCCGATCGCCGGCAGCGTCTGACCTTGCGTCCAGTCTCGGAAGTGCCACTCGATGCCGATGCGATCTCGCGATTCCGTTCGGGATGGCGCGAGAGTTTCGGCCAGCCGGCGGCCGAGGACCCGATCTATCTGTCGATCTCGGAAGGTCGGCGGCATCCTGGCATGGAGCACTGGGTGCCGCTGTTCCACGATAGCATGGAGACGCTGCTCGATTATCTGCCCGGCGCCTCGGTCAGCCTCGACCATCAATCGGACGAAGTGCTGGCGGCGCGGCTGGAAATGATCGCGGACCACTACGCGGCGCGCCGGATGGTACCGCGCGACGGCGAGGTGCCGTACCGGCCGCTGCCGCCGGAGCGTCTGTATCTCGACCAGGCAGGATGGGACGGCATGCTGGCTGATGGCCCGCAATTCGCGTTCTCGCCGTTCGCCAGGCCGGATGGCGCGGTCGGCGTGGATGGCGGTGGCCGCCCCGGTCCCGTGTTCTTCCAGAGCGGCGGCGGCCCCGGGACTAACGTGTTCGACCAGCTTCGCGCACAGACGGAGCGCTGGAATGGCGAGGGCCGGCGCATTGTCGTCGCCGCCTGGACCCGCGGCTCGCGCGAGCGGCTCGCCAATCTGTTGCGCGAGCATGGCTTCCGGGATGCCGCGCAACAGGATGACTGGGCGGCGGTCCGCCGCAGGCCGGTGGGTTCGGTATCGCTGGTCACGCTGGGCGTGGAACGCGGTTTCGTCGCCGATCAGCTTGCCCTGGTTGGCGAGCAGGATCTGTTGGGCGAGCGCATCAGCCGTCCACCGCGCCGGCGTCAGCGCGCCGACCAGTTCATCGCCGAAGCGACCGAGATCGCCGAGGGCGATCTGGTCGTCCACCAGGAATACGGCATCGGCCGCTATGACGGTCTGGAGACTTTGACCGTCACGAGCGCGCCACACGATTGCCTGCGCCTGATCTACGACGGGGGCGAAAAGCTGTTCCTGCCGGTTGAGAACATCGAAGTGCTGTCGCGCTTCGGCAGCGAGGGGCAGGGCGTCGCGCTGGACAAGCTGGGTGGACTTGCCTGGCAGTCGCGCAAGGCGCGGATGAAACAGCGTATCCGCGACATGGCGGATCAACTCATCCGCATCGCGGCGGCCCGCCAGATCCGCGACGCCGCGATCATGGCGCCGGGCGAAGGCACGTGGGACGAGTTCTGCGCCCGCTTCCCGTTCGCCGAAACCGAGGACCAGGCGCGCGCCATCGCCGATGTGCTGGAGGACCTGGCGTCGGGACGACCGATGGACCGGCTGATCTGCGGCGATGTCGGCTTCGGCAAGACCGAGGTCGCGTTGCGCGCGGCGTTCATCGCGGCGATGTCGGGCGCTCAGGTCGCGGTGGTGGTGCCGACCACGCTGTTGGCGCGGCAACATTTCCGGACGTTCTCCGAACGCTTCGCCGGGTTGCCGGTGACCGTGGCGCAGCTCTCGCGCATGGTGCCGGCGAAAGAGGCGGCGGAGGTGCGCCGCGGCATCACCGACGGTTCGGTGAACATCGTCATCGGCACCCACGCTTTGTTGGCAAAGTCGGTGGAGTTCGCCGATCTCGGCCTGCTGGTGGTGGACGAGGAGCAGCATTTCGGTGTCGCACACAAGGAACGTCTGAAGCAACTGAAGGCGGACGTGCATGTGCTGACACTGACCGCGACCCCGATCCCGCGCACGTTGCAGCTTGCGCTGTCCGGCGTACGCGAGATGAGCGTGATCGCGACCCCGCCGGTGGATCGCCTGGCGGTGCGCACCTTCATCATGCCGTTCGACGCCGTGGTGATCCGCGAGGCGCTGCAGCGCGAGCGGTTCCGCGGCGGGCAGGTGTTCTGCGTCGTGCCGCGCATCGAGGACCTGCCGCGCATGGCGGAGCGGCTGACCGAGATCGTGCCCGAGGCGCGCATCGCGCACGCGCATGGCCGGCTGGCGCCAACCGAGCTGGAACGGGTGATGACCGAGTTCGGCGACGGCCGCTACGACATCTTGCTGTCAACCAACATCGTGGAGAGCGGTCTCGACATGCCTGCGGTGAATACGCTGGTGATCCACCGCGCCGACATGTTCGGGTTAGGGCAGCTATACCAGTTGCGCGGTCGCGTCGGGCGCGGCAAGCAGCGCGGCTATGCGTATCTGACGTGGCCGCCGAACTTACGACTGTCGGTGGCGGCCGAGAAGCGGCTGACGGTGATGCAGACGCTCGACGCGCTGGGCGCGGGGTTCACGCTGGCCAGCCACGACCTCGACATCCGCGGTGCCGGCAATCTGCTCGGCGACGAGCAGTCGGGGCATATCCGCGAGGTCGGCATCGAACTGTATCAGCAGATGCTGGAAGACGCGGTGGTCGAGTTGCGCGCCGGCGAGGGCCGTCGCGGGGGCCAGGAGCGCGACTGGACGCCGAACATCAGTCTCGGGCTGCCGGTGCTGATCCCCGAGGATTACGTCCGCGACCTGCCGGTGCGGCTGGGCCTGTATCGCCGCATCGGCGGGCTGGCATCGGACGCCGAGACCGAGGCGATGGCAGCCGAACTGGTGGACCGTTTCGGATCGTTGCCCCAGGAGGTGGAGAACCTGCTGCAGGTGGTGGCGTTGAAGCGTGCCTGCCGCGACGCCGGGGTGGAAAAACTGGAGGCAGGACCGAAAGGCATGGTGCTGAGCTTCCGTGGCAACGCGTTCTCCAATCCGGCGGGCCTGGTGGCATGGCTCGCCAGCAAGGGCGGGCTGGTGCGCCTGCGCCCCGACCACAAGCTGGCGATCGCCCGCGAGATGGATGTGGCGACCCGCCTGCGCTTCGCGCGCGACACGCTGGAGGCGTTGGCCGGCATCGTCGAGCAGGCCAAGGCGGCATAGGTCTCGCCAAGATACGGCCGACTCAGGATTCGCCGGGAGATAAGTGCCCCACGTGGTGCAACGGTCGCTTCCACACCGTCATGCCGACGCAGAGCCTGCCTCAAGCGAAAGCTGGGTCGGCATCCAAGCTGCGCCCGGGGTCGCCTGCCTTCATCGATCGACACGATGGTGCGCGGCTGCGGCACCGCAATCAATGCCGTTGGTCGTCTGCGCCACAGATGGATCGCCGGCCCCTGCCTATGCCATTGCGTGCTTCGGCGGCCAAGGCGATGGTTGCGCGCACGTTGCACAACTTGACGCGGATCGCGCACCGCGCGCAGCGGCGTCGCTCAGGTCTCCGCCGCCTCCACCGCCGCGACATCGAGCAGGCGTTCGATCACCTCCGGCTCCTGCGCACCGGCGATGGCGTGGCGGCCGGAAATGACGAAGCACGGAACACCGTTGATGCCCAGCCGATGCGCCCGCAGATTGTCGGCGTGCACCGCGTCCACCTCCTCGTCGCCGGCAAGGAAGCGGCGTGAGGCAGGACCATCGAGCCCGCATGCGGCGGCGATCGCCACCAGCAACGCGTGATCGCCGATATCCAGTCCGTCGGTGAAGTGCGCCGAGAACAACGCCTCGACCACGGTGTCTGCACGGCCAACCCGGGCCGCATAGCGAACTAGCCTGTGGGCAGCGACGCTGGACGGGGTGCGACGGATGCGGTCGAAACGGAACAGCACGCCTTCGGCGCGGCCGATCTCGGAGATCGATGCATACAGCCGTCGCGCCCGATCCTCGCCGCCGAACTTGCGTATCACGTAGTCCGGTCGCGACATCCCCATGCGCGGCATATCGGGATTGAGCAGGAATGGCCGCCAGCTCAGGTCGAACAGCAGGTCCGGCCGACGGCGCAGCGTGCGCATCAGGCGTCGAACGCCGAGGAAGCACCAGGGACACACGAGATCGTGGACGATCTCGATGCCGAGGCGGGCCTTTGGGGGTGCCAGGACGTTCACGGGCCGATTCTGGCGCGCAATCTGCCCCCTGTCACGCGAATATCATCGTCCGCTCAGGCCAGCAGCCCCCTGGCGTCATGCTCGTTGACGCCGGATGGGTCGCGCGATGCTGCACGCCCTTGCGGGCTGACGTATAGCTATGCCTGTGAGTGGCTGCCACGGCTGGTAGATCGAGGAGATCGCCCTATGGCCATAGTGATGTACGACCTGGCCGGGGCTGATCCGGCGCTGCGCTTCAGTCCCTATTGCTGGCGTATCCGGATGGCCCTGGCGCACAAGGGGCTGGCGGTGGAAACGGTTCCCTGGCGCTTCACCGAGAAGGCGGTGTTGGCGTTCTCCGGCCAGGGCAGAGTGCCGGTGATCCGCGACGGCGACGCCGTGGTGTCCGACAGCTGGTCAATCGCCGAATACCTCGAGGCGACCTATCCCGACCGCCCGAGCCTGTT
Source organism: uncultured Alphaproteobacteria bacterium (assembly GCA_963812475.1). Lineage (GTDB taxonomy): Bacteria > Pseudomonadota > Alphaproteobacteria > Acetobacterales > Acetobacteraceae > JAMXLO01. Next base: position 23,531 of record CAWEVI010000042.1, read on the forward strand.
CGGTGGTGCGACCGGCCGCGCGCACGCGCGGTTCATTAACAGCTGGGCGGACGGCGTGATACTGGGCGGGATCGCCCGACTGATCGTGCGCGATCTGTTGGACGTGGTGGATCCCAAGGACCGGACATATTTCCGCGAAAGCCGCGAGGCTCGCTTCGGCATGTCGTTGGAGGCTGTGCAGCAGGGGCGGGAAACCCGCGTGGCGGACTTCCGTGCCTCGCTGCTGCTGCCGGTGCGGCTTGTGCTGGGCCGCCAGAAGTGGCTCGGCGGCGACACTCCGAGCTATGCCGACCACATCATCTTCGGCACCCTGCAATGGCCGCGCTGTGTGAGTCGGTTCGAACTGGTGGCAGCGGACGACCCGATCGCGGCCTGGCGTGAACGCATGCTGGATCTGTTCGATCGACTGGCGCGCAAGGCGCCCACCGTCTGACGGCCCACACGCTATCCGCTGCATCGCACGCGGCGCGACTAACATTCAACCCTGAATGCATCGGTGATGCGTCGCACCGCACCGATGGCATCGACGACCAGCAAGTCGACGCGCACGCCGTTGACGCCCCAGGCGGGATGCGTCGCCAGAACGATTTCGGCGGCCAGGAGCAATCGTGCCTGCTGACGGGGCGTCAATGCTATTGCGGCATCGGCAAGCGTCGGGCGCGCCTTGACCCGATAATGGCGAGCACGCCGTCCCGTTCGGCCAGGATGTCCAGTTCGCCTGCCTCGGTCCGCACACGGCGGCCCAGCATCGTCCAACCCTCGCGCGCCAGTGCCGCGCAGGCGGCATCCTCTGCTCTCAGGCCGAACGCATGGGCGCGCGTTCCCTTACGACGGCGCAGCGACATGGCGACATGGTACGGCCCCATCGCTAAGAGGCTGACCCGGAACGACTTAAGAACGATAGTGTGAGTTGCTTCAAGCGGTTGCGGTCTGCCGTGCTCCGACGGTGCTTTGCCAAAGCATCAGTACGCAGAGAGGTTGCGTGATTTCAGCGGCTGCGATTCTCTCGTGTTTGCGAAGACACCGAGGAGCACGCCGTGGCCTGGACTGAAATCACGCGAGGGCAGTATCAGCGCGATCATCTGCGCTATGCAAGCGACACCACCGACGAAGAGTGGAAGGTGATTGCGCCGCATTTGCCGCCGCCGGCCGATTGCGGACGCACGCGCGAGACCGACCTGCGCGAGGTCGTCAACTCGATCTTTTACATCGCGCAGACCGGCTGCCAATGGCGGCTACTGCCCAAGGACTTCCCGCCCTACACCACGGTGCAGCGGTATTTCTATGCGTGGCGCGACAGCGGCGTGTGGCAGACCATCAATCATGTGCTGCTGATGGACGTCCGCGAAGCCGCCGGACGCGAGGCAAGTCCGACCGCCGGCGTGATCGACAGCCAATCGGTCAAGACGACCGAATCCGGTGGTCCGCGCGGCTATGCGGCCGAGAAGATGATCAAGGGCCGCAAGCGGCATATCCTGACAGACACCATCGGCCTGCCCGTCGCGATGATCGTGCATCCGGCGAACGTGCAGGACCGTGACGGCGCGCCCGCTCTGCTGGAAAGCGCACGCGGTCTGGTGCCGTGGCTGCGCCACGTGTTCGCCGATGCCGGCTACGCGGGCGATAAGCTGAGGGACGCGCTCAAAGACCACGGCGAATGGACGATCGAGATCGTCAAGCGGTCGGACGCGCCCCAGGGCTTTGTTTTGCTGCCCCGCCGCTGGGTGGTGGAGCGCACCCTTGCCTGGCTGAACCGCAACCGCCGACTGGCGAAGGATGTCGAGAGAACAATCGAAAGCGCGGTGACTTGGCTCTATATTGCCAGCGTCAAGCTGATGTCGCGCCGCCTGGCTCCCGCTTACCGGTGGATGTAAGGCCGCTTTTGTCAGCTATATCGGTCAGTTTGTGTTCCGATGGTGATTGAGTCAAATCTAAGCATGGGTGAACGCCGCATGGCGGGAATGCGAGGACGCTATATGGGGGGCGTTTGTCCGCCACCGACCACATGCTACAGGACAATGGTCAGTTGCGATTGGTCAGCGTCCATGAATGAACCAAGGTCCGCCGCCGGCCTGCAGAGCTTCTTCGGCGACCCGCTGGCCGAGACGGACCCGCAACTTGCGGCCGCCCTCAGTGCCGAACTGGTCCGCCAGCAGGATGGGATCGAGCTGATCGCCAGCGAAAATTTCGTCTCCGCCGCGGTGCTGGAGGCGCAGGGTTCAGTGCTGACCAACAAGTACGCCGAGGGCTATCCGGGTCGGCGCTACTACGGCGGCTGCGTGCATGTGGATGTGGTCGAGCAGCTTGCGATCGACCGCGCAAAGCTGCTGTTTTCCTGCGGATTCGCCAATGTGCAGCCGCATTCGGGCGCGCAGGCCAACCAGGCGGTGTTTCTGGCCCTGCTGCATCCGGGCGACACTATCCTGGGGATGAGCCTCGCCGCCGGCGGCCATCTGACCCATGGCGCAGCGCCGAACCTTTCGGGAAAATGGTTCCGCGCGGTGCAGTACGGGGTGCGGCGGGACGACGGGCTGCTCGACTACGACGAGTTGGAAAAGCTGGCACGGACGGAGAAACCGCGGCTGATCATCGCCGGCGGTTCGGCCTACCCCCGCTTCATCGACTTTCCTCGCATCCGCCGCGCGGCCGATGAAGTCGGCGCGTATTTCATGGTGGACATGGCGCATTTCGCCGGCCTGGTGGCAGCCGATCTGTTCCCGACCCCGCTGCCGCACGCCCATGTCGTCACCACCACGACCCACAAGACCCTGCGCGGACCGCGCGGCGGCATGATCCTGGCCAACGATCCGGACATCGGCAGGAAGATCAATTCCGCCGTGTTCCCCGGCCTGCAGGGCGGCCCGCTGATGCACGTCATTGCCGGAAAGGCCGCCGCCCTGGGCGAGGCGTTGCGGCCGGATTTCCGCAGCTACCAGAAGGCCGTTGTCGAAAATGCCAGGACCCTGGCCGAGTCACTCACCCGACAGGGTCTCGCCATTGTCACCGGCGGCACCGACTGCCACCTGATGCTGGTCGATCTCCGCCCCAAGCGCGCCACCGGCAAGGCGGCGGAGGCCAGCCTGGAGCGCGCCCACATCACCGCCAACAAGAACGCCATCCCGTTCGATCCGGAGAAGCCGGCGATCACCTCCGGCATCCGGCTGGGCTCCCCCGCGGCCACATCACGCGGCTTCGGCGTGGCCGAATTCCGCGAAATCGGCCTGATGATCGACGAGGTGATCGAGGGTCTGTCCCGCTCCAACGACGGCACGAATGCGGCGGCTGAAGCGGCGGTCGGCGCCAGGGTTCGGGCGCTCTGCGCGCGGTTCCCGATGTATCGCGCGCGGTAGCAGGCAATGCGCTGCCCGTTCTGCGGCCACGAGGATACACAGGTGAAGGACAGCCGTCCCAGCGAGGACGGCGGCGCGATCCGGCGCAGGCGCTTCTGCGGCAATTGCGGCCAGCGCTTCACCACGATCGAGCGGACCCAGCTGCGCGAACTGACCGTGGTCAAGGCGGACGGACGTCGCGTTGCGTTCGACCGCGAGAAGCTTGCGCGCTCGATCCGGATCGCGCTGCGCAAGCGGCCGATCCAGGACGAGCGCCTCGAGCGCGTCGTCAATGGCATCGTCCGCCAACTCGAGGCGTCCGGCGAGAGCGATATCCCCTCGAAACAGATCGGCGAACTGGTGATGGACACGCTGCGTGAGTTGGATCCGGTCGCCTATGTGCGCTTTGCCAGCGTGTATCGGAATTTCCGCGAGGCCAAGGACTTCGAGGACTTCATCGGCTCGTTGGGGGAGACCACGTAGTCCTCGCCATGCAGCAGCCGTCACGCACGACACCGGCGGAGGATATCGCGCATATGCGCTCGGCGCTGGCGCTGGCACGGCGCGGACTGGGCAATACCTGGCCCAACCCGTCGGTCGGCTGCGTGGTCGTGACAAACGGTCGCGTGGTGGGGCGTGCCGTCACTGCGCCGGGCGGACGACCACACGCTGAACCCGCCGCGCTGGACGTTGCGGGTGCGGCGGCGCGCGGCGGCACCGTCTATGTCACGCTGGAGCCGTGTTGCCATTGGGGGCGAACCCCGCCGTGCACCGACGCGCTGATCAGCGCCGGCGTGGCCCGCGTGGTGATTGCGACGCGTGATCCCGATCCGCGCGTGGACGGCGCCGGGATCGCTAGGTTGCGGGCAGCCGGCATCGCGGTCGAAGAAGGCGTCCTGCAGGACGTTGCCGACGAGGTGGCAGCGGGGTTCCGCGCGCGGGTTCGCCTGGGCCGTCCGCTGGTCACGCTGAAGCTCGCATCCACACTCGATGGCCGGATAGCCACACGGTCGGGCGAAAGCCGGTGGATCACCGGCCAGGCGGGGCGGCGGGCGGCACACGCGCTGCGCGGCCGGCACGACGCGGTCATGGTCGGCGTCGGCACGGTGATGGCGGACGACCCGGAGCTGACGTGTCGGATTCCAGGCTACCGTCCCAACCCGGTGGTGCGCATTGTTGCCGACAGCCGCCTGCGCACGCCACTGACCGCGACACTCGTGGCGACGGCGTCGCGCGACCCGACCTGGATGCTGATCCGCAAAGGCGCCGAACCCGAGCGCCGGCACGCGTTTGCCGACCTCGGCATCACACTGATCGAAGTGGAGGGAGCGGAGACCGGCGTCGATCCCGCCCAGGCACTGATCGCCCTGGGCGATGCGGGCCTTACGCAGCTTCTGGTGGAGGGTGGCGCCCAGCTTGCCGCTTCGCTGCTGCGGGCCGATCTGGTGGATCGCATCGCGTGGTTTCATGCTCCGGCGATCATGGGCGCCGATGCGTGGCCGGCGGTGCAGGCGTTCGGGATCGATCGCCTGGACGCCATGCCACGCTTCGCGCGCACGGCCCAGACACCGCTCGGCGATGACATCCTGACCGAATTTACCAGGAAGACCTGAATGTTCACCGGCATCGTCACGGCACTCGGCACGATTCGCAGCATCGCTCCGCTTGGTCGCGACGACGACATGCGGCTGGTGATCACCGCACCCTGGCCGGACACCGACGCGATCGCCATCGGCGCATCGATCGGTTGCTCAGGCTGCTGCCTGACCGCTGTCGAAATCGGACCGGACTGGTTCGCCGCAGACGCATCAGCGGAGACGCTCGGCAAGACCACGATGGGACGCTGGAAGATCGGAACGCGCATCAACCTGGAGCGCTCGCTGCGGCTCGGCGATGAACTGGGCGGCCATCTGGTTTCCGGCCATGTCGATGGTATCGGGGAGGTTGTATCGGGTGTGCCGGAACACGGCTCGACGCGCTGGCGCTTTCGCGTCCCCCCTGCCCTCTCGCGCTTTATCGCGGTCAAGGGCAGCATCGCCGTGGATGGCGTGTCGTTGACGGTCAATGAGGTTACGGACGATACCTTCGGCGTTAACATCATTCCGCACACCGCCGCGGTGACAGGCTTCGGATTGCTCCGGCCGGGCGATGCGGTGAATATCGAGATCGACATGCTGGCGCGTTACGTCGCACGGCTGGCGGAGTTAAGTGATGCATGACATCAAGACCGTCGAATTGTCGCAGTATCTGTCCAGCGCAGAGGAACTGATCGAGGAAGCGCGCAACGGGCGGATGTTCATCCTGGTCGATGATGAGGACCGGGAGAATGAAGGCGATCTGGTCGTTCCGGCACAGTTTGCCACACCCGACGCGGTCAACTTCATGGCGCGTCATGCGCGCGGCCTGATCTGTCTGGCACTGACCCGCCAGCGGGTGGAGCAACTCGGCCTGCCGCTCATGAGCGCGCACAACGGCACACGGCATCAGACGGCTTTCACCATTTCGATCGAGGCGCGCGAAGGCGTAACGACCGGGATTTCCGCGCATGACCGCGCACGCACCGTCGCGGTGGCGATCAACCCGGAATGCGGCCGCGACGACATCGTCACGCCCGGCCACATCTTTCCACTGATGGCGCGCGCTGGCGGCACGCTGGTGCGCGCCGGCCACACCGAGGCTTCGGTCGATATCGCGCGCAAGGCTGGGCTGTACCCGGCGGCGGTCATCTGTGAGATCATGAACGATGACGGCACCATGGCCCGGCTGCCGGACCTCGTCAGCTTCGCCCAGCATCACAACCTCAAACTCGGCTCGATCGCCGATCTGATCGCGTATCGGCGGCTGACCGAGCGTCTGGTGAAGCGCGTCGCCGACAGTCCGTTCCAGCACGTGGCAGGCGGCGACTGGCGCGCCATCGTTTATGCGAACACGGTCGAATATCAGGAGCATCTCGCCCTGGTGAAGGGCGACCTGAGCGGGCCGGGTCCGGTCATCGTACGCATGCACGCAGTCGATCTGCTGGACGACATGACGGGCGGTCCGCACTGGATCGCCGTGCACAACGCGATGCATTACATCAGCGCCGAGGGGCGCGGTGTCGTGGTGCTGATCCGCGAACATCGGAAGACGGCGCTGGCCGAACGGGTCAGCCAGCTGGCCGCGAGCCCGCGTCCGCAACGCGAGTTGCGCGATTACGGCATCGGTGCACAGATCCTGTTGGATCTCGGCGTGAAGGACATGGTGCTGTTGACGAACCGGCGGCGCACGATTGTCGGCCTGGAAGGTTATGGACTGAACCTCGTGCAGCAGCGGTCGATCCCGAACATCGTCGGCGAGAGCTACACCGGATGAGCACCGAGGATGCCCCGCTTCCAGCCGCACCTCGCATCGCAGGTCCGCCGCCGCACCTTCTTGTGGTGCGCGCGCCCTACTATCGCGCGGTGGCGGACGGGCTGACCGAAGGCGCGACGCGCATTCTGCGCGAGGCAGGCGCCACGTTCGAACAACTGGATGTCGCCGGGGCCTTTGAACTGCCGCAGGCGATCCGCATCGCCACGCGCGGTTCGCGGCGCTTCGACGGGTTCGTGGCACTCGGCTGCATCGTGCGTGGCGAGACGGACCACTACGAATTCATCTGCCGCGCGTCGATGGAAGGCCTGATGACGGTTGCGTTGCAGTTCGGCCTGGCGCTCGGCACCGGACTGCTGACGTGCGACACCTTGGCGCAGGCCGAGGCCCGTTCGGGCAAGGACGGCCACAACAAGGGCGCGGAGGCGGCCGCGGCGGCGCTGTTGCAGATCGGCGCGGCGCGGCAACTCGGCGCGGTGTGATGAGCAGGCCGCCTCGTCGGCCGCGGACCGCGTCGCGCGTTGCCGCCGTACAGGCGTTGTTTCAGAGCGAGCAGGCGCAGGACAACCCTGAGACGGTGATCGACCAGTTCGTACGGCACCGGCTTGGCGAGTTGCCCGGTACCGGTGGCTTCGAGGAGGGGCGCATCCCCGACGCCGAGGTGCCGCTGTTCGCGCGCATTGTTCGCGCCGCGGTGGCGCAGCAGCACACCATCGACAGCATGCTGGCCGAGGCACTGCCCACCGACTGGCCGCTGGCGCGTATCGACCCGGTGCTGCGCGCCTTGATACGCGCCGGCGCGGCGGAATTGGCGATGGCGGAAGGGCCCCCGGCGAAGGTGGTGATCAACGAATATCTCGACGTGGCACGGGGGTTCTTCACCGGCGCGGAACCCGGCATGGCCAATGCAATCCTGGACCGGCTGGCGCGGCTGTTGCGGCCGGGGGAATTCGGCGCGTAGGTTCGCCAGACCAGCGATGGAGCGAACCGATGCCATTTGACGAGACCTCTCGTCGCCCAGGCCGCAGACCGTCGCGCAATGTGCTGGGCGGACCGCTCGACACCTGCTCGATCCGGCCGATGACCGGCTTCTTCCGCAACGGCTGCTGCGACACCGGCCCCGAGGATACCGGCAGCCATACGGTCTGTGCCGTGATGACGGCCGACTTTCTCGCTTTCAGCAAGGCAAGCGGCAACGATCTGTCGACACCACGGCCGGAATTCGGTTTTGACGGATTGCAACCAGGCGATCACTGGTGTCTGTGCGCGCCGCGCTGGCAGGAGGCGCTGGATGCCGGGTCTGCACCACGCATCGTGTTGCGCGCCACCGCGGAGGGAGCGCTGGATCACTGCGCGCTGGCAGACCTCAAGAATTACGCCGTCGATCTGGCGTGAGGCGTGGCCAGCGACCTCCCCGCCGAGTTCGCGCTGATCGCACGGCATTTCCGTCCGCTTGCCGGACCAGGGGCGCTCGACCTGCAGGACGATGCGGCGGTGCTGACGCCGCCACCGGGCCGCGATCTGGTCCTTACGGCGGACGCCATGGTGGCCGGCGTTCATTTCCTGCCTGACGATCCTCCCGATCTGGTCGGACGCAAGCTGCTGCGGGTGAACCTGTCGGACCTTGCCGCCAAGGGTGCGACACCGCTCGGTTACCTGATGACCGTCTCGACACCGCGCGGCACGCCGGATGCGTGGTTCGTTGGTTTTGCGGCGGGTCTTGCGCAGGATCAGAGGGAGTACGGCATCACCCTGCTTGGCGGGGACACCACCTCGACTCCGGGGCCGATCTCGCTGTCGCTCACCATCCTGGGCCATGTCGCGTCCGGGCAGGCGGTGCGGCGCGCCGGGGCCCGGCCCGGTGATGGCATCTGGGTCACCGGCACGATCGGCGACGGTGCGCTGGGGCTCGCTGCGGCGCACGGCAGGCTCCAGGATCCCAGCGGATATCTGCTGTCTCGCTACCGGCTGCCGCAGCCGCGCGTCGGTTTGGCGATTGCCGGCGTCGCATCGGCTGGCATGGACGTGTCTGATGGGCTGGTGCAGGACCTTGGGCATCTCTGCCGTGCCGCCGGCCTGACCGCCGAGATCGACGCGGGCGCGGTGCCATTGTCGCCGCCGGCGCGCGAGGCGGGGCCGGCGTGGCTGGTCGCCTGCCTCACCGGTGGCGACGACTACGAGTTGCTGCTGGCGGTTCCCCCGGCACGCGATGCCGCCCTGCGGCAGGCGACGGACGCTGGCGGCGTGGCGGTGACGCGGATCGGCGCGTTCCGCTCCGGGCCGGCCCAGGTCATCGTACGCGGCTCCGATGGAGCACCGATGGCGCTGCCCACCGGCGGCTGGAGTCACTTCTGATCATGGGATCGGCGCCGCTCGTGCATTGAATGCTTGACGCGGATTGTCAGTTTTACTAACTGACGGCTACCAACGGGCGTTCCGCGCCCGTCAGTCGGAGGCGCGGTGAGCGCGCCATCCGGCGCTGCCTCCCCTCTAAAATCGTTGGAGACACAATGATCATCGACCTGACACCGCTGGTGCAGGCGCTGGCGGCGCTTGCCCTGACGGCTCTCGTTTCGACCACGCCCTATCTGGTGCCTCTGCTGCGCCGCTTCCTGCATATCCAGCTCGATGCGACCCAGGCATCGGCGATCCAGTCAGCCGCTGACGCCGGCGCACAGGCGGCCTATGGCTACATCGCCACGAACGCCGCGAGCTATCGCAACCCGACGATCCGAAGCGCAGCCCTGGCCTGGGGCGTGCAACACGTCATTGCGTCCGTGCCGCAGGCCCTGACGGCGCTCGGGATCACGGATGAATATGTCCGCAGGATGGTGGAAGCGCGGTTCGGCGGCCTGCTTGCTGCGGACCCGGGCGTCACGATCGCCGATCCGCAGCCGCAGCCGCTCAAGACGCAGTCCGCTGCCTGATCGTCATCCAAAAATCCGGAGACATCAAATGCAATTCACCACCCTCGCAGCCATCGGCATATGCGGGCTGCCCCTGGTCGCCGGTCAGTCCGCGTGCAGCACGATGCCGCCCGACCAGCAGGTCAAGGTCACGCAGGCGCTTGCCGTGGCATGCAATGTCGATGGTGCGGTGGTACCTGTCGCGCAGCCAGTCGTCGCCACGCTTGGGCCGGGCGGCGCAACCGTCGCCGGCACGGACAGCCTGCTCGTCCATCCGGCCGTCGTGGCCGCCTGCCAGCGGCTCGGCGGCACGCCGGCGGGTGTGACGCCGGCGTCGACCCCCTTCGCTTTGCCCGCTGCGTCAGCCGTATCTGCGGGCTGACGGTCTTCGCGTGCGCTCGTTGGCCAGGCAGATTGGGGGCGTCCGGCCAAACGTGCATCGTCCGGCAAGGGATGCCATACTGTCCGCATGTCAGACACAACCTACCAAGTGATCCGTCAGACAGATGGCAGCTTCCAGGTGAAGCTCAGCAAACCTGGCGATCTTCCGCGCGTCGCCGCAGGCTTCGCCACATTGGCCGATGCCAACGCGTGGGTGGCACGGGATCGGCGGCTCTCGCGGATACCCGAACCCTGGATCCCGAGCGCTCACCGGCGCTTGAACCGACGCTGACAGGCGCCAAGCCAGCTCCCGGCGAAAACCGCCGTCGCACGTCACTTGCGACCCGTCGTACCGTCTGCTAGACGGCCCGGCTTGCGTTGATGACAAAATGTGATCGCCCCATCCGCCCTCGACCGGATTGCAGGGCGGCACCCAGACCGGAGAGGCGCAGTCCATGGCCGTTCCAAAGAGAAAGACTTCGCCTTCCCGCGCCGGCATGCGACGCAGCCACCAGGCCCTGCCACGCGAGCCGCACGCCGAGTGCCCGAACTGCGGCGAACTGAAGCGGCCACATCACGTCTGCAGCCACTGTGGATTCTATGACGGACGCGAGATCGTGGCGGCCGGGAAGGCGCTGAAGGGCGCTGTCCGGGCCTGACGCCGAGCCGCGGTGTGGCGACCGGGCGCCCTTGACCGCAACCTATACGCTGGCAGTGGACGCCATGGGCGGCGATCATGCGCCGGCCATGGTGGTCGAAGGGCTACAGATCGCCGCGGAACGCCATCCCGGGGCGCGGTTCCTGCTGGTCGGCGACGAGGCCCAGTTGGTTCCCCTGCTTGATCGTCATCGCCGCGCCGCCGCCGTGTGCACGGTTCGGCACGCACCCGAGGTCGTCGGCAACGATATGAAACCGACCGCGGCATTGCGTGTGCGCAATTCGTCGATGCGCCTCGCCGTCGACGCGGTCGCTGGCGGCGAGGCTTCGGGCGTCGTCACCGCCGGCAACACCGGGGCATTGCTGGCACTGGCCGTGATCGTCATCAAGACGCTGCCGGGCATCGACCGGCCGGCGATGGCCGCAATCGGCCCTTCGGCACGCGGCGACGTGGTGATGCTCGACCTTGGCGCCAACGTGTCATGCGATGCGCGGAATCTGGTCGAGTTTGCGGTGATGGGCGATGTGTTCGCGCGCACGGTCCTCGGCCTGACCGCGCCGTCCATCGGTCTGCTCAATGTCGGCTCCGAGGAACTCAAAGGGGACGACACGCTGCGCCTGGCCGCCGAAACCCTGCGCGCCAGTCATATCGCCCCGCAGTTCGCGGGTTTCGTCGAAGGCCATGACATCGCGGCCGGCACGACCGATGTGGTGGTGACCGACGGATTCACAGGCAATGTTGCGCTGAAGACCGGCGAAGGGGCGCTGAAGCTGATCGGCGATCTGTTGCGCCAGGTGTTCCGCGGCAGCCTCGCCTCGCGCATCGCCTACCTGCTGGCACGACCGGGGCTGGAGCGGCTGCGCGAATGGCTGGACCCGCGCCGATATAATGGGGCGGTGATGCTCGGGCTGAACGGCGGTGTGGTAAAATCGCATGGCGGCACGGACGCGCAGGGATTCGCGCACGCGATCGATGTGGCGATGGACATGGTCGTGCACCGCTTCAACGACCACATGCGCGAGGACTTGACGCGAATCGCCGGATTGATGGCGGTAGCTGCGAAGAACGGCAGCCACGACAAGGACGGTGGGAGCGGAGCACGCCTCGCCACCGCACCGTAGGAAGACAATGCCAATCCGTTCGATCATCGCCGGTGTCGGCGCGTACCTGCCTGAGCGCATTGTCAGCAATGACGAGCTTTCGCGTTCCGTCGAGACATCGGACGCGTGGATCAGGGACCGCACCGGCATCCGCCAGCGCCACATCGCGGCACCGCACGAGACGGCCGCGTTCATGGGTGCCGAGGCGGCGCGCGCGGCGCTGAAGCATGCCGGCGCCGAACCTGCAGAGGTGGACGCGATCATCCTGGCCACCAGCACGCCGGATCAGGCGTTCCCCGCAACGGCGCTCCGCGTGCAGGCAGCGCTTGGCATCACGGGTGGATTCGGCTTCGATCTCGCCGCGGCCTGCGCTGGGTTCATTTACGCACTGTCGGTGGCCGACAGCCTGATCCGGGTCGGGCAGGTGCGCGGGGTGCTGGTGATCGGCAGCGAGGTTTACTCGCGCATCATGAACTGGCGGGACCGCGGCACCTGCGTGCTGTTCGGCGACGGGGCCGGGGCGGTGTTCCTGCGTGCCGGCAAGGGCAGCGGCAGCATCGATCGGGGCATTCTGTCCACCCATCTGCACGCCCAGGGCACGCTGGGGGATATTCTGTATGTGGACGGTGCGGTTGGCCGCCACGACCGGCCGGGGCACCTCGTGATGAACGGCCGTGAAGTGTTCCGCCACGCGGTGACGCGCCTGGCCGAGGCGGTGGACGAGGCGCTCGCCGCCAACGGCCTGAGCAGGCGCGACGTGGACTGGCTGGTGCCGCATCAGGCCAATCTTCGGATCATCGATGCGATGGGCCGCAAGCTCGGCCTGGCGTCGGAGCGGGTGGTGATCACCGTCGATCGCCATGCCAACACGTCCGCCGCCTCGGTACCGCTGGCTCTGGCCGAGGCGTGCCAGGATGGGCGCATCCGGCAGGACGATCTCGTGCTGATGGAAGCGCTGGGCGGCGGCCTGACCTGGGGTTCCGCGCTGGTGCGTATGTAGGAGCTGCAGCTCGCTGCGGATGCTGGGCCGCAACATGCTGATCCTGATTGATTTTGCATCGCTAATTGCTTGACGACGGGGCGCCTTCTGCCTAGCGTTCCCGGATGCAGACCGTCACGCGCGCACAGCTGGCCGAGACGATCTATACCCAGGTCGGCCTGTCCCGGAATGAATCGGCCGATCTGCTGGAGACGGTCCTGGAGCATATGGCGGTCACGCTGGAAGGCGGAGAATCCGTCAAGATCAGTGGGTTCGGAACCTTCTCCGTGCGCCAGAAGGGTCGCAGGGTGGGCCGCAATCCGAAGACCGGCAGGGAAGTGCCGATCCTGCCGCGTCGCGTTCTGGTGTTCCGCCCGAGCCACGTGCTGAAGGCGCGTGTGAACGGTACCGCCCCTGCCCAGGGTGAGGACGAATGAGCGATCCTGCAGATGACACGGTCACGCCCGCAGGAGCGCGCGCACGGGCGAAGAAGGCACCGAATGCATTCCGCACGATCAGCGAGGTAGCGGACGAACTGCATATTCCGCAGCACGTCCTGCGCTTCTGGGAGACGAAATTCCCGCAGGTCAAGCCCCTGAAGCGCGGTGGCGGTCGACGCTACTACCGGCCGGACGATATTGCTCTGCTGCGCCGCGTTTCCGATCTGCTTTATATCCAGGGCTATACCATCAAGGGCGTGCAGAGGTTGCTGCGTGAAGGCGGTGGCAGGCTGTCGGACGACATCCCGCCGCCCAGCGCGGACGAAGTCGAGGCCGCGGAGGCGGAACGGGCGGCGGCGGCGGCATTCGAGCCGGAACTGCCGATGCCGGAACTGGTCCGTTCCGCGGCTCAGACGGCGACGGCGCGGAGCAACGCGCGGTCGAATGCGGATCCGGAGACCGAGCGTCTGCGCTCCGTGCTGGCCGAGACCCTGCGCGAGCTCGAGGCGTTGCGCGCCCTGCTGACGTGAAGCGGCGTTGCGGCAATGACGCGCCGCTGGTAAACCGACGGCCCCCGCGGTCGGAGCGTAGCGCAGTCTGGTAGCGCATCAGTCTGGGGGACTGGGGGTCGTGGGTTCAAATCCCGCCGCTCCGACCAAGATCCCTGGAAGTATCAACGTTGTACAGCCCGTCCGAACGGACAGCTCGCGTTTGGTTCGGCCAACTACGCCTCGACCTGCGCGTGCAACATTGGGTCCAGTAGCGCGGAGCCGAAAGCCGATTCAGGCTGTCCAGCAGATTTCTGCCGCCGGAATTGGCTCCTCGCCGCCCTGTTCGCATCATGGTTCCAATAGTTGCGCGAACTTGATGTGGCACGATACGTGGCGTCTGGTGGAGCGGGACCCACGGATGTGCTCAGGTCCGCAAAGCGCTGATCATGAAGGCTGACAATCATGGTGGACATCCTGATAGTCGGCGCTGGCTCCGCTGGCGCGATCCTGGCCTCACGTCTGTCGGACAACCCGGACCGGGCCGTCGTTTTGCTCGAGTCCGGCCCCGATCACTCCGATTCTGCCGGATTGCCGGAGGATGTGCGCGACTCACGCGGCCTGGGCGGTCCCGCGCACCAATGGGGCTTTCAGGCCGAGGTGCTTCCCGGCCGCACCATCGCCTATGCACGCGGCCGACTGGTGGGTGGCACGGGGGCAATCAATGCCGCTGCCGTTCAGTGGGGGCGGCCAGCCGACTTCGCGGTGTGGCAGGCGCGCGGCTTGAATGAGTGGGGTTGGACAGATGTGGTCCCCTGGTATCGTCGGCTGGAGGCTGATCGCGACGCAGCGGGCAATCACCATGGGCGGAACGGTGCAATTCCGATCGTCCGCTACCGGCCGGACGAACTGATACCAATTCAGCGCGCATTCCACGCCGGATGTCTGGCGACGGGCTTCGCTGACATCGCCGACCACAACGACCCGGCAGTCACTGGTCCTGCCGTTGGCCCCTGGCCCATGAACCGCGACGGCACCACCCGTATGTCCTCGGCGCTCACGCATCTGGGACCGGCGCGCCATCGACCGAACCTGACGATCCGCCCGGACTCGACCGTGGATCGTCTGTCGATCGAAGATGGCGTGGTATTGGGTGTGCGTCTGGTTTCTGGCGAGGAAGTGCATGCACGGCGCACCGTGCTCGCGGCGGGTTCGATCGGATCCGCCGCGATCCTGATGCGCTCGGGCATCGGACCGGCCGGGGAACTCGCCGCGCTTGGCATCACGCCCATTCTTGACCGTCCCGGATTGGGTGCGCGCTTGCTCGATCACTCGGCGGTACCGCTCTACTTGGTGCCGCACCCTGGCGAATGCGTGATGGGACGCGATCCGCGGTTTCAGATGATGGCCCGCTTCGATGCACCCGGTTCCCCGGAAGTCGACGACATGCAACTCGTTCTGACTTCCTGGCTCGATCTGAAGCCGACGCCGACGCTTGCCAAGGCCGCGGGAACCGACGTTGTCGCGGCTTTGCGCGTGGCGTTGTTGTGTCCGCGCGGGCACGGGCGAATGCGGTTGGTGAGCGCCGATCCACTGACCCCTCCCCGGATTGAGTTGAACTTCACAGCTGAGCCCGAGGATATGCAACAATTCCTGGCTGGTCTGCGGTTGGCATGGCGCGTTGTGACGACGCCCGCGATGGCCGCCGCATATGAACGCATCGTCGGTCTCGACGAGGCCACGATTTCCTCGGATGCGGCGTTGGCGGACTATGCGCGCGCGAATGTCGGAACGTACTGCCACGCACTCGGCACGGTGCCCATGGGCGCCGATGGGGACACGAGCGCGGTTCTGGACCAACGCTGTCGCGTGCGCGGGGTCGATGGAATTTCGGTGGTGGATGCAGCGGTTTTTCCGGTCGTGCCCCGCGTCGTCGGGCACCTGACCATCATGATGATCGCGGAACGCGTCGCGGCATGGCTGGCCGAAGAATAGTCGCTCCCCAAACACTTCGGGCATTGGCACGGTGCGAGCGCAGAAGTTGACGTGAAGCCGACGGCAGAGTTTAGCAAGGTTACGACAACCGGCCGAGCGCCTCGCCCACGAGGTCAGCGGCATAGCCGGCGAAACCGCGCCCTTGGACAAACGCCGCGACGTTGTCGGTGCATCTCAATCAGCTACAGCATCCCTGTGCACCGGTCACGCCATACACCTTACCATACCCCCACCCGAGCTCGCCGCCGCCGTTCATTCCAGACGGCGCCTGAGTCTGGTCAGTTCGGCGCAATCCAGTCGACGACACGTTCGCCTATCATGATCACCGTCGCATGGGCGCCACCCGAGCGGGGAATCCGCGGCATCACCGAGGCATCGACCACCCACAACCCCTGGACGCCCTTCACCCTGCAATATTGGTCGACGACCGCCATCGGATCCGCATCCGGTCCCATCCTGCAGGTCCCGGACACGTGCCTGGCGGTGCCCACGGTCTGACGTATCCAAAGGTCCAATGCGTCGTCGTCGGCCAGAACATCGTCCGTGGGGTGAATGCGGTAATCGACCACGTCCTTGTACGCGTCGGATTCCAGCAGTCGGATCGCCAATCGCAAACCCTCGCGCACCCGCCGAATGTCGTTCGGATGCTGCAGATATCGATAATTGAACGACGGCTGGACGCTGGGGTCAGCCGATGCCAACGCAACGTATCCGGAGCCGTCGGGAAGCCCAAGCGTGCACGAGATTCGTGCCACATGCTCAGGCGGAACGTCGCCGCTCAGGTACTTGGTCCGTACGCCGGGCGTGCGCTCCCGCCGTTCGTCAACGACCGGGCTGGTCCTCAGCACCATGTCGTTGACAGCGCTCGACCCTTCGGCGGTGTAGTGCAGGGAGAAGTGCGCCGCATCGGTATGGGTCGCGAGCGAGATGCCGTCCTTGACCTTGAAGGTGGTCTGCGCGCTGAGGTGGTTCCAAAGGTTCTGGCCCACGCCCGGGAGATGACGAACCGTTTGGATCCCCAATTCCCGCAGGCGGTCCTCGGGACCGATGCCCGATAGCATGAGCAGGTGCGGCGATCTGATCGCGCCGGCGCTCAGCACCACCCTCCCGGCTTCGATGTGGAATATCTTGCCGCCGCTTTCGACTTCCACGCCGACGGCCTCGCCGTCCTTGATAACGATCTTCCGCACGAACACGCCGCCCCGCACCGTCAGATTCAGATAGTGGCGCATCGGTCCGAGATGCGTCATGGCAGTGCTCATTCGCACGCCATCTATGTTGTTCGATGGAGACACACCGAGGCCGGCGGGTTGCAGGCCATTCGTGTCGTTTGTGGTGCCAAATCCGGCTTGCACACAGGCCGCATGGAAAGCCTGTTGCAGGACAGGCCAAGGACCTGACTGACGGCGCCTGACTGGCATCGGTCCGTCGGAGCCATGGCAATCATCCTGAATATCGAGATCACGCTCGGATTTGCGGAAGTACGGCAGGATTTTGTCGTAGGACCACTCATCGTTGCCGAGCGCAGCCCAGGAGTCGAAATCCTCGGGGAATCCCCTCTGCATGGCCTGACCGTTGATCGACGATCCGCCCCCGATCACCTTGCCTTGCGCCACGTGGATCGTCCCCTGCTCCTCGGTGATGGTACCGCGCAGAGCCCAGTTGTGTTGCGAGTCCGGAGCCTCGGCAAAGCGGGTGTGGCCGAACCTGATTTCGTCGGGAAGATTGTCCGGATCAGGGTAATCCGGGCCGGCCTCCAGCAACAGCACGGAGATATGCGCGTTTGCAGCCAACCGACCGGCCAACACCGATCCCGCCGCTCCTCCGCCGACAATCACCACGTCATATTTCATTGCGTCAGTTCCTTCGCCGACATTCCCCCGGATTCTCGCGTCCGTGACGCCAGCGTCTCGCCTTTTCGCGCCCGTCGCAACCAGCGCTGCCCCGTCGCGCCCACCGCCTTCTCCGGTTCGATGACAGGTCATCACACTATCGTGACCCCAAAGCATCGAACGCCGCCGGTCAGCCATTCCGGCCACGCCGCATATCCCGCGACATGGATGACGCGGCGCGCCAGCGGAACGCAGCGGTCATCCTGCGCGCGGGCGGCGATAACCCAGGCCCGCCGCGCCGGCATCGGCTCGCATCGGCTGCCGATTCGGATATAATGGAAACCGCCTAAATCGCCGCGCGCCGGTAGTTAAAATCGCACATCGGCATTCCGACCGCAGGAGCCATGCATGCTGAATACGATCACGCTTCTCGCGGACGAATTGGGCCGGAGATTGTCGAGCGTATTTCTGCGCTCCTTTGGCAGCAGCGAACAGCGTATCGCGGCCACGCTCGACGAATTGGCGCGGCTTGTCATCGAACGGCTCGCCACCAGCGACGCGCTTTACCATAACGCGGAGCACACCGCATTGGTGACCCTGGTGGCCCAGGACATCGTGCGCGGGCTTCGCTTGACCCGAAACATATCGCCGGAGGACTGGCTGCATTTCATCGTAGCGGCGCTCACGCACGATGTCGGTTATCTGCGCGGCGTCTGCGAAGGTGATACCGACGGACGTCAGGTGATCGACGCCGCCGGCAATGCGATTTTTTTGCCCCGCGGCGCTTCGGATGCCTATTTGGCGCCCTATCATGTTTCCAGGTCGCAGATCGTGATCCGCGGTCGCTTCGCATCGCATCCGATCATCGACGGCGAGCGGATTGCGCGCGCGATCGAGCTCACGCGCTTCCCGGTGCCGGACGACGAAGATCACGCGGCTACCGACAACGAGGCCGGCCTGGTGCGCGCCGCCGATCTGATCGGGCAGCTCGGAGATCCGCTTTATCCGCGCAAGCTCAATGCACTCTTTCATGAGTTCAGCGAGATCGGGATTAATGACAAGCTTGGTTATGCCAGTCCCGTCGACGTCGCCGAACGGTATCCGCAATTTTTCTGGAAACGGGTCGAGCCCTACATCGGCGACGCGATCCGCCACCTGGAATTGACCATGGAAGGCCGACAGTGGGTCGCGCAACTGTACAGCAATGTGTTCGCCATCGAACATCACCGCCAGCACATGGGACCACAATTGACCGATGGCGAAACACCGCAGGAACTCGTTATAGCTTCGATCCATAGCCGGAATGGAGGCAGTGCCGCGAATGCCGATCGGTGGCCAGCCCGCGTCATGAAGCGCAGGGCGCTTCGGCGGAGACGACGGTCAGTCCGGGTAGAGCATCCTCCGCGTCACACCGCCATCGACAACAAATTCTGCGCCGGTGACGAAGCCGCTCTCAGGTCCCACCAGCCAGGCTACGAGGGCCGCGATGTCGTCTGGCGTTCCGACACGCCCGACGGGATGGAACGCATGGTCCTCCGGGCGCGGCGGTTCGCCCTTGGTGAAGATCCATCCCGGGCTGATGCAGTTCACCCGCACCTCCGGTCCGAGGCTGACCGCGAGAGCGTGCGTCAACGCCACCAGTCCTCCCTTGGACGCCGCATAGGCCTCGGTGTGCGGTTCCGACATGTGGGCGCGTGTGGATGCGATCGTCACGACGGCGCCGATCGCCGCGCGCAACAGCGCCGCACCGGCACGCACCAGCAGAAACGTGCTGGTCAGGTTTGTGCCGATCACACGCGACCATTCGCCGAACGTGAGTTCCGCGATCGGCTTGCGAATCATGATCCCCGCATTGCAGACGAGTGCATCCAGCCGGCCCTCACCCGCCGCGATGCCGGTGAGCAATGCCGCGACCGCTGTCTCCTCAGCGACATCGCAGACAGCATAGCGCCCGCCAACCGGGGCTGAGCCGGCCGCATCGCGATCTGCGACGACGACACGCCAGCCGTCACGCGCAAGGCGACCCGCGATTGTCGCACCGATCCCGTGCGCTCCCCCGGTCACCAGGGCAACGCGCGGTGCTTCATCGGTCATGGCTGTCTCCCGCTCTCACAGGCCGATCCGCTGCGATCGATGGCCGTGTCCGGCACAGATTGCCGCAACGCCATGGCATCCGGCCCTGAACAGCCTTTCGCATCCCGCCGTGCGGGAGGCAACATCGCGACCGCATCACGGCGCCCCCGTTGCGCGCACCGGTCATCTCCCGCACCATAGCCGAACCGGCGAGCCCGCCGAGCCACCTCATCGCGGAGAGACCGATGTCAGCAGCGCTACAACTGCCCAGAACCAACATGACCGATGCCGAATGGCAGACGCGCTGCGACCTTGCAGCCCTGTATCACGTGGTGGACCACCTCGGCTGGACCGACCTGATCAACACCCACATGTCGGCGCGCATTCCAGGGGAGCCGAACCACTTCCTGATCAACCGCTACGGCGAGATGTTCGACGAAGTCACCGCCTCGTCGCTGATCAAAATGGACATGGACGGCAACGTGCTGGGGAGCGAAGGCCGGTTCAACAATGCCGGCTTCACCATCCATAGCGGCGTTTACAAGGCGCGTCCGGACGCGAACTGCGTCATGCACACGCATACGCGGGCCGGAGCAGGAATCTCGCTGCTGCACAACGGGGTACGCCCGATCAGCCAGGACGCGCTGCATGTGCTGGATGACATCGCCTATCACCCGTATGGGGTGCCTGCGACGGCGGAAGAGTGTGAGGCGCTCGGCCGCACCTGCGCCCACGGAACCTGCGTCGTATTGCTCAACCACGGTCTGCTGACACTCGGCGAAACCATCCATGGCACGTTGATGCGCCTGTACATGATGGAGCGGGCATGCGAACTGGAATTGATCGCCCGCACCATGGACGCCCCGGCGGTGCAGATCGACGACCATGTCGTGCGCCGGGCGGCCGAGCGGATGAAGAAGATCCGCGGAACCGAGAACTATGGGCTGATGGAATGGCTCGGGCTGGTGCGCACGGTGGACCGAAAGGGGGTCGATTACCGTAAGTGACGTCCGCTCGCCCATAGCAGCGTCATACCCGCTAAAGCGGGCACCCAGGCAAGCACCACCACGCATGCGGCGCCCGGCTTCCGCTCGCGGCAGGTTCTGGGTTCCCACTTTCGCGGGAATGACTGCCGATGTTGCGGTCGCGGCCGGGAACGCCTAGTCAGCCGCCCTCATCAGTCCGTTGACCAGGAGCACCCCGATGGCGATCGAGCGCACTCTGTCCATCATCAAGCCCGACGCCACACGGCGTAATCTGACCGGCAGGATCAATGCGTGCCTCGAGGCCGCCGGTTTGCGGATCGTCGCGCAGAGGCGACTCCGGCTGACCGAGGCGCAGGCGGAGGCGTTCTATTCCGTGCACAAGGAACGGCCGTTCTTTCACGGCCTGGTGGAATTCATGATCTCCGGCCCGGTTGTGGCGCAGGTGCTCGAAGGCGACGACGCTGTGGCGAAGAACCGCGAGGCGATGGGCGCCACCGATCCGAAGAAGGCGGCGGCGGGCACGATCCGCGCGCAGTTCGCCCAGGACATCGAGGCCAATTCGGTGCATGGATCCGACAGCGCCGAGAACGCGGCAATCGAGATCGCCTTCTTCTTCGCCGGGACCGAAATCGTCGGCTGATGACGGACAGACCGCCCAACGGCCCCCAAGGGAATGGACCGTTGGGGCTCGAGCATCCTCTGGTCGTGTCGCACGATCTCGACGCGTTGGTGGAACGCTACCGCGCCATGGGCTTTGCCCCGACGCGCAGGGGGCATCACCCCTGGGGGACCGGGACGCAGCTGGTGCTGTTCCCCGACAACTTCATCGAACTCATGGGGATCGAAGACCGCGGACTGATCGACGTGCCCAGCCCCACCGGCTTCCGCTTCGGCCGCTTCATCGCCGAACAGCTGGACCGCCGGGAGGGGATCGCGATGATCGCGCTCCACAGCGACGACGCGCGAGCGGACCTCGCGACGGTGACCGCGCGCGGCGTGCGCAACGACGGGCTGGTCGATTTTCGTCGCGAGGTCGTGCTGCCCGACGGCACGAAGGACGAAGCGGTGGTGACGCTGGCAATGCTGATCGAGCGCGACCAGCCGCAGCTTTCGCATTTCATCTGCCAGCAGCACCGTCCGGAATTCGTCTGGGTCCCGGCGTGGATGCGGCACCCGAACGGGGCCGAGTCCATCCTCCGTGTGGTCTATGCCGTCGCGGAACCCGATGCCGTGCGGCCGCGGTTTGCTGGACTGTGGGGCGAGGCGGCGCTGCTGGAATGCGAGGGCGGCTACAGCGTGACGACGCCCGGAGGCGAGTTGCTGGTGCTCGATCGTTGTTCGGCGCAGGAGCGCCTTGCTCCGGTTCCGATGCCCGCCGGCTGGTGCGATGCGCCCTGCGCGGTCGCGATTACGCTTCGGGCACCGGACCTCGACCTGGTCCACCGGGTCATGCTCCGCAACGCGGTGCCGCATCAGCGTCTTGATGACCTGGTGTGTGTGCCGCCGGCGCAGGCCGGCAACGTGGTATTGGAATTCGTTTCCTGATCAGTCGTCGAGTTGAGCGCCAGGCTGAACCAAGCGCTCGCTACAACAGGAAAACGGCCATTGCGATCAGCAGAACCACCATGAAGATCACCGCCCACAGGGTGAAGTGGGTAAAGCCGTTCCAGAAATTCTGACGGTCGGCGAGGAAGGCCTCCGGCAATTCGTCCCCGGCGGCGCGCGCCGGGATTGCGCTGTGATCGGACATGCGGTGCCTCGGTTTGGCTGGATGGGTTCGCGACCGTTCTATTGCAACGAAGCGGAGGCGGGCAAGGGGTTGAGCAGGACAGCGCTGGCCGGCGGCGCGGTTCCCCCGCCTCCCTCGGCGAACAGTCGCAGTGCCGGCGGATAAATGGCGTGCTCCTGCAGCAGTACCCGTTCGGCCAGGCTTGCCTCGGTATCGCCGGGCAGCACCGGCACGGCCGCCTGCGCCAAGATCGGGCCTTCATCCATCGTCTGGGTGACCAGATGCACCGTGCAGCCGTGCAGCTTAACACCTGCGGCGAGCGCGCGCGCGTGGGTGTTCAGGCCTGGAAAGGCGGGCAGCAGGCTCGGATGGACGTTGAGCATGCGGCCTTGCCAGGCGTCGATGAGGCGGGGCGTCAGCAGCCGCATGTAGCCGGCAAGACAGACGATTTCGGCACCGGCATCACGCAGCGCGGCGTCGATTGCCGCTTCATGCCCCGGGCGGTCGTCCCGAAAGGCACGATGGGCGATCGCCCGCGCGCGAACACCGGCATCCCGTGCCAGTGTCAGGCCTGCGGCATCGGGTTGGTTGGAGATGACAAGGACGATCTCCGCCGGAAAGGTCGGCTCGCGGGAGGCAGCAATGAGTGCCGCCATGTTGGACCCGCGGCCGCTGATCAGGATGGCGGTCCGGCGCTTCACTTCATCCTGGCCAGCCCGCGGGCACTTCGATCCGCACGACCGCCGGACCGCTCGCGGCTTCGATCCGACCGATGCGGGCGACGCTCTCGCCCTGATCGCGCAGCATCTCGGTGGCCGCATCGGCGTCGGAGACGACCAGCGCCATGCCGATCCCGCAGTTGAACACGCGCAGCATCTCGGCGGCTGCGATGCCGCCCGTGCGGGCCAGCCAGGCGAAGACTGGCGGCACGGACCAGTAGGGATCGAGCACGGCTGCCGTCTCGTCGGGCAGCACCCGCGGCAGATTGCCGGGCAGGCCTCCGCCGGTGATGTGCGCCGCGGCCTTGAGCAGGCCCGCCCGGTGCAGCGCGAGCACGGCAGGAACATAGATTCGCGTCGGGACCATCAGCGCCTGCCCGAGCGTTATGGCGGAATCGAATGGGGCTGGTGCGCTCCAGGGCAGGCCACTGATTTCCACCACCCGGCGCACCAGGGAATAGGCGTTGGAGTGAACACCGGAACTCGCCAATCCCAGTATGGCGTCTCCTGGCGCCACGCCGTGCGGCAATACCCGCGCGCGTTCGGTGGCGCCGACCGCGAAACCCGCGAGATCGTAGTCGCCCGCGTCATACATCCCCGGCATCTCGGCGGTCTCGCCGCCGACCAACGCGCAGCCGGCCTCGTTGCAACCCGAGGCGATGCCGGCGATGATCTCTCTCGCCTGGCGCGGATCGAGTTTTCCGGTCGCAAAGTAATCCAGGAAAAACAGGGGTTCCGCGCCCTGCACCACCAGATCGTTTACGCACATCGCCACCAGATCGACGCCGACCGTGTCATGGATGCCCGTCTCGATCGCAACCTTCAGCTTGGTCCCGACGCCGTCCGTGCTGGAAACCAGGATCGGGTCGATGAATCCCGCGGCCTTCAGGTCGAATAGTGCGCCGAACCCGCCAAGCCCACCCATCACGCCTGGACGGGACGTCGCGCGTGCGAACGGCTTGATCGCCTCGACCAGTGCGCCGGCCGCGTCGGTATCGACGCCGGCAGCCCGATACGTGAGGCTGTTGGCGGCGGGCGAGCCTGAAGCACCCGAATCGGTATCACCTCTGGTCATGGCGGCCCTCGATACGCTACTGCCTTGGTTCGCTGAGTTGCGCGATCGAGCGCAAGGCGGGTGGACGGTGGCGGAAACAACCATAGGCCAACTGCTTCGCGCAATGCAGGGGGCGCAAGGCGGGGAAAGGCGGACCGATGCCTGACGGAACGCAATTCGGCCGCAGCGCGTCCGCCGTATTGCTGACGCTGCCCAACGTCATCACCTTCGCCCGGCTGTGCGCGGTGCCGCTCTCGGTCTGGCTGGTGCTGGAACGACAGTTTGCCCAGGCCTTTTTCCTGTTTGTCGCCGCCGGAGCGTCCGATGCTATCGACGGATGGCTCGCACGGCGCAACGGCGGCGGCAATTCCGTCGGTGCGCTGCTCGATCCGGTTGCCGACAAGGCATTGCTGGTGACGATGTATGTAACCCTCGCGGCGGTGAATGTGCTGCCTGACTGGTTGGCGATCCTGGTGGTGTTCCGCGACGCTGTGATCGTTGGTGGCGTGGTCGGGCTTTCGGTGCTCGGCCAGGCCGTGATGATCCGCCCACTCTACATCTCCAAGCTTAACACCGCGTTGCAGATCGTGCTGGTCGCCGTGTCGCTGCTGCTCTCCGGCTTCGACCTTGCCGCGCCTGTCGCCGTGGGCGCTCTGATCTGGACCGTTGCGGTCACAACGCTGTCATCCGGTGCGGCCTATGTCTGGATCACGGCCCGCCGGCGATGACCGACAGCGTCGAGCTCCCGCCGCCCGAAGCGCCTCCACCCGCGGAGCGCCGGTCCTGGCTGCCGGGCAACTCGACGCAGATTGCAGGGCAGGCAACCCGCGGACAGCGGGTTGGGCTGATCGTCGGCCTGCTGGTGGTGGCCTGGCTGACGCTGCAATTGTTTGCTTCGGTTCTGGCGCCGTTCGTGGCTGCGGCGGGAATAGCCTACGTGCTCGATCCTCCCACCACGCGGCTCACGCGGCTCGGGCTAGGTCGCGGCATTGCTGCCCTTCTGGTCATTCTGGCCCTGCTGGCCGGCGTGCTTTTGTTCGCCCTGCTGCTCTACCCGTTGATCCTCCAGCAGATCGGCCTTCTGCTCGGTCGCATCCCGCAATACGTGCAACTGCTGCAGCGGTGGGCGAGCGAGGTCATCACGGACCTGCAGACGAATTTCGGCTCCGATGTGGTAAACGACAAGCTGCGCGACCTGGTCAGCAGCCAGGCCGGCAACATGCTGACCTTTCTCGCCACCGCCTTGACCAGCGTCACCGGCGCCGGCTTCGCGATCTTCAACGTGCTGACGCTTGCCGTGGTGACGCCGGTCGTAGGGTTCTATCTGTTGCGTGACTGGCCGCGGGTGATCGGCATGGTCAATTCCTGGCTGCCATACCGTTACGCCGACGTGATCCGTGCCCAGGCCCGCGAGGTGGACCGAATCCTGTCGGCGTGGGTTCGCGGCCAGGCCCTGTGCTGCGTGATCCTGGCGCTCTACTATGCGTCGTCGTTGACCTTGGCCGGGCTTGATCTTGGCTTGATCGTCGGCATGGCGGCGGGACTGCTGTCATTCATACCGTATGTCGGCTCGATCACCGGCGGCGTGACCGCAATCGGGCTGGCGTTGGCACAGTTTCCACACTGGCGCGGCGTGATTGTCGTTGGCGCCGTGCTGGTGGTCGGGCAAATCCTGGAAGGCTACGTGATCTATCCGCGGTTCCTGGGCGATCGGGTGGAATTGCCGGCGGTCTGGGTCATCTTCGCTCTGTTCGCAGGCGCCGCGGCGTTCGGCTTTCTCGGCGTCATGCTGGCAGTGCCGATCGCAGCGACCATCGGGGTGCTGTGTCGCTTCTGGCTACGCCGCTACCTTGCCAGCCCGCTCTATCTGGATCCACCGAACCAGCAGTAAGGGATTATTCCCGCTTGCCGGGCGTCTTCTGAGAGCACGGTTATAGTCACGGCTGCGTGATTGCGGCAACGCACAATCAACGAGGGAGGAGATCATACCAACCGTCCTATCCGGCCACCGGTTTTGCCCAGGTGCGCCTGGTGAGTGAAGCGATGCGTTCGGTCATTTGCATCAGCTTGTTCCAAGCGTCGCAGCATGCCTCGAGGATGGCGTCGTAACCGTCCCAGACACAGTGACTGAGAAAGTTGCCGCGCACGAACTCCCAGACATTTTCCATCGGGTTCAATTCTGGCGCGTAGGGCGGCAACGGCAACAGCACGATATTCGCTGGCACCTTGACCCGCGGCGAGCTGTGCCAGCCGGCGCCGTCGAGCACCAGCAGGGCGATGGCGTCCACGAAGACGCGACGGCTGATTTCCCCCAGGTGCTCGTTCATCGCCGCGACATTGACCTCCGGCATAATGATGGCGGCACCAGTGCCGCGTTCTGGACAGATCGCACCAAATAGATAGGCCCATTCAAAGCGTCGATCGCGCCGGGCGCGTGGAGGTGAGCCGCGTTTCGCCCACACGCGGGTCAGCGTGCCCTGCTGGCCCACACGTGCCTCGTCGGTGAACCAGATCTCCACCGGCTTGCCAGCCGCTTCCGGCGGCAAGGCGGCGGTCACGAGATCGGCAAAGCTGCGCTGAAAACCGCCTGTTCCTCGGGTTTGCTCTGCGGGTGCTGCGGACGCACCGACACACGCCGGAACGACAGCTTGCGCAACAGTTTGCCCACCGTGCGCTCATGCAGCTGGACAGCAAACGCCTGCCCAATTCGCCGTGCAGATCGACACAGCGCCAGCGAACCACACCGTCCCGCTCAAGGTTCGGACCCTGCTCGACCCATTCCACCACTTTGGCCTGCTGTTCGGCCGTCAAGCGGGGCAGCGGCCCGTTGCGGCGCGGCAGAGCGAACAGACCCTCCGGTCCCAACTCGTTGTAGCGGTGCACCCAGTCGCGCAGCGTCTGACGGTCCATCGCGCAGACCTCGGCCGCAGCCTCGCGCGACCAGCCTTCCAGCACCAAGCCAATCGCCAGCATCCGACGCGCCGCTTTCGCATCCTGCGTCTGTGCTGCCAAACTGCGCAGCTCCGCCGCCGACATCGCCAACCGTGTGATCGCGACTGTCATCGCCACCCCCTCCGCCGAGTAGGGACGGCGAAGCACGCCCTGCCGCGTCGCGCCGATTTACATTCGAGTCAACGGTCCGGCCGATTGGTATCAACCCATGGCGGTTCTCGCGAGACAGATGGATGCCTGGGAACCAAGGGTTCTCAGCATCGTGCGGATCATGACCGGCCTGTTGTTCATGGAGCACGGACTCTCGAAACTGTTCAACTTTCCGGCTCCCTTTCCAGGGGGCCAGCCCACGATGTTTCAGCTCTGATACCAACCGTCCTATCCGGCCACCGGTTTTGCCCAGGTGCGCCTGGTGAGTGAAGCGATGCGTTCGGTCATTTGCATCAGCTTGTTCCAAGCGTCGCAGCATGCCTCGAGGATGGCGTCGTAACCGTCCCAGACACAGTGACTGAGAAAGTTGCCGCGCATGAACTCCCAGACATTTTCCATCGGGTTCAATTCTGGCGCGTAGGGCGGCAACGGCAACAGCACGATATTCGCTGGCACCTTGACCCGCGGCGAGCTGTGCCAGCCGGCGCCGTCGAGCACCAGCAGGGCGATGGCGCCCACGGAGACGCGACGGCTGATTTCCCCCAGGTGCTCGTTCATCGCCGCGACATTGACCTCCGGCATAATGATGGCGGCACCAGTGCCGCGTTCTGGACAGATCGCACCAAATAGATAGGCCCATTCAAAGCGTCGATCGCGCCGGGCGCGTGGAGGTGAGCCGCGTTTCGCCCACACGCGGGTCAGCGTGCCCTGCTGGCCCACACGTGCCTCGTCGGTGAACCAGATCTCCACCGGCTTGCCAGCCGCTTCCGGCGGCAAGGCGGCGGTCACGAGATCGGCAAAGCTGCGCTGAAAACCGCCTGTTCCTCGGGTTTGCTCTGCGGGTGCTGCGGACGCACCGACACACGCCGGAACGACAGCTTGCGCAACAGTTTGCCCACCGTGCGCTCATGCAGCTGGACAGCAAACGCCTGCCCAATTCGCCGCTGCAGATCGACACAGCGCCAGCGAACCACACCGTCCCGCTCAAGGTTCGGACCCTGCTCGACCCATTCCACCACTTTGGCCTGCTGTTCGGCCGTCAAGCGGGGCAGCGGCCCGTTGCGGCGCGGCAGAGCGAACAGACCCTCCGGTCCCAACTCGTTGTAGCGGTGCACCCAGTCGCGCAGCGTCTGACGGTCCATCGCGCAGACCTCGGCCGCAGCCTCGCGCGACCAGCCTTCCAGCACCAAGCCAATCGCCAGCATCCGACGCGCCGCTTTCGCATCCTGCGTCTGTGCTGCCAAACTGCGCAGCTCCGCCGCCGACATCGCCAACCGTGTGATCGCGACTGTCATCGCCACCCCCTCCGCCGAGTAGGGACGGCGAAGCACGCCCTGCCGCGTCGCGCCGATTCACATTCGAGTCAACGGTCCGGCCGATTGGTATTATGGTTCGCGGGAGTCATCGAGACAGTTGGCGGCTTGTTGCTTGCTGTTGGGCTGTTTATCCGGCCAGTGGCGCTCATCATGTCCGGCGAGATGGCTATTGGCTACTTTTATGCGCACAATCCCAAAAGCTTCTTTCCGCTGATGAACGGCGGCGATGGGGCGATCCTGTATTGTTTCATTTTCCTTTACTTCTTTGTCGCCGGCGGGGGTGCGTGGAGCGTAGACCGGTTCCGCACGGCTGGCCGGGTCTGACGCAACAGGCCGCGGAACTGATCAGCTTCAGCGTGGCCAGCCACGAGCGATGATGTCGCGCTCCTGAGATCGCGACAGTGTCGGACCGGCGACCGTCGCGGCGATGCCGCGCGATTTGGCAGGACCGAGAACGTCCGTCGAATGAGCCGGCGCCTCCTTCGCTACCCGTAACTCCCGAGCCGCCGGCTCCGGTGGCGCTCGCGCCGGTGCCGGCGGAACCTCCCGCGGTCTCGGCGGCGCCTGCGCCGACGCCCCCGTTGCTACTACCACCGCTGGCATTGCCGCCACCGCCGACCCCGGCGCCACCTCCGCCATTGCCTCCGTCGCCGGCCCCGGCGCCACCACCGCCGTTACCGCCACCGCCAGCCCCAGCGCCACCACCGCCGTTGCCGCCGCCGCCGGCTCCAGCGCCACCGTTGCCACCACCGCCAGCCCCGGCGCCACCACCGCCGTTGCCGCCGCCGCCAGCCCCGGCGCCACCACCGCCGTTGCCGCCACCGCCGGCCCCGGCGCCACCACCACCGTTGCCACCACCGCCGGCCCCGGCGCCACCACCGCCGTTGCCACCACCACCGGCCCCGGCGCCACCACCGCCGTTGCCGCCACCGCCCGCCCCGGCGCCGCCACCGCCGTTGCCACCACCGCCCGCCCCGGCGCCGCCACCGCCGTTGCCACCACCGCCGGCCTCAGCGCCACCGCCACCGTTGCCGCCACCGCCAGCCCCGGCGCCACCACCGCCATTACCGCCGCCGCCGGCTCCAGCGCCACCGCCACCGTTGCCACCACCACCGGCCCCGGCACCACCGCCCCCGTTGCCGCCACCGCCGGCCCCGGCACCACCACCGCCATTGCCTCCGCCGCCAGCCCCGGCGCCGCCACCCCCTCCACCGCC
This sequence comes from uncultured Alphaproteobacteria bacterium, assembly GCA_963812475.1. Classification (GTDB taxonomy): domain Bacteria; phylum Pseudomonadota; class Alphaproteobacteria; order Acetobacterales; family Acetobacteraceae; genus JAMXLO01. The sequence continues at coordinate 53,182 of CAWEVI010000042.1, forward strand.
TCCGCCTCCGCCTCGGGCGTTGACCGCACCTCCACCGAGGTTGAAGCGCGACGGAGCGATCTTCAGCGGCGACGCAGACAGGATTCCGGCAGCGAGCCCCGTCATCAGACCGCGCACCACCGTACGGCGGTGACGATCAGCAACCAGATCGGATTGTGCATGAATGGAGAGTGGCATGGTTCCCCCCACGAGAAGCTCGCGCGCGCGCAACGTGTGACTTGCGAGACGGTTTCAGCGCCAGGTTCATCCTCACGATGGATTGCATCAATGATAGACGCAAGATGCGATATGGTTTCGTATGTTCAGCCGTGCGCCTGAGTGGGCTTGCTGTCTGATCAACTTGCTTGTCCTGGAGGGCGGCTGCGCTTCGATACAGCAGGCCGGCCCGGCGCAACCGCCGCTGGCGCCGGTTCCAGAGTATGGCGTCGGCGACTCCTACCAGTTCAGTGACGGCGCCACCGAGAGCGTGATCACCATCGATCACGATGCGGTGCAATGGCGCGATAACGACGGCATTTCCGTAACGTCACGCGATGTGTTGCTGCCGCGCCTCGCCTGGTCGGATACGACGGTACACGGAGAACGTCGCATCGCCACTGCCACTCCTTTGCTGTTTCCGTTGCAACCAGGCAAGAGCGTGGAGTTCGGGGCCATACGGACAGTTCGCCCGCTGGCAGCCAGGATCCCGGTTACGGTACACGAGGATTGGCGATGCGACGTGCCGGGTATTGCGCGTGTGGACACGCCTGCCGGCGGGTTCACCACCTGGCGGGTTGACTGTTCGATGACCGAACAAGCCGGCGCGCCTGGCAATGCGGTGATCCAACGCAGCTTTTTCTATGCACCCGAAATCGGCTTCTACGTCCGCCGCGATGAACGCATAGGGGACGGTCCGGTGCGGCAGGTTGAGCTCATCAGCTACACCAGCGCTGAACCGGCGTTGCCGGACAGCGCCCTGCGCCTGCGCGTCGATCGGATCCAGCAAACCCTCGAGCACGAGCTGAGCGGCGACGGCGAAGCCTGGCACGATCCCGCGACTGGCGACGAAGGCGATGTGCTCCCGGTCAGAACGGTGCAATCCAGTCAGTATGGCTGGTGTCGCGACTTCGCGGAACACATCCGCGCAACAGGCCGCGCCTACAGTCTGCTGGGCACCGGCTGTCGCAACCCGTCGGGCATCTGGAGCATCGTCGCACTGGCTCCGGCGCGCAACGGCAGCAGCTGACGCCGACTTGACGCCGGCGTATCCGCCGGTGCGAACTAGCCCGGTGCATGCCACAGACCAATTTACGTTGAAATTTCCGCCGAGGCAGCGCTTTGTCGCGGCTGAGTTTCTGCATTCTCCTAGCAACACGGCCGCGCTGACCTGGCTTGCCCGTACCCCAGACTGGCCCAACCAGCGTCTCGCCATCTGGGGCGAGGCCGGCAACGGCAAGACGCACCTGATTCACATTTGGGCCGAGCGCGTTGGGGCGGTTTTGTTGCACGGCGCTTCCCTGCACGGCCTGCCGGACCTTCCCAGGTGTGGCGGCATCGCGCTTGATGAAGCCGATGCAACCGCGGACGAGGCGGCATTGCTCCATTTGCTCAACGCCGCGTGCGAGGCAGGTCTGCCCTTGCTGATGGCCGGCCGCGAGCCGCCTTCGCGTTGGCAGACCAACCTTCCTGACCTCGCCAGCCGCCTGCGCGCCGTCAGTGCCGTCGAGATTGGTGCGCCGGACGATGAACTGCTGCGTGCGCTGCTGGTCCGGCTCATCAGCGAGCGTCAACTGCTGGTATCGGAAGTGGTGTACGAGTGGCTGTTGCGCCGTCTGCCGCGGACGCCCGGGGCGCTGCGCGACGCCGTGGCGCGGCTCGACGAGGTCGCACTTGCCGGCGGCTCGGCCATTACGCGAACGCTCGCCTCTTCGGCACTGGCCGACATGATCGGGTCCGACACGCCCACATCCCCGCCGTGCTCCGCGTCGCGATAGCGGGGACGATGGCGCGGCTGCTGTGGATGGCAGGGCGCCAAAAAATGACGCCCGCCTGCCTCACCGGTTCCGTCTCGGGCCATCAGTGGCCGGACTGCCTGGTCCCTATCGCGAAATGCCGGGCGTCTGCTGTAGGATCATGCCCATGAACAAGTTGTCAGCACGCCAGTCGCTCGCGCGTGGCGATGGCGCGGTAGAGGTTCTTGCCCGGCAGAACGCCGTACAGGCCGCCGAGCTCGCGGCATCGGGCCCGCCGACGATCGCGCCCGACAGCCCCGACCGTTTCATCAATCGGGAGCTTTCCTGGCTCGATTTCAACCACCGTGTCGTCGAGGAGGCCGAGAACACACGCCATCCCCTGCTCGAGCGCGTGCGCTTCGTCTCGATCAGCGCGTCCAACCTCGATGAGTTCTACTCGGTGCGTGTCGCCGGCCTGATCGGCCAGGCAAAGGCGGGCCTCACCGCCGTCTCGCCCGACGGCCGAACGCCGGCACAGCAGCTTGCCGAGATCAAGGTTCGTGCCGAGGCATTGCTCGCCGAACAGCAGCGCGTCTGGCGTGAGTTGCGAGGCCTGCTGCACGAGGCTGGCATCGAGGTGTGCGAACCGGAGTCGCTGTCGGAAAATGACGTGACCTGGCTGGACGCCTGGTTCATGGAGCGTGTGTTCCCGGTGCTTACGCCGCTCGCGATCGACCCGGCGCACCCATTCCCGTTCATCCCCAACATGGGCCTCGTGATGGCCCTGCTGTTGCTCCGCCACGAGGATAACCAGGGCATGCGCGCGTTGCTGCCCCTCCCGAGCCAGGTGGGGCGGTTTATCCGGCTGCCGGGCGCGATCGGCGAGCCGATCCGGTTTGTGATGCTGGAGGACCTGCTCGGCCTGTTCCTCGACCGGCTGTTCCCGGGCTTTCGCGTGACGGGACAGGGACGATTTCGACTGATCCGCGATACCGATGTCGAGTTCGAAGAAGAGGCCGAGGATCTGGTCCGCTCGTACGAGAGCGCGCTGAAGCGTCGCCGGCGCGGCGTGGTCATCCATCTCGGCATGGACGCCAGCATGCCGGAGGAGCTGCGCGCCCTGGTCGCTGCCGAACTCGGCGCGACACCCGACGAGACGCATATTGCCGAAGGCATCCTCGGTGTCGCGGACCTGCGGCAGCTTATCGTGGACGATCGACCGGACCTGCTGTTCCCGCCCTACACGCCGCGCTTCCCCGAACGCATCCGCGACTTCGGCGGCGACTGCTTCGCCGCGATCCGTGCCAAGGACATCATCGTCCATCATCCGTTCGAGAGCTTCGATGTGGTGGTGCAGTTCCTGCGCCAGGCCGCGCAGGACCCCAACGTGATCGCGGTGAAGCAAACGCTGTACCGCACCAGCCGCGACAGCCCGATCGTCAAGGCGCTGATCGAGGCAGCGGAAGCAGGAAAATTCGTCACCGCGGTGATCGAACTGCGTGCCCGCTTCGATGAGGAGATGAACATCCGCCTGGCGCGAACGCTGGAAGCCTCCGGCGTTCAGGTCGTGTATGGCTTCGCCGAACTGAAGACGCATGCCAAGCTGTCGCTCGTGGTGCGGCGCGAGGGCACCGGCGTACGCTCCTATGCGCATTTCGGCACCGGCAACTACCATCCGATCACCGCGCGCATCTACACCGACCTGTCGTTCTTCACCACCGATCCCGATCTGACGCGCGATGCCGCGCGGCTATTCAACTACATGACCGGCTACGCGCGACCCGAATTGATGGACGCTCTCGCGTTCAGCCCGCTTACGCTGCGCACGGTGCTGGCCGACCTGATCAAGCGGGAGATCGCATTCGCCCACGCTGGCAAGCCAGCCGGCATATGGTTCAAGCTGAACTCGCTGGTCGACGAGGCGCTGATCGATCTGCTCTATGAGGCGTCGCGGGCCGGCGTGAAGATCATGGGCGTCGTGCGCGGCATCTGCTGTCTGAGGCCCGGTGTGCCGGGGCTATCGGACAACATCCGCATCAAATCGATCATCGGCCGCTTCCTGGAGCACAGCCGTATTTGCGTGTTCGGCAACGGTCATCCGCTGCCGAGCCGGCATGCGCGCGTCTATATCAGTTCGGCCGACTGGATGGTTCGCAACATGGACTGGCGCGTGGAAACATTGGTGCCGATCCATAATCCCACCGTGCATGCGCAGGTCCTCGACCAGATCATGGTGGTCAATCTCAAGGACTCGATCCGGTCCTGGGAGTTGCGCGGCGACGGTACCTGGAGGCGCGTGGCACTTGGCAAGAAGCCGGTGTCTGCGCACGATTATTTCATGACCAACCCGTCGCTATCGGGCCGAGGATCGGCATTGCACGGACCGACATTTGCCTCGCCGCTCGCCAACCACCGGCGACCGGACCGGGTGAACCAGGACTAATCATATGCCGTATCAACCGCCCGCCGATGCGCCACGTTGCGCGGTGGTCGATCTTGGATCGAACTCGGTCCGCCTCGTCGTCTATGAAGGGCGCAGCCGCAATCCGGTGGCGATCTTCAACGAGAAGGCGGTGCTGCGACTTGGCCGCGGTCTCCAGGCCAGCGGACGGCTGAACGAGGAAGGGATGGCTCAGGCGTTCACCGTAACCCACCGCTATCACGCGGTGGCGCGGGCGATGGGCGCACACCCATTCGAAGTGCTGGCCACTGCGGCCGTGCGCGATGCCAAGAACGGGCCGGAGTTTGTCGCCCGCCTGCAATTGCGCATGCCCGACGTTCTGATCCGCGTGCTGTCCGGCCTGGAGGAGGCCGAATTCTCCGCGATGGGCGTGCTGTGCGGCATCCCGACCGCGGACGGCATTCTGGCCGACATCGGCGGCGGATCGTTGGAACTCGTGCGGTTGGACGGGGGAACGCGCGGCGTTTCTCACACATTGAGCCTCGGCGCGATCAGACTGGCGGAGCGGGCCGGCGGTGACCCGGCACGCGCGCGGGCGATTGCGGATGCCGATCTTGCCACGGTGTCATGGCTCGCCGAGGGGACGAACCGCGACCTTTATCTGGTGGGCGGCGCGTGGCGGGCGTTGGCGCGGATTCACATGGCGCAGACCGGCTACCCGCTCCAGATGGTGCATCACTACACGATCGGGCGGGAGGAGGCGCGCGACCTGACGGGGGTCATAGCGGGTGCGGGTCGCCGCGCGCTCGAGCGTATGCCGGGCTTGTCGCGCCGGCGCATCGACGATCTACCGTTCGCCGCGGTGGCATTGCGCCGGGTGCTGCGCGCCACCGGCGTGCGGCGTGTCGTGTTCAGCGCCAGTGGCCTGCGCGAGGGGTGGTTCATGCGGCGCATGCCGGCGGAGATCGCGGCCCAGGACCCGCTACTTGCCGCGGGACGTGAGTACGCGAAGCGGCTTGGGCGCGATCCGGCTCTGCCCCCTGCTCTGTTCGCCTGGACCGATCCGCTGTTCCCGCAGGAGACGACGGAGGCGCGTCGTCTGCGCGAGGCGGCATGCTGGATGTCGGATATCGGCAGCCACGACCACCCCGAGTTCCGTGCCGAGCAGGCATTTCTGCGCGTCCTGCGTCAGCCCGGCATCGGGCTGGATCATCACGCCCGTGCGTTTCTAGCTCTGGCGACCGCCATGCGGTACGAGGTGGAGGCGGATGCGATGTTCCTGCGCACGGCGCGATTGTTGCTGGATATGTCCAGCACCCATCGGGCCGAGATGCTCGGCGTCGCGCTTCGCCTTGCCTACACGCTGTCGGCCGGCACGCCGGACCTGCTGTCCGGCACCGGCCTGCGGATATCGGGAAGCCGCCTGATCCTGCGCCTCGATGAGGACAGCGGCGTGTTCGCCGGCGAAAGCGTGATGCGCCGGCTCGACCGGCTCGCCCAGGCGGTGGGGCTGGAGGCTGTGACGGAAACCGCGCGGGAACGCGCGGCGTGATGGTTTCCCGATGATCCGCGCTGCCAAGGCTGCTGACGTCGAGGCGATGCAATCCATCGTCAATTCGGCATACCGTCATTACGTTGAGCGAATCGGCAAACCTCCTGGCCCCATGCTGGACGATTATGTGACGCGCATTGCAGACCAGCAGGCATGGGTGCTGGAGGATGCCGGCGAGATCGTCGGGATCCTGGTGCTCGATCAGGGGCCGACGGGATTGCTGCTCGACAATGTCGCCGTGCTGCCCGAGCGCCAGGCAAAAGGGTTCGGCCGCGCACTGATCGCCTTCGCCGAAGCCGAGGCACACCGACGCGGCTTCGGCGAGCTTCGTCTCTACACGCACGCGTTGATGCGTGAGAACATCGAACTCTATCGGCGGATCGGTTTCGTTGAGACTCATCGATCGAGCGAAAAGGGTTATGATCGGGTTTACATGACCAAGCGCCTGTGAGCGGACAAAGTCGCTCGCCACCCGGCAGCACGCCTGCCACTTGGCCTTTTCCTGAGTATCGGCTATCGGCGGGGCAGCCATGAACCATGCCATACACGGTCGCCTGAATACCCTCGAACGGGCAAACGTCCTTGATCTCAAGGGCGATATGTCGCTGGCTGCCGGATATCGACTGGGGATGCGCGATATCGCCGATGGGTTACGCCTGTGGCATCTCGCGTGGACGCTCGGTTGGCTCGACATCCGCCTGCGCTATCGCGGTTCCATGCTCGGACCGTTCTGGCTGACGCTGTCAACCGCGATCATGGTCGCATCGCTGGGCGTTCTCTACTCGACCCTTTTCCATACGGACGTGCATGAATACCTGCCGTTCCTTGCCCTCTCGCAGGTGCTATGGGGCTTCCTCAGCACATTGGTGAGTGAGGCGTGCACCTGCTTCACGCAAGCCGAAGGCATGATCCGCGCAGTCCGCATGCCGCTCTTTCTGCACGCGCTACGCATGTTGGTTCGCAACGTTCTGGTGCTGGCGCACAACGTCGCCGTGATCGTGGTTGTGTTCATTGTCTTCTCGGTCTGGCCGGGCTGGCATGCGCTGCTTGCGTTGCCCGCGTTCGCGCTATGGGCCGTCGATGCGCTGGCCGTGGCCCTGCTTCTGGGGGCGTTCTGTGCGCGTTTCCGCGATATCGCGCCGATCATCGGTAGCGTGATGATGATTGCATTCTTCATGACCCCGGTGATCTGGCAACCGCAACAGCTTGGGCGGCACGTCGTGCTGCTGCCGTTCAATCCATTCTACGCACTGCTCGAAATCGCTCGTGCTCCATTGCTTGGACACACACCGTCGCCGGAAACCTGGCTCGCCGCCGTACTCTACAGCGCTGTCCTGTGCGGCGTGTCGTGGGCACTGTTCGTGCGGGCCCGCGGCCGCATCGCGTTCTGGATCTAGCCATGAACTGGAACGCTCGTATCGACGTCACCGGCGTATCGGTGTTCTTCCCGCTTTATCATGGCAACAGCCGCAGTTTGAAAAAAACCGTGGTGGCGGCTGCATCCGGTCGGCTGGGCCAGGACAAGCAGTCGCGTGTCGTGGTGGAGGCGTTGCGGGACGTATCGTTCACACTCGCCAGCGGTGACAGGCTGGCGTTGATCGGTGGCAACGGCGCGGGCAAGACAACCCTGTTGCGAACCATAGCGGGTATTTATGAGCCGGTGATGGGACGAGTGCGCGTGCAGGGCAGCCTGAGCGCTCTGCTCGACACCACCCTCGGTATGAACATCGAGTGTACCGGCCGCGAGAACATCATGCTGCGCGCCCTCTATGGCGGCCTCTCCCGCTCCGAACTGCGACGCCTTGAAGACGATGTCGCTGATTTTGCCGGCCTGGGCGACTTCATAGACCTGCCGCTGCGGACCTACTCGTCCGGGATGCTGGTGCGGCTCGGATTTGCCATGGCGACCGCAATCCGGCCGCAGATCCTGCTGATGGACGAATGGTTTCTCGCGGGCGACGCCGAATTCCTGGAGCGGGCGAAGCAACGGCTGGAAGACATGGTCCGGGGCGCCGAAATCCTGGTGCTGTCAACGCATCAGACATTCGTGGTGCAGGAGTGGTGCACGCGCGTGCTGTGGCTCGACCAGGGCCGTATCCGCGAGGATGGCGCGCCCGACACGGTGTTGGCGAGCTATCTGGGCCATCCGGTACAGCCCAAGGAAGCAGTGCTCGGCTGCTGACGCCGCGGGCGTGACACAAAAGGTCCCTGCCGGTTCAACGCAATCGTTCCAATTGATACGTTCTGCCGCCGGAGATATCCACGGACCTGCGCTTGATGGCACGGAACAACCGACACAGATCATTCATCTCCGCGCCCTGCAGTGACTTCGCCGTGAGCGTTGCGTCCGTTCACTGATGAGCAATCGGATGACGCATTGCGTTACGTTGTGAAACTTCCAGTGCACATATGCATCGTTTGCATGGCTGGACTGGCCTCGCTGTGTCTGTCCAAGGTTCGATGCTGCGCCATATGCCTTGTTGGTGGCGATGAACGTGGACACGCAACATCAGCCGTCGAATGGGGAGGAATGAAAAAGTACGATCCGCCATCGCGATGATGGCCACGATGCACAGGAGCTCGTTATGAAAAGCATTCTACTCGCCGGCGCAGCGACGTTGGCACTATCTGTCGCTGCCTTTGCGGCCGGCCCCAACACTGCAACCGACCCCTCGACTGGCTACGGACAAGCGCCGGCCGCGTCTTATGGAACCGGCGGATATGTATTCCCGGACGAAGGTTCGCCTTCTGGCGAGCTCGGGAATTTGGTGACGCAGCCGCAACCACAGCCTCCGCAGACCGGCCCCTTCTCCCACGTCTACCTCTTCCCGCCGGCCGCTGACGGCGGCGCTGACTGACCTGACGCGTAATCCAGGGGGTCGGCCTGTTGCCGGTCCCCTTGGATTGTACGCGGCTACAGCTGAATCACGACATCGTCGTCGTAGGATAAGCACGTCGTGCCGTAACCGGCGCTGCGCTGGTTGATCCGATCAAGTTCTGCACCTTCCTCCGCCAGCTTGCAGGCTACGGTTTCGTTCCGCGCATTATGGCGAACGAACCTGAAGCTGACGCGCTCCAGGGCTCGTGGCGTGCAGGACAGCCGAACCATCATCCCGATCCAGTCGCCATGTGCGCGTCCGCCATGGCCCGTGTGGAACGAAAAACTCCCCAGACCATAAAAGATCGGCTTGCCGCGATACACCTCGACCGGCAGCACGTAGTGCGGGCCGTGCCCGATGACGATATCGGCACCGGCATCGATCGCCGCATGGCCAATCTCGCGCATATACGCGAGCACATCCTTGTGAAGTCCCCAGTGACAGGACGCGACGACGACATCCACCCTTGATCGCAGATCGGTGATGTCATCGATGAAGGCGCGCAGATAATCCGGGTCCGCCCAGGTGATGATGAGCGGGGGAATTCCGGGGCGGTTGAGCGGCGGTATGTCCGGACGTGTCTTGTGCATCGGCACCTGATAGGCGGTGTGGGCACGGATGACGGCAATGCCGGTGGAATTCGGCCCCGCCTCGTGGTTGGTCGGCCAGTAGACCGAGCTTCGCTGCAGGAAGCCGTAAACGCAGCCCGTGGCGTTCCATGACGATGGGTGCGCGCGCCATTGCAACGTTCATTCCGGCGCCGGTGTGCGCGATGCCGAGCTCGTCCAGGCGGCCGATGGACGCCGTGATGGCCGCGTCGCCATAGTTCACGTTGTTGGCGATGCCGACCGCGGAAATGCCGGCCTGCCGCAGCGCTTCGCCGCCGGCTTCGGGAGATGCGAAGAAACCTTCGTTCTCCACGGCGTGGCCCGATGGTGAATCGTAGAGACAGCATTCCAGATTGCTGAACACGAGATCGGCTGCCTGGAACTCCTGCCGCATGCGCGAGAACGGCACAGTCGGGTCGTCAACGTTCATCAGGTTGACGTCGCCGGTCAGGATGATCGTTGCCATGCCATGACCCTACCCGCGCGGCATGCCATTGCCAATCCGCAGACGTCGGCAGCAACCTTGCGGGCACATGGGCATGGAGGCGGAGATGCAGGGCGGCCCGCTCGCCGGCATTCGGGTCATCGATCTCACCACGGTTGTGCTTGGGCCGTTCGCCACGCAAATTCTGGGCGACATGGGCGCCGATGTGATCAAGGTGGAATCACTGGACGGCGACAACTGCCGTTGGATCGGACCCAGCCGCACCAAGGGGATGGGTTCCTATTTCGCCATGCTCAACCGAAACAAGCGAAGCGTCGCGCTGGACCTGAAGCGGCCGGCGGCGAGGGATGCGCTGTTGCGCCTGGTCGATGGCGCGGACGTATTCGTGCACAACATGCGCATCGGCGCCGCCGAACGGCTTGGTGTCGGTTACGCCAGCCTGTCGGCTCGCAACGGGCGACTGGTTTATGCCTGCGCGTCGGGCTTCCGCAAGGGCAGCCGCAAGCAGGAGCATCCCGCGTTCGACGATATGATCCAGGCGATGAGCGGACTTGCCGCCTTGAACGCCGGGCCTGACGGCGCGCCGCGCTACGTGCCGAGCGTCATGGTGGACAAGCTGACGGGACAGACGCTGGCGTCGATGATCGGCATGGCGCTGTTTCATCGCGAACGCACCGGCCAGGGGCAGGAAGTGCATGTGCCGATGCTCGAGACGATGTTGTCGTTCCTCCTGGTCGAGCATCTGTGGGGCGCGGTGCTCAATCAACCGGAACTCGGCCTCGGCTATCCGCGCATGATGACGCCGCATCGCCGGCCATATGCGACGACGGACGGCTACATTGCGGTCATTGCGGTAAGCGATTCGCACTGGGCCCGATTGTTCGAAGCGATGGGCCGGGCGGCGCTGATCGAGGATCCGCGCTTCGCGACGATTGCGGCAAGGTCGGACAATGTGGATGCGCTGTACGCGGTGCTGGCCGACGGGATGCGCGAACGTCCCACCGCGGAATGGCTGACGATCCTGGGCGCGCTGGACATCCCCTGCGGGCCGGTCAACTCGCTGGAGGACCTGCTGAAGGACGAGTATCTGCGCGAGACGGGGTTCTTCCAGCAGATGCAGCATCCGCTCGATGGCGGCGTTACCGTGACGGCGATACCCGCGCGGTTTTCCGCCAGTCCGCCGTCCGTGCGCAGGCTATGGCCGGCGCTCGGCGAGCATACCCACGAGGTCTTGCGCGAGATCGGTTGCAGCGAGCAGGAAATCCGGACGATCGCCGACACCGGCTGATGACAACGGCATGACATGCTGCCCCGAACACCGGAGCGGCTTGCCGGCCGACGCACAGAGGGCTAACCCGTCAACCAGCCCTACGGAGATCCCCCAGATGCTGCTGGCCGGCGATATCGGCGGGACGAAGACCTTGCTGGCGCTGTACGCGCCCGCCGCCGGTGCCCGTCAGCCGGTCGCGGAGGCCGAGTTCCACAGCGCCGACTACCCCGGCCTTGATGTCATGGCGCGCGAGTTTCTGGCGCGCGAGAAGGTAACGGCGGACCACGCCTGCTTCGATGTCGCCGGACCGGTCATCGCCGGGCGCGCGCATCTGACCAACCTGCCCTGGAACGTCGAGGAAGCGGCCCTGTGCCAGGCCCTCGGCCTGCGTCGCGTCATGCTGCTGAACGACCTGAAGGCCATCGCCTATGCCGTGCCGCATCTCCAGACCGAGGATCTGCACAGCATCAACGCCGGCCAGCCGGAACAGAATGGACCGATTGCCGTGGTCGCGCCGGGGACCGGTCTGGGTGAGGCGTTTCTCGTCTGGGGCGGCAGTTCCTACATCGCCTGTTCGTCCGAAGGCGGCCACGCGAGCTTTCCGCCCACCGACGAACGGCAGGCCGGCCTGCGGGACTACCTGGCGCAACGCTTCGGACATGTCTCCTGCGAGCGCGTCTGTTCCGGCCTGGGCATTGCCAACATCTATGACTACCTGCGCGACAGCGATCCCGCGTCGGAGCCGGCGGCCTTTGCCGCCGCATTGGCGCGCGCGCCCGACAGGACGCCGCTGATCGCGCAAGCCGGCTTGGAAGACCCGTCCGGCAATCCGCTGGCTGCGGCGACCTTGCAGATCTTCGTGTCGATCCTGGGCGATGAGGCCAGTAATCTGGCGCTCAAGGTGCTGGCGACGGGCGGCGTGTATCTGGCGGGCGGGATCCCGATACATGTCCTGCCGAAGCTGACGGATGGGCGGTTCATGCAGGCATTCGTCACCAAGGGCCGGCTGTCGGACCTGCTGGTCAACATGCCGGTCCATGTCGTGATGACGCGCGCGGCGCTGCTCGGGGCGGCGCAATATGGCTTGGATCAGATGCGAACAGTCTGAACGGCGGTCCAGGGTCTGCGATGGTGCGGCCCATGCGGAAAGCGAGGTTTAGAAATGCCCCCTCAGTCGGACATGGATCAGCTTGCTATCAACACCATCCGGATGTTGGCGGTGGACGCAATACAGAAGGCGAAGTCCGGCCATCCCGGCACGCCGATGGATGCAGCGCCGACTGCCTACACATTGTGGCAACGGATGCTTCGCTACGATCCCGCTCATCCAGGCTGGCTCAATCGCGATCGATTCGTGCTGTCCGCGGGCCATGCGTCCATGCTGCTGTACAGCCTGATCTATCTGGCCGGCATCAAGGCGGCGAACCCGACCTACGAGGAAGTCGGTCGCGATGCCGTGACATTGGACGACATCAAGACGTTCCGTCAGGGCGGCACTACTCGTTGTCCGGGACATCCGGAATACGGCTGGACCTCGGGCGTGGAGGCCACTACCGGGCCACTCGGCCAAGGTGCGGCCACCAGCGTCGGCATGGCCATTGCCCGGCAATGGCTGGGTGCCACCTATAATCGGCCGGGTTTCGAATTGTTCGACTTCAATGTCTACGCGCTGTGCGGCGATGGCGACATGATGGAAGGTATCACGAGTGAAGCCGCCTCGCTGGCCGGACATCTGCGGCTGTCCAACCTTTGCTGGATCTACGACAGCAATCGCGTGAGCCTCGAAGGCCCCACGAATCTCGCTTTCACCGAGGATGTCGCCTCCCGTTTCCTGGCCTATCGCTGGAACATCCTGCGTGTGAGCGATGCCAACGACATGCAGTTGCTCGAGCAAGCCTATCGGGGTTTCCAACAGACCGGGGATCGGCCCACGCTGATCGTGGTGCATAGCCATATCGGCTACGGTTCGCCGCACAAGCATGACTCGTTCGAGGCGCATGGCGAGCCGCTTGGCGACGACGAAGTGCGGCTGACCAAGCAGTTCTTCGGCTTCGATCCAGACCAGCAGTTCGTGATTCCCGCCGGCGTGCGCGAGCATTTCGCCGCGCAGCTTGGCGCGCGCGGCGCGGGACTGCGCACTGCATGGGAGGAGATGTTCAAACGATATCGCGCCGAGTATCCGGACCTTGCCGAGCAGATCGAATGCCTGAGCGAACGCCGGCTGCCGACGGGATGGGAAGCGGCACTTCCGGTGTTTCCGCCCAGCACCTCGGGTCTTTCGACGCGCGATGCATCCGGCCGGGTGCTGAACGCCATGGCGGAGCAAATCCCCTGGATCGTGGGCGGCGCGGCTGATCTGACGCCCAGCACCAGGACCCGGCTCACCTTCGCCTCGGCTGGCGACTTCCAGTCCGGCGAGTCCCCCGGTGATCACCATGGCCGCAATATGCATTACGGCGTGCGCGAGCACGCGATGTGCGCCGCGGTCAGCGGCATGACGCTGACCGGGTTGCGGGCATTCGGCTCCGGTTTCCTGATCTTCACCGACTACGCGCGCGGCTCTATCCGGCTGTCCTCGCTGATGGAGTTGCCGGTACTGCACATCTGGACGCATGACTCGATCAGTCTCGGCGAGGACGGCCCGACGCATCAACCGATCGAGCAGATGGTTTCCTTGCGGGCGATCCCGGGCATGGTCGTGATCCGGCCGGCGGATGCCAACGAAATGTCTGAGGCGTATCGCTACATCTTGCAGCAGCGGCATCGGCCGACCGCGTTGATCTGCTCGCGCCAGGCGCTGCCAATTGTCGATCGGTCGCAGTTCGCACCGGCTGGCGGTCTCGCGAGGGGCGCCTATGTGTTGGTCGATCCGCCGGGTGGCAAGCCGGACGTGATCATGATCGCCAGCGGCAGTGAGGTTTCGCTTTGCCTGGGCGCGCGTGATCGACTTACCGCCGATGGGATTGCGGTGCGTGTCGTCAGCATGCCGTCCTGGGAGCTGTTCGAGGAGCAGGATGAAGGGTATCGCGACAGCGTCCTGCCACCGGCTGTGACGGCGCGCGTGACCGTGGAGGAAGGCTCGACGCTCGGTTGGCAGCGCTATGCCGGAGCCACGGGCGTCGTGCTGGGCATGCACACGTTTGGCATGTCCGCGCCGATCAAGGTTGTGACCGAGCATTTTGGCTTTACTGTAGACCGCGTTGTCGCTGCTGCCAGGCACGCCATCGCGGCAAAGCCGACATAGAGGAGGGTGACGATGGAACTCGGCATGATCGGCCTGGGCCGCATGGGCGCAAACATGGTCGAACGCCTGATGAAGGCCGGCCACAAGTGCGTGGTGTTCGACAGCCACGCCGACACGGTGCAGCAATCAGTGGCAAAAGGCGCAAAGGGCACCACCAGCCTGCCGGATTTCGTCAAAGCTTTGTCAAAGCCGCGCGCCGTCTGGCTGATGCTGCCCGCAGCGGCAGTGGATTCGGTGCTGCATTCGCTGGTGCCACTGTTGGAGCGCGATGACATCGTCATCGAGGGTGGCAATTCTTATTACCATGACGACATCCGTCGCGCCAAGGAACTGAAGCCCAAGGGACTACACTACGTCGATGTCGGCGTCAGCGGCGGCGTCTGGGGCCTCGAGCGCGGCTACTGTCACATGATCGGCGGCGAAGATGCGGTCGTGAAGCATCTCGATCCGATCTTCCGGTCGCTGGCGCCGGGCGTGGCGACGGCACCGCGTACTCCGGGCGCCACCGGCGAGCCGACACAGGCGGAGTACGGCTATCTGCATTGCGGCCCCAACGGTGCGGGCCATTTCGTGAAGATGGTACACAACGGCATCGAATACGGCATGATGCAAGCCTTCGCCGAGGGCTTCAACATCATCAAGAATGCCAATGTCGGCCTGAAGAAAGGCGAGGTGGATGCGGAGACCACGCCGCTGCGCGAACCCGATCACTTCAAGTACAATATCGATGTGGCGCAGGTTGCGGAGATGTGGCGGCGTGGCAGCGTGGTCGGGTCTTGGCTGCTCGACCTAACCGCGGGGGCGTTGCGACAGGACCCGGGGCTGGCGCATTTCCAGGGTCGCGTCTCGGATTCCGGCGAAGGCCGCTGGACGCTGCTCGCCGCGATCGAGGAAGGCGTGCCGGCGCCGGTGATCAGCGCGGCGCTCTATTCCCGATTTGAATCGCGCGGCAATGCGGAATTCGCCAACCGCATGCTGTCGGCGATGCGCTTCGCGTTCGGCGGCCATGTCGAAAAGCCGGCCGAGAAGGAGGGATCGTAGATGGCCGTTCAACCGTCGGATGCGATCGTGTTTTTCGGCGCGACCGGCGATCTTGCCTACAAACAGATCTTTCCGTCGTTGCTTGGCCTGGTGCGCGACGAGGGGTTGAACGTCCCGATCATCGGCGTCGCCAAGGCGGGTTGGACTCTGGATCAGTTGAAGGCGCGTGCGGCAGATAGCCTGCAGCACCACGGCGGGGCGGACGCGAAGGCGCAGCAACGGCTGATGCAGCTGCTGCGTTACGTCGATGGCGACTACAATGACGCCGCCACCTTCACCGAACTGCGCAAACAGCTCGGTGAGGCAAAGCGGCCACTGCATTACCTCGCGGTGCCGCCGAGCCTGTTCGCGACCGTGGCGGAAGCGCTGGCGCAGTCCGGGTGCGCCGACAACGCGCGCCTGGTGATCGAGAAGCCGTTCGGCCACAATCGCGAGACGGCACTTGCACTGAGCCGACTGCTGGCAAAATTCTTCCCGGAAGAAAACATCTTTCGGATCGACCACTATCTGGGCAAGGAGCCAGTACAGAACATCGTCTACACGCGCTTCGCCAACTCGATGTTCGAGCCGATCTGGAACCGCGACCACGTCAGCAGCATCCAGATCACCATGGCGGAGAATTTCGGCGTGCAGGATCGCGGCCGCTTTTACGACGAGACCGGTGCGATCCGCGACGTGGTGCAGAACCACATGCTTCAGGTGCTCGCCCAACTGACGATGGACCCCCCGACGGGCGAAGAGCACGAGGCGATGCGCGACCAGAAGGCTGCACTGCTGAAGGCAGTGGCCCCGCTCGACCCGGCGCACGTGGTTCGCGGGCAGTATGCCGGCTATCAGACGGTGCCGGGCGTACGCGCGGGTTCCACGGTCGAGACGTTTGTCGCGGTGAAGCTGTTCATCGAGACCTGGCGTTGGGCCGGCGTGCCGATCTACATCCGCGCCGGCAAGGAGCTTCCGGTCACGGCGACCGAGGTGGTGGTGCATTTCAAACGACCCCCTCGGGAAACCTTCGAAGAACTGGTGCCGCTGAGTTCCGGCCACGTGCGGATGCGGATCGGTCCGGATGTCAGCATCGCCATGGGAGTACGGGTGAAGCTGCCAGGCGAACGCATGGTGGGTGAGGATGTCGAGATGATCCTGACCGAGCAGGCGCCGAGCATGCTGCCACCATATCAGCGCCTGCTTGGTGACGCGGTGCACGGGCTGGGTGAGTTGTTTGGACGCGACGATATCGTCGATGCGCAATGGCGTATCGTCGAGCCGATCCTGGACAACGTGACGCCGATCTATCCGTATGAATCGGGGACGTGGGGTCCCGGCGAAGCCGAGGCGCTGATCGGCGCGGACGGACCGTGGCGCGATCCGCAAGCGGCGTTGGAGATGTCAAAATGATGCACGACCTCGTCATACTGTTCGACGTCGACAACACGCTGCTCAACAATGACCGCGTGCAGGCTGATCTCGACGTGCACATGAGCATCGAACACGGGACAGCCGCGCGCAATCGATACTGGGAAATCTTCGAAGAATTGCGCAGCGAACTTGGCTACGCCGATTATCTTGGAGCACTCGAACGTTATCGAATGGAAGAGATGCACGACCCCAGATTGCTGCGGATCTCGAACTGGCTGGTGGACTACCCGTTCGCCGACCGGCTGTATCCCGGGGCGCTCGACGCGGTGAAGCATGCGCAGCAATTCGCGCCGGTGGTCATCCTGTCGGACGGCGACGCGGTGTTCCAGCCGCGCAAGGTCGAGCGCTCCGGGCTGGCGCAGGCATTCGACGGCAACGTGCTGATCTACATCCATAAGGAAGAAGAACTTGACGACGTCGAGCGGCTGTATCCTGCCAAGCATTACGTGATGATCGACGACAAGCTGCGCATCCTCGATGCGATGAAGAAGATCTGGGGCGAGCGTGTGACCACCGTGTTCCCGCAGCAGGGCCACTATGCCACGGACCCCGAAATACTTGCGCAATATCCACACGGGGACATTCAGTTGAAACGGATCGCTGATCTGGTCCATCACGACCTGGCCGACGTCCGCAAACGCTGACATGGGGAGATGAGACAGTGAAGGCAACAGAACGGCTTCACGAGCTGGGCCAAAGCCTGTGGCTCGACAACATCACCCGCGACCTGCTGACCAGCGGCACGCTGCGGCGGTATATCGACGAACTGTCGGTAACCGGGCTCACGTCGAATCCATCTATCTTCGACCATGCCGTTACTCACAGCGCTTCATACGATGCCGAGATCAAACGATTGGTGGGTGCCGGAAAGGCGGGTGAGGCGCTGTTTTTCGAGCTGGCGATCCAGGACCTCAGCAAGGCCGCCGACATGTTCGCGCCGATCCACCAGCGAACCGCCGGGGTGGACGGCTGGGTGTCGCTCGAGGTTTCGCCGCTGCTCGCACATGACACGGCGCGGACCATCGCTGAAGCCAAGGCGCTGCATGCGAAGGCCGACCGTCCGAACCTGTTCATCAAGATCCCTGGCACACTCGAAGGTCTTCCCGCCATCGAGGAGGCGATCTTTGCCGGCGTACCGATCAACGTGACGCTGCTGTTCTCGCGCGACGATTATGTTCGCGCTGCGGACGCCTATATGCGCGGGCTGGAGCGCCGGGTCGCGGCAGGTTTGAGTCCCGATGTGCGTTCGGTCGCATCGGTGTTCGTCAGCCGCTGGGACAAGGCGACCTTGGACAAGGTTCCGCAGGATCTCAGGGACCGGCTTGGCATCGCGGTCTCGCAGCAGAGTTACAAGGCGTATCGCGACCTATTGGATTCCGAACGTTGGCAACGGCTGGAAGGCTGGGGAGCGCGGCCGCAACGACTGCTGTTCGCCAGTACCAGCACCAAGGATCCGCAGGCATCGGACGTGCTCTATGTCGGCGCGCTGGCGGCTCCCAATACTGTGAACACCATTCCGGAAGAAACGCTGCTGGCGTTCGGCAACCATGGCCAGGTCGATCGCGCGATGCCGCGGGACGGCGGCGATGCGGAGCAGGTGCTGGTCGCCATCACCCGGGCCGGCGTCGATGTCGGCGCGCTCGCAAGAGAGCTTCAGGACGAGGGCGCGAAGGGGTTCGTCGATTCCTGGAAGGATCTGCTCGGCGCAATCGAAACGAAAAGCAAGGCGCTCGCCTAGCCGTCAGGGAGGACGCGATCATGGCAGATTCGCAACGGCCAGATGACACAGCGGCGTGGCGTGCACTGGCTGCGCATTACCAGCAGATCAAGGACATGCATCTGCGGCAGCTGTTCGCCGACGATGCGGGGCGTGGCGAGCGCCTCGTGACCGAAGGCGCCGGGCTCTATCTGGATTATTCGAAGAACCGGATCACCGATGAAACCGTCCGGCTGTTGCTGCAGCTCGCGCAGGAGCGCGGTGTTGCGGAGCGGCGCGACGCAATGTTCCGCGGCGACAAGATCAACATCACCGAGCAGCGTGCGGTGCTGCACGTGGCGCTCCGCGCGCCGCGGGATGCGAAAATCCTGGTGGACGGCCGCGACGTCGTGCCTGACGTGCATCAGGTGCTGGACGCGATGGCGGCTTTCGCCGGACGCGTGCGCTCCGGTGCGTGGCTTGGCCATACCGGCAAGCGCATCCGCAACGTGATCAACATCGGCATCGGCGGCTCGTATCTCGGGCCGGAGATGGCCTATCGCGCGCTGCGTCCGTTCAGCGACCGGTCCATGACATTCCGCTTCGTATCGAACGTGGACGGTGCCGACTTTACCGAGGCCACGCAGGGTTTGGACGCCGGCGAAACACTGTTCGTCGTGGCGTCGAAGACATTCACTACCCTCGAGACGATGACCAACGCGGCGACCGCGCGCAAATGGCTGATCGACGCGCTCGGCAGCGACGCCGCCGTTGCGAAGCATTTCGTTGCGCTATCGACGAACACCGAGGCGGTGCGCAAATTCGGCATCGACACCGCCGACATGTTCGGATTCTGGGATTGGGTCGGTGGCCGCTATTCGATGGATTCGGCAATCGGCCTGTCGACGATGATCGCCATCGGCGCCGATGGGTTCCGCGACATGCTGGCGGGGTTCCGCGCCATGGACGAGCATTTCCTGACGGCGCCACCGGAGCGCAATCTGCCGCTGCTGATGGGACTGTTGACTGTGTGGTACAACAATTTCTTCGGCGCGCAGACGATCGGCGTAATGCCGTATTCATCGCACATGGCCCGCTTTCCAGCCTACCTGCAGCAATTGCAGATGGAGAGCAACGGCAAGCACGTGGACCTGCAAGGCAATGCGGTGACTGTGCAGACCGGACCGATCATTTGGGGTGAGCCTGGCACTGATGGCCAGCACTCGTTCTACCAGTTGCTACATCAGGGCACGAAGCTGGTTCCGTGCGACTTCATCGGCTTTTGCCACCCTCTCAGTCCGCTTGTTGACCAACACAACCTGCTGATGGCCAACCTGTTCGCGCAGGCCGAGGCGCTGGCGTTCGGCAAGACGGCGGAGGAACTCACCGCGGAGGGCTCGCCTGCGTTCCAGACGCCGTTCCGGGTGACAGAGGGCAACCGCCCGAGCAACACAATCCTCGCCGATGCCCTGACCCCGCATACCCTTGGCGCGCTGGTAGCGTTGTACGAGCATAACGTGTTCACGCAGGGCACGATTTGGGGAATCGATTCGTACGATCAGTGGGGCGTTGAACTGGGCAAGGTACTCGCGCAGCGGATCATCCCGGAGCTTGCGGCCACGACGGAGCCGAAGCTGACGCATGACAGCTCGACCAACGCGCTGATCCGGCGGTTTCGCGCGCGACGTGGTTAGGATCTCTATCGAGCGCACCGTCATGGCCGGGCTTGACCCGGCCACCTTCTCCGGCGCAGGCCCCGCGCCAGATGGCCGGCCTTCGCCGACCATGACAGTGTCGGGTTACAGTGCGGACTGCGTTCCCAGGATGACCGTCGCCTGAGCCGACAATACGCCGCCGTTGCCGTGCACCAACGCGGTTTCCGCTTGCGCCACCTGGCGCGCGCCACATTCGCCGCGCAACTGGCGAACGGCCTCGATCAGCAGGAACAGCCCGTACATCCCCGGATGGCAGTAGGACAGCCCACCGCCGTTGGTGTTCACCGGTAGGCTGCCCTTTGGCCCGATCCTGCCGTCGCTGACAAACGGTCCACCCTCGCCTTTCGGGCAAAAACCCAGGTCCTCCAGGAACAGGATCGTATTGATGGTGAACGCATCATAGAGTTCGAGCACATCGATGTCGGTCTCCCGCATCCGCGCCATGCGATATGCGGCCGCGCCTGACTCGCGCGCACCTGTCAGCGTCAGGTTCGGCATCGACGAGATCGACGCATGGGTGATCGCCTGACCACAGCCCAACACATAGACGGGAGGTTTCGCCATGCTGCGCGCACGATCGGCCGACATCATGACGATGGCGCCCCCGCCATCGGTGATAAGGCAGCAGTCGCGCACGGTGAATGGATAGCTGATTGGCCGGGCCGATAGAACGTCCGCGATGGTCAGCGGCTTCTTCTCCCACGCGACCGGGTTCAACAGCGCCCATTCGCGCGCCGCCACCGCCACCTCGGCAAGCTGTTCGCGCGTGGTGCCGAACTCGTGCATGTGGCGCGACGCGGCCAGGGCATAGGCAGTCGCGGGCAGGAACGGACGGAACGGTGTTTCGTACGGATTGTATTCCCGCGCCGACGCCTGCCGCCGTCCGACTGTCCGCTGCGTGCTGCCATAGGCGATCACCGCCACCGAGCACAGCCCCGCTGCCAATGCAGACTGTGCGTGCGCGACGTGCACTTCGAACGAGGAGCCGCCGACGATGGTGGAATCGGTGTAGGCCGACGGCAGGCGCAGATACTCGCATAGCGACATCGCGGAGGTGCGGGCCTGCGTCGCGGCGCAGAAGATGCCATCAACGTCCTTCAGCCTGAGCCCGCAATCGGCGAGCGCGCGATGGATGCCCTGCGCCATCAGATCGAGCGGACTCATATTGGCGGCGACAGCGCCGATATCGGATTCCGCCGCACCGACGATGGCGGCGCTTCCGCGCATGAGGCCATTCATGGCGCATCCTCCGCCGGCGTGAACACCGGATAGGGCGGTTCATCGCCCTCCGCCTGATGCACACGGAACTGCACGGTATCGGCACGAAACCCAGACTCATCCCAGAAATAGACTTCACCACCTGAGGTTTTTGCCTGTCTGGCAATGGCAGGAAACCGCTCGAGCCGCCATGCCTCGATCGCGTCCGGATCGCGTTGGTAAGCCCGTTGCAGTGGCTTTTGCGGCGTCAGTCCCAGCTTGGCGAGCAACGCCCCCACCGCCGTCACGCCAAGCCGAATGTTGAATTTACGCTCGATCAGGTCGGCCACTACAGACCGCGTCCACAAGCCGAAATCCAGCCCATACTGACGCGGATCGCGGCCGTTTATCCAGCGAAACACCTGTTGCTCCTGCCCCGGCGTCAAGCTGCGTGGTCGCCCCGTTGCCGGCCTGGCGTGCAGCGCTTTCAGTCCCACTCCAGGGCGTGACGCCGCCTTGAGCCATTTGTAGATCGTCGTGCGATGAAAGCCGAACGAAGTCACCACCGAGGATGGCCGCTCTCCGCCCCGCACCCGCTCGACCGCCATCAATATAACCCGCATGCCGATCCGCACGTCGAGCGGGGGAATATCCTCAACGCGGCTCATCATGCGGAAGCCTTCATCGATATCGATCAGCGCGACGTTGTACGGTTCGCCCTTCTGAGGATAAACCACGGTGGTCGCGTGCACCGTCCCCATCCCCCTGCTGACCCGCCACTCCAGCCGATCGCTTCCGGTGAACGGACAGATCAAGCGCGGATAGAACACCGCCGCTTTGGCTTCGGGACTATATTGGTAGCCGAGCTCCCCTCTCTCCAGATGTTCGAGGTACGTCATCAATGGTGATGCCAGTGCATTTGCCATGGTCATACCGGCCTTTCGCCCTGGACCGTGACACGGTGGCCGGAGCGTGTGTGCGGCCAGTAATCCCACATGGCGCGATGCTGCGCGCAGCGGTTGTCCCAGAACGCGATGGAGTTTTTCTGCCAACGGAACCGGCACTGGAACAACGGATTTTCCGCGTGGTTCCAAAGAAAGTTCAGAATGGCTGAACTCTCGTCGGGCGGGACGCCGACGATCCGTTTGGTGAAGCCGCGGTTCACGTAGAGCGCCTTCCTGCCGGTCACCGGGTGGGTGCGGACAATGGGATGTTCGGCCCGCGGATAGCTCGGCTTGTCGGCGATGCCGAAATTGGCATAGGTGCCGCGATACTGATCCTCGCCGTCGTGGATCGCTGTCAGCCCTTCAACGTAGCGCTTCATTCGATCCGACAAAGCCTCGTAGGCGGCGTACATCGAAGCGAACAGCGTGTCGCCGCCGCGCGGCGGGCAGGTGCGGATATACAGGATGCTGCCCATCGGCGGCTCCACGTCGCACGAAACATCGCTGTGCCAGAACTCGCCGTTGGCGCGCGGAGAATCCTTGTCGGCGTGTATGATCATCAGCTCGGGATGGCCAGGTTCGTGTGGCGCCGCGGGATGGATGTGCAGCTTGCCGAACTTGCGACCGAATTCGAGGTGCTGTTCGTCGGTGATGTGCTGGTCGCGGAAGAAGATGACCTGATTTTCCGCGAGCGCGCGGTGGATTTCCTCGAACGTCTGATTGCCGAGCGGTTGCGCCAGATCGACACCGCCGATCTCCGCGCCGATGATCGGCGTCAGCTTGTCGACCGTGATCGTGTCGTACGGCGCGGGATCGTCCGAGCTGTGCTTGTAGCGCGGTCCGCTATAGTCACGCATGGCGCTCATGGTCCGTCTCCCTTGGCGAATGGGGCGGCGGCAAGTCTAGCCGCCACCACCGCGTCGCGCCACGTCGGCGTAGAACTGCGGCGCTTCCCGCCGGTCCATCAGTCCGTAGTCGCGGATCACGCGCACGCGCCGGTGCCGTATCCTGCCGGCGTCGGCCAGCGACGCAGGCGGCTCCCACGCATCCGCTGCGCCGGCATCGCGCCACGACACAAGCAGCAGCAACTTCCCAGGCGTGTAGATGCTCGCGAACAGTTCCGTGTCGCTGACACCGTCGCGACCGGGGCTCGGCACGCGCAGCCGTTCCGGCAGAGTAGCCGCATCGGCCGGCTTTGCGTTCGGGCCGGGATCGATCTCCGATATGCTCACAACCTTCGCAGCGCCGACCTCCGTCGCATCGAGCCTAAGCTGCTGCAACGCGTGCCTCGGCGGAGGGTGCGTATCCGCGCTGATCTCACCGACCCGCAGATGGTAGTCCTCGAATACCTCGAACCGACCTTTCTCCTGCACGCCATGATGCATCGCGTGGGTACGCCAGCGGATCACCGATTTCTCATCCGCCCAGGTGGACAGCGACAGAAGACGTCCCTCGGTGCGGCTGCTCTTGTACCGTTCGTTATCGATGAAGCCGGCGATCTGCTCCAGTTCCGGACGCAACTGCTTCGCCAGATCCAGGTATTGATCCCATCGATCCGACTTCGGCTGCACTTCGAAGATCACGGCGAACATCCGGTCCTCCTCAACCACGGTGGGTCCAGCGCAGCGAAACGCACCGTCACCAAACGCACAAGCCCGAATGCTACGGCCGCGGCCGAAGCGTCACACCACCGCGATTGCGCTCATCTCGATCAGGTAGTCGGGATGGGTGAACTTGCTCACCTCGACCAGTGTTGAGGCCGGTGGCGGGGACGGAAAATACTCGCGCCGCACCTTATGGATCGGTGCCAAATTCTCCATGTTGCGCACGTAGACATCCACGCGACAGACGTCTCCCAGTGTGCCGCCGGCGGCCTCCACGGCCGCCTTGACGTTCTCGCACACCTGTCGCGTCTGTGCCTCGATGTCGCCAACGCCCGCGATCGTTCCGTCCGGGCGCTGCGCGACCATGCCGGAGATGAACACCAACCGCCCGCTCGCCTCCACGGCAATGGCCTGGGCAAAATGTCCGCCCGGCTTCGGCGCCTTGTCGGTGGTGATGGCCTGTCTTGGCATCAGTCCCTCCCCCTTTGCAGCTAATGGCACTTGAACGCGTCGAACGGTTCGCGACAGACGCGGCAGCGATGCAGCGACTTGCATGCGGTGGAACCGAATTCACTGATCTGCTCGGTATCCGCGCTGCCGCAGAGTGGGCAGGCGGGGCGCGCCTCGCCGAACAGCGCGCGGCGAGACGACGAATGCTCAGGTGGCGCGATACCGAAGGCTGCGAGCTTGCGGCGTCCCGCATCGGTCAGCCAGTCGGTGGTCCACGCGGGCGACAACGTTGTGCGGATGCGTGATCTGATGCCGGCGCGCGCGAGAGCGGTTTCGATCTCCAGGGAGATCATGTTCATCGCCGGGCAGCCGGAGTAGGTCGGCGTGATCGTGACTTCCACCGTATCGCCCTGCACCGCAACATCCCGCAGGATGCCGAGATCGGCGATGGTCAGCACCGGGATCTCCGGGTCGGTCACCTGCTGAAGCACGGCAAGCGCGCGGTCGCGCAGCGATGCGGCCGTCACCATGCGGCGCCCGGATGACTGCGCTGGAGAAATTGCATCTCCGCCAGCAGATGACCGAGATGTTCCGTATGGCGCCCGCTGCGGCCGCCCGACTGCATCCAGCAATCCGCCGGCCGTGCCAACGTTGCGCGCAACAATATGCTGGAGATCGTGGCGTTCCAGTTCTCGTGCAGGGACGCGGGATCAGGGATGACGCGTGCCTCGATCAACGCGGCATCCGCGGCATCGGTTGCGAAGAGTTCGCCGACATAGGGCCAAAGGTCGTCCAGTGCCGTTTGGGCTCGCTGGTGGCTTTCCGCGGTCCCGTCGCCGAGACGGATCAGCCATTCACCCGCATGCCGCAGATGATAGCTGGTCTCCTTTTCCGCCTTTGCAGCGATGGCGGCGAGTGCCGGGTCAACCGAACCGATCGTGGCGCGCCAGAACGGATCAGCGAAGGCGGAGAAGATCAGCAGCCGGGCGATCGTCACGGCAAAGTCGCCGTTCGGCAGCTCGACCAGCAGGCAGTTGCGCCAGGCGTCCACATCGCGAAGATAGGCAAGCTGATCCTCGGTATGGACGCTGATGGTGCCGGCGTGGCTGTACAGGGCGCGCGCCTGTCCGATGAGATCGAGCGCCATGTTTGCCAGGGCAAGCTCTTCCTCCAGCGTCGGCGCGTGACCCGTCCATTCCGACAGGCGATGGCCAAGGATCAAAGCATCGTCCGCGCGACGGAGCAGTTGCAGGACGAGCGGGCTCTCCTGGACAGCGATGGAAGTGGTGGCCATGGGCCGGAATGCTAGCACGGAACTGCCGGCGCGGGGATTGGTGCGGCCAGCGATCAGGTGAACGCGCTCCGGCGCAGCTGGTGCTTGTCCATGCGATAGCGCAATGTGTCGCGTGTGATCCCGAGTGCCTGTGCGGCCAACGTCACGTTGCCGCCGACTCGGCGCAGGGCTTGCACGATAAGGTCGTGTTCCTGGCCGCCAAGCGTCGTGCCCGGGGTATCCGATGCATCGTCGCTGTGACCCTGCAGAGCCGGCGGCTCGCGCAGGCTGAGATCGTCCGCCCGTATCCGCTCGCCGATGGTCAGCAGCGCCGCCTGCTCCAGTACATTGCGAAGCTCACGGACATTGCCTGGCCAGGAATGCCGGCGAATGGCCTCGATTGCACCGGGATCAAGCCGCAGATCCGGCCGTCCGTAACGCAGGCGGTGTTCCGCCAGAAAATGCTCGGCAAGCAACACGACGTCGTCGTCACGCGCGCGCAGCGGCGGTACGGCGAGCGTTATCGCTCGCAGCCGGTACATCAGGTCCTCCCGGAATTCTCCAGTGCGGACACGTTCCTCGAGCGCCGCATTCGTCGCCGCGACGAAGCGCACATCGACCGACCGATCGCGCGTGCTGCCGACCGGGCGCACGCGGCGGTCCTCCAACACCTTGAGCACCTTGGCCTGCGACGCAGGCGGCAACTCCGCGATTTCATCCAGGAACAACGTGCCGCGATCAGCGGCCAGGATCAGACCGGTGCGACGTTCCTTGGCGTCGGTGAAGGCGCCGCGCTCATGCCCGAACAGTTCCGATTCGATGAGTTGCGGCGACAGCGTCGCGCAGTTGATCTCGACAAATGGCTCCGCATGGCGCGGGCCCTCGAAATGCAGCGCCCGTGCGACGAGTTCCTTGCCTGTCCCGGTTTCGCCGGTGATCAGCACGGGTGGCGGCGGACCGCTCAACTGACGCGCTTCCATTGCCAGCACCTGGGCGATCTGTCGCTTCAGCTCGACGATTGGCGGTGAAGCACCGGCGATCCGGTCCAGGCCGCTGCGCTGCTCCTCGCGACGTCGATAGTAGGCGAGCGACTCCTCAGCGTGCCTGCGTGAAAGCAGCCGGTTCACCAGCAGCCCCAACTCCTCCAGGGAAACCGGCTTGGTCAGATAGTCATCGGCGCCCGCCTTCATGGCCGTCACTGCCAGAGCGACGCTGCCGTGAGCTGTGATCATGACGATCTTGCTGTCGAGGTCGCGTTGGCGAATGTGTCGGATCAGGTCGATGCCGGTTCCATC
This sequence comes from uncultured Alphaproteobacteria bacterium, assembly GCA_963812475.1. Classification (GTDB taxonomy): domain Bacteria; phylum Pseudomonadota; class Alphaproteobacteria; order Acetobacterales; family Acetobacteraceae; genus JAMXLO01. The sequence goes on from CAWEVI010000042.1 coordinate 80,140, forward strand.
CGGCAGGCTGTGGTCCACCAGCACCACGTCCGGCCGCAGCTCCTCGTAGTCGGCAACGCCGCGCGCCAGCGTCGGAGCCTGCGCGACCTCGTATTGCTGATGCTCAAGATAGCGCGCGACATTGCGCGACAACAATGGTTCATCCTCGACGATGAGAATGGAGCGGTTCACCGTCGGGCCACGGCGAGCCTGATCCGCAGCATGGCGCCGCCCTGATCGGAACTCAGGATATCAAGCGTTCCGTTGAAACGCTCAATAATACGCCGCGCGAGCGCGAGCCCAAGCCCAAGGCCGTGGATCTTCGTCGTAAAGAACGGTTCGGATATGCGCGGCAGCACGTTGGCCGGGATGCCGGAACCGCTGTCGATGAAGCTGATCATCGCGTGCCGGCTGTCCGGCTCCGACAGCACGATGCGGAGGCGCCCGCCATCCGGCAAGGCTTCGATCGCGTTGGTGACGATGCTGGCCATCGCCTGGCCAAGCATTGGCGGATCCACATCGACGGGACGCCGGGTCCGCCTCTCGTCGTCGATGGTGACCGCGACATGCGCGCGGTCGAGTGCCGCACGCTGGCGTTCAACCGTATCGCGTACCAGATCGAGCGGCTCGATGCGCTGGACCGATACGGCATCGCTGCGCGCGTAGTCCATGAGTTCCCGGACGCATTGGTCGAGCCGATCCACCTCGCCGATGATCTCGTCCGGCACGGGCTTCAGCGTCGGGTGCTCCAGCCGCAGCAGTTCGGCGGAGCTGCGGATGCCGGAGAGCGGATTTCGCAGACTGTGCGCGACCGCACTCGCCATCTGGCCGACCGCGGCAAGCCCCTCCATGCGGCCGAGTTCGGCCTGCTGGCGCTGGATCTGGAGCGCTCCGCGCCGGACGATCCAATAGAGGGTCGCGAACAGCACCAACGAACCGATGGCGGCGGAAACCTCGATGATCCGGCGGCCTCGGTCGATGGCCGTCTCGAGCGCTGTCGGGACCTTGTAGACCTCGACCACACCCATGACAGTGTCATCGCGCCGAATTGGCAGATAGGCTTCGATGAAATGACCCGTGGCGCTCGCGCCGAGTGCGATGTGTTCAGGTTTGTCGTCGGAATCCAGCTGGCCGATCTCGCTGACCAGATGGCCTTCCATCGCCTCCTGGAGCTCCGGATTGTCCTCGAACAGGCGCCCGGTCAGCGCCTCGTCGGTTGACCAGAGAATGCGTTTGTCCGCACCGTAAACATTCACCCGCAGGATTTCCGGCATGGCGCGCACGTGGTCCGCGAACGCCTTCAACGCTTCGTTTACGCCATCGCCGTCGCGCGCGAACACGCGCTCGCCATATCCCTCGGCGCCCAGGATGCTCTGCAGGAATTCCTGGGTCACCGCGACCTCGCGATCCAGCATGGTCGTGGTCAGGTAATTGCTCATCAACATGGCGAACGCGGCGCCGAGGACGGCGATCACGGCGAAGCCGGCAACGGCAAACCACAGGCGCAGGTCGAAACGGATGCCCTTCATGGCTGGCTGATCAAGGGCGAGGGTTTGTGGCGCACCGATTGACGCGTCGGGCCCGGTTGCAGGGGTCACTCATGTCACCATCGTAATACACAGGTCGACATCAGGCAATCGGTCGTCGCGGTTGCTGACGCCAGGATCGCCCGACCGTCAAGGTCGGTCGGCTTCCGCCCAACCCCCCGGATACCAGCAGAGGCCAGGGCAGTCCGCGGCACGCATCGCGATAGTGCGCGTCGCGAACTGCCGGATCATCACGGGATCAGTGATTGTTGCGATCGGGGTCCTTGCGGCCACGGACGGCTAGACTTGTGGCGGCCGCTGCCGACCCTATGGCGTTGCTTGTCCCGGATGCCAATACAGCACACGGTACGCCGCAACTAAAAGCGCGCATGACAGAATTCGCCTGCGTTGCCCTCCGCCTCTCGGAATTATGATACAATAACAGAACGTTATGCGTTGAGCACCCTTGTATCTTGCCATTGCCGGCGGTGAAGCAGTCGGCGAGCCTATCGGTGGATGGGAGCCCGCAGCCCCCCAGGGTCAGTAAGCCCGAGCAAAAGCAAGGCGCCCCATCCGCCGGTTCCGTAGAGAACCCGAACAGTCGCCTGGGCCACAAGCCGAGCCCGCATTCACAAGGACGGGTCATGGAACGCCACCCCGCTTCGCCGAGCTTCGTTGGGATCGATGTATCGAAGGACCGTCTTGATGTTCATGTGCGTCCGTCAGGTCAGACCTTTGCCGTTGCGCGCGATGGCAAAGCCCTGGAGCAACTCGTCAGTGATTTGCGTGCTCTGGCGCCAACGCTGATTGTACTCGAGGCCACCGGCGGATTTGAGATCACCGTAGCCGCCGCTCTGGCCAGCGCCAGTTTGCCGCTCGCAGTCGTCAATCCGCGCCAGATCCGAGATTTTGCCCGGGCCACAGGGCGGCTCGCCAAGACCGACACGCTAGACGCGCAGATCATCGCTCTGTTCGCCGAACGCATTCGTCCCGAAGCACGTCCGCTCGCTGATGCCGACAGCCAAAACCTAGCCGAACTCGTGGCCCGTCGCCGCCAGGTGGTGGAATTGCTCGGCATGGAGACCAATCGGCTCCATCAGGCACGCAATCCTCGTGTTCAACGCATGCTCAAGGCAACGCTGAAGACGCTCAAGGCCCAGCTCGCCGAACTGGATCGCGACATCGACGATACCATCAAGCGCTCACCGATCTGGCGAGCGGCCGATGACTTGCTGACATCAGTTCCAGGTGTTGGCGACGTCACCGCGCACACCCTGATCGCTGATCTACCCGAACTTGGCCAACTCGATCGACGTCGTGTCGCCGCCCTCGTCGGTGTCGCGCCGGTCAATCGAGACTCCGGTCAAATGCGTGGCAAGCGAACAATCGCTGGCGGCCGGGCTGACGTTCGCAGTGCGCTCTATATGGCAGCCCTATCTGCAATCCAGTGGAACCCCATCATCAGCCAACACTACAAGAGCCTGGTCGAACGGGGTCGACCAAAAAAAGTTGCTCTCATCGCGTGCATGCGACGCCTCCTCGGCATCCTCAATGCAATCATGCGGACGAAGACCCCATGGCAATGCGCGTAAACTATGGCGTCGAGCCAATCGAAAGCCCGCCTGGCACGGACCGCGGCGGGTCAAGGCCGAAGCCGCCGAAGGCGGTGGCGAGACGCGCCAGCCTTGAGGCGCCGCGATCCGTGCCAGATCATCAAAAGTCGAAACCGTGCTTGACAGAGAAGACAGTCGCTATTGGGTCGGCGTCGCGTCCACGCGTCAAGGGTCGTTCCGGATAGCATATCGTCCTTGTCCAGATACATTCTCGGCGAATTGTGACGCTGCACACAACCTGAAATTGCAGACCTGTGGTTACATTATCAAAACAGGGCGAACTCACCCCCTCGTGAATTTTGTTACCTTATTTATAACGAAAGTGTTGCAATTGCGCTTTCGCAAGTTTATAGACCTTCCTGCGTTTACCGAGACGTTCGGGCCGTTGGGCACGTGCGGATCGGGTTCATTCGCACAGGTCAGGCCAAGGGGATTGGCATATGGTTGCACCAAACAGCAACAATTCTGGCTCCGAACGGGCCAAGGTCAACATGCAAAAAATGACTGGCGTCCCACTTTCCTTGCCGGTTCGGATCCCTTCACCCAGCACCCACCAGGCAAGTCCCGCCTGCCTTCAGCGTCTCGGCAGCGTCCGCCCTACGTCTGCCAAGTTCGTTGCGTATATGTAACACTTATGCGCTTCCACAACCAGCACATGAAACGAATGGAGCCTAAGATGACGAGTTGGAGAGACAAGTTGGCGCTGACGGCGCAGCGAAACCGTCAGGAGATCGTCAAGGCCAAGCTGAACCGCCGCGAGATGATGCGCCTCGGTCTGCTGACCGCGGGTGGCAGCCTTATCGCGAAGGCCGGCCTCAGTGCCCGTGCGTTCGCCGCGCAGGGCAGTGGCGACACCGGTAGCCTCACTGTTCCGGGCGTTGACGGCCAGAGCCCGCCGATCACCCCATGGAAGGTGCCAATGCCGCGCCTGACGGTGTTGCAGACGGTCCTCAACAACGACCCCCACAACATGGAGTTCGGCGTGCCCGACGGCACAACCCCCGTCGATGGTGCGACCAGGCGAGTCGCCCACCAATACTTCTCGTACAACGCCGCCACCGACACGTTCGGCCCCGGCAGCCAGGGCAGCTTCATCCCGCAGAAATTCTACGAGATGGACACGAAGGAGGACTTCATCCAGCTCCATCCCGACCTGGAAGCTAAGACCCGGTTCTTCTGCTTCCACGACGACAAGGGCAATGCGCGCGTCCCCGGGCCGCTGATCCGGGCGAAGTACGGCGAGCCGGTGCTGGTCCGCTTCAAGAACAAGCTGCCGTCCGTGAAGACCCCGCAGGATTTCGGTATCTCCGAGATGACCACCCACCTGCACAACGGCCACACGCCTTCCGAGAGCGATGGCAACCCGGTCAACTTCTTCAACTCGATCAATGACCCCAATGCGGCCAACCCGAAGGGCTTCAAGGATCAGCACTACCCGAACGTGTATGCCGGCTTCCGGGATCCGACATTCGGCCCGGCGGGCAACCCGAACGAGGCGCTGGGTTCGCTGTGGTACCACGATCACCACCTCGATTTCACCGCCCAGAACGTCTACAAAGGCATGTTTGGCTGCTACAATCTGTTCGACACTCTAGACACTCTCGACACTCTCGACACTCTCGACACCGGCGTGCCCGGCACCGGGCTGAACCTGCCTTGCGGACCGAGCTACCTGGGCGATGATCTGGACTGCCCGATCTTCTTCCACGACGCGGTGCTCGACGAGGGCGCCCAGTTGGTGTTCGACCTGTTCGACCTGGACGGCATCATTGGCGACCGATTCCTCGCCAACGGGCAGATCCAGCCGGTCCTGAACGTCGCCGCACAGCGCTACCGGTTCCGCCTCTATGCGCCCGGCCCGTCGCGCTGGTGGGAGTGGTCGCTGTGGGACGGCAAGCAGTTCTGGCCGTTCTGGCAGATCGCCACCGACGGCAACCTGCTGCCGGACGCGGTGCAGGTGAGCAGCGTGCGTATCGCGGTGGCCGAGCGAGTCGAAATCATCGTCGACTTTGGCAAGATCGCGAAGGCGGGCGTGCAGCGCCTCTACTTCGTCAACCGCGCCGAACAGGTCAACGGCCGTGGCCCGACGGGCAACGTGCTGACCCCCGGCACGCCGGTGCTGCAAGTCAACATCGGTAACGGCCCGAAGGTCGATCTGTCGGCTGATCCGGCCGATCCGAAGCTCCGCCGGTCGTCCAACAGCCCGCCGAACATCGGCATGAAGTTGCGCGACCTGCCGGACATGGACTTCGCGGCCCTGAACGCTCTCGCGGCCAAGGCGTCGACCCACACCTGGCGGTTTGAGCGTGGCAACGGCGGCTGGATGGTCAACGGCCAGTTCTTCGACGAGAACCGCATCGATAACGCCATCCCGCAGGGCGAAGGGCAAGTCTGGATCATCCAGAACCCCGGCGGCTCCTGGCGGCACCCGGTGCACATCCACTTCGAGGAGCATCGGATGCTGACGCGCAACGGCCAACCGGTGCAGCCCGCCACGCAGCTCAACGCGGCGATCGACTACTCGCGCCGTGACATCATCAACCTGCAGACCAGCGATGAGGTCAAGCTGTTCATGCGCTTCCGCGACATGGGGCACACGAACGAGCCCGCCTACAACCGCTACGTCATGCACTGCCACAACGTGGTGCATGAGGACCACGCGATGATGATCCGCTGGGACATCGTTTAGCCCGCATTTCTCACCGAATCGGGTGCATTGGGGCCCGGGTTCTGAGAGAATCGTGTTGCAGCCACGGTTTTTCTCGAATTCCTAGGAGAACCCCAATGCCGACAGAGTGTACCCCCGCCTTGTTCGAATTTCCACCTGTGGAAAGCCGCCATGTGGTGGCGGGCTTCGACGGAGGCGCGATCACCTCGGACGCCGGCGCCTTGTTGCTCGGCCAGACCGATCGGGCGATCCGGCTGACCGAGCGGTTTGCCGCCTGCTTCACCGATACACGTAGCGCGGAGCTGGTGGAGCACCAGGTCGAAACCATGGTGATGCAGCGCGTCGTCGGTATCGCCCTGGGCTATGAGGACCTGAACGACCATGACGACTTGCGGCACGACCCGATACTGACGGTGCTGGCCGCCAAGCTGGAGGCGCAGCGTTCCGACTGCGCGCCGCTGGCCGGCAAATCAACACTGAACCGGCTGGAACTGAGCCGTGCCGAACCGACGCGTTATCACAAGATCAGCCACGACCCTGCGGCGATCGAGACACTGTTCGTCGATGTCTTCCTCGATGCTCATAACAAGGCGCCCAAGCAGATCATCCTCGATCTCGATGCCACCGACGATCCGCTGCACGGCAACCAGGAAGGCAAGTTCTTCCATGGCTATTACGACTGCTACTGCTACCTGCCGCTCTACATCTTCTGCGGCCGACACCTGCTGGCGGCCAAGCTGCGCCGCTCGAACATCGATGGCGCAGCCGGCGCGGTGGAGGAGCTCGCCCGCATCGTGGCGCAGATCCGCCGCCGCTGGCCAAGGACACGCATTCTGCTGCGCGGCGATTCCGGCTTCACCCGCGAACCACTGATGGCATGGTGTGAGGCAAACCGCGTGGACTACGTGTTCGGCTTGGCCCGCAACGATCGGCTGGAGCAGGCGATCATTGCCGAGCTGATCAGCGCGACGATCGAAAGCATCCGCACCGGCAAGACGGCGCGCTGCTTCAAGGACTTCAGCTACGCCACGCTCAGTACCTGGAGCCGGGAACGCCGGGTCATCGGCAAGGCCGAGGTGACCGGTGGCGAAGCCAATCCGCGCTTTATTGTCACCTCGCTCAAGGGCGGCGAGGCAAACGCGCGGCACCTCTACGAAAAGATCTACTGCGCCCGCGGCGACATGGAGAACCGCATCAAAGAATGTCAGCTCGACCTGTTCGCCGACCGCACGTCCACCGCGACCATGCAAGCCAACCAGCTCCGCCTGTGGTTCGCCTCGATAGCTTACGTGTTGCTCTGCGCCTTGCGTCGCATCGGGTTGGCCCACACGCAGTTCGCTGAGGCAACCTGCGGCACCATTCGCCTGAAGCTGCTGAAGATCGGTGCGCTGGTCCGCGTCAGCGTACGGCGGATCAAGGTGGCAATGGCGTCCGCCTGCCCATGGCAGGACGCGTTCGAACTCGCCCACGCCCGGCTGCGCAACGCTATCGCCTGATACGAACCAGACAGTGCACAGATGCCATACTGCCCGCCAACGCCGCCAGGGCCGCGGTGAGGGCGGAACTCTGCCGAAACGAGGCACCGCGAGTTACAAATGCAGAACCGCGCCGATATTCGGTCTGGTACCAGAATGTATGCCGCGGTGCTACTCGTCAGTATGAGAAATGCGGGCTAGTCCCGGCATCGATTGGCTGGCGCCCGCCCCTCCCCGGGGTGGGCGCCACAACCAGCTATTCGGAGGATCATCATGAACAGGCGGACATTCGTCGCCGGAGCCGCTTCGGCCGCTCTGGCACCCTTCGCGCTTGCCGTTGCAGGCAAGGCGCGGGAGCTACATCAGGACGGCGCAGCGTGGTTCACCAACGTCGAGGTAAAAACACACGACGGCCGCACGCTGCATTTCTACGACGACGTGATGAAGGGCAAGATCGTCATGATCAACTTCTTCTTCACCGACTGCGATGCGATCTGCCCGCTGATGACCGAGAACCTTGCCCGCGTGCAGGAACTGCTCGGCGACCGCGTCGGTACGGAAATTTTCATGGCGTCGATCTCGTTGCAGCCGGAGCATGACACGCCGGAGGTGCTGGCCGCCTATGCCAAGACCTACGGCATCGGGCCGGGCTGGGTTCTGCTCACCGGCAAGAAGGACGACATCGAACTCCTGCGCCACCGGCTGGGTTTTGTCGATTCCGACAAGGTCGAGGACGCCGACCCGGAACAGCATATCGGCACCGTGCGCATCGCCAACGAGCCGATGCACCGCTGGGCCATGAGTCCGGCACTGATCAATCCGCCGGCGATGGTCAGAGCCGTGGATCGGGTGGTTCCGAAATTCAGCTGAGCTGCAACGGAGGAGAGACGAACAGAGCGGACGCCGCGGCCAAACGCCCGGCTTCGCTCTTCCGTTTGCAACACGGTCCTGGTAATATCCGCCTATGATCAAGGCTTTCCGCAGCTGCCGACCATTGCGCCGCGAGGCCGGGTTCACGCTGATTGAGATGCTTGTCGTGGTGGCGATCATGGGGTTCGCGCTGACCATGATCGTCACGCGCGGCCCGGTACGCAGCCAGGCGCTGGAGATGAAGGCGGCCGTCAGCGAAGTTGCGCAGGGGTTGCGGCTCGCGCGGTCCAGGGCGATTGCAACCAACACCCCGGTGCAGTTCGCCGTGGATGTACCGTTGCGCAGCTTCCGCATCGACCGCGGGACGCCGACCGTTCTCCCCCGTTCGTTGAGCATCGCCATGACCGCGGTGTCGGAAGAAACGCTTGGTGCCCGGCTTGCCGCGATCCGGTTCAACGGCGACGGCAGCGCGACCGGCGGCCGGATCGAATTGACGGACGGCCAGCGGCGTTCACAGGTCGGCGTCGATTGGCTGACAGGGCGCGTCAGTGTCCTGCAGGTCCGCTGATCGCGCACAACAGCAGCAACAGTCGGGTTTGACCCGCCATCCCGTGTCGGACGACGCGGTGTGAGTGAATGCCCCCGCCTCGCGAGATCAAGGGATGTGCGTGTGCCCGACTGGTTGCCTCCGCTGATCCTGGCGCCATTCATCGGCAGCTTCGCCGCGCTGCTGATCCGCCGGCTGCCAGCCGGGCAACCGGTGGTCCTGGCACGTTCGCAATGCGAGGCGTGCGGCCACGTTCTCGGTCCGTGGGATCTGATACCGCTCGTCAGTGTCGTGATGCTGCGCGGGCACTGCCGCTGGTGCGGCGTCCGCATATCAATCACCCACCTCGCGGTCGAACTTGCGTGCCTCGCCATCGCGTCTTGGGTCGTCCTGATCGAATCCGATCCGCTGCTTGTCTGGCTGGATTGCGTGCTTGGCTGGACCCTGCTCACCCTTGCCTGGATCGACTGGGAGCACATGCTGCTGCCTGATGCGCTGACCTTGCCGCTGATCATTGCCGGACTTGGCGCGACGCTGCTATCCGATCCCTCTGACGTCACCGACCATGCCGCAGGCGCGGCGGCCGGCTATCTTGCCTTTCGGGCGATTGAGATCCTCTACCGTAGGCTGCGTGGTCGCGATGGACTTGGCCAGGGCGATGCCAAACTGATGGCAGCCGCGGGAGCTTGGCTTGGTCTCGCGCCGTTGCCGATGGTGGTCTTCATCGCCGCGGTTTTTGGTCTGGCGATCGCCGCCGGACTGCGGATAGCGGGCCAGTTGTTGCACCGCGGCACGGCCATTCCACTGGGTCCCGCCCTCTGCGCCGCCATCTGGGTCACATGGCTGGGGTTCGATCCCGTGCTCTTGCTGCTGGACAGACTTCCCTGATGTGGCGTCGCCGAACGCCAGGTGCACGCCAGCGCGGTTTCACCTTGCTGGAAGTGTTGATCGCGCTCGTCATCGCGGGCATCGCGCTTGCGACGGTGTTCCGGGCGGCGAGTGAGAACATCAGCGCGACCGGGGCGGCGGCCCGTTATCAGGAGGCGGTCTCCCGCGCCCGCTCACATCTTGACGGCACCAGCGTCAATCTTACGTTCGGCGAGCAGGAGGGAGACGACGGCGGAGGCTTTCACTGGCGTACCGTGGTGCGCCCGGTTGAATCCACTGGCAAGCAGGACTCGGCGGGACGGCCGGTCGCCCCCACAGACTCGCTCGTGATCACGCTGTGTGCCGTCACTGTTTGGATCAACTGGCGCGAGGGAACGCATGCGCGCACGGTTCGGCTGGACAGTGAGCGGCTGCTGATATCGGCACCGGGCTGAGCACGCCGGGGCGACGAGCACAACCACCGTGTACCGACAGGACCACGCGCTCGGCCATGTGACGCAGCATCGCGATGTCGCTCCGTTGTGGCACCGGACAGGGGCGGTTTGCTATCATCCCGTAATGAGCGCGCGCGGACAGGCTGGCTTCACCTTGTTGGAAATCCTGGTCGCGCTCGTCGTATTCAGCCTGCTGATGATGGGCCTGGTCCAGGGCCTGCGGGTCGGCGTCAATGCATGGCAGGCGCAGGCGCGCACGTTGGCGGATCGCGGCGATATGGAGGCCGCCGACAGGACGCTGCGCGCGCTGATCGAGCGCATGGATCCTGGAGGGGTCAGCGGCCGGCCCGCGATCTTCAAGGCAACGTCGCACAGTCTGGTGTTCACGACGACGCTGCCGCAGGCGGCCGACACGATGGTCACGCGGGCAGCGCTTGTGACATTGGCAGTGGACGAAAGGAACCAGCTACAGCTGCTGTGGCAGCCAAACTACCGCTACCCCATCGGGCCCGCTCCGCAGCCCGGGAGCGTCACGCTGATGCGCGATGTGGATCACCTGGAGATGGCTTACTGGCACGACCCGAAGGGCGGCTGGCAATCCGAGTGGGGCGGGGTCGTACTGCCCAAGCTGATCCGTATCCGCATGGTCTTTACCCGCGCCAGCGGACGACATGGATACGATATCGTTATCATGCCGATGCGCGACCGGTGGCGGCTGTGAGTCGCCAACGCGGCTTCGCACTGCTGATCGTGCTGTGGACAATGGTGCTGCTGGCGTTACTGGTGGCGCAATTCACGACGACGGGGCGGACCGAGGTGCAGGTGGTTACCAACCTGCGGGCCAATGCGGCGACGGAGGCCGCGGCGGATGGCGCCATTTATCAGTCGATCATGCGATTGGTGCAGGGCACATGGGCGCCGGATGGACGCTTGCGCGTGATCCGCATTGGCGACGCCGCCGTCGAGGTGCGTATCAGCAACCAGTCACGGAAGGTAAACCCGAACACGGCACCCCTGCCGGTACTTCAGGCGCTGCTTGGCAATCTCGGCCTGGATGCCGGCAAGGCCGCGGCGCTGGCACGCGCGATCGTCGACTGGCGCTCGAACAGCGCGCAATCGCTGTCTGGCGGACCAAAACTATCGCAGTATCAGGCGGCTGGCCTGCCATACGGACCGGGGAACCAGCTGTTCGACAGCGTGGACGATATCGGGCTCGTGGTGGGAATGACGCCGGCGCTGCTGGCCCGGATGAAACCATTTCTGTCGATCTACCGGGAGGGCGATCCGCCATCGCCGAATGATCTGCCCACCACACCGGAGGAGGCGTCGGCAGGCGCCGGCGATCCCTGGTACTTTGGCTCGTCGGGCCGCGTCATGGTGGTGATGATTGACGCCACCTCGGCTGGCGCGAAGGGTGGACGGTTCACACGGCAGGTGGTGGTGCGCCTGCGTGCGGAAGCCAGCCTGGACCAGTCGCCCTATCAAATTCTGACCTGGGGAACGCCGTCGGCGTAGCAGGTGTTGCGTGTTTCCTGTCGTGCCGCCCGATCATCACGGGTTGCAGATGGCTCCGCCCTGGCTGGCATTGCCGGTCTGGCCCAGCGAGCAAAGGTCATAGTCGTGTCCGGTCCGCTCCGAGGGGTTGCGGTACACGAAGGGGTGGTTCCAGGGGTCCATGGGAAGCGCGTCACCCTTGAGATAGGGCCCGCTCCAGTTGTCGATGCCTGAAGGTTTCTGCACCAGCGCGGCCAGCCCCTGGTCGCTGCTGGGGTATGAACCCACATCGAGCTTGTAGAGATCGAGAACCGAGGAAATGCGTTCTATCGACTGCTTGGCCACGGAACCGCGTGCGCCGGCGAGCTGGCGCAAGGCCGCTGGCGCGACGAGGCCGATAAGCAGGCCGAGGATCGCGATGACGACAAGAATTTCCAGCAACGTGAATCCCTCGTTGCCCGAGTGTCGCTTGCCCGGTGAGCATCGAACAGAAACGAGGGGCGAAGTGTGCTGCATCATGCCGGACCCGGTCTCGCTGAAGAACGGCGGCACATAGACCATAAAACAGGCCTTCGCGCCATTCCGAAATCATTGGACAGCACCACATGAATCATGTTTTAGCTGCATCAAATGGCCGTTCCGTTTCTTGCATGCATGGTTCTTACCGCGTCGGTTTATCATCTGCCGCCGCGCGTGCTGCCGTCGATCCAGGCGATTGAAGGTGGACGCGTTGGACTGATGCACTCGAACAAGGATGGCTCGGTCGATCTCGGCGTCATGCAGATCAACACGCTCTGGATCGGCCCGCTCGCCCGCTTTACCGGATTGCCGGACGCCAACGTGCGCGACCGACTGCTGAACAATTCCTGCTTCAACATTGCCGCCGCCGGCCTTATCATGCGCACCTATCTTAACGAGACAAAGGGCGATCTCTTGCGCGCTGTCGGCGATTACCATTCGCACACGCCGGTGCTGAACCTGAGCTATCAGGCCAAGGTGCTCGACGCGGCGCGTACGATGTTCGCATCCCGGCATTGACCATATTCCGCGCGCTGGCCGACGTGAAGAATGACGCACCGCGACGCGACGCACGCATGTCCGATGGGCGCCCATCATGACCACGCTGCTTGACAGTGCCGAACTGCCGATGGAGAAGCTGACGGATATCCTGCTCCGAACCGGCCAATGCGATCTCCGTGCGCTGGAACGCAGCCGTCGCGTCGCTGACGAGACTGCGCAGCGGGTGGACTCGGTGTTGCTGCAACTGGGCCTGGTGTCCGAACGGGGAATGGCCGAGGCCTATGCGACGCTGCTCGACCTGCCGGTGGCGCGTGCCGACAGCTATCCGACCGACCAGCCGCTGTTCGCCGACCGTTTGACCGGACGCTTCCTGCGCCACGCCCACGCGCTGCCGATGGCGATGGAGGGCGATACACTGGTGGTGGCCCTGGCCGATCCGCTGGACAGCTTCACGCCCGCCGCCATCGCCGCCGCAACCGGCACGAGCGTGCGCCTGGAAATCGCCGTGCCGATCGAGCTGGATACCGCGCTCAAGCGGCTCTATCCCGACGAGGAGGCGCCGCAAGCCGCCGACGACGCCGCCGCCGAGGAGCCCTCGGAAGACGACACCGAGCGGCTGAAGGACCTCGCGAGCGAGGCGCCGGTGATCCGCCTCGTCAACCAGATCATCACCCGCGCGGTGGAGACCCACGCATCCGACATCCATATCGAGCCGTTCGAGGATCGGCTGCGCGTGCGCTACCGTTACGATGGGCAGTTGCAGGAGGCCGACAGCCCACCGCCGCGTTTGGCTGCCGCCATCACCTCCCGCATCAAGATCATGGCGAAGCTCGACATCGGCGAGCGCCGCCTGCCGCAGGACGGCCGGATCAAGCTTGCGGTGCGCGGCCAGGAAGTGGATTTCCGCGTCTCCACGATCCCGTCCCTGTTCGGCGAAACGGTCGTGCTGCGCATCCTCGATCGCAACGCCGTCGCCTTCAACTATGAGCGCCTCGGCCTGTCGCAGGTTGTGATCCGCAAGTTCAGCGCCGCTCTGGAGGCGCCCAACGGCATTGTGCTGGTGACCGGCCCTACCGGCAGCGGCAAGACCACCACGCTTTATACCGGCCTGCTGGCGCTTAACGCGGTCACCCGCAAGATCGTCACGGTCGAGGACCCGATCGAATACCAGTTGCACGGCATCAACCAGATCCAGGTGCATACCCAGATCGGGCTGACCTTCGCCAGTTTGTTGCGATCCATCCTGCGCCAGGACCCCGACGTGATCATGGTGGGCGAGATCCGCGACCCGGAGACGGCACAGATTGCCGTACAGGCCGCGCTGACGGGCCATTTGGTGCTGTCCACGTTGCACACCAACTCGGCCGCCGCCGCGATCACCCGTCTGCGTGACATGGCGGTGGAGGACTATCTGTTGACGGCCGTGCTGCGTGGCGTCCTGGCCCAGCGGCTGGTCCGCCGGCTGTGCACCGCATGCCGTAGTCCCGTCCCTGCCCCACCCGAGATGATCCGGCGCTTCGATCTGGAACGGCGCTGCGACGGCGGCCCGGTGACGCTGTATCACCCGGCCGGGTGTCCCGAGTGCCGCCAGACCGGTTACCGCGGCCGTGCCGCCATCGCTGAATTCCTGGAACTTGGCTCCGAACTCGAACGATTGATCTTTGCCGGCGCCGACCACGCGAGCATCGAACGCGCGGCGGTCGCCAATGGAATGGAGATCATGCTCGATGCCGGAATTGCGGCTGCGCTGGCTGGTGAGACGACGATCGAGGAAGTTGCGCGCAGCGTCCAGGCGGAGGGCTGAGCCGTGCCGTCGTTCCGCTACACGGCGATCGGACCTGGCGGCGAAGTCCAGCGCGGACTGATGGACGCGGCGACCGAGGCCGAGGTCATCACGCGCCTGCAGCGCCAGGGCAGCATGCCGATGCGCGCCGAGCCGGCGGCCGGCGGATCCTCCCTTGGCTCGTTTCTGCACATCGATCTCGGCGGCAAGGGTGGGCTGAAGAAGCAGGAGGTCGCCGACTTCGTGCGCGAACTCGCGACCATGCTGGGCGCCGGGCAGGACCTGGATCGGGCGCTGCGCTATATGCAGGAAACGGCAGCAAATGCGCGGGTCAAGCGCGTAGTGACCGACCTGCGCGACGCAGTGCGCGACGGTAGCCCGCTATCGGTCGCACTCGGCCGCGCCCCTGGCAGCTTCACCCGGCTGCATATCGGCTTGGTGCGCGCCGGGGAGGCAGGCGGCAAGCTGGCGGCGACACTTGCACACATGGCCGACCTGCTGGACCGCCAGCGCAGCCTCGCGGCGACCGTCAGTTCAGCCCTGATCTATCCTGGCCTTTTGCTGGTGGCCGCGATCGGGTCGGTCGCTCTGTTGCTGACGCAGGTACTGCCGCAGTTCGTGCCGATGTTCGAGCAGAGCGGCGCAAAACTGCCCGCCTCCACCCAGTTCCTGATCGATGCCGGCGCCGCCGTGTCCAGCTATGGGCTCCAGGCGATGGCAGTCCTGGCGGCGTTAGTGGTGGCCGGTCGCGCCTTGCTGCGCCGTCCTGGCCCGCGCCTGTTCGCCGATCGCTTCCTGCTGCGGGTGCCCATCCTCGGCAGCTTGCTGCGCGAAGTCCTGGCTGCCCGGTTCACCCGCGTCCTGGGCACCCTGCTGGTCAACGGCGTGTCGCTGATCACGGCGTTGGGCGTGGTGCGCGATGCATTGGGTAACCTCGCCGCGGTGGCTGCAATCGAACAGGCCACGACCAGTGCGCGGGGCGGCGGAGGGTTGGCCCAGCCACTGGCGGACGCCCACATCTTCCCGGCACGCACCATCCACCTGCTGCGCCTCGGCGAGGAGAACGCCCAGCTCGGACCCATGGGCCTGCGCGCAGCGGAAATCCACGAGGAGCGCACCCGGCTTGCCACGCAGCGCATGGTCGCGCTGCTGGTGCCGGCAATCACCATCCTGATGGGGTTGGCGGTCGCGGGCATTGTCGCCTCCCTGATGACGGCGATGCTCAGCCTCAACGACCTGGCAGGCGCCTGAGAGGCTAAGCCGGGCGTCGGATCTGTGCGGAAGCTTAGAACGTGCCGGAACTGTCCGCCTCGAAGTGGTAGTTGCAGGCGTCGCCAACGATGTCACCCGCCATGTGAGTGCCGCTGACGGTGCCACGGATATAGGCAGCGCCGGAGTTCGCCTGAAACGAACCATCCGACGCGATCACCACACTGAACGATCGCACCGGTTGCCACACCACCTCCGGCTGGTTGAGCGTATAGCCGAATGCATTGTCAACAACGTGCAGCGTCAGCGCGTCCTGGGTTCCGCACGACATGGCGGCTCCCTGAACGAGCTGGGTGATGCCATTGAACGTTCCATTGACCAAGACCGGCCTGGCTGGCTGTAAGACCGCCACTGGCGCGAGCGGCGGCGGCGGGGTGCTTGTGCATCCGGCGGCTGCCATGCCAATGCCGACAATCGCCAGATCCAACTGCAGTCTCGCCATGTGGTTCGGTGCTCCATTCCAACTACGCAGCAGGGAAGACAGTCCTCATGCTTGTCGGCCACGACACACCCCGATGTCCACCACCTTGACGGGCAGGGCAGCAATTCCGTAGGCCTGTGTCGACAATGGAAGTACTCGATGCTCATGATCGGGGCACAGGCCGCGCCTGTTCTGACCGCACAACGGCTGAAGGTGGCAAGGCGATAGCGCCGATGGCATCGCTCATGCGCATCCGGATTTGTTCGCTTGCACTCGCACTGGCGGCGGCGGCCTGCTCGCAACAGGCAACGCCGAACCTTGCAGTCGCCCTCCAAGGGATCGAGAAGTCTCGTTTCCTGCGCTGCTCAGGCCCGCCAATCCTGCAACTTCCTCAAGGCAATCAGGAACGATTGTCGTTTGTGACGAACCTCCAGCGCGGTACGACGATCGGAATATCGAGCCCCACGGCTATTGCTCCTGGTTCGTGTTCGGTGGATACCGTGTTCGAGAATTCCCGACTAACCAGTGCAAACTTTTCGGGTGATCAGTCGATGTGTCAGGTCGTGTTCGCTCCATGCCTGCGGAACTAGGATCTGCACCGGCGCGGCGCGGTCTCCATTTCTGCCCGGCGTCAGGCTTCATCGTAGCCGCGGTGCTTGCGGTGGCTCTGTCGCTGGTGGTCGCGGCCTGTGGAACCGGTGTCCCGCCGGCACAATCGGATGCGGTGCGAGCGCCCGGCAGTGTGGAATTGAACAAGGCACCACCAAACGACATACCCCCAGGCGGCGGCGGAACGGGTACGGTTTTCCTCCACGGCACGGTTTATCACTTTGCCATTGGTGGTCTCGGCGTCGACGGCAGCGCCATCGCGATCATGCAGACGTCGGGCGAGGTCTATCGACTTGAGGATATCGGGCGGTTTTCAGGTACCTACCGTCTGGCGCCCAAATCCGTTATCACCCCGGGACAGACCGGCGGTGGCCTGTGGCTGCAGAACGAACATGCGACGATCATGCATATCGATGTTCCGCCACAGGGTCGTATCCCAGACCTCGGCAACGACGCCTTGCGCGTCGTCCTCGATCAGTGATGCCGACAGTTTGCTATTGTGACATCGATATGACGACCGCGTCGCCACCCAGGCTCAGCATGAGGCCGGTACGTTTGGCCTTCAAATGCATGATGACGCCCTTCTCATTTTGCAACCAAAGATCACCGCCGCTCGTAGTGCCGATTGCGAAGCCATAGCGGGCCTGGCCGTAGGTGCCAGGGAAGTTCGCCAGGCTGTTGAGTTTGTAAACCTCGCCCTCGGCGTTGATCGTTGACGCGCCGATGCCGCCGACCCCCAGGCCGCCGATCGCAAAGGGATAGGATCCGCCACGAAAGAACAGCGTCCCGCTGCCGCCACCGGCGCTGCCGATAAAGGCAGCCTGGACCTGTTCCATGTCGACGGTGCCATCCGGCGGCAGTCCGGCAACCGCCTCCGGTCCGAGCTTGACGGACGACGAGCAACCGCCCAGCAACAGCAGCGCGCTCAACGCAAATCCGACCATGCAACGCTGGAGTGGCGACTGCGCATAGTGAACGTCCGACTTCGCAGTCTTGTTGATGGTCGTCGCTTCGATCATGCTGACACTCTCCATGACGTTGTCCGCTCTTTCCAGGGTTTGCCGGCGCAGCCTGATGATTTTTCTAGTGTAGTTTCAGAGTGTCTGCAATCGGCAACATCAGCTCTGTTCACGTTGTCCGCCAGGCGGCGGCAGGACTTCGATCATGGACCGGACCGCGATCACCGGATAGAGGTTCACTGTCCATTCTCTGTGGGTCACGAAACCGAATTCGGGGGGTTGGTGGATTTGGCGCTTGACAAGATCAAATCATATTGGGCCGATGCTGTTGCAGCGAGGGAGTTCCTGATGTTGAACCGAATCGTCGTGGCTGGCGTTCTGACGACGCTGCTCGCAGTCGGAGGAATGTGCGGCGCCAAGGCGCAACAGCCAACCAGTTCGGGGCAACAGGTGGCGGGTCCGTCAGGCTGGACCTTCAACATCGCGCCCTATATGTGGCTGCCGACCATCAACACGACGCTTAACAACAATCTGCCGCCTGCACTGGACGGTCGAGTGCCGACCGAACTGTCGGCCGGACCTGGGGAAATACTGCGCCATTTGAACTTCGCCACAATGGTTGCGGCGGACGCGCAATACGGCCGGTTTTCGGTCCTCACCGATTTTCTCTACATGAACGTAAGCGCCACAAGTTCTCACTTCCGATCGATCGACTTCACCGGCCAGCCCTCGCAGACAATCGTGCACTCGTTGCAGGATAGTACCGGCACGTCGCTGAATTCCAAGATTTGGACACTCGCGGGCGGCTATACCGTGATGCAGGGCGAATGGGGCAACTTCGACGTGATCGCTGGCTTCCGTTATCTTTCACTGAACACCACGACAGATTTCAGCCTGGCGCTTGCGGTGACGGGACCGCGCGGCAATGGCGCGACGTTCGGGGGTTTCGGCAGCGTTTCCGGTAACGGCAGCATCTGGAACGGCATCGGCGGCTTTCGCGGCCGTATCCGTATCAACAACACCGGGTTCTTCGTCCCCTATTATTTCGACATTGGCGCGGGGGGTTCGAATCT
The DNA here is from genome assembly GCA_963812475.1 of uncultured Alphaproteobacteria bacterium. Lineage (GTDB taxonomy): Bacteria > Pseudomonadota > Alphaproteobacteria > Acetobacterales > Acetobacteraceae > JAMXLO01. The sequence continues at coordinate 98,768 of CAWEVI010000042.1, forward strand.
GACCTGGCAGATTGCGTCCGGCCTTGGCTACCAGACCGGTTGGGCCGGTGTGTCGCTGACCTACCGCCATCTGTCGTTCCAGCAGGGCAGCAGCGCCGTCATAGAGCACCTGGCAATGGGTGGCCCTACGATCATGGTGAATTTCAGCTTCTGAGGGCCAGCGGCGGACTGACGCCGTCACGCGACGGCAGCGTCGCTGTGCATTCTGGCTTGCGAGATGCCGATCGTGATGTCGCTTCAGTTGTTTCTCGCTCCGCTGATGCGATGCGCGCCGCCTTGTTACGGCAGACAACCCAGGCCCGCTATGCGAAATCGGCAAATTTGACAGCCTGCAACGATTGACCAACTCTGGCACCGCGCTGAACGGCAATGGCCTGCGGAAATTGCACGGTCGCCCGCTGGTGGGGGTATACACTCGCCCCGAGCGCACCGCCCGTCCCGCACCGGGCGGAGCCGCAGAGGATTGAACGATGAGCGAAGCTGCCGGCGAACCGCATATGGTCCTTGCCTCGACGCGCCGATCGCGCCGCCTGTCCGCGATCTGGTTGCTGCCTATCATTGCCGTGGCGATCGGCGCATGGCTCGCATGGGACACGCTGTCCAAGGAAGGTCCGACGATCACGATCACCTTCGAGACCGCTGAAGGACTGCAGGCCGGCCAATCCCAGCTAAAGTTCCGTGACATCTCGCTGGGCACGGTGAAGAGCCTCGCGCTGTCGGAAGACCATACGCATGTCCTGGTGACCGTGGCGACAACCAAACAGGCGGACCCGCTGCTGACCGCCGACGCTCAGTTCTGGGTCGTCAAGCCGCGGCTGTTCGCCGGGAATGTCTCCGGACTGAGCACGCTGATTTCCGGATCGTATATCGGCATGCTGCCAGGCGACGCCACCGCCGCCCACAAGCACGAATTCGCCGGTCGCGAGGATCCGCCCGTGCTGGCGTCGAATGTGCCAGGTCGGACATTCCTGCTCAAGGCGACGCGCCTCGGCTCGGTCACGCTCGGCTCGCCGATCTTCTTCCGCGATCTACAGGTGGGCGAAGTACTGGGCTGGGATATCGGCGACATGGCGGAAAGTGCAACGATCCACGCCTTTGTCCGTGCGCCATTCGACAAATATGTCAACGACCAGACCCGATTTTGGGACGTTTCCGGTTTTTCGGTGAAGCTTGGCGGCAACGGGGTCGAAGTGCAGCTCGAGTCGCTGCGTGCCCTGCTGCTCGGCGGTGTTGCGTTCGATATGCAGTCGGGCGCGGCGCAGGCGACGGAAAGCGTTGAGGACCACGTCTTCCCAATGTTTGCCGACAAGGAGGCTGCCCAGTCAGCCTCGTACAGCCGCAAGATTCTGTTGATGAGCTATTTCCCCGGTTCCGTCGGCGGCCTCGCGCCAGGCGCCGATGTGACGCTGCGTGGCCTCAAGGTGGGCCAGGTTACCGACGTACGCCTCGGCTATGATCCGGCAAAGGAGGCGATCACCGCGCCGGTGCATTTCGAGGTGCAACCGGAGCGTATCGTCGGAATTGGCCGCCAAGTGGTGAAGGATGTCGACGTGGGGGTAGATCAGCTGGTCGAACGCGGCATGCGGGCAACCTTGGAGAGCGCGAACCTGCTTACCGGCCAAATGAGGATCGCCCTCGATTTCCTGCCCGATGCGCCGGCGGCAAAGATGACGAAGGCCGAGGACGGGACACTCGTCATTCCCACCTCGGACAGCGGCAGCTTCAGTGGCCTGCAGGCCTCGGCCACCGAATTGCTTCGGAAGGTCAATACAATTCCGTTCGACACGCTTGGTCGCAACTTAAACAAGACCGCTGAGGGGTTGAACGGCCTCGTCAACGATCCACAGGCCAAGCAGGTGTTGACGTCGCTCAATTCGACGCTCGCCAGTGTGCACGACGTGGTGCAAAACCTCGATGCCAATCTGGGACCGGCGATGAAGCGGCTGCCGGACCTCTCGGCCGGATTGCAGAAGACGATGTCGGACGCCAACAAGCTTGTCCTATCGCTGCAGTCGGGCTACGGCGACAATACACAGTTCAACCGCGACCTCGAACGGCTGCTGATACAACTGAACGATGCGACCCGCTCGATCCGCTCGCTCGCCGATCTGCTCTCACGCCACCCGGAGGCACTGATCAAGGGCCGTCCCGCCGGCGGTGTCGAATGAGATACTTGCCCAGGTTCATGCAGATGGTGGCGGCTGCCCTGCTGGCTGCACAGGTTGCCTGCAGCTCTCCCAACCCGGATCTGTACACCATAGCCCCTGTACCAGGCGCGACGGTGACAGGGGCGCCAAAAGCGATCGAGCTGCGTCAGATCGGTCTGGCCCGATACCTGGAGCGCAGCCAGATCGTTCGCTCGTCAGAGAACTATCGTCTCGACGTGATGGCCAACGACTGGTGGGGCGAACCGCTCGGCGCGATGCTTTCGCGCGTGCTGGTGGAGGAACTGAGCCAGCGTCTGCCGCAAAGCACGGTTTATACCGAGACCGGCGCGGTGTCGGTGTCGCCTGACGCGACCGTCGAGCTGAACGTATCGCGGCTCGACGAGAACACCGCGGGGACGCTTGTGCTGCAGGCGCAGGCGGCGGTGGTGAAGGGGCACGGTGAGCCGGTGACCCGCGGCTTCCGCTTCGAGATACCACCTTCCGACAGCCGCATCGGAGGCGAAGTCGCCGCGATCAGCGTCGCGGTCGGCCAGCTCGCCGACGGGCTTGCGGAGATGCTTGCCCCTGGGCCGGCCGCTGTGCCGTCGCGCGCGCGGAGAGCGCGGTGACGTCGCTGTTTCGGACCCCGGTAGAACCTGAACTCATCCGGCCGCGCCTGCACGAATGCCAGAGTTGCGGGCTGCTGCAGACCGTGCCGGCACTCACGCCCGGCATTTCCGCGCACTGCAACCGTTGCGGCACCAGGCTCCACCGGGCGCGTCAGCATCCGCTGGAGCACAGCCTGGCGCTGACGGTGTCCGCGCTCGTGCTGCTGGGCGTGACGTGCGTGTCCACACTCATGAGTGTGGAGACCGCCGGCATCACGCTCCACGCCGATCTGCTTTCGGGACCGGAGGAACTGATCCAGCGCGGCATGACAGCCCTGGCCGCGGTCGTCGTGTTTGTCACCGTCGTGGCGCCGTTCGCCAAGCTGCTTGGCACGCTGTATGTGCTGATCGGCCTGCACCTGGCGCGACCGCCACGTCACCTGCGGCGCGTTTTCGTGCTGGTCGAGCGGCTTACACCGTGGTCGATGGTGGAGGTCTTCGTATTCGGTGTGCTGGTCGCCTATGTGAAACTTGGCGATCTGGTGAAGATTACGCTGGGTACCGGCGTCTTTGCGCTGTTCGCCCTGACCTTCGTGATGGTGTGGGCAGACAGCTCACTCGATCGCGAGGCGGTCTGGGACGCACTCGACCGCTCCACCGCTGCCGACAAGGCGTCGCGCAACCTGCCGGCACGCGGGCCAGTGACAGGAGCGACCGGCTGCGAGTCCTGTGGTCTCGTGAGCGTCCACCCGCCAGGCGAGGCCCGGTGCCCGCGCTGCAATTCAGTGCTGCATGAGCGCAAGCCCAACAGCCTGGCCCGAACCTGGGCGCTGATGATTGCGGCCGCCATCCTCTATGTGCCCGCGAACCTGTATCCGGTGCTGACAGTGATGCAACTTGGCGCAGGCACACCCAGCACGATCCTCGGTGGTGTGCGCGAGCTGATTTCGTCGAGACTGTATCCGCTCGCGGCGCTGGTGTTCTTTGCCAGTATCGCCGTGCCGATGCTGAAGCTTGTGGGCTTGACGGTCATGCTGGTGGCCACGCAGACCGGCCGCGCGGGATGGCTGCGCGACCGGACCAGATTGTATCATGTGGTGAGGTGGATCGGCCGCTGGTCGATGATCGACATATTCATGGAATCGCTGCTCGGGGCCCTGGTACGATTTGGCAGCGTGATCACCATCGAGCCTGGGATCGGTGCCGTGGCTTTCGGCGCGGTGGTCATCCTCACGATGCTCGCTGCCGAGACCTTCGACCCGCGCCTGATGTGGGACGCGGCTGGACAGCAGACCCGAAGCGCTGCTACCTGGGCCTGACGACCGGCGTAACGAGCGCCTTGCTTTTGGCCGCGCCGGCCACTTGGACCCCTGCTGATTTTGCCACACTCGATGTATCGGTGGCTTGACGGAAGTGGCCCCAAGTGGGAGCGTATCAAGGGCCGCAGCCTGTCAATTCGGCATTGCGCGCCTGCGCTACGGGGAGAGACTCACTACCCAGTCCAACCAATGGAAAGGCGACACGCATGACTTGGGGTAAGCTGATGGGTACAGTCGCGGCCGGTGCCGTGGTGGTGACCGCCACATGCAATATGGCACTCGCGCAGCAGGTTGCGCCCGAGGGCAGGGTTTACGTGTTCCATTCAAGGCCAGCCGGCCAGTGCCCCTCGCTCGATTGGCATGTGGTGGTGGGCGAAAACAACACCCTCTCAGGCATTGTTGCCTGGAACAACATGAAGAACATGGCCAATGTGAGCGGGACTATCGCTCCCAACCGGTCCTTTTCGATGCAAGGGAAGGAGGTTGGTGGGTCGGGGCGAACAGCCACGATAACCGGCGTCCTCCGGTCTGACGGTTGGCTCACGGCCAACGTCAAAGGGCAGAACCTCGACTGTCAGGGCATCCTGGTGATGTTCGCTGTTCCGCCTCCGCAGGGTGGCGGCTGACGTTCGCCTGAAAGCTACTGCGTCATAGCGGCGGAGCTTCACTTGACCGTCAATGCGGTCAGCGCTCCGTCGCTCAGGACGCTTCATCACGCTCTAATTGGCTGTCGGTTGCCGACCCGCGTGTCACTGTTCTGGCGATGTGCGTGATCGGATAGAGCTTTGTCTTGCCGGGCGCCAATGATTTGCCCGCAGACCCAGCCTCCGGTACTCTCCCCCAGGGAGGCACCACATGCAGCGCAATCTCGACGCCCAGCTCGGCTTCGCGCCGGACTACGACGTATCGATCCCCTACATGCAACGCACGCGCGACTACTATCGGGCGATCGGCTACGCCACGCCCTATCGCTGGGCACACTACATCGACGTGCCGTTCCAAGGTCTCCGGAAGCCACTCGCCCAATCACGGGTAACCATCATCACGACGGCAGCGCCCTACCGAGCAGACAAGGGCGACCAGGGTCCGGGCGCCGCGTACAACGGCGGGGCCAAGTTCTACACCGTTTACTCTGGCGACACGTCCCAGCAGCACGACCTTCGCATTTCGCACATCGGATACGACCGGGTTAACACCAGCGCCGAGGACAGCGGCACATGGTTTCCGTTGCCGCAACTTATTCGGCTACGCGACGCGGGCCGCATCGGCGCGGTGAGCGCACGCTTTCATGGCGCTCCCACCAATCGCAGCCATCGCGTCACCGTGGAAACCGACGCGCCGGAAATCCTGCGGCGCTGCCAGGAGGACGGGACCGACGCCGCGATCGTGGTGCCGAACTGCCCGGTCTGCCACCAAACATCCAGCCTTGTCGCGCGCCACCTGGAGGCGAACGGCATCGCGACGGTGGTCATGGGCTGTGCCAAGGACATCGTCGAGCACGCCGTCGTGCCGCGTTTCCTGTTCAGCGATTTTCCACTCGGCAACAGTGCCGGCAAGCCGCACGACGTTGCGTCGCAGGCTTTGACTCTGGAGCTGGCACTCCGCGTGCTGGAGTCGGCGCCCGGTCCGCGCACGACGATGCAGTCGCCGCTGCGCTGGGCCGATGACGCGTCGTGGAAGCTCGATTATCTGAACATTGACCGCATTCCGCCGGATGAGTTGGCACGCCGCCGCCGCGAGTTCGACGAGCAGAAGGCAGTCGCACGTACGCTTCGCGAGGGTGTGGCGGCGTGACACGCCCCTTCTCCGGCGTGCATGTTCTGGACTTCACTCAAGTCCTCGCCGGCCCCTACGGCAGCTATCAGCTTGCTTTGCTCGGCGCCGAGGTCATCAAGCTGGAGCGGCGCGAGGGCGAGGACATGCGCCGCACGCCACTGTCGCGTGAGTGGGCCGAGCGCGGCATGGCGCCGGCGTGGGTCGCGATCAATGGCAACAAGCGCAGTCTCACGCTAGACCTGCAGAAGCCGGCCGCCATCGACATCGTTAACCGGCTCGCCGCAAAGGCGGACGTGGTTATGGAGAATTTCCGGCCAGGCGTGATGGATCGCCTGGGCATCGGCTACGCGGCGCTGCGGGCGATCAACCCGCGCCTGATCTACTGCACGATCTCCGGCTTCGGCGCCACCGGGCCATATCGGAACGAGGCAGGCTACGACGGCAAGATCCAGGCGCTGTCGGGCATCATGTCGCTTACGGGCCACAAGGAAATGGGCCCGACCCGTGCCGGCTTCGCCGTGTGCGACGTGCTGTCGGGAATGACGGCCGCGTTTGCCGTTTCCTCGGCATTGTTCCAACGCACGCACACTGGTCAGGGGCAGTACATCGATGTTTCGATGCTGGAGGCCAGTCTGAGCTTTCTCTCCACCCAGGTGGCCGACTTCACCGTGGCGGGCCATCGACAGGAGCAGTTCGGCAATCAGGCAATCAGCCGCAAGGTCACTGCCAACCTGTTCCGTGCGAAAGATGGTTTTCTCCTGCTCGCGGTGAACAACGACCGGCAATATGACGCCTTGATGACAACGCTCGGGCGCGCCGATGTGCTGGATGACCCGCGCTTCGCCGACTGGTTCCAGCGCAAGGAGCACGAGCAGGCCCTGCGTGCGATCATCGAGGACGCGCTGGCGAGTGACGACGCCAAGACGTGGGAGAAACGCCTGAACGACGCCGGTGCACCGAGCGCCAGTATCTGGCGGGTCGAAGAGATTATCGACCATCCGCAGATTGTCGCGCGCAACGCGATGCAGACCGTCGAGACCGAGTACGGCCTTCTTCGTTTGATGGGCTCCGGCTTCCAGCTGGAACATGGTGGCGGCCGGCTCGACCACGCGCCCCCGCCGCTTGGTGCGCATACCGACGAGGTGCTGCGGGAGGTTGGCTACACGGCTGAGGAAGTGGCCGCGCTCCGTCGCGAGGCGGTTGTCTGACGCTTCCAACCTGATACCGTCCGCCGTCGCGGTTCTGCGCGTCTTGACTAGACCGCCGTGTGTTGCGCGAATCACCGGGGGGAATACCAAAATGAATCTATCCAATCAGGTCGCATTGGTTACAGGCGCCGGCCAAGGTATCGGCAAGGCGTCGGCGCTCGCTCTGGCCGCGGCCGGTGCGCATGTCGTCGTTGCTGACATCGCCGCGCCGAAAGCCGCAGAGACGGCGGAAGCGATCATGTCCCAACAACGGCGGGCGCTTGCCGTGCAGGCGGATGTCGGCGACTTGCGGGATATCGATCGCATGGTGCGCCAGACGCTCGACGCGTTCGGACAGATCGACATCCTGCTGAACAACGCCGGCGTGACACGTCGCGCGGACATCATGGATTTGACCGAAGAAGATTGGGACCGCATCCACCGCGTCAACGCCAAGGGCGTCTTCTTCTGCCTGCAACGCGTCGCGCGCGAGATGATCCCTCGGCGCAGCGGACGGATCATCAACGTCGCGTCCATCGCCGGGAAGGGCTACGAGGGCACTTCCAACGCCGCATACGCTGCCAGCAAGGGCGCGGTGATCAGCCTGACGAAAACGGCCGCGCAGCAGTTGGGCAAACACAACATCAACGTCAACTCCGTCTGTCCTGGTGTCACGCGCACTGCGCTGTCGGACGCGAATCTGCAAATCCGCGCGCAGCAGGCAGGCGTGACCGTCGAGGAGATGGAACGTCGTCGCGCCGAGGTCATCCCGTTGCAACGGGCGAACGATCCGGAGGATATCGCCGCGATGGTGGTCTTCCTGGCATCGGCCGGCGCGCGCAACATCACCGGCCAGTCGTTCAACGTGGACGGCGGCCTGATCCCGGACTAGCTCCGTCATCCACAGAGTACATCAGGAGGTTTCACAATGAGTGTTGCGGACCCCAATCAGCTGATCCTGACAGGCGAAAACCCGTTCATCCGGCTGAGCGCGACCGACGGTGCACCAAACACCACGAACGCCAGCTTTTGGCGAATCATCCTGTGTCCTGCCGGTCCCGGACATGTGCTCTATATCAAGAGCGAACTGACGGACGATCGCTGGCGCATCTACTCGGACAACATCGCGATGGCGCGCTGGCTGCAATCCACCGTCCAGGGCATGCTGAACGCCGAGTTGGCGGATCAGACGATCCCGGTGATCGACGCGGAATTCACCAAGTCGGGCGATGCGCGCGACTTCTGGACCGAGCGCCTCGTCACAACGGAAGAGGAGATCGCGCTTACCTGGTACAGCATCGGTGAGCCGCTGCTGATCCATACACAGCCGAATGCCGAGCCAGGGCGCCCCTACGGCGTATGCACCGTGCTGATACCCGCGCTGGGTGCGCGCCTGTCGCGGAACGGCATCCAGGCGGTGGGCCAACCGTGGCCACGGGAGCGCGAGGGACGGCCGTTCAGCACCTGCGCGCTGGCATTCTCCGAAAGCTGGACGGCGGCGCAGTGATGCAGCTCGAAGGCAAGATCGGCATCATCACTGGCGCAGCCTCCGGCATTGGCGCGGCCTGCGCACGGGTCATGTCCCGCGAGGGCGCAAGGCTGCTGCTGACCGATCTGGACGATGCGGCTGGTGAACGCGTGGCCGAGGCGACCGGCAGCGTCTATCTGCACCACGACGTGACCGAAGAAGCCGGCTGGCCAAACGTCATATCGACAGTCGAGAAACACTTCGGGGGACTGCATGTGTTGGTCGCCAATGCCGGCATCGGCATCATGGGGCCGGCGATCGACATGTCGCTGGCCGACTGGCGGCGACAGATGGCGGTGAATGTCGATGGCGTTTTCCTGTCGGTGAAGTATTGCATCCCGGCGATGCGCCGATCCGGCGGCGGATCCATTGTCATGCTGTCCTCGGTCGCCGGGCTGCGAGGTTCCGCCGGGCTGGCGGGTTACAGTGCGACCAAGGGTGCAGTGCGATTGTTCGCCAAGTCGATGGCGCTCGAATGCGCCCAGGCGCGCGACGGCATTCGGGTGAATTCGGTGCATCCGGGCATTATCGACACGCCGATCTGGACCAAGCTGCCGCCGGGCGCAAACGCGCCATTGGATCCGAACAAGATCGCCGAGGCGACGGTGCCGTTGGGCAAGGCCGGTCAGGCCGAGGACATCGCCAACGGGATCCTGTTCCTCGCCTCGGATGCATCGAGCCACATCACTGGATCGGAACTCGTTATCGACGGCGGCATTACCGCGGGACGTGTCGGCAGATTGGGTGGGTGAGACCCCGCGCGGATGACAACAAGACAAGAAGTTCGCCGTCACGGCGACCTAACCTGCGCGGGGCACCCCCGCCTGCGTTAGCGCCACCGCCTGCCGTTGTGCCAGCACCGCTTCGTCAAAATCGGCGATCAGTCCGTGGAATAGCTGGCTCCAGTTCAACTCTGCCTTCAGACGCAGGAATACGCCTCCAAGCCCAATAGCCGAGCGGTCCATCAGCACGAATTCGCGCGGCGGCTTGACGCCACCGGTGCGCTTCAGTCCGGCATGCACGCGCTCGGCGACTTCGCGGCCGAATTGCGGATCGTCGGTCTCCTGGATGCGGCGCACCCGGTCGTCGCACAGCGGCTCATAGAGAAAACGCGCCCACAGGTTCAACGCGGCCATCTTCTCGTTTGACAGATCGGTGAAACCCCACGTTTCATAAGCGTGGTGCGCCTTCGCATCGTCGTTGTCGCGCACCGCCTCGAACAGGTCGATCACACCGCGCACGAACTTCGCGTCGAACACGCGGATGGCGCCGAAGTCGAGCAAATTCACCGTGGCATCCGGACGCACCTGGTAATTGCCGAGATGCGGATCCCCGTGGATCACGCCATAGCGGTAGAACGGCACATACCAGGCGCGGAACAATGCCTCGGCGATGCTGTTGCGCTCCTCCTGCGGCGGGTCCTCAGCCAGACGATGCATCAGTGGCCTGCCGTCGAGCCAGGTCATCGTCAATAGTCGCCGCGTGCAGTAGCCCTCGATCGGCACCGGCACATGCACGGTCGGATCGTTCGCGAGCATCTGGCGATAGAGCCGCATCTGCGCGGCCTCACGCTCATAGTCGAGTTCCTCGCGCAGGCGCTCGGTGAGCTCTTTGTAAACCTCCTCATGCTGGATGGCGTTGTCCATGCGATGATAGATCGCCATGGCCAGACGCAACTGGCGCAGATCGCCTTCCACGGTGCTCGCCATGTTTGGATACTGCAGCTTGCAGGCAACGTCGGTGCCGTCATGCAGACGCGCGCGATGCACCTGGCCGAGGCTCGCCGCGGCCGCCGCTTCGCGGCCGAAGTTGGCGAACTTCGCCTGCCAGTCGGCGCCGAGTTCGCTCACCATGCGGCGGCGGACGAAGTTCCAGCCCATCGCCGGAGCGTTTGCCTGCAGCTGCGCGAGTTCGGCCGCGTATTCCGCCGGCAGTGCGTCGGGCACGGTGGAGAGGAACTGCGCCACCTTCATCAGCGGCCCCTTCAGGCCGCCCAGGATGGTGCGAAGGTCCTCGGCGTGGCTGGCGCGGTCGGTCTTGATGCCGAACATGCGTTCACCGGCAACGCGCGCGGCGATCCCCCCCATCGCCCCCGAGGTGCGCGCCATGCGGCGAAGTTCACCGAACAGGTTGCTGCGGTCAGACATCAGGCGGGTTCAATGCAACGCGTTGGTGCAACGCGATCAAAGTGATCATTACTCCCCTCCCTTGCGAGAGGGGGTTGGGGAGGGGTTGGCTGCACAGCCTGCCGGATGGCAATCACTTCAGGCCCCCGATCTGATGCTTGCGAAGTCCTTGCCACAACCTGCGTTCGGCGGCGTTCCCGCAAGGGGAGGGGGAGGACCTTGCTGCGGCTGCATCACCCCGCCTGCTCCAGCTCGTCGATGAAGCCAGCGATGACGTCCAGTCCTTTCTTCCAGAACGCCGGACCGGACGCGTCCAGACCGAACGGCGCGAGCAGCTCCTTGTGACGCTTAGTCCCGCCGGCGCGCAGCATGTTCAGGTACTTCGTCTGAAAGCCCGGATGCCCCGACTGGAACACCGAATATAGCGCATTCACCAAACAGTCGCCGAAGGCATATGCATAGACATAGAACGGCGAATGAACGAAGTGCGGAACATACGCCCAGAACACATTGTATTCCGGCGTGAACTCGAACGCCGGCCCGAGGCTTTCCTTCTGCACCTGCAGCCATAGTTCGCCGATGCGGTCGGGCACCAGTTCGCCCGTGCGGCGCTCATCGTGCAGCAGCGTCTCGAAGTGATAGAACGCGATCTGGCGGACAACCGTGTTCAGCATGTCCTCGACCTTCGCTGCCAGCATGATGCGCCGGCGCTTCGGATCGGCCGCGTCCAGCAACGCGCGGAACGTCAGCATCTCGCCGAACACACTCGCGGTCTCGGCCAGCGTCAGCGGCGTGCCCGCCATCAGATAGCCCTGTTCGGCCGCCAGCATCTGGTGCACCCCGTGGCCGAGTTCATGCGCCAACGTCATCACGTCGCGCGTGCGGCCGTGGTAGTTCAGCAGCAGATAGGGATGCGCCGACGGTACGGTCGGATGCGCGAACGCCCCGCCCGACTTGCCGGGCTTCAGCGTCGCATCGATCCACGGTCGATCGAAAAAGCGCTTGCCGACATCGGCAAGTTCGGGACTGAACGCTGCATAGGCCGTCAGCACCCGCTCGCGCGCATCGTTCCACCCGATCGAGCGATCATCGTCGTCCGGCAGCGGCGCGTTGCGGTCCCAGTGCTGCAGCTTCGGCAGGCCGAGCCACTTCGCCTTCATCAGGTAATAGCGATGCGCGAGCCTTGGAAAATCCGCCCGCACCGCCGTCACCAGCGCATCCACGACCTCGTCTTCCACCATGTTGGAGCGGTTGCGGTAGCTACCGGGACGCGGATAGTGCCGCCACGTATCGACGATCTCCTTGTCCTTCGCCAGCGTGTTGGTCACCAGCGAGAACAGCCGGACATTAGCGCCGAACGTCGCGCCGATCGCGCGCCCGGCGGCCTCGCGCACGGATCGGTCGCGATCGGATAGCCGGTTCAGCGCATCGCTGACGGTGAGTTCCTTGCCGCCGATTGGAACTCGCATCGCGGCTACCGTCTCGTCGAACAGCCGGCTCCAGGCACTGCGACCGGTAACTTCCTTTTCGTGCAGCAATTTCTCGAGTTCGTCGGAGAGCTGATGCGGTCGGAACACGCGCAGATCGCGCAGCCAGGGCCGCCACTTCGCCAGCGTGGGGTCGGCGCACTTCTGCTCCAGCGCCGCCTCATCCAGCCGGTTCAACTCCAGGGCGAAGAACAGCAGATTGCTGCTGATTGTGGTCACCCGCTCGCTCGCGGTCTGGTAGAAGCGACCGATTTCCGCATTCGTGGAATCGGCGGCGAACAGCAGCTGGGCATAAGACGCCAGACGGCCCAGCACCTCCTCGATGCGCTCGTACTCCGCGATGGCGGCGGCCAGAGCTGCACCTGACAAGGATGCCAGCCTACCCTGATGCGCGGCGGCGAACGCGCGGGCTGCCTGCTCGGCCCTGGCAAAGTCCGCCTCGACTGCGGGGCTGTCGGGAGCAGAATAGAGATCGCCGAGGTCCCAGGTCGGCAGACCATCAACAGCCTGCGGGCTGGATGCGGCGTCGGCCGGGGCGGTATTGGGCATCATTGCGTCCTCGTGAGGCTGCGGTATTCCATCCATGTAAGGTAGTAGCGGTCGAGGTCAAAGGGTTGCGCCCGGTGCAAGGCGCCCCAGAGCAGCGGGAGGTGACGTGGAGGTCTATCCAACCTGGCCTAATCTAGCCGCAATGATGTTCGCACTTGCCCGCAGTTGGCCGGACAAGTCCCTTCTGCGCTCGTTCCGTCAGGGCGCTTGGCATTCCATCACCTGGGGCGAATTCGGCCGGATGGCGGCATCGTGTGCCCGATGCCTGCGTGCGGCGGGCGTGGCGGCCGGCGACCGCGTGGTGATCGTATCGGAGAACCGTCCGGAGTACCCGATCGCCGAGACGGCTCTGATGGCGCTCCGCGCCGTTCCGGTGCCGACCTACACGACCAATACCGCGGCGGACCATGCCCACATCCTGCGCGACGCCGGTGCTCGGGCGGCCATCGTGTCCTCCCCTGCCCTCGCGTCCGTGCTGCGGGAGGCCAGCAGGCTCACGGGCGGGCTCGATGTGCTGGTGGTGATGGATGGCCTGCCAGATGCGGTCGGAGAGCTGCCTGGACTGCTCCATTGGGCCGATCTGGTGGCCGACGAGGCGCCGCCCGACGATATCGCGCTGGAGGCCGCGTCCATTCCCGGGACCGCACTCGCCTGCCTGATCTACACGTCAGGCACGGGCGGAGCGCCCAAGGGAGTGATGCTGCCGCACCGCTCGATCCTGTCGAACTGCCGCGGCGCGTTCGAGTTGATGCGGCCGCTCGGGCTGCGGGACGAGGTCTATCTGTCCTATTTGCCGGCCTCGCATAGCTATGAACACACGGTCGGCATCTTCTTCCTGCCCAGCATCGGCACCGAGATCGTCTATGCCCGTGGCGTCGAGCATTTGGCAGCCGACCTGCTGACGGTTCGCCCGACGATCCTCACCGCGGTGCCGCGGGTGTTGGAGATAATTCGCGGTCGTGTCCTGACGCAGGTGGGCCGCCAACCGGACTGGCAGCAGCGCTTGTTTCGCTGGGCCTTGGATATCGGGCTGAAGCGGATCGAGGGGCGGCGCCTGAACCTTGGCGAATACCTGCTGGACCCACTGCTCGACCGGCTGGTGCGCGCGAAGGTCCGGGACCGCTTTGGCGGCCGTCTGAAGGCGGCGATGTCGGGTGGCGCGCGGCTCGAGCCCGAGGTCGGCCTGTTCTACCTCGCGCTGGGGCTGCTGATCATGCAGGGCTACGGCCAGACCGAGGCAGGCCCGGTGATCAGCGCCAATCCTCCGGACGCGATCCGCATCGATACGGTCGGTCGCGTGCTGGAGGGCGTCGAACTGCGCCTCGCCGAGGACGGCGAAATCCTGGTGCGCGGCGATCTGGTGATGGATGGCTACTGGCGCCTGCCTGGGGCCACAGCCGCGGCAATCCAGGGCGGCTGGCTGCACACCGGCGATATCGGTGAACTGGATGATGACGGCTACCTTCGCATCACCGATCGCAAGAAGGACATGATCGTGTTGTCGGGCGGCGAGAACGTTTCGCCGGCGAAGGTCGAGGGCATGCTGATGGCCGAACCGGAGATTGCCCAGGCGGTGGTCGCCGGCGACGGCCGCTCGTCTCTGACCGCCTTGCTGGTTCCCGCCGATGGTTATGACGACGTGGCCGCTGCATTGGCCGTGACGCGTGTGAACCATCGGCTGTCGGTAACCGAGCGCATACGCAGACAGGCAGTGGTGCCGCCATTCACGCTGGAGAACGGCTTGATGACGCCGACACACAAGATCAAACGGATGATGGTGATCCGCTCGAACACCGAGGTGCTGGCGAAGTTGCACGGCTAACCCGGTCTTCACCAAACGGTCGTCCTACACCACTCTGCGGCATAGGGCCGCCACTGGAGACGGGTACAATGCTGTGCCCAGTACTGCATTTTGGGCGCTGCGCATCCGGTGGGGTAGGTGGCGGATAAAGCTCGTATTCTTCATCCGCCGTTAGCGTACTCGACCGGCCCCGGCGGGCCCGCCTTTTGGTGAGCTCGTCGGGTGCCCGGTTCACGTAGCAGAACGGCCTCCCCGCCCAACGCCACATTACATGCCAAGTGCACGCCGGTACACATCGAGCAGCGTTTCCTGCTCATCCACATCGGCCGGCTCCTGCTTGCGCAAGCGGATGAGCTGACGCAGCACTTTCACGTCGAAGCCAGCCGACTTCGCCTCCGCGTAGATGTCACGGATGTCGCTGCCGAGCGCCTTACGCTCTTCTTCCAGCCGCTCGATGCGATCGACCAAGCTCCGCAATCGGTCGGCGGCGATGCCGCCAGCCTTGGTGTCAGGCTTCTCCACCGCGCGCAGCGCCATTGTTCCCCTCCGATCCGGCAAGGCCGGCGGGGATAGCGGTCACCTGCAGCGCGGTCAATGACCCGGATTGGACTTGGCGAAAGCGGCCTTCTGGTCAGGACTTGCATCCTTCTGATACTTCGCCTGCCACTCCTTATAGGGCATGCCATAGACGATCTCGCGCGCGTCCGGGTCAGCAAGGGTAACACCCTTCACGGCGGCCTCCTCGCGATACCATCGGCTCAGACAATTCCGGCAGAACCCGGCCAAATTCATCATGTCGATGTTCTGCACGTCGGTCCGCTCGCGCAGATGCTGCACGAGGCGGCGGAACGCGGCGGCCTCCAGTTCGGTGCGGGTCGTTTCGTCGAGTTGCGGTGCGGTCATGTCGTCCCTCCTCTCCATCTCCCGAAGATGGCGTGTCCTGACCCGGTTCGCCATACTCGCGCTCGATCGGACAGAGGGAAAGCGAGTCGGATGGTCTGGAACGATGCACGCGCTCGTTCGGCACTCATGACGCTGTTCGAAGCGGCCGTGGCTGCGGCCGATCCTCGCCAGGTCCTGGCGGCGCATTTGCCGCCCAGGCCCAAGGGCCGCTGCGTCGTCGTCGGCTGCGGCAAATCCGCCGCTGTGATGGCTGCCGCACTCGAGGACGCGTGGCCCGACGTATCCCTGGAGGGCACCGTCGTCACCCGCTATGGCCACGCTGTACCGACAAGACGGATCGAGGTGATCGAAGCGTCACACCCGGTACCCGACGCCAACAGCGAACGCGGCGCGCACCGACTGCTGGAGCGCGTGCGCGGCCTTGGCCCCGACGACCTCGTGCTGGCGCTGATCTCCGGCGGCGGTTCGGCCTTGTGTGCCGCGCCCGCCCCGGGCCTTACGCTGACCGACAAGCAGGCGATCAACCGCGCCCTGCTCGCCTCCGGCGCCACGATTACCGAGATGAATTGCGTGCGCAAACACCTATCGGCGATCAAGGGTGGCAGGCTTGCTGCCGCCGCTCGCCCCGCCCATGTCGTGACTTTGGCGATCAGCGACGTGCCGGGCGACGATCCGGCGGTCATTGCCTCCGGCCCGACGGTGCCGGATACCACCACCTTCGCCGATGCGCACGCGATCATCGCCCGCTACGGCATCGACGCTCCAGCTTCGGTGGCAGCGCGATTTGCACAGGCAGCCGACGAAACGCCGAAACCGAACGAACTGCCGAACACGGAATTCGATCTGATCGCCACGCCGATGATGGCGCTGACCCGCATGGCTGACACGGCACGCGACCTCGGCCTGGCGCCACTGGTGCTGGGCGATGCACTGGAAGGCGAGTCGCGGGAGGTCGGCACCGTCATGGCCGGCATCGCTCGCAGCATCCGTGCCCACGGGCAACCGCTGCGACCGCCCGCCGTGGTGCTATCGGGCGGCGAGACCACCGTGACGATCGGCCGCGGACCGGCCGGCCATGGCGGCCGAAACACCGAGTTTCTGCTCAGCCTTGCGGTGGCACTTGGCGGTGCGGCCGACATCTGGGCGATCGCCGGCGACACCGACGGACTGGACGGCATGGATGACATCGCCGGCGCCATCGTGACACCCGACACCCTTACGCGCGCACGCGCCAACGGGCTCGATCCGCGGGCAATGCTCGCCGCCCACGACGGTCACACGCTGTTCGATACGATCGGCGATGCAATCCGCACCGGGCCCACGCTGACCAACGTGAATGACGTCCGCGCCATCCTGATCGCCTGAAGGAACCCAGATGGCTATACGACCAAAGCTGCGCCGCCGCCGGCGCACCAAGATCATCGCGACGCTCGGCCCTGCCAGCTCCTCGGCTGAGGTATTGACACGCCTGTTCCAGGCCGGTGCCGATGTGTTCAGGCTCAATTTCAGCCATGGCACGCATGAAGATCACGCCGCGCAATTCGCGATGATCCGCCAGTTGGAAGATCGATTCGATCGCCCGATCGGCATCCTGGCCGATGTGCAGGGACCCAAATTGCGCGTGGGGCGATTTGGCGGTGGACGGGTGCATCTGCAGACCGGCCAGCAATTCCAACTCGACCTCAACCCGACGCCTGGGAGTGCCTTGCGTGTGAACCTGCCGTATCCCGAGATCATTGAAGCGGCCTCGATCGGCTGCACGCTGCTGCTGGATGATGGCAAGCTGAAGCTACGCGTTGCGCGCAAGCGGGGCGATGCACTGGAAACGGAAGTGTTGGTTGGCGGACCGCTGTCCGACCACAAGGGCGTCAACGTGCCCGACGTTGTGCTGCCGATCCCGGCACTGACCGCAAAGGATCGCGACGACCTGGCGTTCGCGCTGGAACACGGCGCCAACTACATCGGCCTGTCGTTCGTGCAACGACCCGAAGACGTGGCCGAGGCGAAGGAGCTGATCGCCGACCGCGCCTGGGTCATGGTCAAGCTCGAGAAGCCACAGGCGCTGGAGAACCTCGACGCGATCATGCAGCTTACCGATGCGGTGATGGTCGCGCGCGGCGACCTTGGCGTGGAACTGCCGCCCGAAGAAGTGCCGCTGGCGCAGAAGCGCATCGTGCGGGCCGCACGGCAACTGGGCAAACCTGTGGTCGTGGCGACGCAGATGCTGGAGAGCATGATCAGCGCGCCCTCACCCACGCGCGCAGAGGCATCCGATGTCGCAACCGCGGTGTTCGACGGCACGGATGCCGTGATGCTGTCGGCGGAGACCGCAGCGGGGCAATATCCCTACGAGGCAGTGAACATCATGGACCGCATCGTCGCACGGGTGGAGCAGGACCCTGGCTGGCGCGCGATGATCGAGGCGAGCCGGCCGGACCCAGAGCATGCGACCGCCGACGCCATCGCCGCCGCGGCGCGGCAGGTGTGCCACACGATCAGGGCAAAAGCAGTGGTTGCGTTTACCGCGTCCGGTGCGACCGCGCTGCGTGTGGCACGCGAGCGGCCGGAGGCGCCGATCATCGGCCTTACGCCAAATTTGGTTACAGCGCGACGGATGGCCGTTGTGTGGGGCGTGCACGCGGTGGTGTCGGCCGAGGCGCACTCGATGGCGGACGCGATCACCAGGGCGACACGCGTGGCGCAGACCGAGGGGTTTGCCCAGCACGGCGAAGAGATCGTCGTGGCTGCCGGCGTGCCGATCGGCCATTCGGGAACGACGAACTCGCTGCGGGTGGCGACGGTGCGGTAGTCAATGCGTCAGCGGGTTCCGCTGAGATGACAGAAGCCACAGCCATCGCGTTCGGTCTGGGCCAGTCGGTCGCCAATCTGGGCTCGATTGCCTGTCCGCACCGCTGCGAGCAGTGAGTCCGCGGTTCGCTTCATTGCCTCAGGCGCGCCGCGAACCCTTTCGGGGCTCATGTCCACATAATCCGTGGATGCTTGCCCCGGAGGAAAAAGTTCGGACATACGCTGGGACCATGACACCAGATTGGCAGCCGCGGTGGCAGCGTCGGCCTGAGTACCGCTCCCGTACACGAAGGCACGGATCTGGTCGACATCCGCAAGCATGAGCTGCATCGATTGCCCTTAAATCGTGGGTTGGCCCGCGTGCGGTGAAGTACCCGTCCCGGTGCAACCGTTCAGACATGGCAGCACCGCGAAAACAAAAAAGGCTGTTCGTATCCTCACAGCAGTTCGTCTCCGGGCGAAGATTGTGTTTTCAATCGTGCGAACAGGTTTATTTCCTCAGTTCAGCGCGGTGGACGGAGTTCGACGATCTTCCACTCGCCTTCCTGGATTTTGCACCAGTTGATTGTGTAGCGATTTGGACTGTTTCGCGCAGTTTCAAACCGGATTGTGTAATCCAGGGTGCGACACGGCATTCCCCGCGCATCGAAACTGCGGATCAATTTGACCTCGCCCGCATCCTTTAAATCGGGGCTGCGCCATCGCTCAACCGTGCCGATCGATCGGCCCTCGTAAAGCCTGGCGCCCGCGGCATGCATGCGATCGAGATCATCCTGCGTCAGACCTGGCCAAGCGAGGTCACCGGTCATCACTGGAGCCTGGGCAAGCGACACATCCACCACGGAAGTCAGCAACAGAGCGGCTGATACGCCGAGCGCGCGCTTCCGAAGGAAAAGTGCAATTGGACGCATGAAACTCACTTCTGACAAAGCGGCGTCACGGTATGTGAGAAGACGCCATGCCGCAATCCCTCATCCCGCAGATGATCCGATGTTAACGACACGAGCCGGAATAAGCGAATCATCTGACCCGCGGACCGCGATCCTGTCGTCATCCCGCGAAAGCAAGGCGGAACGTCACCGTCAGCCGAATCATTGATTTCGCGTCGGGTCCCTAAGCAGCACGTCGGGTCAGCGTCGCCTTCGCGTCTTCCAGGATCATGTCCGACGCCTTCTCGGCGATCATGATGGTCGGCGCATTGGTATTGCCGGCGATGATCGACGGCATGATCGATGCGTCAGCCACGCGCAGTCCGCCAATTCCGTGCACGCGCAGCCGCGGATCGACCACCGCGTTCGGCCCATGCCCCATGCTGCAGCTTCCAACCGGATGCAGGTTTGACACGCCGCGCCTGCGCACTTCATCGGCCAGTTGCTCGTCGGTCGTCACCGACAGGCCGGGCAGCACCTCCTCCACCACCAGCTTCTTCAGCGCCTGCTGCGCGGCGATGTGCCGAGCGATGCGTATCCCCTTGATGACCGCTTGCATGTCGTACTCGCTGCGCAGGAAGTTGAAGCGGATTTCCGGCGCGGCCAGCGGATCGGGGCTTTTCAGCCGCACCGTGCCACGACCTTCGGGGCGCAGATGCACCGGACTGATCGCGAACGCCGGGAACGGATGCGAGATGATACCGTCGCGCGTGCGGTCGATCGTGCTCCAGGCGGAGATGTTCATCTGCAGGTCGGGCCGTTCCAGACTCGGATCGCTGCGCACCAGGGCACCGACATAGAGCCCATTGCCGGACATCGGACCGCCGCGATAGAGCACGTATTTCAATCCCGCAACGAGCTGGCGCGGAATGCTGTGGTGCAGAACGTTCAGCGAGAGCGATCGCGAGATGCGCCAGGCGCAATATGTGTTGAAGTGGTCGTGCAGGTTCGACCCCACGCCCGGCAGATCCCGGAGGACTGCAATGCCCATGTCGTGCAAGTGCTGTGCCGGGCCGACACCTGATAGCAGCAGTAGCTGCGGGGAGCCGTAGGCGCCCCCTGATACGATCACCTCGCCGTTGGCGCGCGCGATGCGCAGCCCCTGCGGCGTGCGGAACTCGACGCCGACGGCGCGGCCGTTCTCGATCATGACGCGCGTCGCATGCGCGTGCGTCTGCACGACAAGGTTCTGCCGATCGCGTGCCGGACGCAGATACGCCGCGGCGGTGCTCCACCGACGACGATCTTTTGTCGTCGTCTGGTAATAGCCGGCGCCCTCCTGCTGCGCACCATTGAAATCCGGATTGGGCTTGATGCCGGCCTGGATGCAGGCCTGAAGCAGGAGCTTGCCGATCTCCCACTCATAGGGTTGGTTGGAGACGCGCAGCGGCCCTCCGCTGCCGTGGAATTCGCCCGCCCCGCGTTCGTTGTCCTCGGCCTTGCGGAAATACGGCAGCACGGAATCATAGTCCCAGCCCTCGCAACCACGCTGCCGCCATTCGTCGTAGTCAGCGTGGTTGCCGCGCATATAGATCATGCCGTTGATCGAACTTGTGCCACCCAGCACCTTGCCGCGTGGCTGATACATCACGCGATTGTTCAGATTGGCTTCCGGCTCGCTGTCGAACATCCAGTTGACGCGCGGGTTGCAGAACGTCCTGGCGTAGCCGAGCGGGATGTGGATCCAGGGATTGCTGTCCTTGCCGCCGGCTTCCAGCAGCAGCACGCGGTGGTGTCCGGATTCCGACAGGCGCGCTGCCAGCACGCAGCCGGCCGAGCCGGCGCCTGTCACGATAAAATCGTAGGTGTCGCCACCAGTTTGCATGTTTTCCTCTGGGTCCGTGGTGTTTCAGGCTGCCGCGCGGTCCGGGATTGCCGCCGCATCCTCAAGGATCATGGCGGCGGCCTTCTCGCCGATCATGATGGTGGGCGCATTGGTGTTGCCGCCAACCGCGACCGGCATGATCGAGGCGTCCGCCACACGCAGTCCGCTGATCCCGTGAACGCGCAGCCGCGGATCGACCACCGTGTTCGGCCCATGGCCCATGGCGCACGAACTGGTTGGATGCTGATTGGAAACGCCGCTCTGGCGCACATACTCGGCAAGCTCCACGTCGGTCGTGACCAACGGCCCTGGGGCAAGTTCGTGCACGACAAATGGCTTCAGGGCTGGCTGATCAGCGATCCTCCGTGCCAGCCGGATGCCGAAGATCACCGCCTGCATGTCATAATCGGTGCGCAGGAAGTCGAACAGCACCGCTGGCGGCGCCAGCGGATCTGGGCTGGCGAGTCGCACGGTGCCGCGACCGTCTGGTCGCAGATGCACCGGACTTAGCGTAAAGCCCGGGAACGGGTGCGGCACGACGCCATCCTTGTTCCGCGTCAGCGTGCTCCATTCGAAAACATTGATCTGCACATCTGGACGCTCAAGCCGAGGATCGCTGCGGGTGAACAGTCCGGTGTGGATGCCGTTGCTCGCCATCGGGCCGGAGCGGAACAGCGCATAGCGCACGCCGGCCGCCAGTTTGCGGACCGGACTGCGCTCCAGGTCGTTCAGCGTGATCGCCTTGCTGCAACGCCAGCTTACGTAGGAGTTGAAGTGGTCGTGCAGGTTGGAACCCACCGCCGGCATGTCGCGGACGACGTCGATCCCGATGTCCTGCAGATGCTGCGCGGGTCCCAGTCCCGACAGCAGCAGAAGCTGCGGCGAACCATAGGCACCACCGGATACGATGACCTCGCCCCGTGCCCGGGCGATGCGGCGGCCTTCCGGGATATGGTACTCGACGCCGGCGGCACGGTTGTTCTCGATCAGCACGCGTGTGGCGTGGGCGCCGGTGCGCACCACCAGGTTCGGGCGCTGCAGCGCCGGTTGGAGATACGCCTTTGCCGTGCTCCAGCGACGTCGGTTGCTGGTCGTGGTCTGGTAGTAGCCGCAGCCCTCCTGCTGCGCGCCGTTGAAGTCCGGGTTGCGCGGGATGCCAGCCTGCACGCAGGCCTCCAATACGGCGTCCGCCAGTTCGAACCGGCCTGGCTGGTCGGAGACATGCAGCGGGCCACCGACGCCATGAAACTCGTCGGCGCCGTGCGACTGGTTTTCGGCTTTCTTGAAGTAGGGCAGCACTGAATCCCAGTCCCAGCCCTCGCAGCCACGCTGGCGCCATTCGTCGTAGTCGCCGTGGTGACCGCGCATGTACACCATGCCGTTGATCGAACTGGAACCGCCGAGTGTCTTGCCGCGCGGCAGATACAGCTTCCGACCGGCAAGCTGCGGCTGCGGCGCGCTCTCAAACCTCCAGTTCACCGCCGGGTTCACGTAAGTCTTGGCAAAGCCGAGCGGGATATGGATCCAGGGGTTGCGGTCGGGCGGTCCCGCTTCGAGCAGCAGCACGCGGTGACGGCCGGACTCCGAGAGGCGGGCGGCGAGCACGCAGCCCGCGCTGCCGGCGCCGGTGACGATGAAGTCGTAGGTTTCCCCCTCGATGGCCATGGAAGTCCCTTCGTTCTCTGAGCATGAAGGATCAGCCACCCCGATCCATGCCGCAATCCCTGGTGCAACCTGGAACGCGGCACCGACTGGCGATGGATGATGAGGACATAACTCAGGTGTGAGACTTGGGTAGCAATTGCGCAGGAAGTGGCTTCGTCGATAGTTCTTCCTTTGCGGGCAGGCCAGTCTACAGATCCGCCACCCTGATCCATACTGCAATCCCAACAGCGACCAGCACGCCCGCGGCGATGATTGCGGCGCTGTCGGACGCCAGTTCGTGCGCGATCGCAGTCCACAGCACAAGCACGGCCATTCCCACCGCAACTCCGCCGACGAGGCTGGCCTTGCCCTGCTTGATCCGTTGTGAGCCTACCACCGGGCTTCTCGTGGTGGTCATTCCGCTGCCACCTGAAAGTGACCGACACGCGGATCATCCGTGGTGTTACGGACCCGCTTGAGATCGCGGCGCACGAAGCGCGAATCATAGCCGTTGAACACATGCTGCCGCAGACCGCAGGCCAGATCGGAGGTGCCGAAGAACCAGTCGGCGATCGGATATGTCAAATTGAAGTTGCGTTCCATCATCAGTGCGGCGTTGTGATGCGCGATATGATGGCGGCGGATCGAGTTCACCAACGGTATATGCCGCACGATCCGATCGTCCTTCACATGACAGCAATAGTGGAACAGCTCGTAGTTCAGATAAAGCCCGACATTGGTTATCAGCAACAGCCATCCTGCGTTCGGCAAGCCCAGCAGCCCAAGGATCGCCGCAGGCGGAAGCGACAGCGCCATGAAGGCCACCAACGCATAGGGTGGGAAGAACACGATGCGGAAGTCGCGGGTATTGTCGATGGTCGGCTCGATATGGGTGAAGAACTGATGGTGGGCAAGCGTATGGCGCTTGTAGATGCCCATGAAGCCCTTCACTGGACGGTGCATGACGTAGCGGTGGATCCACCACTCGAACGCGTTGGAAATGCAGAAGGCGACCGGGATCACCAGGAACTCGTACCACTCCGGATGTGCGATCTGCCGGGCACAGTACCAGATGGCGGCGAAGCCCAGCGCATAGATCAGCGCGACATGCGCCCAGCCTGAATAGGCCCGGGCGATGCGGGTTCGGAAGTCGGCGCGGAACGCCGCCTGACGCTGCGACATCCTTTGATGGTCCATCGGCGGTTACCTCCGGTTGCGCCAGTGATAGGACGGAAATCCATGCCGCGACAAGTCCGGTCGTGCTCTGCATAATCGCCATGACCGAAATGGAGGACACCGGGATGCTCGAAGTGGAAAAGCCCGCCGACATGAAGACCCATATCGGCAAGCAGATCGGGTCAAGCGAATGGGTTCTGGTGGACCAGGCGATGATCGACAAATTTGCCGAGGCGACCGGCGACCATCAGTGGATCCACGTGGACGTGGAGCGGGCGAAGCGGGAGATGCCGGGCGGCAAGACGATCGCTCACGGCTATCTGACGCTGTCGCTCCTGCCACGGCTGTCGCACAACATCCTGCATATCCGCAAACGATCGCGCGGCATCAACTACGGCTCGAACAAGGTGCGCTTCACCGCGCCAGTGCCAGCCGGATCGCGCGTGCGCCTGCACCAGACGCTGAAGAACGTGGAGGACATCGAGGGCGGCGTGCGCATGACCTTCGACAGCCAGATCGAGATCGAGGGCTCGTCGCGTCCCGCGCTGGTTGCCGAGACGATGGGGCTGGCGTTCGACTGAACGGTGCCCCCAAGGGGAGGGGGTCAATAGAGCATGCCAACTCCCCGTCCCGGCTGTTCACGCCCGGACGCAGGTGTAGCCGCCAGAACGTCGGGTTCGGTTGCTTCTCCTGGTCCCGCGCATGGGTCCATCGCGCGTAGCCGGCGTCCGCCGAGCGCGCGTCACTGCGGATGCGCCAACCGACGGGGCAAACAACACCGTAACCGCCAGGCAAACGCCAAATCATCCCGTCATTAGTCGCCCTGTTCGAGCGCCGCTTCGATGTCGGCGCCGGTAAGCTTCCAGGCGTTGTCCAATTCAGCCACGACATTCCGCATGAAGGTTTCGGTCAGCGCCAGGGCACGTTGCTGATCGCCGAGATGGTCGGCAAGCAAGGCGAGTGCCAATTGCCTCGGGCCGTCGCCTTCGTAGGTCCACTCGAAACCCATGCGGCTGAAGCGGCGAATATCGAAGCGCGGGTCCAGCGGGATGCCGTCCACTGTCACCACCGCGCCATCCAGGCTGCGCCCGCCCTCGTAAATCTTCATTGCGGGGCGCCGAACCGGATAGCGCCCGTTGCAACCTTCCGTGGATTGATCACGGCGATTTTCCCATGCGTTCTCCTCGCGGTAAAAGGCTATGCAGGCGTCATGCAGCGCGCAACCGGTGTGTTCTCGCCAGCTCACGCCGAACGACGTGCCCTGGCTCTTCCTCGACGCAGCAAATCCACCCCGACAAGAACCGCCGGAATGGCGCAGACCGTCCATCCGGCCGCATAGCCGCCGGTGACGCGAAGGAGCAATGAAAATACCGACGGACACAGGAAAGCACCCATCTGGCCAAACGACAGCACGCCGCCAGTGACCGACCCCGCCCGCCCGGCGGGCGCGAGGCGGGCCGACTCCGACAGCAGAATGCCGTGCCAGGACATTGCGGTGGCGCTGAACACGCCGCTGACCACGCCGATCGTCACGGTAGACCACGCATCGGTAAATGCACCGGTCAGCACAACGCTCGCCGCCATCCCGAATGCCAGCCACGCCATCACGGTTCGTGGCGCGACATAGAAGCTGCCCACCCAGCCCCAGAGGATTCGGCACGGGATGGCGATGGCGATGACCGTGGAGAATAGCGCCCCGGCAGCCACCAGGTTATAGCCAAGCGCGGTGAGGTAAGTGACAAAGTAGGCGATAAACACCGCTTGAAGACCGTTGAATGCAAAGCAGGCGAAGGAAAGTGCGCGCAGTTCTCCCACTGCCAGCACGCCCGTGATCGTGGTCCGAAAATCCGACAGGTGGATCGCGTGCATCGGCAGTGCATCGGTATCAAGCCGTCCATGCAGTGGTTGCAGCAGCAGGGCAAAGCACCAGCAGGCTGCGGCGCTGATCAGCATCGTGCCGCGCCACCCCATGGATTGAGCCAGAGCCGGACCGAGCCAGCCGCCGAGCAAAATGCCCGCCGGAATGGCAGTCTGCGTGACCGAGAATGCGAACGGCGCGTACCGCCTGATAGACCATCGGCCAAGCAACTGTGAACTGGCGGGCGTAGCGACAGCGGCGATGCTGTTGCCGACCAGCGCTGACAGCACGAAGCCCGCCGCGCCTCCGATGATCGCGACCGCCATCCCGCCACCGGTCGAGAGCAATGCGACCTGACTCATGCGGATAGCGCCGTGGCGGATAATGAACCCGCCAGATCCGAGTTGCCCGATGAGCGCGGCGATGGCTGTCAGTCCGAAATATACCCCAACCCAGGACGGATCAGCGTGCAGTTCGAGAATGATCAGCGGAGCGAGCACGGCAGGCAGCACTCTGCCGACCGAGCCGCAGGTCTGCTGCAGAAACATCGCCCCGACGGCGATCAGCATACGGGTCAAATGGCGAAATTCCTTTCGATGGACCCGTTCCAACCCAAGGGGCGCGCGGCGTCAATGTTTGCAGCAGGTGTTGTCGAGTGTAAGCGCAACCTTGGGATCCGAGGCGGAGCAAGCGAATCACCTCACCCGCGGATCGCAATCTCCGCGGATCGTGATCTCTGTCGTCATACCCGCTCTGTCGCCATCCCCGCTCTGTCGCCATCCGCGCTCTATCGTCATCCCCGCGAACGCGGGGATCTCAGGCGGCAACCGGGTCGCAGCGTTCGCGGGGATGACGACAAGGGGGTGGGGATAAGGAAAAGGGGCGCGGATGACGACGGTGGGTACGGAACGTCATCCTCAACCTACGCACTCACGTCGCCTCGGGCCCTAAGTCCGCCCTCCTATTTCACCTTCACGTAGCGATACGGAAAGAAGTTGTCGGCAAGCTGCGCAAGATCGACCTTGTCCTTCGCGGCCCAGACAATTACCTGCTGGTGCAGCGGCATCACCGGCAGATCCTGCTGCAGCATCCGCGCCGCGTCGTCGATCATCGCATTGCGCTTTACCTGATCGCTCTCGACGGCGATCTTGTTGATCAGGTCGTCCATTCCCGGGTTGGAATAGCCGCTGACGTTCAACTCGCCCCGGCCGCCGGCCCGCGTACCGAGCAGCGAGTATAGTACGTTGTGCGCGTCATACGTCGCGGGAGTCCAACCCAGCATATAGAAGTCGGTGTCGTATCTCGGCGCGAGGATCTTGGCGAAGTACTTCGCCTTGGTCTGTGCTATCAGATCGATCTTCATGCCGATCCGCGCCAGCATCGAGGTGATCGCCGTGCAGATCTGCTCGTCCATCACGTAGCGGTCGTTCGGACAGTCGAAGGCGACGCGGAATCCGTCGGGATACCCGGCATCGGCCAGCAGTTGCTTCGCCTTGGCCGGATCCGGCTTAGGCCGCACGTCCAGCGCCGCGTCGTAGCCGTTCACCCCTGGTCCCCACATGAGCCAGGTCGGATGCCCCAGCCCGAGCATCACCTTCTGCACGATGGTCGGTTCGTCGATCGCCAGGGCAAACGCCTGGCGCACGCGCTGGTCCTTGAACGGGTTCTTGCCTTTGACATCGGAACTCGCCAGTTCGTCGCGCCAGATATCGAAGCCCAGATAAATTGTGCGCAGCTCGGGGTTCTGGATCAGATGGAGTCCGGACGCGCCCGCGATGCGCTTCATGTCCTGCGGCGGAACGCTATAGATCATGTCCATCTCGCCAGAAAGCAAAGCGGCGACGCGGGTCGAGGCATTGCCGATGACATCGAACTCGACGCGATCGAGATTGTGCTCCGGCTTGTCCCACCAGCCGGGACTCTTCTCCACCACGGTCGCATGGTCCGGCTCGCGCGAGACCAGTTTGAAGGGGCCTGTGCCCATAGCGTAGTGCACTGCATAGTTGTCTTCGGTGCCGCCAATGATGACGGGCTCGGTTGCGTGATGCTCCTCGCACCATGCCTTCGACATGATCAGGAAGTTCGTCAGCTCCTGGGTAAAGATCGGATCGGGATTGTTGGTCTCGAATTCAACCGTCAGGTCATCTATTTTGCGCGCCTCCTTCACCATCGACATCGGCGCGCGCATCGCCGACGACTTTGCCATGATGCGATGCAAGGAGAACACCACATCATCCGCGGTGAACGCCGAACCGTCCTGCCATTTCACGTTCGGGCGCAGTTCGAAGCGCCAGACGGTGGGACTGGTCTGCGACCATTTCACTGCCAGTGCCGGCTCCACGGCCAGATTGCGATCGCGCCGCACCAGCGGTTCATAGATGTTCGCGAGAAACGAGAGCTGCACCGTCTCCTGCCTCGTGGCAGGGTCCATCGCGCCAACGTCGCCATCGTTGCCCCAACGGAAATTGGCAGCCATGGCGGGCTGGGCGGCGATGGCGGGCGCCAGCAGCAGCCCGAGCAGTGTCAGGCGCAGTGATCGCATTTCCGGGTCCTTCCGAAAGGTGCCGTCAGGGTATGAACAGGCGCGGGGTTCCATACTATCGTCCCGGGTGGCTGACCAGGGAGCGCGGCCAATGAGCGGTATTGGGATCGATCGAACGACGGACATAATCGGCCTGGTCGATGTGCAGCCGACGTTCATGCCGGGCGGCGAACTCGCCGTGGCGGATGGCGACGCGGTGGTATCGGTGATCAATCGGCTGCTGACGCACTTCGACCATGCGTTCGCCACGCAGGACTGGCACCCGCCCGGACACAGCTCCTTCGCCAGCGCCCATTCGGGATACAAGCCCTACGACACGATCGCCATGCCGTACGGTCAGCAGGTGCTATGGCCGGACCACGCCCTGCAAGGATCCCCCAACGCGACCCTGCATCGCGATTTGGACCTGACCAAGGTGGAGGTAATCATCCGCAAGGGTTTTCATCCGGCTATCGACAGCTACTCGACCTTCTTCGAGAACGACCGGTGCACCGCGACCGGACTGGATGGGTGGCTGCGCCAGCGTGGGTTCCGGCGTGTGTTTCTGACGGGCCTGGCGACGGATTTCTGTGTCGCCTGGTCGGCCGAGGATGCCGTGCGCCTCGGCTATGACGTTGTGGTGATCGAAGACGCGTGCCGCGGCATCGGCATTCCGCTGGCAAGCGACCGCACATCCATGAACGAAGCGCGTGAGCGACTGACCCGGCTTGGCGCGCGCCTGGTAACCAGCGGCGAACTTTCCGCGTGACGGCGTGGCTGGTCACCGGCGGCGCAGGGTTCATCGGCTCCCACCTGTGCGAGGCTCTGCTGTCAAGCGGCGATACGGTCCGTGCGCTGGACGATCTTTCCATCGGCAGGCGTGAGAACCTGCCGGCGGGCGTTCAACTGATCGAAGGTGACGTGGCGGACCCGGGCGCGGTGAGCAACGCGGTGGAAGGTGTCGCCGGGTGCTTCCATCTTGCCGCCATCGCCTCGGTCGAACGCGCCGTCGTCGACTGGCTCGGCACACATCGTGCGAACCTCACCGCAACTATCACGCTGTTCGACGCAATCCGCCGCCTGCCGACGCGAATACCGGTGGTCTATGCGTCATCGGCCGCGGTATACGGCGATGCCGCGACGGTCCCGATCGCCGAAAGTTCCCCATGTGCTCCGCTTTCGGCCTATGGCGCCGACAAATATGGATGCGAACTGCATGCGCGTGTTGCCAGCTACGTGCACGGCATTCCCACCGTCGGACTGCGCCTTTTCAACGTCTATGGACCGCGACAGGATCCGCGCTCGCCTTATTCCGGTGTTATCTCGACCTTCTGCGATCGTATCCGGCGCGGTACACCGATCGATATTTTCGGCGACGGCGAGCAGACGAGGGATTTCGTCTTCGTATCGGACGTGGTCGCGGCGATGCTCGCGGCGATGCGGGTGCAGCCGGCGGGAGCGTCCGTGTTCAACGTCTGCACCGGCATTCCGACCTCGGTTCTGGACCTGGCACGGACGATTGCCGAACTCGCGGGGACAGTGTCGGACATAAGCCACAAGCCGCCGCGCGCCGGTGAAATTCGGCACTCCACCGGCTCGCCGACCCTGGCGCGCGCTGCCCTGTCGCTGACTGATCCGGTGGCACTGCGGTCAGGGCTCGCCAGGGTGTTGGCGGGCTGAACGGTTCTCGCTGATCAGCAAATGCAACAATGGAGAGCAACCCAAAGTGACGCCCAGGGCCGTTGCCACCGCCTTGCTGGTGCCGCCGATTTCCCTGCTGCTGGTCGCCATGATCGGGGTCCTGATCCATCGGCAAACCAGCCGCATCGGGCGCCTTCTGGCATGGGCAGGGTTGTTGGGTCTGCTGGCACTTGCGATGCCGGTGGCCGGGGGCTCGCTGATGATCGCCCTTGAACGGGACCTCCCGCTGACGCCCCCGCCGGGCCAGCCACCCCAGGCCATCGTCGTCCTCGGGGGAGACGTTGTCCGCGGCGGTATCCAGACCATGGTCATGGAACTCGGCCCGATCTCGCTCGAGCGCGTGCAGACCGGCGCCACGCTGTCACGTCGCACCGGGTTGCCGATCCTGGTCTCCGGCGGATCGCCGCGCGCAGGGGAGCCGCCGGTCGCTGCGCTGATGGCCGACAGCCTGGCAAGCGATTTCCAGACGCCGGTCCGATGGATCGAGGCAAATTCGCTGGACACCTGGGAGAACGCGCATATGAGCGCAGTCATCCTGCGCGCGCAGGGCATTCGGTCGATCTACGTCGTGACGCAGGCCTGGCATATGCGGCGTGCCATCATGGCCTTCGCGGCTGCCGGTATTACCTCGACGGCAGCACCGCCTCGGCTCGACCGGCTGTTCACGCCGCTTGCTGCGAACTTCGTACCCGATGTCGCAAGTTGGCAGGAAAGCTACTATGCTCTGCATGAATGGATCGGCTGCGCCTATTATGCGCTCCGCTGAGGTGCAGTCGCGGTCGAAATCCATGGACGATATCCGGTAAGGTCAAATCCCATGCGCCACCGACAACTCGGCTGGCTTCTGATAGGCGCCTGGCTCGGCGTTATGCCGCTGACGGCGCATGCCGACGCCCTCTCGGACGCGCAGGCCGCGATGCAGAAGGGCGACCTGCCCACCGCAAGGATCGATCTCCAGAACGCCGTCGATTCCGATCCGCAAGATGCGGATGCACATTACTGGCTTGGCAAGGTGAGCCTCGATCTTGGCGATCCGGTGAGCGCGGAGCGTGAGGCACGTGCGGCACGCGATCGTGGCTTCGATGTCCGTCAGGCGCTGCCGTTGCTGGCCCAGTCCTTGATGGCCCAGAACAAATACCGGGATCTGTTGCGTGAATTGCAACCGGCCGGCACGGACGCCACCCTGGATGCTTCAATCCTCGTTACACGCGGCTACGCGCAGATTGCGATGAACGATCCGGATGCGGCGATGGCCTCCTTCACGCTTGCCGAGAAGACCGCGCCGGACGCACTGCAACCGCTGTTGGCGAGTGCCAGATTGCTGATCGCGCGGGGCGATCTTGAAGGCGCACAGTGGAAAGTCGATCGCGCGCTCAGCATCGAACCGAAGTCGCCCGAAGCGTTGCTGGGAGAGGCCGAAGTACTGCATGCGAAGGGCGACATGAACGGTTCGCTCGCCGCGCTTGACCAGATACTGGCGGACCAGCCAGGCAATGCGACCGCGCTGCTCGACCGCGCCGAATTGCTGATCGCCGCCAACCGGCCCGAAACGGCCAGGGCAGATCTCGACAAGGTGCTGACGGCGTCGCCGGGCAATGTGCAGGCGATCTATCTGCAAGCCGTGCTGCAGGTCCAGGCGAAGGACTACAGGTCCGCCGATGCGACGCTGGAGAAGATCGGAGCCTTCGTCGCGCAGATCCCGCGCGGCTATTTCCTTCAGGCGGTGATCAAGGAGGAGCTTGGCGAGACTGCACAGGCAGAGGAAGCTGCGCACCGCTATATTGCAAGCGTCCCGGGTGACCTCGCCGCCTACAAGATGCTGGCGCGGATCGAATTTGCCAGGCGTCGACCCGACCTCGCCGCCGAGGCCCTGGGCAAGGCCATCGGAACCATCCGGGGTGACGCCGAGGCTTACGATCTGCTCGGTCGAGCTTATGCCGCGACTGGCCGCGATGATGATGCAGTGGCAGCATTCCAGAAGGCCGAAACACTGGCGCCGGGTGACATCGGGCTGCAGCTGCGCCTGGCGGGCGCCCACATGGGCACGGGCGAGCCAGAGGCCGCGATGAGTGACCTCGAACATACGCTGCAATTGGCGCCTACGGCGCCGCAGGTCGGCGAAGCGCTGTTCTCTGCCGCGCTGGCGACAGGCGATCTGAGCAAGGCGCGCGCGGCGATTGAAACGGTTCGCGCCGCGCAGGGCGATACCGCCTCGGTGCAAAACCTTGCGGCGCTGCTGACGATGGCGCAGCTCAATTTTGACGATGCGGCTGCCAGCTTCCGGGACATTGTGCGGCAGCATCCGGAATTCACACCGGCGCAGATCAATCTGGCCCGCGTTTCCGCGATGCAGGGAAAGTCGTCGGACGCGGAGCAGATTTTGTCTGGCATCCTGGCAAAGGACCCTGATGGCGAACCGGCGCTCACGATGCTCGCATCGCAAATGATGCAGACCGACAGGATGTCCGAAGCAATCGCCCTGGTGGAGAAGGCGCACAACGCGCTGCCAGCCAATGCAGGCCTGACCGCGAACCTGGCCAATCTCTACATCCGGTCAGGCAAGGCTGCGCAGGCGCTCGACATCATCAACAATGATGCGACTGCTGCCGGCAGTCTGGAATTGCTCGGCGTCAAGGCGGCGGCGCAGATCGATCTCAATCGCAAGGAGGAGGCACGCGAGACATACGCCCTAATACTGAAGATTGATCCGACGATGGTCGCGGCGCGCCGCCAGTTGGAAGATTTGCTGGTGCAGGCTGGCGATTACGAAGGCGCACGAAACGCCATCAAGGAAGGGCTCGTGGTCAGCCCGCGCAACTACCAGCTGTACCAGGACTACGTGATGGTGGACCTGAAGGCGAATGGGGTCGATGCCGCCCTGGCAACGGCAAAGCAGCTCCAGCAGCAGGATCGCGACCTCCAGTCGTCCACCGCACTGATCGGCGACGTCTACATGGCGGCGAACCGTCCGGAGGATGCTGTCCGTGCCTATCGGGATGCAATGGAGGCAAGACCGTCCGAGACGCTGGCCGGACTGCTGACCGCGGCGTTGTGGCGAAGCGACCGGAGGGACGAGGCGATCACCGTGCTGGCCGAGTGGATCGCGCAGCATCCAAGTGACCTGACGGCAATGCGGCAACTCTCCGACCTGTATATCGCGGTTCACCGTCACGATGATGCCGTGAAGCAACTCCAGGGTTGTGCTGAATGCGAAGCCGCACGATCCGTTGGCGCTGAACAATCTGGCCTGGGTGTATCAACAGCAGGGTGACAAGCGTGCCGAAGCATTGGCGCGACAGGCCTACCTTGTCTTGCCCGATGGCCAGACCGCCGACACGCTTGGCTGGATTCTTGTCTCCGACGGCGATGCGGCGCGCGGCGTGACGCTGATGCGGCAGGCCGCGGCGCAGGAAAGCGGTGATCCGCGCGTGCAGTATCACTACGCAGTCGCACTGAACGCGACGGGCGGTCGCGACGAGGCGATCAGGCTGCTGACAGCTGTGGTGGCGAACAAGGGGGATTTCCCGGAGAAGGCGGATGCTCAAAAGCTGCTCGATGCGCTTGGCAAGGGATGAGCGGCAAGGCAGAGCGACAAGGCGTTGCATGCCTCCCTACCCTGCCATAGCGTCCCGCCAGCGGGCTTCGGCCGAGGCACATGTCGCATCAGCGGGCCGGCCATGAGCTGACGCCAGACCAGGGACAGGACGACGATGCCCGACGACTCCCCTTCACCACGCCCGCAGCTGACCGCGCCGGTCGGGTGGGAGCCGGAACTCGCCGAACTCCGCGCACGTGCGGCGCTCGCCAAGGAGCTCGGCGGTGCCGAGCGCGTGGCGCGCCAGCACGCCGGTGGCCGCCTCACCGTCCGCGAACGGATCGACCGCATGCTCGATCCCGACAGCTTCCACGAGATCGGCGCAATCGCCGGCAAGGCGACATACGACGCCGACAGCAAGGAGATCGTCGCCTTCACGCCCGCCAACTGCGTTTTCGGCCGCGGCACAGTCGATGGGCGACCCGTGGTGATTGCCGGCGATGACTTCACGCTGCGCGGCGGGTCGGCGGATGCTTCGATCAAGGGCAAGCCTAAGATGTCGGAGCAGATCGCGGCGGAGTTCCGCATGCCGATCATCCGGCTGATCGAGGGCTCCGGCGGCGGCGGCTCGGTGAAGACCATCGAGACCACCGGCCGCGCCAACCTCCCCGGCGGGCTGTCGGAGACCACCTCCTTCGACCTGGTGGCAAACAACATGGGGACGGTTCCGGTCGTGGCCCTGGGGTTGGGTTCGGTCGCCGGGCTGGGTGCGGCGCGGCTGGCCGCGAGCCACTATTCGGTGATGGTGAAGGAGATGTCGGCGGTCTTCGTCGCCGGTCCGCCGGTGGTGGAGCGGCTGGGTGAGCCCCGTACCAAGCAAGAGCTCGGCGGCTGGGACGTGCAACTGTCCTGCGGCGCGGTCGATCACGCGGTGGATACCGAGGACGAGGCGTTCGAGGCGGCGCGACGGTTTCTGTCGTATCTGCCCGGCTCGATCTGGGACCTGCCGCCGCGGCTACGCAACTGGGACCATCCGGAACGAGGTGAGGACTTTCTGATCGCGGCGATCCCCCGCGAGAAGAAACAGGCCTACCACATGCGCCGGATCATCGAGGCGCTGGTGGACAAGGGCAGCTTCTTCGAGATGGCGCGCCTGTTCGGCCGGCCGATCATCACCGGGTTCTGCCGCCTGGATGGCTGGCCGGTGGCTCTGATGGCAGGCGACCCGCTGTTCCACGGTGGTGCTTGGACGGCGGACGCATGCAACAAGATCATACGCTTCGTGGATCTTGCTCAGACTTTCCATCTGCCGATTGTTCATTTGGTGGACTGCCCCGGCTTCCAGGTCGGGCTTGCCGCCGAGAGCAGCGCGGTGATCCGCTGGGGTGTCCGCGCCCTGTCGGCGATCAACCAGACCACCGTGCCGTGGTGCAGCATCGTCGTACGCAACTGCTACGGCGTGGGCGGACTTGGCCACCAACCGGTGAGCCACCTGTGCCAGCGCTACGCCTGGCCCTCGGCAAGCTGGGGATCGCTGCCGCTGGAGGGCGGCATCGAGGCGGCATACCGCGCCGAGATCGACGCCTCGCCTGACCCCGCCGCCAAGATGGAGGAGATCGAGGCGCGGCTGAACCGGCTTCGCTCGCCCTACCGTACTGCTGAGACCTTCTGGGTGGAGGAGGTGATCGATCCACGCGACACCCGCCGCCTGCTATGCGAGTTCGCCAACCTCGCCGCGCCGCTGCGGACGCCAGGGCCGTCTGCCTTTACCATGAGGCCATAGCGAGCCCCATTGGCACGCAGCAGGCGGGCTTGCGCTTCGTCAACCCATTTGCCAGCGCGGCGCTGGCCGCGGCAGCCGAGGCAAGTTGACCCCGGAATGACGAAGCCTCTGGGAGCGCTGGGCAGGGGGCCAGCCATGCGCCCACTTCGGTTGAAGACTTGGTGTGTTTCGCCTAGGCTCATTGACGGGAGAGGGCCTGAGACGCACAAGAGAACAGCTGGCGAAAAAGGCCACACGTCGGCGTGCTCGCGCGTCGAGGGATAGGAGTCCGAGTTGAAGCCTACCAACATCGGTAACCCCGACTACTTCCACAAAGTGGTCGACTGCCAATGGGCGTGTCCCGCCCATACCCCCGTGCCCGAATACATCAGGCTGATAGCCGCCGGCCGCTATGCCGACGCGTTCATGATCAATTGGGAATCCAATGTGTTCCCGGGCATTCTCGGCCGGACCTGCGACCGTCCATGCGAGCCGGCCTGTCGCCGCGGTCGCGTGGAAGAGGAACCGGTGGCGATCTGCCGGCTCAAGCGCGTTGCCGCGGATTACAAAGGCGACATCCGCCATCGTCTGCCCAAACCGGCCGAGCGCAGCAACGGCAAACGAATCGCCCTGATCGGCGCGGGCCCCGCGTCACTGACGGTTGCCCGCGACCTCGCACCGATCGGGTACGAACTGGTCGTGTTCGATTCGGACCCGCGGGCCGGGGGCATGATCCGCAGCCAGATCCCAAAATTCCGTCTCCCCGAGGAGATCATCGACGAGGAGGTGGCCTACATCACCGGCCTCGGCATGGAGATGCGGCTGGGCCAGCGCATCGACAGCCTGAAGGCGCTGCTGGCCGATGACTATGACGCAATCTTCGTCGGTTGCGGCGCCCCGCGCGGGCGCGACCTGCCGATCCCCGGCCGCCACGAGGCCGCGGCGAACATCCATATCGGTATCGACTGGCTGTCCTCGGTGTCGTTCGGCCACATCAGCAAGATCGGCAAGCGCGTGATCGTGCTTGGCGGCGGCAATACCGCGATGGACTGCTGCCGCTCCTCACGGCGCCTGGGCGGCGAGGACGTGAAGGTGATCGTGCGTTCCGGGTTCGAGGAAATGAAGGCGTCGCCCTGGGAAAAGGATGATGCCATGCACGAGGACATCCCGATCCTCAACATGCTGGTGCCCAAGGAGTTCACCCACGCGGGTGGAAAACTGACCGGCGTCTTGTTCGAGAAAGTGAAGGCCGAGCGCGACGCCAAGGGCCGACGCAGGCTCGTGCCGACCGGCGAGCCCGATCAACATTTCGAATGCGACGACGTGCTGGTGGCGGTGGGCCAGGAGAATGCGTTCCCGTGGATCGAGCGCGATATCGGCATCGAGTTCGACCAGTGGGACATGCCGGTCGTCGATGAAGTGACGATGGGATCGACCAATCCAAAGGTGTTCTTCGGCGGCAACTCGGCGTTCGGGCCGAAGAACATCATCTGGGCCGTTGCGCACGGGCACCAGGCGGCGATCTCCATCCACAAGCTCTGCCAGAACGAGGATGTGCGCGACCGGCCGCCGCCGATGGTGACGCTCGCCTCGCAGAAGATGGGCATTCACGAGTGGAGCTACGACAACGACATTTCACTGGACCTTCGCTTCAAGGTTCCGCACCGCGACAAATTGATGGCGCTGAAGGATATCAAGGCCGAGGTCGAGCTTGGGTTCGATGACAAGCTGGCCTTCGCCGAGGCGCAGCGCTGTTTGAATTGCGACGTGCAGACGGTGTTCACCGATGCGCTCTGCATCGAGTGCGATGCGTGCGTGGATATCTGTCCGGTTGATTGCATCAGTTTCACCGAGAATGGCGAGGAGCCGGAGTTGCGGCTGCGGCTGAGCGCGCCCGCCATGAACGAAACGCAGGACCTTTACGTTTCTGGCGCATTGAAGACCGGCAGGGTGATGGTAAAGGATGAGGACGTCTGCCTGCACTGCGGTCTTTGCGCCGAGCGGTGCCCCACTGGCGCGTGGGATATGCAGCGCTTCCTACTCGATGTGGCACAGGCGGAGCACGCATGTTGCAGTTTGCAGAACGCGTAACCGGTCTCCAGCGCGTCAACGACTTCGTCGTCAAGTTCGCCAACGTCAACGGGTCGGGCTCGGCCAGCGCCAACACGCTGTTCGCCAAGTCGATCCTGCGGATGGGCGTGCCGATCACGCCGCGCAACATCTTTCCCTCGAACATCCAGGGCCTGCCGACCTGGTATGAGGTGCGGGTGTCGGAGGCGGGACATCTGGGTGCGCGCGGCGGCGGCGTCGATCTGATGGTGGCGATGAATCCGCAGACCTGGACACAGGACGTTGCATCCATCGTGCCGGGCGGCTACCTGTTCTATGACTCGACGAAGCCGATGCCGCCGTCCAAGTTCCGCGACGACGTTGTGGTGATCGGTGTGCCGCTGACCGAGATCACCAACAAGGCCTATACCGATTCGCGTCAGCGGCAACTGTTCAAGAATATCGTGTATCTCGGCGTGCTGTCGGCGTTGCTGCAGATGGATGCGGCCGAGATCGAGACCCTGCTTGCCGAGCAGTTCCGCGGGCGCGACAAGCTGGTGGCAGCAAATGTGCAAGCGTTGCATATGGGCCGCGATTATGCGCTGAAGAATCTCGATTGTCCGATCGGCCTGACCTTGCGCCGCGCCGATGCGGTGGGCGATCGGATCTTCATCGAGGGCAATGCCGCGGCCGCGTTGGGCGCCGTTTATGGCGGGGCGACCGTGTGCGCGTGGTATCCGATCACACCCTCGTCGTCACTGGCCGAGGCGTTCACCCGTTACTGCAATCGCTACCGGGTCGATCCGCAGACCAAGCAGGCCAAATTCGCGATCGTGCAGGCGGAGGACGAACTGGCCTCGATCGGCATGGTGATCGGTGCTGCGTGGAACGGTGCTCGCGCGTTCACCGCCACGTCGGGGCCTGGCATCTCGCTGATGCAGGAATTTGTCGGGCTCGCGTATTTCGCGGAAATCCCCGCAGTGATATTCGACGTGCAGCGCTCGGGCCCGTCTACCGGCATGCCGACCCGCACGCAGCAGACCGACATATTGAGCTGCGCCTATGCCTCACACGGCGACACCAAGCATGTGCTGCTGTTTCCCGAAGACCCTTACGAGTGCTTCGAGTTCGGCGCGCTGTCATTTGATCTGGCGGACCGGCTGCAGACACCGATCTTCGTCATGCTCGACCTCGAGATCGGCATGAACGAGCGGCTGTCGAAACCATTCGTCTGGGACGACAGCCGCAAAATGGATCGCGGCAAGGTTATGACGGCCGAGGAGTTGGAGGCTGGCAAGGATTTTGGCCGCTACCTCGACGTTGACGGCGACGGCATCCCGTATCGCACCTATCCCGGCACCCATCCGACGCGCGGCGCATTTTTCACTCGCGGCACTTCGAAGAACGCCCGAGCGCGCTACAGCGAGGAAGGGCCGGACTACGCCGAAAACATGCTGCGGCTACTGAAGAAGTTCGACACCGCCAAGCAGATGGTGCCCCGACCCATTGCACGTTCGGCCAAGCAACCGACACGACTGGGCGCGATCTATTTCGGATCCACCAGCCCGGCGATGAACGAGGCGGAGGAGATCCTGGCAGAGCACGGCATCGATTTGGATCTGCTGCGGGTGCGCGGCTTCCCGTTCCACAACGACGTCAAGAATTTCATCACTGAGCATGACCAAGTGTTCGTCGTGGAGCAGAATCGTGACGCGCAGTTGCGCACATTGCTGGTGAACGAGCTGGAGATTGATCCCGCGCGACTTACGCGCGTACTGCACTTCGACGGTACGCCGATTACCGCGCGGTTCATCTCTGGAGCAATCGCCGACCAGGTTGACTCGCTGAAGATCGTTCCGTTCCGCAAGGCGGTGCCATGATGGCCGGATCAAGTCCGGCCATGACTGGAGAAGGCCGGGCTGACGCCCGGGCACAAACATGACATTCATTCCCAAGCCGAAGCTGCACCATCCTGCATTGCCCGTTAATGCACTCGGTTACACGCGGCGCGATTATGAAGGTGCGGTGTCCACGCTGTGCGCCGGCTGCGGCCACGATTCGATCAGTGCAGCGATCGTGCGCGCCTGCTTCAACCTGGAGCTGCCGCCGCACCGCATCGCCAAGCTGTCGGGCATCGGGTGCTCGTCGAAGACGCCAACGTATTTCCTGGGCGCTTCGCATGGATTCAATTCGGTGCATGGCCGCATGCCGTCGGTGCTGACCGGCGCCAACCTGGCGAACCGCGATTTGATCTATCTAGGCGTGTCCGGCGACGGCGACAGCGCGTCGATCGGGATCGGCCAGTTCGCCCA
Organism: uncultured Alphaproteobacteria bacterium; assembly: GCA_963812475.1. Taxonomy (GTDB): domain Bacteria; phylum Pseudomonadota; class Alphaproteobacteria; order Acetobacterales; family Acetobacteraceae; genus JAMXLO01. The sequence goes on from CAWEVI010000042.1 coordinate 138,319, forward strand.
CGTCATGCGGCGCGGCGTCAATATGACGTACATCGTCGAGAACAACGGCGTGTACGGTCTGACCAAGGGGCAGTTTTCCGCCACGTCCGACAAGGGCGCCAAAAGCCGGCGCGGTGTGGTGAACAACGACGAAGCGATCGACCTGATCGCCATGGCTTTGCAGCTTGGTGCGACCTTCGTTGCGCGCAGCTTCTCCGGCGACAAGGAGCAGTTGGTGCCGCTGATTGAGGCTGCGCTGAGGCACCAAGGTGCGGCCTTCATCGATTGCATCTCGCCTTGTGTGGCGTTCAACAACCACGAAGGGTCGCATACCAGCTTCGACTACGTCCGGGAACACAACCTGGCGGTGAACTATCTCGACGTGATCCCGGGGCGTGAGGAGATTACCGTTGAATATGCGGCCGGCACGGTTGAGATGGTAAAACAGCACGATGGGTCGGTCCTGCGTCTGCGCAAGCTTGCCAACGACTACGACGTGCATGATCGGATCGCAGCGATGACCTATCTCCAGGAGCGTCAGGCCGTTGGTGAAATCGTGACCGGGCTGCTGTTTGTCGATCCGGAGCCGGAAGACCTGCACCATCACATGAACACGGTCATCACGCCGTTCAACGAATTGGACGAGGCGGCGCTGTGTCCTGGTTCGGCTGCATTGGCGAAGCTCAACGCCTCGCTTCGCTAGGCTCTTCGCGCTAGGGACACGCAATGACAAACATATCGCGTCGCGCCGCGGTTGGCGCCTTGGTGACCGCACCAATTGCCATGCCCGCGATTCTGCGTGCGCAGGGCCTATCAAAACCCGTACGGATCGGTCTGCTCAGCGACATGGGCGGTCCATATCGAGACGTCGGCGGTCCGGGCAATCGCGTCGCGGTCGAGATGGCCGTGGCGGATTTCGGTGGCTCCGTGCTCGACCGGCCAATCGAAGTCATGCAGGGCGACGACCAGAACAAGCCCGACGTTGCCGCGTCGCTGGCTCGCGAATGGGTCGATAACCAGGGCGTCAATGTGCTGGCCGACGGCGCCGCGTCGTCGTCCGGCCTCGCGATCCAGCAGATCGCGCGCGAGAAGAAGCGCATCTATCTGATCACCGGCCCCGCCTCGTCGGACATGACGGGCAAGCAGTGCTCGCCGTACGGCGTCCATTTCTGTTACGACACCTACGCATTGGCGCACGGCACCGGCGCTTCGCTTACCAAGGCCGGCGGCGATACGTGGTTCTTCATTACCGCGGACTACGCCTTCGGCTACGCGCTGGAACGCGACACCATAGCGGCGGTCACGGCAGCCGGCGGGAAGGTTATGGGGAGCGTCAAAGCACCGCTGGGGACTGCGGATTTCTCGAGCTACCTGGTGCAGGCGAAGGCATCCGGCGCGAAGGTCATCGGCTTCGCCAATGCCGGGACAGATCTGCAGAACTGCATCAAACAGGCTGCCGAATTCGGCATGTCGCAAAGTGGTCTGCGCATGGCGACGTTGCTGATGGCGATCAACGACGTGCACTCGCTTGGTCAGAAGACGTGCGAGGGACTGGTCTATACCGACTCGTTCTACTGGGACATGACCGACAAGACGCGCGCTTGGTCGAAGCGGTGGAGCGCGCAGATGAACGGAATGGTTCCGGGGGTGCTGCACGCCGGGAATTACAGCGCCGTGACACACTGGCTAAAATGTGTGCAGGCGGCGGGCACGACCGACGCCGATGCAGTAGTGACGAAGATGAAGGCGACGCCGGTCAACGACATGTACAACACCAACGTGAAAATCCGTGAGGATGGACGTGTGATGCACGTGATGCATCTCTGGCAGGTGAAGTCGCCGTCCGAAGCGAAATACCCCTACGACTACTGTAAGGAATTGGTTACCATTCCGCCCGACGAAGCGTGGCGACCGCTGTCCGACGGCGGCTGCTCGTTGGTGAAGGCGTAGGAGAAGGGAAGAGCACGAACCTTCCAACTTTTTGCTGCTTTCTGATTGCCGTCACTTCAACAGCGCTGCCGCGATGCGCTCGCGGGTCAGCGGCATGTCCCTGATCCGCGTTCCAAGTGCATGTGCGACCGCATTGCCGATAGCGGCGGCAGTCGGACCGAAGGTGCACTCGCCCATTCCGAGTGTTGGCAGGTCAGGTGCGTGGATGATCTCGGTGTTGATCTCTGGGACCTCGGAAAAGCGCAGGATCGGATAACTCTCCCAGTCAAGCGACGTAATGCCGTCGACTTCCATGCGCACTTGCTCCATCAGCGTCATACTGGCAGCCTGCACAATGCCGCCATCGAGCTGATTGCGCGCACCATCGGGATTGATCACCAGGCCCGCATCGGCCGTGCACCAGACGCGGAGCAGCCGCACCTGCTGGTCCACTTCCACCTCGGCCGCGACGGCGGCATAGGCCGCCTTGTTCTTGTAGCGTGCCCAACCGAGACCGACGCCGCGTCCGGTCCCCGCCGGCCCGCGCGCCGACCAGTTGCAGCGTTCGGCCACGTTCTCGATCAGGCGGCGGGCTCGTTGATCGGACAGCATCGATAGCCGATACTGTACCGGATCGATGCCGGCACGTTCGGCGAGCTCGTCGATGAAGCATTCGATTGCAAACACGTTTGTCAACGCGCCAAGTCCACGTAGCGCCGATGTGCGTACCGGAGGGTGCAGAATCAAATGATGCAGCACGCGGGTTGCGGGAAAGTCATACAGCGGGAAAGCGTTGCGCGTGCCGCCGCCGCCATTCACCTCCGGCGGATCGGTTGGACGCGGATCGGGCGGAGGAGTCGGCAGGGCTTCATGGGTCAGCAGGTTGCCGCCGGTGCTCGGCCGCTGCACATGCGTCGGTGACCAGATATCCGCAGTCCAGTCCACGGGTTTTCGCGCATCGTCCAGCGCAGCGCGCAGCGTGATATGCATCGCCGGACCGAGCGGTTCGAAGCCGAACTCCTCCTCACGGCGCCACTGCACGCGGATGCAGTGGTCAGGGATCTGCATCGCGATCACCGCGGCGTCCACCGCCACATCGTCGGCGCCATTGTGCCCGTAGCACCCGGCGCCATGCGCATGACGCACGATGATCGTGTCGGGAGCGATGCCGAGAACATTCGCCAACGCGGCACGCAGCGGATAGACGCCCTGCGTATGCGACCAGACCGATAGATGCCCGTTACGGTACTCGGCCAGAGCACAGGACGGCGCCATCGAAGCATGCGCGACATAGGGCCGCGAATAGCTTGCCACCACCACATCCTTCGTATCGGCTGCGGGAAGGTCGCTGCCCAGTACACGATCGTTCGAGTCCTGGCCGACGAGCCACGCCGCTTCCTGCTGGTCCCGCGCGATCTGCCGCACATTGCGCCATTTCGCGTGCATCGGTGCGATCGCGGCGGCGCGCTGCACGACGGTCTCGTCACTGCCGACGAACGCCAGAAAATCGCCGACGCGCACGATGCGGAAATCGCCCCGTTCGGCGCGACGCAGTGCGGCCTCGTTCAGCGACGCGAGATTCGCACCGCGACAAGGCTGGCGCAGGATGCGCGCGTGCAGCAGGTCGGGGCGCACCATGTCATGGATGAAGGCTGCTCCTGACACCTTTGCCGGCAGGTCGCGCCGCGGCACGGGTTTGCCGACCACGCGATAATCGGTGTGCAGCTTCGGCGTCGCGGTCCCCTCGATGTCACGCGCAAAGTCTTCAGCGCCCGCAAAATTCCAATAGTCATGGCCGGTCGCCGTGTCGCCGCGCCAGATCGCGCCGTCCTCCACACTCAGTTCGGTCGGGCTGCAGTTCAGCCGTTGCGCGAGCCGGTCCAGAACACGCGCCCGCAACTCCGCCGACACCAGACGCACTGAACGACCCGACACCTCGATCGACTGGCTGCCGGTCGTCTGACCCTCGTCCGGCGCGTCCTGCGTGTCGCCCGCCAGCACCGCGATGCGATCCAAATCCACGTCGAGTTCGTCGGCGGCGATCTGCGCCAAAGCGGTGACGTTGCCCTGGCCCAGTTCGACCTTGCCGACCGCCAGGCGCACGGTACGATCGGGGTTGAAGCGGAGCCACTTCTCCAGGCGGCGATTGGTCTGGATGGACAGCGGCAAAGTGTCGCTCATGCGCCCCTCCCCTCCCGCAGCACTGCGGCGGCTCTCTCCACCGCCCGCAGAATTCGCGGATGCGCGCCGCAGCGACAAAGATGTCTGTCCAATGCTGCAACGATATCGGCGCGCGTCGGCGATGGATTATGGTCGAGCAGCGCCTTGGCACTCATCAGGATTCCCGAGAGACAGTAGCCGCACTGGCCCGCCTGCTCATCCAGAAACGCCTGCTGCAGCGGATGCGGTTGCACGGCGGTGCCGAGCCCTTCGATGGTTGTGATGCTACGTCCGGCGACGGTGCCGATCTCGCGCGAGCAGGCGTAGATCGGCTCGCCATCGAGCAACACCATGCAGCTTCCGCATTGCTCCAGGCCGCAACCGTATCGCGTGCCTTTCAAATCGAGCCGGTTGCGCAGAACGTCCAGCAATGGCGTCACGGCTTCCGCCGCGACGCTCGTCCGCCGGCCGTTCACTGTGAGTGCGATGTCATGCGCCATGGATCCGTCCGCCTAGCGGGCGCCCGCACGTTCAACGTTCGCACTGCGCACCGGAATGCCGGTCTGCTCGTAGCATACCTGTGCCAGTGCGGCGACGCCGGCGCGGATTTCCTCCTTCGACGGCAGCGCAAAGCAGAGCCGCATGTACGACTTCGCCGGCTCGGGATTGCACACCCATTCCGGCCCCGGGTTGAAGTTGATCCCGGCATCCGCCGCGGGCTTCACCAGCTTCCGCACGTCCACCGCGTCGGGGAGCTTCAACCACAGGAATATGCCACCCTTCGGCCGCCACATGTCGGCGGTGGTGCCGAACTCCCGCTCGACCGCCTCCACCATCGTGTCGAGTTTCCCCTTCAGCACGCCCGACAGCGTGCCGATATGCTTGTCGAAGCTCTTGGTGAAGTATTCGGCGACGATCATCTGATCGAGCGCGCCGGTTCCGCTGTCGGGCTTGGAGGAGATCATGCGCGACAGCACCGGCCATTCGGCGACTGCGTAACCGACCCTCAGCGCCGGCGCAAGCGACTTGGAGAACGAGCCGATATGTACGACCTGCCTGGGAGCCAAGGCATACAGCGCGGGCGGCGCGCCGCCGCTCCAGATCAGATCGGCGTAGCACTCGTCCTCGAAGATCGGCACGCCATATTTCAAGGCAAGCGCCAGCATCTGCTGGCGGCGTTCCAGGGGCAGGATGCTGCCGGAAGGATTTTGGATGGTGGGAATGGTGTAGATGTATTTCGGCGTCACACCCTTCTGCTTCAGGCCCTCCAGCGTCGAGGCCAATGCGTCCATCCGCATGCCGTCTTCATCCAGCGGCACGCCGACGATGTTGGCACCGATGCGCTTGAACCGGTTGATCGCGCCGGCGTAGCAGAATTCCTCCAGGATCACGGTGTCGCCCGGATTGATGAACAGTCGGCTGACAATGTCGATGCCCTGGCCGGAGCCCGTCGTTATCAGCACATCGTCGCGCGTTGCGGGAATGCCGCGATGACGCTTTAACTTGTCAGCGACGAATTCGCGCAACCCGATGTAACCCTGCGGGCCTTGCGCCAGATTGTACATCGCAAGCTTCGACCCGTCGCGGCGCAGCACCGATGCGGTGGCCTCGATCAGGCCCTCGATCGGGATCTGCACGGGGTCGTTGTGGCCACCAATGAAGTTGTATTTCGGGAAGCCGCCGAACCGCGGCGCAGGATCGGGCAGCCCGTCGGCGAAGCACGACGTGATATCGAATACTGAGCTGCTCATGGTCGTTTCCCTTCTGGCCGGCGTCCTCGATCAAGGCTCGCATGGCGGCGATGCGGCGTGCAAGGGCAGCCGGTCTCGCGCTACCCCTGGCGCGAGACCAGCCGAGCGACCATCTGTGCGGCAATTCACCGAGGAGGAGCACACATGCCGCAATCGAACGAAACAGCCGTGCGCAAGCCCAGGCTGGTGGGAATGAACCACGTCGCGCTCGAGGTCGGCGACATCGAGGAGGCGCTCGCGTTCTACGGCCGCATCTTCCAATTCACGCTGCGCGGCAAGGGCAGGAACAACGCCTTCATCGACATGGGCGACCAGTTCATCAACCTGACACAGGCCAGTGTGGAACATCGGGACAGTCCACGACATTTCGGCCTGGTGGTCGATGACCGCGGTCCGGTGCGCGATCTGGTCGTGGCTGCCGGCGGGGAATTGCTCGATGGGCCATTCCTGGATTTCCTGGACCCCTGGGGCAACCGGGTCGAAGTAGTGGCCTACAGCGACATCCAATACACCAAGGCGCCGCATGTCCTGCGCGGCATGGGATTTGGGCCGGAAGAGATCATGCAGAAGACCGAGAAGGCGCACCGCGAATTGGCCGACAAGGGCATGGCGCCCGAGCCGGCCTGAGCCGGTAGCGGCACTTGCGTTGCGGCGCGATACTGCACCGCAACGCAACCGCAGGGACCACGCCCGCATGTCAACGCCGCTGCTGTTTCAGCCGATCACCTTCCGCTCGGTCACCGCGCGCAACCGCATCGTGGTGGCGCCGATGTGCCAGTACAGCGCCGAGGACGGACTGGGTGATGACTGGCACGTGCAGCATCTGGGCGCGCGGGCGGTGGGGGGCGCCGGCATCGTGTTCACCGAGGGGCAACCCATGTCTCCGCGATCGGCCGCATCACGCATCACTGTCTCGGCCTGTGGAACGCGCAGCACCAGGCGCTGCTGACGCGCCTCGCCGCGATCATCACGCGCGGCGGCGCGGTGCCAGGCATCCAGATCGCGCATGCCGGGCGCAAGGCCAGCACGACGCGGACGTGGGAGGGCAGCAAGCCGATCGCGCCGCAGGGCGGCGGCTGAGTGCCGGTCGCGCCGAGCCCCATCGCGTTCCACCCCGGCGCCACCGACCCGCGCGTCCTGACGACAGGCGAGATCGCCGACATCGGCGGGCAGTTCGCGGCCACCGCACGGATGGCGCGCGAGGCTGGATTCAAGGTAGCGGAAATCCACGCCGCGCACGGCTATCTGCTGCACTCGTTCCTTTCGCCGATCGCCAACCATCGCAACGACACGTATGGCGGCGACCTTGATGGGCGCAGCCAATTCCTATCGGAGGCCATCGACGCGGTCCGCGCCGAGTGGCCCGCCGATCTGCCGTTATTCGTTCGACTGTCCTGCGTCGATTACCGGCCGGGCGGACTGACCATCGAGGACACCGTGACGCTGTGCCGCAAGCTTGCCACGCGCGGCGATGTCGATCTGATCGATTGTTCGTCGGGTGGGATTTCACCCGACGTACGCATTCCCACGCATCCCGGGTATCAGGTTCCGTTCGCCGATACGGTGAAGCATTGCGCCGGAATCGCTACGGGCGCGGTTGGGCTGATCACCGAGCCGACGCATGCCGCCGAGATCGTGGCGAATGAGCGCGCCGATCTGGTGTTCGCGGCGCGCGTGCTGCTGGCTGATCCGGCGTGGCCGCTGCGTGCCGCGAAGGCACTGAGGGTCAAGCCCGAACTGCCGCCGCCCTATTGGCGCGCCACGCTGCCATAAGCCCTGCCGCCAGACGCGAAGTCATTTCGCGCATGCCGCGCTATGGCTGCTTATGTGCCGGCCAGTGCATTGGCGCGTCGTGCCTTGCCGGGAATGCCCTCGGCTTCCTTGCCTGCATCAGCGAGTATTCTCTTGAGATCGCGCAGAAACCCCGCGCCTGCCATGGTACGCTGCACCAGGACGCTGCGACGGTCCAGCGGGTCGGTCTTCCGGCGCACCAGATCGAACTCCGCGAGACGGTCCAGGGCACGCGTGATGGCCGGCTTCGATACGTCCAGCTTGGCGGCCAATCCGCGCACCGTTTGCGCTTCGCCCTCCAGATAGCAGGTCAGGAACACGCCCAACTGACGGGCTGACAAATCGGGACCGTCGCGACGAACCAACGCAACGGTGGTCTGCCGGAGAACCTCAAGTCCCCGCTCGACAGATTCTGTACTCATCGACAACTCCTTATGTATCATGCAATGATACTTTTATATATGAATAGTGACTAATCACGTTTACGGGATGATACGGAACCGCATAGGCGCCGTAATCGGCTCTCCCGGGTCAATGCCAGCCGACCGCATGGCACCGTGAAACAACTCCAGCATGATCGTCGAGGCGGGGATGAGGATGATAAATCGAACTTTGTAGGGTATCCATGTGGTAGCCGGCCGACGCGGCAAGCTCGTGGGCGTTTACTAAAGTCCACACTTCTGCAAATTGCGAAAGCAGCCTAATCCGACGACGTTGCGTCTGCACCCCGTCCACGATGCTATCGGCGGCGAAAATCCGAAAAGGCGGCGAACATCGGTTATTGTAACAGCTACTGAAACAGTCTTTCCGTTCGATTTTGCTCGGCGGACCACCGAGTATTGCTGCATCTGCCGGTCTGACCTAGCATCGCGCTGCATCACGGAAAGCGGTGTCGGTTGGTCGCGCAATCCCGGTGGGAGCGGCCCCAACCCTCAGAGGGAGTCGGCAAACAAGGAGAAGAATTCGATGACGTACGATCTGCTGATCAAGAATGCGCGTGTTGTTGACGGCTCGGGCGAGCCATCATTCAGCGCAGACGTGGCGGTGCACCAAGGAAAGATTGTGGGGGTTGGCAAATACAACGCCACAGCCCGGCGCACCATCGATGCTGACGGGCGGGTCGTTGCTCCGGGATTCATCGATCACCATACGCACTTTGATCCGCAGGCGCTTTGGGATCCGTATTGCGGTTCCTCGGTCCAGAACGGCCACACCACGATCCTTGTCGGTCAGTGCGGTCAGGTGATCGCACCGGCGCGCCCCGACGACCACGACTGGTATCTCGAGTTCTTCGCCGAGGCGGAGGCCATCCCGATGAGCGTGATGCGGGAAGGGATCGACTTCACCTGGGAGTCGGTCGCCGAATACATGGATGCGCTCGGCAAGCGCCGCGGCTGCAATGTCGGCACTTTGGTCGGTCATTCGGGCATTCGGCGCTACGTGATGGGCGAGGCGGCATCGAAACGAGCTGAGGCCACGGACGAAGAACTTGCCGCAATGAAGCGGCTGATCAGCGACGCGATGTATGCCGGAGCGCTTGGCTTCAGCACCTCCCCGCTGGGCCGCGGCGATCCCGCCGGCGTCGGCACCGACGCGGAACGCCTGGCGCTCGCGGATGTGCTCGGCGAGCTGGGGACTGGCGTCATGCAGGTCTCGGGCGGCGCTCCCGGCGGCACCAAGGCGACGCGCCAGATGGCCCGTGACCTTGCCGCGCGAACCGGCCGCCCGACCATTTACAACCTCGTCACCCAGCCAATCGAGCGGCCCGAAGAGTGGCAGGAGCATCTGCACTGGCTGGAGGATGCCTTCAAGTCGGGTGCCCGTTGCTATGGCTCCTGCGTCTCTGTCGTCGCCGGGCCGATCTTCGACCTGCGCCTTGGGCTTGACGTGCCGCAGGATGAGGATTTGACGAACCCGAACAGCCTGTTCGCCGGGATGCCGACCTGGGACAAGGTGATGGCCCTTCCCTACCAGGACCGCATGCGCGCCTTCCGCGATCCCGAAACCCGCAGGTCGCTGAGCGCCGAGGCGGTCGAGGGTACCGTCGCGCAGGAAAGGCCTGGCACCGATCGGCGCGGGCGTGCGCGTGGTTTCTTCAACCGGCGCTGGGACCTGATGCAGGTGTTCATGACCCAGCACGAGCGGAACCGGGGCCTCGAAGGCAAGAGCATCGCCCAGATCGCCCAGGAGCAGGGCAAGAGCGTGATGGACGCTTTCCTCGACCTGTCGCTGGATGAGGATCTGCAGACCTTCTTCATCGGCGTCGATCGCAATACCGACCCCGCCGCGCAGAAGCAGATCCTCGGCTCGCCCTATACCGTGATCGGGACCAGTGATGGCGGCGCGCGCCCGCACTCGGCCGACCGCCATGAATACAGCACCAATCTGCTCGGGCACTGGGTGCGCGAGCAAAAGGTGATGTCGCTCGAGGAGGCGGTGCATCGGCTCACCGGTCGGACGGCGCAGATGCACGACATGCATGACCGTGGCTTTGTCACCGCGGGCATGGTCGCGGATCTGGTCGTCTTCGACCCGGACACGATCGCACCGAAGCCCCGCGTGCCGGTGCACGACATGCCGGCCGGAGGTGCGCGGGTGAAACGCGATGCCGTCGGGATCGACCACGTGATCGTCAACGGCACGGTGCTGCTGGACAACGGCGAGCTGACAGATGCGCTCCCCGGACAGATCGTTCGCGGTCCGCTGCATCAATCGAACCATGCATAATCGCATGTGACGGTGAAGCCCTCCCATCGGTGCTACCGAGGCTTGATGGGAGGGTTTCCGTCATGTGCGGCTGGCTGAGGCTGCAAGCGGGGCCGCACGGCGGATCGTGATGCGGGGGTTCGGCGTCAGCAACCTGTGCAGGGCGCCGCGAGCAGCAAACGGTTGATCCGTTGCAGCGTGGTGAATGTCGCTCGCCACGCGCGGGCGAACGCTTCCGCGCCGGTGCCATGCGCGGCAAGCGTCGCCGCAATCTCGCCGACCGTGCGCCGGCCATCCACCAACCCCAGGATTCCGGCGGCCAAGGGCGGCAATGCGAGCGGCAGGCGCAATCCGTCCAGCACCAGAGTGATCGTGCCATCCGGTTGGATACCGGCGGTGATTGCCTCCCCCGACAGCTCTCGCGTCACCGGAACCGCTCCGTCCGCCATGAAGTCCGCGCACTCGGTCCGTTCGTTCCGGCGTACGCAATAGACGATATGGGCGCTGACGTTGCCAGCCAGCGCCTCGGCCAGAGCGGCACGGTCGATCGGATCAAGGGCCGCGGCCCGCGCACGGAGTTTCGGATCGGGCAACAGCGGGTCGGGATCATAGCGGATCGGTTCGACCCAACAGGTGACTTCCAGCCCCTCGCCTGCCAGCAGCGCATTCAGGTCGTGCACGCTGAACGCCCGATCACGCGGGTTCAGCAGCAGGTCGTACAGACCCGCGTCGCCTCCGTTGACATGATCGTCCAGAAATCCGTTCCGTCGCAGCCATGCGGTCTCCGGCAAATGGCGCATCACGCGCCTGGCCACATCCAGCCGTGACGCCGGCGTCTCATCGGCCGGCGCCAGCAACCGCAACGCATCCTGCAGCATATAGACCCCGGTCCGTCCGTGCGGTGCGTAGACCATCAGGCCAAGACCTCCACCCGCCGCCAGCACCGACAGCAGCGCGCGCAGTCCGGCGACCGGCTCGGGCAGATGATGCAGCACGCCGCAGCAGTCCACGTAGTCGAACGGGCCCAGGCCAGATCCCGGCAGTTCCAACAACGATCGTTGTTCCCATACGATGTTGCCGAGCCCCCGTGCGGCGGCCCGCGCCTGAGCGATCTTCAGCGCGGCCCCGGAACGATCGAGCCAGGTGATCGTGCCCGGCCGGCCTTCGCGCGCCATCTGCTGTGCCAGCATTATCGTGGCATCGCCGGTGCCGCCGCCGGCGATCAGCGCATTCAACGGCCGGGAAGCCGGCCGGCGTGCGCCGAACACCCAGTAATCGACTTCGCGCAAATGTCCCGGACTGCCGACGATGAGCCGCTTCGCCTCATCGCGCGGCTCGCGTCGCGGATAGGGAAACGTCTGGTACTGCGCCGCGAGACGTGCATCGGTTGCGTCGGTCATGCGCCCGGCATAGACCGCCGCCATGGCTGAAGCCAGATCACGCGGCTATTTCGGCATCGGCGTCGAAGGAGTGTCGAAATCGGCCAATGTCGGCGCGCTGCTGCGCACCGCGCATGCGTTCGGTGCGGCGTTCTGCTTCATCGTCGGCCCCGGCTGGGACGCGCGTGCCAGCCGTCTTGCGGATACCCCCAACACGCCGGATCACGTGCCGTTCTGGCGCTTCCCCGATATCGGCTCGCTGCAACTGCCGCAGCATTGCGTGTTGGTCGGTGTCGAGTTGCTGGACACGGCCACGGATCTGCCGTCGTTCCGTCATCCGATGAACGCCGCCTACGTGTTGGGGCCGGAGCGATCCGGCCTGTCTCCCGAGATGTTGGAGCGCTGCCGCCACGTCGTGCGCATCCCGACGCGGTTTGCGCTCAATCTCGCCGTGGTCGGGGCCTTGGTCCTGTACGATCGCCTGCTGCAGCATGGTCAATTCGCCGATCGCCCGGTGGGCAGCCAGGGACCGATATCCGCCGAACCCGTATCCATCGGACATGGCGCACCTCAATTCCGCCGCAACATCCCTGACTGGGTGCCGTCCAAGCCGAAACTTTGATGCGCCTGCGCTTGCCGCACTCACCCCCACGCCGTATCTCTGCGCGCATGCGTGCGACCGTTGCCCTGTTTGCCCTCGTCCTTGCCATACCCGCAGCCGCGCAACCTAGAAAGCCGGCTGGTAAGTCGCATCCGGAAGCCGCGTCCACCGTGGCCAAGAAATTGGGAAACTTTGAGGATTGGGTTGCCGCGACCCACCAAGAGAACGGACAGACCGTTTGCTACGCCTTCACCTATGCGAAGCACTCTGCGCCCACCGTTCCGAGCCGCGACCCGGTGATCCTGACTGTCACGGAACGTCCCGGCGGCCGGGATGCCGTCGCGATCAGCGCGGGGTTCGATTTCGGCAAGGGCGCCGCGGTGACCATGCAGGTCGAGACCACGGGGCTGGATTTCTATACGGCGCAGCGCAACGCGTTCGCACGGGACGGCAAGGCCGCAGTGGTTGCCTTCGGCAAGGCTGCCCAGGCGCTGTCACGCTCGCCGGGCCCGCGCGATGGCCAGGTGGTGGTTGACACGTTCAGCCTGCGCGGCTTTTCCGCGGCATACGCGGCGATCAACAAAGCCTGCCCGACGCGTTGATGAACACCGCCACGATTGAGCTGAGCGACAGTGAACGCGGGCGCATTCTCGCCAAGTCGGCACTGTTCGATCCGCCGCCCGCACAGTTGGCCGATGGACGGCGCGACCTTGTGGGCCTCTCGCGCGCCGAACTGGCTGCCGAGATGGCAGCGATCGGCGAACAGGCGTTTCGCGCAAAGCAGCTCTGGCATTGGATCTATCATCGCGGCGAGACCGATTTTCTGCGGATGTCCTCGATCGCCCGGCCACTGCAGGCGAAGCTGGCAGAACGTTTCGTCATCGATCGCCCCGAAGCGGCGCTGGTGCAGACCAGCGCGGATGACACACGAAAGTTCCTGTTCCGCTTCCGCGACGGCCAGGAGGCGGAAACGGTCTATATTCCCGATCGTCAGGAGGACCGCGGCGCGGTCTGCATTTCCTCGCAGGTCGGCTGCACGCTGTCCTGCCGCTTTTGCCACACCGGCACGCAGCGTCTGCTCCGCAATCTGGGGTCGGCGGAAATCGTCGGCCAGTTCATGGCCGCGCGCGACGCTTATGGCGAATGGCCGAGCCCGGTGGGGGAGACGCCGCGGCTGCTCTCCACGATCGTGCTGATGGGTATGGGCGAGCCGCTGTACAACTATGCCAATGTGGCCAAGGCGATGACGATCGCGATGGACAACGAGGGCATCGCCCTGTCGCGCCGGCGGATCACGCTGTCCACCTCGGGCGTGGTGCCGATGATGGATCGGGCAGGGACGGAGCTTGGTGTCAATCTTGCGGTGTCGCTGCACGCGGTGCGCGACGATTTGCGTGACGACCTGGTGCCACTCAATCGCAAGTATCCGATCGCCGAGCTTATCGCCGCATGCCGGCGCTATCCCGGCTCGTCCAACGCGCGGCGCATCACCTTCGAGTACGTCATGCTGAAGGGCGTCAACGACAGCCAGACCGATGCACGCGAGCTGGTGCGACTGATCGCCGGCATCCCCGCCAAGGTGAACCTGATTCCCTTCAATCCCTGGCCCGGCAGCGCGTTCGAGACCAGCGGTAGCAGCGCGATCGAACGATTCGCGAAGATTGTCATGGATGCTGGTTTCGCATCGCCGGTACGATCTCCCCGCGGACGCGATATCCTGGCGGCGTGCGGGCAGCTGCGCACGGAAGGCCGGGACCGACGGGCGTAGAGCCCCAGCTGCCGATTCGCTGCTTTGCCGCACCATGTCGCGCTGGATCGCTCCGCCTGGTCACACCCGGCGCGTCGCCTGCACAATTGGCTGAGAGCAGTTTGCGCGACGGTGCGCGGCGGCCGTTGTATCCTGGCGCGCCGCCAAGGATTGGCGGAGTTGTTCCATGACAGCGACCATGGCCTGCTCGGTCACACCATCGCTGATCATCACGAGCCGAATAAGCGGGTCGCGCAGCAGGGTCGCGACACGGTTTTCATGATCCGATCCTACACACACGGTGACCTCCAACGCTGTGTCTGACCAGTGTCGGCACCTTCTTATTGCAGCAGGTTGTGCGAATGGTGACGCGTAGTTTCATTACACCGTCGGCCGCTTGCGGCAGCTTCAGGCCGCAAGTCAGCCGGCTGGAGGCGATATCTCCGGCGACCCCGTCCGGGGTGCCCGCCGGCTCCGCTTGCGTGGCGGTCGGGATGGCTTTGCCTGCGTGGGCTCGGGCCGTTGCAGCGTGGGAGCGGACCTTGCGTCGTCAACAGCAACCATATCGCAAGCCTGCCGCCAGAATTCCGCGTCGTGGCCTAACGGCCGGCCACTCGCTTCCCAGATGTGGTAGGCGCGTTCGCGGATGCGTTCTTCATGCATTTCGGCACTGGATTTCATGCGATTGACTCTCCGATAGTCGACGATCGGAGCGTCCTAGCGCAACGGCGCGATGTCGCGTCAAGCCTCTTCGCCACACAGCCTGCCGGCTGCCCGCCGAGGCAACGTATTCACATCGGCGACAACGCGGTAGCAACCCAGGTCGCGGATCCGACTGCGCGATAGCACCGCGAATCGTTGTAGGCGAATGCGGTCACCCGCCAATCCCACTCCTGCTCATCTGCGTCGGCTGGACATGCGGGGACTGTCTGGAACGATTTGGCCGACATGCAATCCGGGATCAGCTCGCCTTGGGCGGTGGGAGTTTCGAGGAAGAACTTCAGACGACACTCATTCAGGGCGGCACCCTTCGAGTTATCGGCGCAACCGGCAAGCGCGAGCAATGATACGACAGCCACGAAACGGACCATGTCGCTCTCTTGACGTGGTGACCGCACAATGGGCCGAGTTGCAAGCTTGCGCAATTGGCTTGACCGGCGCTACTCCGGCGGCGGCCCGGACGTGCCATTGATAAGGAAAGCTTGCCCATGCGTGTGACGGACGTGAAGAAGGTCGTGCTCGCATATTCGGGCGGCCTCGACACCAGCGTGATCCTGCGCTGGCTTCAGGTCACGTATCACTGCGAGGTGGTGACCTTCACAGCCGATCTCGGACAGGGCGAGGAACTCGGTCCGGCGCGGCAAAAAGCCGAAATGTTCGGCGTAAAGGAAATCTTCGTGGACGATCTGCGCGAGACCTTCGTGCGCGATTTCGTCTTCCCGATGTTCCGCGCCAACGCGCTGTACGAGGGGCAGTATCTGCTCGGCACCTCCATCGCCCGTCCGCTCATTGCACAGCGCCAGATCGAGATCGCCGAACAGGTCGGCGCAGATGCAGTTGCGCATGGTGCCACCGGCAAGGGTAACGATCAGGTGCGGTTCGAGCTCAGCTATTATGCATTGAATCCCGACATCAAGATCATCGCTCCCTGGCGCGAATGGGACCTGACCAGCCGCACGAAATTGTTGGAATTCGCCGAGGCCAATCAGATACCGATCGCCAAGGACAAGCGAGGCGAGGCGCCGTTCAGTGTGGATGCCAACCTGTTGCACTCCTCGTCCGAAGGCAAGATCCTGGAAGACCCGGCGGTGGAAGCGGACGAGATCGTCTATCAGCGCACTATCCGACCGGAGGACGCGCCCGACAAGGCAACCGTGATCGCCATAGACTTCGAGCGTGGCGACCCGGTCAGCATCGACGGCGTGCGCCTGACGCCGGCCACATTGCTGACGCGATTGAACGAGTTCGGCCGCGCCAACGGCATCGGTCGGCTCGACCTGGTGGAGAACCGCTTCGTCGGCATGAAATCGCGCGGTGTCTATGAAACACCCGGCGGCACCATCCTGTTGGCGGCGCACCGAGGCATCGAGAGCATTACGCTGGACCGCGAGGCGGCCCATCTGAAGGACAGCCTGATGCCACGCTACGCCGAACTGATCTATAACGGATTCTGGTTCAGCCCGGAGCGGCGGATGCTGCAGGCGCTGATCGACGAGAGCCAGAACAGCGTGTCGGGCCGGGTGCGGCTGAAGCTCTACAAGGGGAATGTCGGGGTGATCGGCCGCGAATCGCCGAACAGCCTGTATTCGCAGAACGTCGTTACATTCGAGGAGGATCAAGGCGCCTACGATCAGTTCGACGCTCAGGGCTTCATCAAGCTGAATGCATTGCGTCTGCGGTTAGGGGCGATGGCGGGACGGCGCGGCGGCAGTCTGTAGCGGACGGAGGCAGACCATGCGGCGGCGGCAAATCATCGCGGCTGCGATTGCTGCGGGTATCGCGCCAGCCGCGCGGGCCGGCGGAAGGACCGTGGTGCTGGAGCTCTTCACCTCGCAGGGCTGCTCATCCTGTCCCCCGGCCGATGCACTCCTGGGCAGGCTGATCCAACGGCCCGATGTGATCGCGCTCGCCTGGCATGTAGACTATTGGAACCATCTCGGCTGGCGGGACCCATATGCCAGCCGCCAGGCAACCGCGCGTCAGCAAGCCTATGCGCGCCAACTCGGTAGCGACGCTTTCACCCCTGCCCTGGTGGTCGATGGCGCGACCGTCGTGGTGGCTTCCGACCTCTCGGCTGTCGATACCGCGATCAAGGCCGCGGTCATTCTGCCGGTCGTGGTCACGCTTGGGCGCTCGGACGACCGCATTGCAGTAGAGATCGGTGCCGCAGCAGGACCGGTGCGGGCACTACGAGCCGTCTATGATCCGGAGCAAGCAACCGCTGTCTTGGCCGGAGAAAATGAAGGCGCGCGGCTTCGCGAGTACCGCATCGTGCGCGAGGTTGAGACACTCGGCGAATGGGATGGCAGCCCGCGCCGGTTGACGGCAGGCCATCCCGGCCCTGGTCAGGGCCTGGTGATCCTGGTGCAGTCGGCAGACCTCCGCATCGTCGGGGCCGCGGAGCAATCAGCAGGCTAGGTCAATGCCGCCATCGTGTTGTCGATCAGTTGCGGCAGCTGATCCCAATGGCCGATCACGAACCAGCAGACCAATAGCAGAACAATCAGCAGCAGGGTACCGTAGTACGCTCGGCTCATGGCGGGCCCGCGTGCACCGTTCGAACCATTCGTGCCCGATCTAGTCACTGTCGCCACCAGTCCAGCCCCGCTTCCCGCGTCACTCCAATCAAACTGAGGAATACGGCGATTTTTTGCACGCGCTAAATGAACGCCGGGACAGCGCGCGACCCAGCACTGAAGCCCACGCATGGATCGACCGGCGACAACCGCGCATAATGGCGATCCGTCCCCTCACGGCAGGAACCGACTTGAGCGAAAACACCCTTGCAGTCCAGCGAACCGCGGCCACGGCTGGCAGGACCGAGACCACAACCTTCGCGATCCTCGTCTCGCTTTCGGTTTGCCACCTGCTTAACGACCTAAACCAATCATTAGTGCCGGCGATCTATCCGATCCTGAAGGATTCGTACCACCTGGACTTCGGCCAGATCGGACTGATTACCCTTGCGTTCCAGCTCACTGCATCGATGCTGCAACCGGTGGTAGGCATCATCACCGATCGCCGCCCACAACCCTTCTCGCTTCCCGTCGCGATGGGTAGCAGCCTCATTGGTCTGCTGTTGTTGTCGATCGCCCACAGCTTTCCGGCGATCCTGTTTTCCGCAGCGCTGGTGGGCATCGGGTCCTCGGTGTTCCACCCGGAGGCATCGCGTGTCGCGCGCATGGCGTCCGGCGGGCGACACGGCTTTGCTCAATCGCTGTTCCAGGTGGGAGGCAGCACCGGTTCGGCGATCGGCCCGCTGCTCGCGGCCTTCATCGTGGTGCCACGTGGCCAGGGCAGCATCGCCTGGTTCTCCGCCGTCGCACTGGTCGCAATCATGCTGCTGGCGAATGTCAGCTTGTGGTACAGCCGGCATCCGTCAATTCGAGCGCCGCGTGGTGCCAGTGCACGCGGTGCGGCCTATGCCGTACTGTCGCGCAGGAGGGTAGTGTTTGCGATCGCCATCCTGGTGGCGCTGCTCTTCTCGAAGAACGTCTACACGTCCAGTCTCGGCTCGTACTACACGTTCTACCTCATTCATAAGTTCGGTCTGTCCGTACAGGATGCACAGATCCATCTGTTCGTGTTCTTGGGCGCGGTAGCGGCTGGCACGTTCGCAGGCGGCCCTATCGGTGACCGGTTCGGGCGCAAGCCGGTGATCTGGTTCTCAATTCTCGGCGCCTTCCCGTTCGCGCTCATGCTGCCCTATGCCAACCTGTTCTGGACCGGCATTTTGAGCGTGATGATCGGTCTGATACTGGCCTCGGCGTTCTCCGCGATCCTGGTCTATGCGCAGGATCTGCTGCCGGGCCGCGTCGGCATGGTGGCGGGCATGTTCTTCGGGTTCTCGTTCGGTCTCGGCGGGCTGGGCGCCGCAGCATTGGGTCAGATCGCCGACTGGACAAGCATCGAGACGGTCTATCGCGTCTGCTCGTTTCTGCCGCTGATCGGTCTGCTTACCGCATTCCTGCCGAACATCGAACGACCACGACAACGGGCCTAGTCTCGCGGGCTGCTCGACCTTCGCCCGTTGGCTGAATGCCGAGCAGACGGCCTGTGTCAGGCATGGCCAAACCAGATCAAGATCCGGCCGTAGACCTAGCTTGCGTCATCGCTGGTTCACCGTGGCCGCGACCGGGCGTTCCTGGCGAAGCGCCGGAACCGGTGTGCTCTCGCTGCGGAACGTGGTCCGAGCCAGCAACTGCTCGGCCATGTCCCGCCATGCCAGCCGCGGATCCGCCGGCACCGGACTGGGCCGCTCGCCAGAAGGCGCAAGGAGCAGGACACGCAGGGCGGCAGCGAGGCTGGCTTCGTCCGGCTCGCACAATCGCGCCAGCGGTTCGCCATCAAGCTGCTCGACAAGTCCACCGACGCGCGTAGACACCACGAAGCGTCCGGCAGCGATCGCGGCCGGGGCGACGCCGCTCTGGCTCGCCTCCCGGTATGGCAACACCAGCACATCGCACCACGCAATAAGGGTTCCGATCTCATCCTCCGGCACCCAACGGTTCTCCACTGTCACTCCCGGCAGCGCGCGCAAAGCCGCAAGCTCCACGCTTTCCGGTCCACTGCCAACGACATGAAGTTCCCACCCCGTCTCCGCTTGGAGCCTGCGCATCGCGCCGGCCAGCAAATCGAGGCCCTTGTAGGGCAGCAATCGCCCGAAACAGAGCATCCTGAATGGCCCGCCATGTGCTCGTGGCGGCAGCGCCGGCGGGCCGAACACAAACGGCGGATGCGGAATGACGAACAGCCTGTCCGCGGCCACGACGTGCTGCTGGCGGAGACGGGCGGCGACATGTTCGCTTAACGCAACCGCGGCGGCGGCATGGCGGATCAAGCGTCGCTGAAGGAACATCAAGAGCGGTGTCGTATCGCCTGGGTGCGGATCGGCGTCGTGCACGATCACGACGGCCGGCACGCCGATCCATCGCAAAGCGGCGAGCAGAGTAAGGTCGAGAGGGCCGGGCATCGCGCAGACCGCGAGGTCTGGACGCACCGCCGCCAGCCGCCTGATGAGCCGCACGACGGTAGATGGGGCGTGCAGCCATCGGCAGATTAGGCCGACGACACCCGAATAGGTTGCCATTGGAAACTGGCAGTCCGGCGGATCCGGCCCGCGCAGAATTTCGGCACCGGTGGAAAGGGAAAGCACGACCTCGATGCCTGGGATCAGGCGCAGTCCATCCGCCAGCGCCGCCGCAAAGCGCGGGCCCGCCCCACGACGCCCCCACTGCCAGACCAAAATCCTCATGTCACGCATCATCGGCCAAGCGGTGCTGTTGCGCCACAGCCTCTGTGTGCGCCGGTCTTAGCCAAAGCCGGGAAAGCGCTCAACCCGCCGCTACACCGCGATCGCGTCGAGCTCCTTGCCCATGTGCTCCGGCGTGAAAAGCCAGATGCCGACTCCCATCAGCAGCATTGCCACCGGCACAATCAGGAATGCTCTGGCGAACGAGCCGGTGCTCTGCTGGATGCCGATCGTCACAAAGGGCCACAGCACGAAGCCGATCAGCCAAGCCACCGCCCAGCTGAACCCGTTGCCGACGCCGCGGATTCGCGTCGGATAGATTTCCGCCGTCAGGGTCATGCTCGGCGCCCAAAAGCCGAGGAAACCGATGCTCCAAAGCAATCCATAGATCCAAAGCGCGGTATTGCTTTCGGCGAACACCCAGAGCGTCAGAAACACCGCGCCCTGGATCAGCATGACGTAGAAGGCGGGCTTGCGGCCGTACCGGTCCGAGATGAGCCCCGCCGCCAACAGACCGAGAAAGCCGGTCAGGCCCCAGAAGATGTAGAAGGTGCCATAGGTCGCCGTGGACCAGTGACGCTCCTGCGCGAGATAGAGCGGCATCCAGCCGCCGACGGTGCCGTAGATGATGGTGCTGCAACACGCGATGAACGTCGCGGCCGCGGTATTGTGCAGCATGTCGGGCAGGAACAGCTGCCGCACTGGGAGTTTTTCCGCCTTATCCAGCCAGGCCTGGTCGGCGGACAGCAACGGCCGGCCGGCCTCCTGCGCCTCGCTGATCCGGCGCTTGCGGTCCTGCAGACGTACCCAGTATGGCGATTCCGGCAGCCCCATGCGCACGTAGACGGCGAGCAGCGCCACCACGGCGGGCACGACACAGGCAATGCGCCAGCCCCACTCGGCGATGATGAACGTCGTAATCACGCCGGCGAGCGCGGCGCCGAAGCACCAGGTGCCACGGTTGATGCCGATCACGCGGCCGCGCATATGCGCCGGCCAGGTTTCGGCGACCAGCATCGAGCCGAGCGACCATTCCCCGTTAAGGGCGAAATTGATTGCACTGCGCACAACGACGAATGCGACGAAGGTTGTCGTCACCGCCGCGATCGGCATGAGCAGTGAGAAGAGTGCGATATTGATGGCCAGCAGGTTCCTTCTGCCGTAGCGGTCAGCCAGCCATGGCCAGACATACATCCCAAGTATGCCGACCAGCAACGCGATCTGCAGCCCGGTGCGATACTCCGGCAGCGTGACACCGAAATCCTTGATGATCAACGGCGTGGCGAGTGCGAAGATCACGCCGTCCATGCCGTCGAAGCCCCAGCCCAGCCCGTTGGCGATCGCGATGTGCCAGTGCGTCCGGGTGAGACGTGTGGAATTGCTGGCGTCGCGAAATGCGGCAGAGCGAGCCAGATAGCTTTGCTCCAACGGGCCGGTAATGGTGCTGACCGACGCTGCGCTTCCGGACGGGCTCATGGACCTGTTTCCCTCTCCCGGGTCTTGGGGCTCGCCGACAGCGGTGAGCCGGGCGCAGCATCGCTCCCATTTCGGTTCGGATTCAAGCTGCGGAGCTGGAATAGCGCGGGTGCGCCTGGCGTAATCATGGAAGGAGACCGTCCGCTCGGACCGGTCGTCGACATCCTCCAACCTGGTGCGACAGATCATGCGGATCCCACGACGCGCTTTGCTGGCTGCCATTTGCGCTTTGCTTGGCACGGTCGCGCTGGCGCAGACAGCCCCTCCGGCGCGCGTCCGCGGAACGATCGACCAGGCGGACGCTCATGCATTGCAGGTAGCGACGCGCAACGGCGGGAAGGTGACCGTCCTGATGCGGCCCGACACCGCGATCACAGTGATTGCGCCCGCCAAGATCACCGATATCGAGCCGGGAAGCTACATCGGCACGGCTGCCATTCCTCTGCCAGACGGCTCGCTGCAGGCGATCGAGATCCAGGTGTTTCCTCCGAGCATGCGCGGCGTGGGCGAAGGACATCGGCCGTACGACCTGCAGCCAAATAGCACGATGACCAACGGTACGGTTGGCGCCGTCGTAGGCACCGAGGGCCGTACGCTCACGCTGAGCTATCAGGGCGGAGAGAAGAAGATCTTGGTGCCGGCGGACGCGCCGATCATCACCTACGAGCCAGGCAATCCCGCAATGCTGGTGCCCGGCGCCCATGTCATCATCACAACCGCCAAGGCGGCGGACGGCACGCTGAGCGCCGATCGTGTGGGGGTGGGCAAGGGCGGGCTGACGCCACCGATGTGACAGGTGGACCCGGATCAACCGTTGTTGTGGAATGCCGGTCGGCAACCGAGGCACACCATTGCAACTTGACGGCATCCTCCCCCGGCGCGGTGTGCTGTCCGGACTGATCGTGACCGGCGGGGCCGTCGCGGCCGGGTTGGCTGGGCCGTTGTACGCCAGTCTTCCTGCGGGGCGCGTCGCGGTCCGCGAGGATATCACGCGCCTGTCCGCCGCGCCGCAGCGCCTGGCTCGCCTGGAGGACGCGATCGGCGAGATGCAGCGCCGTTCAAAGACCGATCCGGACGACCCCAAGGGTTGGCGCGTCCACGTACGCGCCCATACGCAGGTGTGCGCCGCGGTGTCGAATTCAGATCCCGCGCAGGTACATGGCTGCTGGTTGTTTCTGCCCTGGCACCGCGCCTTCCTGGCAGTGACCGAATGGAAGCTGCGTGCACTCTCGGGCGACCCCATGCTGTCGCTGCCGTATTGGAACTGGAGCGCCGATCGCCGCATTCCTGCGGCATTCACACGGCCAGGCAGTCCTCTGGCCCAGGCGGTGCGGCATACCGCGGATCGCGATCTTCGCCCGGTCGAAGTGGACCACCTGCTGCACGACGACGCGTTTGCACGCCTGGGTGTGGCGGCGCTTGGCGCCAACTCATTCGTGGCGCGCATGCAGGAAGAGATCCCGGAGAGCTTTGGCGGCATTGCCAAGCCTAATAGCGGCGGGTGGCACGGCCGCAGCCGGATGGAGACCATCCCGCACAATGCGATCCACAACTACGTTGGCGGTGAGGCGATAGACGGGACGCTCGGCGACATGACGGAACTGGCGACGGCCGCAGCCGATCCGGCGTTCTATGCGCATCACGGCAACCTGGATCGACTGTGGGAGGGCTGGCGGCAGGACCCGGCACGTAAGGGGACCGAGCCGGAGTTCGCGCAGGAACGGTTCCTGTTCCCCTGGATCGACGGCAGCGTGGT
Source organism: uncultured Alphaproteobacteria bacterium (assembly GCA_963812475.1). Lineage (GTDB taxonomy): Bacteria > Pseudomonadota > Alphaproteobacteria > Acetobacterales > Acetobacteraceae > JAMXLO01. Next base: position 161,565 of record CAWEVI010000042.1, read on the forward strand.
TGCCGTGGCGGCGAAGGACACCCTCGACACGAGGCGCCTGGGCTACGTCTATGATTCGCTTGCAGTCCTACGAGACGGCGTTGTGCCAGCGGATAGCGTCGTGGCGCGCGTTGACATGGGACAGCCATTGGCCGTTGCGACGCTACGGCTGCCGTCAGGCACTGCGCGCCGCGTTTTGCGGATCGCCGATGTAACGCCGACCGATCGGCCCCTCTCCGTGGAGATCATGCTGGCCCGACCCGGCGATCCCTCGTCGTGGATCAGCGTTGGCGCTCACGCCATGGGGCGGAAGCACAGCGTCGCAACGTTCCCCGATACGGAGCTTCGCTTCGACATCACGGCCGCCGTGGGCCGATTGGGGACGCCCGCAGTGGTGGTCTCGGTTATGCCGCTGGCTTTGGGACCGGATCAGAGCAACTGGCCGGCATTCGAGTTCTCCGGGATGGAGATTTTGGGCTCACCAGCGTGATGTTGTGTGCGCCCAATCCGCCGGCGCGGGCGACGCCCCGGCCCCAAGGCCGTGCGTAGTGCCAGTATCGCACACGGCCTTCCGGTCGGAGATTTGCAAGACGTGCGTGTTCAGCCAACGCTCAACGCAGCGATCGGCGGGACGACGCTACGGATGCAGCTTCATGTCAAGCTGGGCGGATTTGTCTTCGTGGCGTTTGGTGTTGTTGCTCGCCGCCATGCGCTACCCCGGCGATGTCCGTCTTGGTCGCCAGATCAGCACCGATCAGCGCCTCCGCCGGTGCCTCGGAGGCGCCGGCAGCCTGTGGTCGAGGAAAGCATGCCGCCTCCAGACGCTCCGTCATTTTCAGGCTGTCGAATGGGATAGGTCATGGTTGGGATTCCTAATGCAGCTCGAGCCCACCAATCCACCAAACGCCGGCTAACATCCGCTCAATGCGCATCCGCCCAGGTGCGGCCGCTGCCGGTCTCCACCACCAGCGGTACCGACAGCACCGCCGCACACTCCATTACGCGCCTGGCTAATTCGGTGAGGGACGCGACCTCTGCCTCCGGCGCCTCGAACAGCAATTCGTCGTGAACCTGCAGCAGCAGTCGCGCCCGCAACCCAGCCTGCTGCAACGCCTTCGGAAGTCGCACCATCGCGCGCTTGATGATGTCGGCGGCTCCACCCTGCAGCGGCGCATTGATCGCCTGGCGCTCCGCATAGCCGCGGCGCGCCGGGTTCTTGTCGGCGATGCCGGGCACCCAGCAGCGGCGGCCATACGGCGTCGACACATAGCCGTTGATCCGCGCCTCCTCCTTGGTGCGCTCCATGTAGATGCGGATGCCGGGATAGCGGACAAAGTACGCGTCGATGTAGGTACGCGCCTCGCCTGGTGTGATGCCGAGCTGACGCGCCAGGCCAAAGCCGCTGATGCCGTAGATGATGCCGAAATTGATCGCCTTGGCGCGCCGGCGCGTCATCGGGTCCATCCCCGCCATCGGAATGCCGAACACTTCCGATGCGGTGCGAGCGTGGATGTCCTCGCCGCGGGCAAAACTCTCGCGCAGCGCCGGAATGTCAGCCACATGCGCCAGCAGCCGCAGCTCGATCTGCGAGTAATCGGCCGATACAAGCAGGTGTCCCGGTTCGGCGATGAAGGCGTGGCGGATGCGGCTGCCTTCCTCGGTGCGGATCGGGATGTTCTGCAGATTGGGATCGTTGGACGACAGCCGTCCGGTGGACGCGATTGCTTGCGCGTAGCTGGTGTGCACGCGCCTGGTGTCCGGATTGATCTCGTCCAGGAGCGCATCTGCATAGGTCGACTTCAGCTTCTGAAGCTGCCGCCAATCCATAATTCGCGCCGGCAACTCGTGTCCCTGGTCGGCCAGCGTCTGCAAAACCGCCGCATCGGTGCCCCAGGCGCCGGTCTTCATCCGCTTGCCGCCACCCAGTTTCATCTCGTCGAACAGCACCTCGCCGAGCTGCTTGGCGGAGCCGACATTGAACACGCGGCCGGTCAAACGATGGATGTCACGCTCGATCACGCCCATCCGCTGTTCGAAGTCCAAGGACATGCGCCGCAGATCGTCGGCGTCCACCTTGATGCCGGCGCGCTCCATCTCCAGCAGCACCGGCACCAGCCGGCGTTCCAGTTGCTCATATAGTGCGAGCGCGCCGTTGAAGCGTAGCCGCGGACGCAGCGCCTGCCACACGCGCAGCGCCACATCGACGTACTCGGCGGCGTAGGAAGCGGCGCGCTCGATCGGCACCTGAGAGAACGGAACGCGGTTTCGCCCTGTGCCGGTGACCTCATCGTAGCTGATCGGCGTGTGGCCGAGATGCAGCTGCGCCAGTTCGTCGAGCCCGTGGCCGTGCATGCCGCCCTCCTGGGCGTACGAGACCAGCATGGTATCGTCGAACGGCGCGGCACGCGGGAAGCCCGCGCGTTCCATCACCAGCATGTCGAACTTGGCGTTCTGATAGATCTTCAGGACCGCCGGATCGCTCAGCACCGGCCCGAGTGCCACGATCGCCGCAGCCAGCGACACCTGTTCGGCCAGCCCCTCGTGGCGCAACGGCATGTAGGCAGCCCGGCCGAGCGCGACCGCAAGCGAAAGCCCGACCAGCGGCGCCCGCATTGGGTCAAGCCCGTCGGTCTCGGTGTCGATGGCGAGGAACCCGCAGGTCGCCGTCTCCGCCAGGAATTCAACCAGGGCGGCTTCAGTGGTGATGGTCACATACGGACCGAATCCGGAGGCCACGTCCGCCAGCGCGGGCCTCTCGGCCTCGGGCAACGGCAGCGCCGCCTGCCCGCGACGAGGAGCGGCTTCGACAGTCGTGGTGGCGATCGGTGCAGCAGGCATCTCGCCATCCAGACCAAGTCGTGTGGCGATGCTGCGGAACCCCTGTTTCTTCAGCCAACCAGCGAGTGCCGCGTTGTCGTACGGCCTTGCTTGCAGCTGATCGACCGGTGTCGGCATCGGCGTATCCAGCCGCAGCGTGACCAGCTCGCGCGATACGCGGGCCTTTGCGGCATGCTCGATCAGGTTGTCGCGCCGCTTCGACGGCTTCATGGCCGGCGCGGCGGCCAGCACGCTCTCCAAATCGCCAAACTCGTTGATCAGCTGCGCGGCGCCCTTCGGCCCGATGCCAGGCACCCCTGGTACGTTGTCGGTCGGATCGCCGATCAGCGCCTGCACGTCGATCATCTTGTCCGGCGTGACGCCGAACTTCTCCATCACCTCGGCCGGGCCGATCGGCTTCTGCTTGATCGGATCCAGCATCTCCACGCCCGGACGGATCAACTGCATCAGGTCCTTGTCGGAGGACACGATCGTCACCTGCCCGCCGGACCCGGAAGCGGCCTGGGCATAGGCCGCGATCAGGTCGTCGGCCTCCCAGTCGTCAAGTTCGATCGACGGAACGCCAAACGCCTCGGTTGCCTCGCGCACGAGGGCGAATTGGGGGATCAGGTCGTCGGGCGCCTGTGGGCGGTGCGCCTTGTAGTCCTGATAGAGCCGGTTGCGGAACGTCACGCGGCCGGCATCGAAGATCACCGCGATATGCGTCCCAACATGCTCGCGCAACAGCTTTGCCAGCATATTGCTGAAGCCGAACACGGCGTTGACCGGGGTGCCGTCCGGCCGAGTCATCGGCGGCAGGGCGTGATAGGCGCGGAAGATGAAGCCCGACCCGTCGATCAGGATCAGGTGCAGTGGCCGGTCCGGCGAAGGTGCGTCCTCGCGCTTGTCCAGGACCTCGGTGTCAGTGCCCGGTGTCGTGACCCGCTCCTTCATTCAGCACGTAGAGTATCGAGCAATACGGGCACATCACGGAGTGGTCCTCGATGCGGAGGAACACGCGCGGGTGCCCAAGTGCGCGCCCCGCTTCCACTTCAGGTCCACCGTCGCAGGCGACGATCGGTTCGTCGACACGGATGGTCTCGGTGGGCGTCCGGCTGGCGGCGGTGCCGTCCATCTTGGTCCCTGGTGTCCTCTATGGCGGGGAAGTCGCGTATGATAGCGATGCGGCCCATGCTTTCAACCCACCGCCTCATGCGCTCACGTCTGCTGACGGTGCTGCTGGCCGTCGTGCTCGCGGTGGGCGGCTGCACTGCGCAGTTGGCGCCGCCGGGCGCTGCTATTGTGCCGCCGAAGGAGACCGCAGGCGCTTTCGTCATGCCCGACGGCATGCGGCTGCCCTACCGGACATGGCTGCCGGACGACGCCCAGGGAAATTCCCCAGCCAGTTCCCCTTGGGCGGTGATGCTGGCGCTGCACGGCATGAACGACAGCCGCGATGCCTGGGAATATCCCGGACCTGCATTCGCCGAACACGGGATCGCCGTGTTCTCCCCCGATCAGCGCGGCTTCGGCGATACGTCAGTGCGCGGCTTCTGGCCAGGTACTCAGGCGCTGGTCGATGATGCGCGCGAGATGGCGGTGCTGCTGCGCCAACGCTATCCGCGCGCCAGGTTGATCCTGATGGGCGAGAGCATGGGCGCGGCGGTGCTGATGCAACTGGCCACGAGCGCCCATCCGCCAAAGGTGGACGGCTACGTGCTGGTCGCCCCGGCGGTCTGGGGCCGGGCGGAGATGAACGTGTTCCTGCGTACCGGACTGTGGCTTGCCTCCAACCTCATGCCGGGACTGACGGTGACCGGAAGCGTCGCCCGGGTGACCGCCAGCGACAACAAGGAGGCGATCCGGCGTCTGTCGCAGGACCCGTTGACGATCCACGGGACGCGATTCGACACGATCAAGGGACTGGTTGATCTGATGGACGCCGCCCTGGCCGTCGCGCCGCAATTTCAGGCACCCGCGCTATTCCTATACGGCGGCAAGGACGAGCTGATCCCGGACCGCGCGACGGCGGCCACCTGGCGCGAGCTGCCGGCGGAACCGGTACGGGCGTTCTATCCGGCGGGTTACCATCTCTTGCTGCGAGACCACGAGCGGGTCACGCCGATCGACGACATCCTGGCCTGGATTCGGAATCCCGATGCGCCGTTGCCATCCGGCGCCGACCGAGCCGCGGCTGCATGGCTTGCCAGGCAGCATTGACGCACGGGGGGATGCAGCGACACCTTGCCGTCGCGATGCCATCAGCACATTCTGTGGCTGTTGTCTCCGGCCCGTCTTTTGTTCAGCGCCGTTTCGGGCTATGGGTGCATGGGCTGGACCCGTAGCTCAGCTGGATAGAGCGTCGCCCTCCGAAGGCGAAGGTCGCACGTTCGAATCGTGTCGGGTCCGCCAAGCTTTCGTTGGATGACTGGTGATGGCTCCAAGCCCCGGCCTTTCGTTTGACGGTGCCGCCGTTCGGGCGACCATTGCGGCCTACAGCGAGTTCGGACGACATAGCGTCTCGGCCCGAATCACCGGAACCTGCTCGTGGTGTCCGATCCGGCCCACGAACATCGTTAACCAATAAGGTTCCGCCCGATCGGGCTGGACGAAACGTTGGAAGTCGTGGTGAACGGTTCCAGGGCCTCCGGCCGCCCGTGATGACATTCCGGACGACGTAGCGTCTCGGCCGGCGAGAGGTCCGCTTCCCGGAAACGGTAGAACGACTTCGGGCAACAATATGCCGCCGGGGGAGCCGTCGGGAGCTACGCTTATCCGGGCTACATCGCTCCGGGTTCCGTCTACGCAGGTGCGCCGACCGCCGTGCGGAACAGCCCGTCGTCAGTGACCGCGGCAAACGGCCAGGCGGTCCACGCTTACGTCGCTGCGCAAAGCCAGGGCGTCTGGCTGTTCCCACCTAACGAGGCGGGCGGCGGCAGCAACTGACGGTCAACCACTGGACGAAGCGAAGCGGGCGCGGATTTCTCAACCGATCAATTGAGCCTCACCAACCGGGCGCGGCATATCCATAGGGCGGGTAGTATGGAGGGGGTGGATAATATACGGGCGGCGGATAGTAGATCGGCGGCGGGATGAAGACGGGCGGCACCGCGCCGATGAAAACCCCGCCGCGCCAGCAGCATCCCCAGGTCCCGCCGTGCCAACCCCAACCGTTGCCGTGCCAGCCGGCTCCGCCATGCCAGCCACCGCTATTCCAGGCTCCGCCACCGCCATGCCAGCCTCCGGCTCCTCCATGCCACCCCCCGCCACCACCGTGCCAGTCAGCACGGGCGGCCGACGTCGAGAGGGCAACACCGAGGAGCGCGACGGCAGTCGCGGCCAGAATGTAGCGTGGCAGAAATCGAATGGAACGCATGACGGCAAGCTCCAATAAGTCTTGCAAGCTCCAATAGTCCTTGAGTGTGCTCACCGATCGCGGCGGAGTTATGACCGGACAGCAAATTGCCGACAACGTGCCAGGGCACGGAACCCAAATGGTGCTTCGGGTATCCGATGCATCGCCGCGTGCCGCCTAGCCGGCCCCTTCCGTCATATACGCGCCGATCAGTGAACCAGCAGCCGCGATCGCGGTCGGCGCTGTTACGATCCGGTCGCGGCCGCCACGCTTGGCGGCATACAGCGCTTCGTCCGCCTCCGACAGCGCAAGCGAGAGCGCCGCCTCCGGCTCGAAATGCTCCGGCACTGGTGCGACGCCACCACTCACGGTCACCGCGCCGCCCGTTCCGGCGGGGTGCACCACCCCGCTCCGCACCTGGTCGCACAACCGCTCCGCAATCGAGACCGCGGCGGTGCCGGTGCTTTCGTGCAGGAACACCGCGAACTCCTCTCCGCCGAGCCGCCCCAGCAGGTCGCCGGGACGCAGCGCCGCCGACAGTACCGTCACCAGGCCGCACAACACATCGTCCCCCGCCGCATGACCATAATCATCATTGATCGCCTTGAAATGGTCGATGTCGAACATGATCAGGGCCGTCGGCACGCCGGATCGCCGTGCCTGCGCGATCGAGGGCACGGCACGGCTCAGGAAGCCGCGCCGGTTCAATGCGCCGGTCAGCTGGTCGGTAACACTCTGCCGTGAAAGGTCTGCCACTGCCCGGTCGCGCTCGCGCCACGCCGCGATCGCCAGAAGCGCCCAGATCGGCGACGGCAGATCGAACAAAAGAAACCAGAGCCAGCTCGACAGTGTCAGCGGATCGTGCGGCCGTAGCAGGACATTATCGATTGCGTCGTAAGCAGACAGAATACCGACCGCGATCAACAGCACGCAGCCACCTGCGGCCAGCCGCCATTCCTGACGGTCGCGGCGGACTTCCAGTGCGTAGCGAAGACTCGCGGCCGCGGCGGCGGCGGCAAGGATGCTCAGCACCAGTCGCAATGAGAAATAGGCGATGTCGCCCGCCGGTAAGTCGAGAAGGCGCATGGTATCCTTCGCCAGTCCGCAACGTGTGGCGAACTGCAACACGAACCGTAATGTAGCACATCGAACGCTCCAGATACAGAACGAAATGCCCAGTGCCCGGTCCGCACGGATGCCCAAGCCTGGAACTGCGCCTCAACACACCCCATCCTGATGCATGGCAGCCCCTGCGCCATAATCGCGGCAAGGAATCCCCCAAGGAATCCAACACATGTCCCAGACGCTGATTCGTCCCTCGCCGCCCGTCCTGTTCATCCCGGAGAAACAGCCGGCCAAGCCGCTGACACGCCGGTTCAAGGTGGTGTCGGAATATGAGCCGAACGGCGACCAGCCGACCGCCATCGCGGAACTGGCGGCCGGCGTGCGCGCCGAAGACCGTGATCAGGTGCTGCTCGGCGTCACGGGCTCGGGCAAGACCTTCACCATGGCCAAGGTGATCGAGGCGGTGCAGAAGCCCACCCTTATCCTGGCGCCGAACAAGACGCTGGCGGCGCAGCTCTACGGCGAAATGAAGGGCTTCTTCCCCGATAACGCCGTGGAGTATTTCGTTTCGTACTATGACTACTACCAGCCGGAAGCCTACGTCCCGCGCACCGACACCTACATCGAGAAGGACGCGCAGATCAACGAACAGATTGATCGCATGCGCCACGCCGCGACCCAGGCACTGCTGGAGCGCAACGACGTGGTGATCGTCGCGTCCGTCTCCTGCATCTACGGCATCGGCTCGGTCGAGACCTATGCGAAGATGGTGGTGAAGCTCGAGACTGGCGGGCGGATCGACCGCGATGCGCTGGCGAAGGCGCTGGTCGACTTGCAATACCGCCGCAACGACAGCGCCTTCCAGCGCGGTGCGTTCCGTTTGCGCGGCGACAGCGTGGACATCTACCCCAGCCATTACGAAGACCGCGCCTGGCGCGTCACGCTGTTCGGCGACGAGGTGGAGGCGATTCATGAATTCGATCCGCTGACGGGGGAGAAGACCGCCGCGCTGAACGAGATCACCGTTTACGCCAACAGCCACTACGTCACGCCTCGGCCGACGCTGACCCAGGCTATCCGCGATATCAAGGTGGAGCTGAAGGAGCAGTTGGAAAAGCTGACCGCGGAAGGAAAGCTGCTGGAGGTGGAACGGCTGCAGCAGCGCACGACATTCGACATCGAGATGATGGAGACCACCGGCTCCTGCAAAGGGATCGAGAACTATTCCCGCTATCTGACTGGCCGCAATCCGGGCGAACCGCCGCCCACGCTGTTCGAATATCTGCCGGAGAACGCGCTGCTGATCGTTGATGAAAGCCACGTGACGGTGCCGCAGTTGGGCGGCATGTATCGCGGCGATTTCAATCGCAAGTCGGTGCTGGCGGAGTTTGGCTTCCGGCTGCCGTCCTGTGTGGACAACCGGCCGCTGAAGTTCGAGGAGTGGGAGACCTATCGGCCGCAGACTATGTTTGTCTCGGCGACACCGGGCCCGTGGGAGATGGAGCGCACCGCCGGGGTGTTCGCCGAACAGGTGATCCGTCCGACCGGGCTGATCGATCCGGTGACGGAGGTGCGTCCGGTGGAGCATCAGGTGGACGACCTGCTCGCCGAGTGCCGCACAATGGCGGCGCAGGGCGCGCGCGTGCTGGTCACCACGCTGACCAAGCGTATGGCCGAGGATCTCACCGACTACTTGACCGAGCACGGCGTGAAGGTGCGCTACCTGCATTCCGACATCGATACGCTGGAGCGGATCGAGATCATCCGCGATCTGCGGCTTGGCGTGTTCGATGTGCTGGTGGGGATCAACCTGCTGCGGGAGGGGCTGGACATTCCGGAATGCGCGCTGGTGGCGATCCTGGATGCCGACAAGGAGGGGTTCCTGCGGTCGCAGACCTCGCTGATCCAAACGATCGGGCGGGCGGCGCGCAACATCGACGGGCGCGTGATCCTGTATGCCGACACGCTGACCAACAGCCTGCGCCAGGCCATCGAAGAGACCGATCGCCGCCGCAACAAGCAGCGTGCCTGGAACGAGGCGCACGGTATCACGCCGGTCTCGATCAGGCGGCAGATCGGCAAGGTGCTGGAAAGCGTGTTCGAGCAGGACTATGTGACGGTCGCGCCGGTGAAGGACGCGGGCATTTCCGAATTTGTCGGCAAGGATTTGAAGTCGGCGATTGCCGAATTGGAGAAACGCATGCGCGGCGCGGCGGCCGATCTGGAATTCGAGGAGGCGGCACGGCTGCGCGACGAGATCCGTCGGCTGGAGGCGCTGGACCTCGGGCTGGAGCCCCCGCCCGCGGCCAGTGCGTCCCTTCGCTCTGGCGCCGCGCCCCGCGGCAAACGCGACCGGACGCCGGAGCCGATGGGCCCCGGCGGTGGCGGGTACGATCCGAGCAAACGGAGTGGGCGGGGCGGAATGAGGCGACGGGGGCCGTGAGAGGATACTTGCCGATCGTGGGTAGGATTATCTGAATGGACATGGACCTGGACGGAAGAGTGGCTCTTGTCACGGGCGCACAGCAGGGCATTGGCAGCGCTATCGCCATCGCCTTGGCAAGGGTGGGCGCGGACGTGGCGATCAATTACCTGGACGATGCGGTGGCGGCTGAGAGCGTAGCCGCGGGGGTTCGCAAAATGGGCCGTCGCGCTGTGCTGATCCAGGGCGACGTGGCCAGCGTCGCCGCGTCCACCGCGATGGTGACAGCAACGATGATGCAGTTGGGCCGAATGGATATCTTGGTCAACAACGCCGGTGTGTTCCCGCGCGTGCCCTTCTTGCAGATGACCGAGCAAGATTGGGATTTCGTGATCGGGGTCAATCTGAAAGGCACGTGTTTCTGCTCCCAGGCGGCAGCGCGTGCCATGGTGGCGGCCGGCCGATCCGGTGTGATCATCAGCTTGGCATCTCAGGCGGTTACCGGGTTATCGCCGAACGGCGCGCACTACGCTGCGAGCAAAGGAGGGATTGTTTCGCTCACCCGCGCAATGGCGCTTGAGTTGGCGTCCCACAGCATTCGGGTAAACGCCATAGCGCCCGGCCTGACCGACACTGCGCAACCGCGTTATGGCCATAGCGAGGACGAATTGCTCGAACGGGCGCGGCGGATCCCGCTCGGGCGGATGGGACAGCCCGAGGAGATCGCCGCAATCGCAGTGTTTCTGGCGTCCGACAAGTCGGCGTACATGACTGGTCAGACACTTCACGCCAATGGTGGAACCTATATGCCATCATGATCCGCCACGGCGATCGCATGCTGACGGGAAAGATCACACGCCACTGCGCTTCGGATCGCGCGTCCAGACCATCGAGGCGCCCTTCTCATTCCGGAAATCCGCGGAACGACATGAAATCCCGTGCGGCCGTGCGTTCGGTCCTCATTGCATTCACCGGTGCGTCCCGATCGGCATAGCCCAGGGCCATACCGCACACGACGATCTCCTCGTCCGGCACGCCCAAGGTGGATCGGATGACCCGATGATACTGCGACCATGCGGCCTGGGCGCAGGTATCCAGACCGCGGGCGCGTGCAGCCGTCATTATGTTCTGGAGGAACATGCCGTAGTCGAGCCAGGATCCGGTTTCCAACTTGCGGTGAATGGTGAAGATCATGCCCACCGGCGCGTCGAAGAAGCGAAAATTGCGCCGGTGCTGCGCCCTCATCCTTGCCGCATCGCCCCGCTCGATTCCCAGCAGCCCATATAGGTCCCATCCAACCTTGCGGCGTCGGGACAGATAGGGCTCGAAGAATCCATCGGGATAGTATTTGACTTCTCGCTTATGGATCGGGTCTGCCGCGTCGAAGGCGGCACAGACGGCGTCGCACAGTGCGTTCTTTTCGGGCCCGATCAGCACATGACCGCGCCAGGGTTGCATATTGGTGCCGCTCGGCGCTCGGGCGGCGACATCCAGGATCGCCTCGATAACGGGGCGCGGGACCGGCGTAGGCAGGAATGCGCGGATGGACAGGCGGGTGGCCATGGCGTGATCGGTTTCGCAGACGCTCGTCCTGATCATTGGTCCCTCAAGCACACGTCGGACACCGCCCCTATCAGCGTGCCATGCCGGTCGCCCCGGCCGGCACGTCGTAAAACGCCAGGGTCATCGCAACACTGCTGTAATGGCCCATCAAGGTGATCACATCGGTGATGCCGACGTGGTCGAGTGCCTTGACAGCACGATCGTAGAGACCCCGCGGGACCCAGCGCGCATTGGCAAGCGCCATCGCCATTTCGTAGACGACCTGCTCGCGCGCGTCCGCAAATGAGGTCTGCAGACCAGCGATGATTGCCTCGACCTTGTCGGCCGGCAGCCCGACTTCCTTGCCGCGGCGCTCGTGCGCGCTGGTCGGATAGGCGGAATGAAATCTGCTGGTGATGACGCAGACGGCGATCTCGCGCTCGCGCTCGGTGAGCGAGTAACTGCCCGCATGGAAATGGGCGCCGAATGGGCCCGCGACTTTGGCCAGCTTCGGATTGTGCACCCAGATCTTGCTCGGCCCGGGCAACCCGCCGCGACTTTCGATCATCGCACGATAGCCCTCCTGCTGCTCCGGAGTCATTTGCTCATAGGGGAGTTCGGCGTAACGACCAAAGGTTGGCATGTCCGGCATTTCCTGTTTCCCTCCCAGGATTGGTTCGTGGCACATTCTGCGACGGCCGTGCGGCCCTGTCGATCTCGTGCGCACATCAGCGGCGCGAACCAGGACACCCTCGATGCGCGACCAGTGGAGTCCAGGCGGCGGTTCCGGATCGTCGAAACCTACCTGTTCCAAGGTACCGGATACGATGTGCGTCAGGTAAGATAGACAGGAGGGCAGACAGTGAGGATCCTTCTGACAGGAGGGTCGGGGGATCTCGGCCAAGCCCTGGTACCCAGATTGCTTGACCGAGGCGATACACCGGTCATTCTGGATGTTCGTGCACCTTGTGGTTTGCAGTCTGATGCAGCTTTTATCGAGGGGTCTGTTCTGGATCGGGCAAACTTGCCGCAATACCTGCGCGGCTGCGATTGCATCATTCACATAGCCGCCTGGCACGGCATCCACGAAGCTCGTGACGAAAAGGATGCCTTCGATTTCTTCGACCTGAATGTGCGTGGCACGTTCGAGGTCTTCGAGGCCGCGTCGACTCTCGGTATCGACAAGCTCATCTACATATCCACGACCAGTGTTCGCAGTGCGGATACGCTGTACGGGCGCAGCAAGATTCTGGCCGAGCGGATTGCCGAGGATTATGTCAAGTACAGAAAGATGCATGTGATCACCCTCCGACCGCGTGGTTTCATTCCGCATTGGAACCGTCGAGCTTACACGAAATACAGTGAGTGGGCGCAATGGTTCTGGCGTGGCGCGGTCCATATCGATGATGTTGCTTCAGCGGTCGTGCTGAGCGTCGATCTGATATTCCGGCGGCAACTCGGCGAGCACGTCGTACTGACGCTAGATGGCGCCTATGAATACACGGACGCCGATCTTGATCGGTGGGATGCCGATGGTGCGGGTTCCACATTCCGGAAGCACTATCCGGAGTATTACGATCTTGCGCTGTCTTACGGACTTGATCCGGCCGCGAAGCCGAACCGATTGGATATTACCGAGGCGGTACGATGGTTGGGTTACCAACCATCGTATAGTCTGGCAAGCCTTCTGGCGGAACTCGCGGCCTATGGCGATGCGGGGCCGCCGCAATTCAGCCGGTGAAGATGCGGCGCGATACACGCCCTCACCGGCGAAGCAGGAGGATTGGTCACTCCTTGATCATGCCACCGCTTGCCGGCACGTTGCCGGATTCAAGAACAGGAGCCCGGCGATGAAGTTTGGTTGGCTCACCCTGGCATTGTCACCATCGCCAGACGAGGACGCCGTCCGCATCGACCAGCAGATCGAGCAGGTCTGTAACGCCGAGTCGTTGGGGTTCAACGACGTGTGGTTGACCGAGCATTATTTCACCGGGGAAAGCGTCTACAACGATGCCTTGCTGTTCGCATCGGCCCTGACAATGCGAACGACACGGATTCGCATCGGGTTCGCCGTCATTCAAATGCCGTTCCACCACCCGGTCCGCCTCGCGGTGCAACTCGCGCTGCTCGATAACCTAAGCAAGGGCCGGATCGATGTCGGCATCGGAAAGGGCACGGTTTACAACGAATACGAATTCGTCGGCCATGGTCTGCGCAGCGATGACAGTCGCGCACGCATGACGGAAGCAATCGAGGTGCTTGAACGTGCCTGGCGCGAAACACCTTTGGTTTACCGGGGGAAGTATTTCAATCTGCGCGTCCCGGAACTTCGACCGAGACCCGTGCAGCAACCAGGGCCGCCGATCTGGCGCAGCGTCATCTCGTCGGCCTCGTTCATGGAGTGCGGCCGCCGCGGAATTCCAATCCTCACTGCCCGCCTTCCGCTTGAGCGCATCAAGGAACGATGGGAACTCTATGAGGCGGGGATCGCGGAGGGCGGTCACGGCCAGCCAATGCGCGATCGACTGCTGGGTCAGGCCGCATTGTGGCGCAACGTCTATGTCGCGGAATCCGATGCGCAGGCGGAAGACGAGCTCGCGACGTTGCTGCTGCGAACGCGCGCATATGATGCACGTGCGTCACGAGTACAATCCTGCCGATTTCCACATTGATCCCGTCATGCTGAACCCGTGGACCGACCCCGCGGTCGGCGATGCCGAGGCGCTTGCGTTTGTTCTGGCGAGCGGTTCGCTGTTCGGTTCGCCGGCGCGGGTTCGCGAGCAGGTCGCGGAACTGCGCGAAGTGGGGGTGCAGCATTTGCTGTGCCAGACTGGGTTCGGTGACATGAGCCACGAGCAGAACCTGCTTTCAATGCGCCGTTTCGGCGAGCAGGTCATGCCGGCCTTTCGGCATTGAAGCAAGGGATCCGGCGTCGCTTCAGTATGCGGCCTCGAGCAGCCGCATTGCGTCCTCGATCTGATCCGCCGGAGAACGCCGGCCCGCGTTGGCGTTGAAGTTCTTCACCGTTTCGCGGGCGATGTTGCGTAGGTCCTCGCGTGGGATATCGAGTTGGCGCAACTGCGTCGGCACCCCGACACGGGTATAGAGCGCCTCCAGCGTGTCGGCCACGGCGCACACGGCCGATCGCACGTCCATCCCGGCGCGCCAGACCTGAAGTGCCTCCGCGACCTGGCGCGCCGATTGCGCATCGATTGCCGTCGAGAGCCTCATTTTCGCGGCGTGGACGACCGAGGTCGACTCGCCCTGTCCGACATGCGGATAGCGCACATGCAATGCCGTCGATACCGCGTAGTTGCCCGAGAAGGCGCCGTCCCGGATCCGGCGGGCCCCATCGTCCTCGGCACGATTCATCAGGACGGCCGCGATGCAGAGATCGGTGCGCAACGACGGATTGTCCAATTCATCGACCAGACGCGGATAGGCGCCATGCGCCAACCGGAATGCGTGGTTCCTATCACCTTCCGCCAACGGATTGATGTCGGTCTGCCCCATCGCACCGACCAGACCGGCGAATACCGTCGTGGCGGTGGATCGGATCAGGTCCGGCGGCGCGCCGAGCAGTGCGTCCTCATCGAGGAATATCGCCTGCGGTCGAGTCTTGGGATCGAAATACTCCATGCGGTGGTCGAGGTCCGGGTTCTTCAGGCCCGTGCCTGCGCGATTCATGGCGCTGGTCGGTGTTGTCGGAACATTGATGATCGGAGGTTTCGGAGCGAGCAGCCGCGGGCTGTATGCCGGCTTGCCTTCTGGATATTGCGTCATGATCCGGAATGGGTCACCCGGTTCCGCCATGAAGATCGCCACGGCGCGCGTCGCGACGATGACGCTGCCGCCACCGACTGCGATCAGCAGATCGGCCCCGGCGTCTCTGGCAGCCGTGGTGGCGGCGCGTACCGAGACGTAGGTGGAGTCTTTCTCGATGCCGTCGAAGACGCCGGCGTACCCGTCGCCGAGCGCCTCTGCGATACGCCGGACGATATCGGTGCGTCGATTGACGGAACGAGAGCAGACCACAAATGCCCGCTCTGCGTCCGCCCGATCCACGGCCTGCGGCAGGCCTTGCTCGATGACCTGCCTGCCGCAATAGAGGCGCCAAGAGTAGCCCGACGCCCGGAATGCGTTCTCACTCATCGTTTCCACCGACCGTCATTGCATTCGCAGTCCAGCGCTTTCGTCGAATTTCCTGGGCGTGTCGCGCACGAGATCGGCTAAACTAGCCACAATGGACCTGTCAGCCAATCGAGCCGCAAAAAGATCCCCGCCATTGCGCGGAGCCGGCATCCGTAGCCAACTAAGCGGTGGCCACCGTGCGCCAGGCATGCGGCTCGACAGCAGCGAGAGGGCCTTCGAGCAATAGCGCTTCGAACGCCTCGGCCGTGACCGGACGGCTATAGAGATAGCCCTGAGCCTCGGGGCAGCCGTGCGCACGCAGAAGTTCCGCCTGGGCGTTCGTCTCCACGCCCTCGGCTATGGATGCTCAGGGCAATATCGAGCGGCAATTTGCCGCTGTGCGGCGCTTCATCGCGGAACGCGTCGATGCGATCATCATCGCGCCGGTGGTCGTCACCGGATGGACGCCGGTGTTGAAGGAGGCGCGGGCCGCGAACGTCCCCGTATTCATCGCCGATCGATCGGTTGACGCCGAGACGTCGCTGTTCGTTGCGCGCATCGGCAATGACACCAACCTGGAGGGCCGGCTGGCCGGATCGTGGTTGGCTCAGGCAAGTCGCGGACGTTGTTCCATTGTCGAGCTTCAGGGCACCATCGGCGCGGCCCCGACCATCGGACGTAAGGCGGGCTTCGCAACGGTCATCGCGCAATTTCCGGACATGCCGATCATCCGCTCGCAGAGTGGCGATTTCACCGAGGCAGGCGGCCGGCGCGTCATGGCAGAGTTCATTCATTCCACCGATGGGTTGAAAGATGTCTGCGCGATCTGGGCGCACAACGACGACATGATGTTGGGAGCGATCGAGGTAATGAAGTCTGCCGGCCTGCATCCCGGAAAGACTGTGCTGACTATCTCAGCGGATGGCGTGCCCGGTATCTATCGCGCCATGCTGAAGGGGGAGGCGAACGCGTCGGTTGAGGTGAGGGCTGACATCGGCAAATATATCTTCGATGTCGTGCAGGGTTATCTGGCGGGCAAGCACGACTATCCGAAATGGGTGCTGATCCCGACCGATCTGCATACGCCGGAGGACGCGGCGCAGATGCTTCGGCGCCAGGGGTGGTTCCTGGTCGCCGACAGGGACGCGCGGGAAAGCATGCTGGCGTAACAAGGCGCTTTGCCGGGCTGCGCTACTCCCTCCTATCCTGGTACAAGACCGACCAGGGACCGAACCCCGATGACCGAACCGACCGGCCCTCTCAAGGGCTTCCGCATCCTCGATCTGACCACGGTGCTGTTTGGCCCGTTCGGCACGCAGACCCTCGGCGACTGGGGCGCTGAGATCATCAAGGTGGAGAGCCTGACCGGCGACACCTGGCGCACCTCCGGCCAGTTCCGCAACCGCGGCATGAGCGGCCAGTTCATGGCGGCAAACCGGAACAAACGCAGCATCGCGCTGGACCTGAAGCATCCCGACGGCAAGACCGTACTTCGCCGGCTGATCCCAACCGTGGACGCGCTGGTCAGCAACATCCGCCCCGCCGGGCTGTCCCGCCTTGGTTTCAGCTTCGAGACCTGTGCGGCGCTCAATCGGAAGCTCGTCTACGCGGTGGCCACCGGTTTTGGCCAGGACGGACCCTGGCGCGCCCGCCCGGCTTTCGACGAGATCATCCAGGCGGCGTCCGGTTTCGCATCCGCCATGGGCACCGACGAGGAACCCGCCTTCGTTCCCAGCCTGATCGGCGACAAGATCTGCGGCATGGCGCTGACCTCCGCCGTCACGGCCGCACTGCTGCATCGCGAACGCACCGGCAAGGGCCAGATGGTGGAGGTGCCGATGCTGGAAACGCTGGCCGCATTCAACAGCATCGAGATGTTCGGCGGGATGGCGTTCGTGCCGTCGATCGGGCCGTCGGGCTACAAGCGTATGAAGGCGCGGCGGCCGGTGCGGACCAAGGACGGATGGCTGACCATGCTGCCCTACTCGGGAGCGAACTGGTGCGCGTTCTTTGAAGCTGTGGGCCATCCGGAATGCATCGAGGAATTCTCCGTGCGCGACCCGGTTGCGCGTGCACGGAATATCGACCGGATCTATGACCGCATGCGCGACATCGCGCCGAACCGGACGACGGCCGAATGGGAGGAACTGCTGCTGCGGATCGACGTGCCGCACACGGGATTTGCGAAGTTGAGCGAGGTGATGGAGCAGCCGCATCTGAAGGCTGTCGGGTTGTTTCAGGAGTTGGATCATCCGAGCGAGGGGAAGATTCGCCAAGCCCGGCCGCCGGCGCGGTTTTCCGGCAGTCCCGCGGGTGTGCATCGGCTGGCGCCGGGGCTGGGCGAGCACACGCGGGAGGTGCTGCGCGAAGTCGGTTACGGGGAGGCAGAGATGGAGCGGCTGGTCGAGACGAAAGCAGTGCGGATGGGATAAAGGGCGGCTGGACGACCTACGATTGTTGTAAGCCCCTCGAATTAATCCGGCACGACCGGCCTCACGGTCTGCTATATGCTGACGTCGCTCCCAGCCCTCAGTATGGTTCCCCCACGAAAATGAACGTCGTTCCGGTCACAATCGGCGCGCTCGCCCCGACGAACGACACGTTGGCGTCCTTCACCTGCCGCGACCCTGCCCGCCCCGACGCCTGGAGCGCGCCCTCGATGATGTGCCAAAGCCCGTGGATGCGTCCGGTGCCGAGGCTGCCGCCGAACGTGTTGAGCGGCAGGTCGCCGTCAAGCTCGATCCGGCCGTCCTGGATGAAATCAAGCGCCTCGCCTTCCTTGCAGAACCCGTAGGATTCCAGCCCGTAGATCACCGATGCCGAGAACCCGTCGTAGATCTGCGCCACGTCTACATCCTTCGGACTGAAGCCGGAACGCTCCCAGGTCAGCTTGGCGGAACTGCTGCCTCCCTCCATGTAGCTGCTGAGACTGCCGATCCGCCCCGCCACCTCGAAGTGCAGCCGCTGACCGTAGCCCGCCAGATACGCCGGCTTCGGCTTCAAGTCCCGCGCCCGATCCGCCGTCGTCAGCACGATGGCGACCGCGCCCTGGACCGGAATGTCGCAATCGAACAAGCAGAATGGATAGGCGACCATCCGTGACGCGAAGTAGTCCTCGCGTGTCAGCGGGGTGCCGTAGAAATACGCGTGCGGATTGTGCTGCGTGTGCTTGCGCTGCGTCACCGCGAGCGTCGCCATCTTCTCGCGGCTCTGGTTATTCCGCTCGAGCCAGCGGGTGTAGGCGACCGCCATGCCCTGCCCCGGACCACCGAAGCCGTAGGGTGCGGTGAATTGTGTGGCGCCGGTCGCATAGGCTCCTGGCAGGTTCTGATATGTGCCGCGAGGATTGTGCATCGCCCGCCACACCACCGCGTATTTGCACACGCCGGCGAGCAAGGCATTCACCGCCTGCTGCACTGCGCCGCCGATGTTGGTCGTTCCCACCTGGATGTGCCAGGTCAGATTGGGCAGCTTCAGCATGGCCATCATGCAGTTGACGGACACGACGGAGATGCCGTCAACCTCCGCGTGCCCCGTCGCGGGCAGTTCCGGATAGGTCGCCAGGCCGTCGACGTCGGACATCTGCAGACCCGAGTCCGCGACCGCGTCCTTCACGGCCGTCAGCGCATGGGCCGCGAGCGGAATCTCAGCCGAGCGTGTGACCTTGGAATAGCCCACGCCGCTGACGGCGATCTTGCATCGGTTATCCCACATGCGTCTGGCTCCCTTCAGCGTGCGAGACGAAACTGCGGCAGAGTGATTTCGTCGTTCAGCTTCTCGAATATCACTTCCACGCGCCGCCCGACCTTCGCCTCGGTATAGGGCACCTCCAGCAGGTTGCCAGCGAGCAGCGCACCAGGCGCGTCATCGAGTTCCACGATGATGCTGGCGTAGGGCACGGCGGGTGAAAATCGCTTGTCGCCGGTGTGATACATGATGGTATAGGCGTAGATCGCACCCTCACCCCGCACGGGTTCGAACTTCAGCTCCGTCGCTATGCATCGGACGCAGGTCGCATACGGCGGATGCTGGAAATGCCGGCAGCTCTGACATCGTTGCAATTCCAGAACGCCCCGCTTCGCTGCATCCCAGAATGGCTTCGTCCACTCGTTTGGAACCGGAATCGGCCGGGTCACCTTGCTCCAGTCGCTCATTGTGTCCGCCTTGCCTCGTGTTTGCATTCCCTCAGATCACACGTCCGTCCGGTCCGCGCCGGTATTTCACGCTCACGGCGACTTCGGCACACGGCCCTCTATCGCATTGGCGTGTGCCTGACCCGTGACCTGACCGGAGGCGTCCTCCGCTCGTCGCGTCTTTTCAGTAACGCCAAGCATGATAACCACACACTCAGATCACACGACTTTCTGCCAGCACCGCAAGCTCGCTGCGCGGCAGTCCCAGTTCACCGCAGAAGATCTCCGTGTTGTGCTCGCCGATCAACGGCGCCCGCCTGGAGATCCGCCAGGGTGAGCCGTTGTAGATCGCCGCCTCGCCTGGATAGAGAACGCTGCGATCGAGCTCCGGGTGGTCCACCTGCTTCCAGAAACCGCGGTCGCGCAGGTGGGCGTCGTCCAGCAGCGCCTCCGGGGCACGGACCGCCCCCCAGGTGAAGCCGCGTTCCTGGGCGGCATGGTAAACCTCCTCCGCCGGCAGGCTGGCGATGAAGTTGGCGACGAGATCATCGATGATGTGAGATGCGTTCGCCGTAACGACCGCCGGATCCTGGTATTTTGGGTCCTTGAGATCCCCGGCCATGCCGTAGCTGTCCAGCAGGTCTGCCAGGTCCTTGACAAATTTCGGGTTCAGCCGACCCCCGACCAGCGCGCAGACGTACGCGCCGTCCTTGGCTCGGAACTGGGTGCGGGGCGTCGGACCGGCTGCATGGTGGCGACCTGTCTGGCGCCGCAGCACCTCTCCCCGGTAGATGTAGTTGGCGATTGCCGCCTCGGTCGTCAGAGCACAGGCGTCGTGTATGGACGCGTCAATATACTGACCTTGCCCCGACACTGTTCGATGGACCAAAGCCGCCATGATTGCCATATAGGCGAAGTGACATCCCATGTGCCAGGCATTACCGCCACCGGGCGCGATCGGCGGGGCATTCGGAACGTCCGCCTCGTCATATCCGCAGGACGCCATCTCGCCGCCCCCCGCCATGTGGAGTAGGTCGCTCGAGGCGTAGTCCCGCCAGGGGCCGGTCTGGCCGAACGGAGTGAGGGCGCACATGATCAGGCCCGGATTTGATGCGCGCAGACATTCATAGCCAAGCCCGCGTGCCGTCAGGAAGCCTGGTCGGAAGGTTTCCAGAATGACGTTCGACGTCGCCGCCAAACGCCCGAAAAGCTTACGCCCATCCGCGGTTTCCAGGTTGAGGGTAATGCCGCGTTTGGACGTGTTGTAGTACCAAAAAGCCAGACTGCGCTCCGGATGGGGGATGTCGTCGAGGAATGGCCCGACGCGCCGGCAGCACTCGCCACCGGGAGGTTCGATCTTGACCACATCGGCGCCCAGGTCGCCGAGCAGTTTGCCGCAAAATTGGCCCTTCTCGTCCGCAAGCTCCAGGATTCGCAGGCCTGCCAGCGGACCCGGCAAAGTCTGGGTATCCGTCATTGGAGCATCTCCTCCATGTAGCGAAAGCGTGCCCTCCTGGTGGGCCAGAACGTGCCATCTGCGAAGCCCGCGCGAAGCTCTTCGTGGCTGTAGCCCAGCAAGTCTTCGACAATCTCCCGCGTGTGTTGACCGATCAGGGGCGCAGGCAGGTGGTTCGACGCCGGCGTCTCCGAAAGTTTGAAAGGGGCGTTCTGCACGTTGTGCTGTCCGAGTGCTGGGTGCTCCATCGCCAGGTACATCTGCCGGTGCCGCAACTGTGGATCATGCTCTACCCTGTCTTCAGCACTTTGTACGGGAAGAGCGCGAACGCCAGCGGCCTGGCAGCGCTCCGTCAGCTCATACTTTCCCAGCGTCATGCTCCACGTTTCGATGTGCTCGTCCAGATCCTCCTGGTGCTGCAAGCGTCCGGCGACCGTGGCGAACTTACCTGCACCGGCCCACGACGGGGCGCCCATCACCTGCACCAGTGCCTGCCATTCCGCGTCGGAGTGGCAGACGATCACGCACCAGTCGTTGTACTCGCCGGGATGCGTGCGATAGGCATTGTGCGGCGCCACCGTCGGGCCACGGTAGTTGTTGACCAGAGGCGTGCCAGGCCAGTGCGCACGGTTTCCCGGAGGAAAGCCGGCCCGGCGCGACCCGCGCCCGTTCACCGTGAAGTCCAGCAGCGCTGGACCGTTGAGTGGAACACTCGAGACCATCTGAGCTTGGTCGATATGTTGGCCTCGTCCCGTCATGTTGCGATGATAGAGGCCAGTAAGTGCGCACATCGCTCCGTACATGCCACCGGTATCATCCATATACGACCAGCCCCAGCCAGCCGGTGGTTTATCGGGCAGGCCGGCGAGATACGTCAGCCCCGAGGCCGCCTGTGCGACCGGACCGAATGTCGTGTAATGGTGATTCCGACCGGTATGGCCGTAGCCTGACATCGACACGTAGACAATATCCGGTTTGATTTTGCATAGCTCCTCATAGCCCAGGCCCCACTTCTGCAGCACACGGGAGCTGAAATTTTCAATGACAATGTCGGAGATGGCGATCAGCCGTTTAACAATCTCCAGACCTTTGTCGCTTCGAACGTTCAGACTGAGGCTCTTCTTGTTGACGTTTGTATCGTTGAAGTTTCCCGAGGTGTTCAAATTGACCTCCCGGTTCTGAGGCGTGGTGGTGCTCGGTAGCCGACCACGTTCACTCTCCGGCCATTCGATCTTGATGATCTCGGCCCCAAGAGCCCCTAGCCAGCGTGTGGCCCATGGCCCGGCACGCACCCAGCTGAAGTCCACCACGCGAATGTTTTCAAGCGCTCGCGGTCGAGGCATTGCGTCGTTCTCCTGCATCGGCGGTCACCCAAGTCAATTTATCGTCCCTGCTTCAAGGCGATGCCTGGGGCTCTCGTCGTCTCGCAAGACTGCATGCCGCGGCTCGCCGAGACCCGCATGGCCGGTGCTCTTCATCATGACCTCAGCAAACCACGGGAACGGTCACTGGACCAGTGTGGACACGTCGTTGCGCTTGCGCTCCTGGCACGCGCCGGCCACATGCCGCCGCGACCTCGCAACGAGGAAATGCAGCAAAAGAGTCTTGCGCTGAAGCGCGTTCGTCAGCTCGTGCAGCACATCAGGCGAAACGCACTGCCGTTGCGGCGAGCCCGAGCGCACTGTTGATCAGGCTGCTGTTGAGGCTGGTGCAACGGTCCCGTTGTGGGCAACTGTGGCCCGTCAGGACCCGCTCGTTGATGGAAAATGGCCATCATCGGCGATGAGCGGTTCTTCAATGGGTGTATGCCGGATCTTTGGCGGATGGGGTGGGATTTCGAACCCACGAACCCTTGCGGGTTGGCGGTTTTCAAGACCGCTGCCTTAAACCGCTCGGCCACCCATCCAGCAGCGCAATGATGCAGGCCGAAATCTACGCAGCGATCTCGCGTCCGTCCAATGGACGCCCATTGCTCGGTGAATGCCTCGGTCGATAGAGGGCATCAGGTCGTGCCGTTCATGCTTGCCGTCCTTGGGTTCCGACCGCTTGTCGGCAATCCCAAGAGCAAGAGCCGTGGCGCCTTGTTCGCAGGTCCCACCCGCCCCCCACCCGGCAGCACCGCAGTTGCTCGAATGGAGCCGCCGGCGCTATATGGCCGCGTTCCCCCGGCGCCGACGTAGCTCAGCGGTAGAGCAGCTGATTCGTAATCAGCAGGCCCTCGGTTCAAGTCCGAGCGTCGGCACCAATGAAATCAATACCTTATAATCACATTAGCGTCCACGAAGGGGCGACTCCTGTGACTGCGGACCCAATGCGGACCTCCGACACGGGATGAGCGTGCGATGTTAGCCTGACCGTGATCGGCAATGCTAAACTCGCCAATTTCGCTAAAGTTGCGGGCATCTGACCGCGGCGTTGACCAATCGGTCGATGCTTAAATTGCGTATGTTGCACCATTGCGAGTGACCTGAGCCCCAAGTTCCCTCCACTCAGAAGTAGAGTCCTGGGTTGCCGTCACGCCCATCGTGACGGTGTTTCTCGGTTCGGTCGAGCGGCGTTTCTCCGTCCCGGCCGATTTCCTTACCGTCGTCGCGCGCAGCCTGGGTCACGACTGGCCGCAGGCCACCGGCGAAGCCGGCGCGTAGCGGTCTTGACGCGGGCGAGCACGACGGCAGCCTGATCGAGGCCGGCACCTGACCGGCCAACGCCGAGTGCGGTCTCACCTCATTATAGTCACGCTGCCACGCCACCAGCACGACACGCGCCTGCCGCAGCGAGGTGAACAGCGTCTCGTTCAGGCATTCATCGCGCAGCCGGCCGATGAAGCTTTCCGCGAACGCATTCTGCTGCGGCTTGCCAGGCGCGATGTAGTGCCAGCCCACCCGGCTCTTCTGGACCAGCTCAGCGATCGCTGTGCTGGTCAGCTCGGTGCCGTTGTCGCTGACCACAGCAGCGGACGCGCACCACGACGGGCGATCAGCGTCGCAGTTCGCGCGCCACCCGTGCGCCGGACAGCGAGGTGTCGGCAACCAGGCACAGGCATTCGCGGGTGAAGTCATCCACCACCACCAGGATGCGGAACCGGCGGCCATCGGTCAGCGTGTCCGACACGAAGTCCAGCGACCAGCGCTGGTTCGGCCCCTGCGGCAGCGCCATCGGCGCCCGCGTGCCCAACGCGCGCTTGCGCCCGCCACGACGACGAACCTGCAGCCGTTCCTCGCGATAAAGCCGCCGCAGCTTCTTGTGGTTCATCCGGATGCCCTCCCGTTCCAGCAGCAGCTGCAGGCGCCGCCAGCCAAACCGCCGACGCTCCGCCGCCAGTTCCTTCAGCCGGTCGTGTCGCAGTCATCGTCCGCACGCCGAGGCATAACGGTCGCTCTGCGATCCCCACCAACCGGCAGGCCCGCCGCTCGCTGATCCCTGCTCGTGGCGCCCGGTCACGGCGGCTCTCCGTACTCCGGGCGTCACTACTTTTTTCCCGCATCTCCTTCAGCGCCGCATTGTCCAGCATTATCTCCGCCAGCAGCTTCTTCAGCCGGGCATTCTCCTCTTCCAGCTGCTTCAGCCTCCTCGCGTCCGGCACGCTCATGCCACCGAACTTCGCCTTCCAGGCGTAAAACGTCGGTTCCGATATGCCGTGCTTGCGGCATACCTTCGCCGTCTACATCCCAGCCTCATGCTCGCGCAGCACACCGATGATCTGTTCTTCCGTGAACCGGCTTCGCTTCATTCGTCCGTCTCCCTCTCGAAACGCGGACTTATACTTATACCAAAGACGTTCTTGATCAGGACCCATGGGCCTAATTACCAGTCCGATGGACATGATGGTCCATGGTGGGGCCTCGAGTTTGTTCGAGGCATCGCAGCAGTGATCGAGCAGAGCATCAGCGTTGTCGAACAGCCGATTGGAGAGCCAGTTGTTGTGAATAATACCGCCAGACGTTCTCCTGCGGGTTGAGTTCGGGGGACTTCGGCGGCAGCGGTACGATCGTGATGTTGTCGGGTACGGTGAAGTTGGCGGAGAGATGCCATCCAGCCTGGTCCAGCAGCAGCGCTGCGTGACGGCCGGGGGCGACATCGGCGGAGATCGCCGCGAGATGCAGGTCCTCGATCATCGCCGTGTTGCACCAGGGCAGGATCGAGCCGGCCGGCCTCGCCTTCTTTGGGACAGATGGCGCCTACGGCCGGCTGCCCCGCTTCGCCCAGCGACGGGTGATCTTGTTCTTCTGGCCGATCCTGGCTTCGTCGCCGAACCACCTCTATATCGCCGGCATCGACGCCCCGCTGGCGCGCCATCGCCACCAGTGTGGCGGGCCACTTTTTTTCAAAGCCTCGACGGCGCCCGCCTTCTGCGCGTGATGGCGTGGGCGCGCCTACAGCTTGCGGTATCCGATGGCCCGCAACTCGCGGCTGAGCGTCTGCTTCGAGACGCTGATCGTGGTATTCCTCCCAGATCCATTGGCAGAGATCGATGGTCCGCCAGCGGATCACGCCCTGCACCGCCGGAGCAATTGGGCCGTTCTCGACCATCGCCGCAAGCGCTGCGCGTTGCTCGTCATTGAGCCGCGACGGCTGGCCGGGAGCCGTGCGGTCGACTGAAGCCCCCGGGACTGGGCGCGTTGAACCGCAGAACCCAATCACGCACAACTTGCAGCGTCACCCCGCCAGCCGCCGCCGCTTGCGTGCGGCTGCCTCCATCGTAGATCAATGCCAGCGCCTACAATTGTCGGACCTGATCGGCGTCCTCACTCGCGCGCGCCAGACCGCGCAGCCCCGCCGCATCATGATCCTGCCTCAGTGGGATTGGCTTCCCCATGGCGAACCTCCTTGGCTTCCCGCCAGTCTTCAATCAGATCGGCCCCGCGCCGGGGCATGGTGGAGAACCCCAGTCCGTCCCCCGAATCTGGACTCGGATCATACCTGGAAGAGTTTCCGGTATTTTCTTTACGAGCTAGCTGCGGCTACCGACTCCCAATCAGAAATCCAATCCGTTCTTTCTAGGTGAGCTTTGATTGCGCTTTGCGCAGCAGGAGTGAGCGGTCTTCATAGACGCATGATGTCGGATACATCAGCGGTCGTGGTGCACATCTGGGTGAGATCGGCGACGGCAAGTAGGCAAAGACACTCACTGCATCCCGGTGGTCAACGTCGGCACAGGAAACGGGTCGCAAGGCTGAGCCGGTCGCCGGTGGTGCCTTTGTCAATCGGAATTGATTCCTCTAATTTTCAATAATTACCGATTGCAGCTGCCGCGCTGTCGGACGAAGGGCGATGCCGCCACCGCAATGGCGACTGAATGCCCTGGAGCGCCTCCACCTCACGCCACATCCCCCGAGGTGGTAGTGGGCCAGTATCAGGAAAGAGATTGATGGGCTGGAGGAGAGTCCATCTCAATTATCCCTTTGACAAAGCGGTAAATATTCCGACGATGGAAGAGCGTGACAGGCCGGCGTCTCTGACGAGGTTGGATATTCTGTGAAGTGGGATAAGCGAGGCAATGATACTTGCCGGTATCGGAGCTTACGCTAGGTGGCTGGATCGTAGGAGGTCGGAGGGTCCGAAGGATGCTCCATACTGTGATCTTGTGGTGACATATTCGCTTCAATGCTTCTTGCAGACAACTCCGATGTATTCTTTATCAAGCAACTAACTGATGTGAAAAACAACAGGAGGCATAGTAGTCCTTATCCTCTGCAACTATTTTGCGTGCAGCATCTCGTAGCCTGTCGTAACTGATTCTCCAGTCAAAGTTTGGCTTTGTGCCAAACCAGACGAACAACCAAAAAGGGTCAGTTATTTCGTTTGCATCTCCGCCTCATTGCCGGTGCACTATCCTATCGCGGTCCTGTTTGATGGTCCCAATCCTGGGACGCGATAGCGAGCAATTCCTGTTTCCAAGGTTCATGAACACGGACATTAATCACGTCTCGCCACTGCCTGTGCCGCTCTCTGAACGAGCCCTTGCGGAATTCGGTTAGAGCCTCAATGTCTTCTTGTCAGGAAAGCTGACATCTGGAAATCCATCCAGTGTTATCATGATCCAGATCGACCCATCATCATACCAGTTTCATTGCCTCAAAAGTGGTTGGGTGGCTGGTCAGAGGCACCTGCATTGAAGGATAGATTTTCCATGGACGAACCATTTGTTCCGATTCCCACGATGAGCAAGAAGCCGAGCGCCGGGCGAAGGACGTGGCGCGGCGGATGTCTCACTACACCCAAGTCCGACAAAATGCCTCATTCTTCCGAAGATCGTCGGGAGCGACGAGCGGCAGATGATGGGCGACGCGATGTTGATTTTAGGGAAGCGCATGGAATGAAGAAATAACGCCCGACAAGTAGCCAAAACGCCAGAACTGAGCCAGTGGTAGTGGTTATTAGAGCAATAAACTGATAACGATCGAGACCTCGACCAATCGCATTAAGAGCAAATTGTGCGATGGTTGACCCGATTATTAACCATATCCATACTCTGGTTACGCGAAATGAGCGTCTAGCGTATCTCCTTCTTTCCTTCATCTCTCGCTCCAAATCCTCATTGCGAATACGCTTCTCCCGATCTTCGTGGCCTTCAAATATATGAGAACCTCTTGTTCAGGTCTAGGGTCCCTATCGGTCAGGGGAACATCGCCCTCTGACTTGTCCAATTTATTAAAGTCCTCATCTTCTGGCCTCTCAATCAATCTCTTGCTTACTCACCAGTCTACAATAAAGACCACATTCCTATTTGGGTTTCCCAAAGCCTGGTGCTACGCTTGGGGCATGAAACGAGATGGACGCGGTTTCGATCATCAGACGCTGGAAGCCATTCGATTGATGGCGGTCGAGCGGGTGCGGGGCGGAGAGCGGCCATCCTCGGGCGGTGATTTCGCTTCGGCTTTCATCGCACGACGATCTACAAATGGCTCAAGGCGGGGGCGACGCCACGCCCTGGAGTGGGACTGAAAGCACTGCACGCCAGGCCGGCAACGGGGCGACCACGCAGCTTGACGTTCGGGCAGGAGCAACAGGTGTTTCGCTGGATAAACGGCCGCGATCCGCGTCAGTATGGGCTGGATTTCGGCTCGTGGGACGCGGGCTTGTAGTGGCCGAACCTGGATATTGAGCCAAAATTGAACATTCGGCTTGGCGTGACGGCTGGGGCGGCGTTGCTCGCCAAGCTGGGACTGACGCCGCAAAAGCCACTGCAAACGGGCTTACCAACGCGATCCGGACGCGATCGAGGCATGGCTGTCGATGGCGGGCTCCAGCCATTTCCTGCCATCGCCAGACAAAAATAACCTCAGGCGTGAGGTCTATTTCGGGGATGAGTTCTGGGTTTCGTGCCGAACCGTCACGGCAAGCCTGGGCAAGAAAGGGTGAGACACCTGTGGTCGCAGCGCTAAGCCAGCAAAACCCACCACCAAGGCCAGGAGCTGGTGCACGGCCGCGGCGGAGACCGCCATTGCACCTACCATGGTGGACTGACGGCCCAACTGTTTGTCACCCTGCTGCGGCGGATGATGCGGCGTCGTTCGAAGCCGGTTCATTTGGTGGTTGACGGGACTTCCCGCGCACAAGACCGCGCTCGTGAAGGCCTATGTCGCATCCACGAAGGGCATGCTGATGCTGCATTTCCTCCCCGGCTATGCGCCTGAACTGAACCCCGATGAACTGGTCTGGAGCCACATGAAACGCACCGGTGTGGCGAGAGCACCGCTGCGGCGCGGCGAGAAGCTGCAGGAAAAGATCGAAGCACAACTTAGCGCTATCAAGCGCATGCCACGGTTGATACGGTCATTCTTCAAGGCGCCGAGTGTCTCCTATATTACCGACTGGTGAGTAATATCCTCATCAGGGATTGGGGTATCTTGAGGCACGCGCCAGTTAGGCTTCTGGGCCACAATGCGCCAGGCCGAGCCTGGAGCATGCGTTCTATCGGATAACTGGAAGGACGAAACTTCCGGTATCTAGACCATACAAACCTTGCTAATTTGTGAGCGTCTTCGTCATCCCGATCTAGCTGCGGCGGTTCACCAAAAGGTAGGTCATTTTGCAGTGTAGTAATAGGCGACCTGCCGTGATGCTTTAGCGCATGGTATAGACTCTGAAAAACTGGACCAAATTGCCACACCTGCGGTGGCTCTGAAATGATAGAGTCGCGATGATATTTCAGCCACCATCCATAGGCATAATAAACCAGCTTCTGGAGACGCATATGCTCCGCGCCATCCGGCTGAGCGACTCGATAAACTCATTGGCGAATACAATAGGTCTATACGGCCTAAGGCATGCCACCTCCCCTACGACAGGCCAAGGTATCACAAGCCGCCAGAACTATCTAAGATCCTTCGATTTTCTAGTCAAGGTTGTAGCCGCAACGCGCCTCCAACGCAGAAACGCTCTCGCCAGCTGGCAAGGCGTCTGGGATCCGTGAACCGCGATAGGTCAGGCGCTTCCCCTCCATCCCTGGGGCCAGAACGGCGCGCGCGCGGGTCATGGATGCCGAGCTTGACGTGGTTGTTCTAGCGGAAAGTGAACTCGTCCAGATACCGCTGAAGGTGCTGCTCGCCGCAGTGCTGGTAGACGCCAGTCATGCCGCGCTTAAACACGCCGAAGAAGCCTTCGACCGAGTTGGTGGTCACGTCACCACGCGCGTATTCCTTGGCCCCGTGGTTGACGGTCTCATGGTCGCAAACTCTGCTCTCCAAGCAGGTGTACAGGCGGCTTTCGTCGGTGTGCAGGCGGATTAGCGAGAGGCCAGCCGGACGACGAATTCACGCAGGTTTTTCGCGTTTAATGTGTTCATGTGGTGCCGCGGACTTCGCCGCCACGCTCTACCAGCCCGATGACCTCGCGCTTCTCAGCGGAACCAATTTTCCGCCCTTGGTAGGTTTACGGATGCGGCCACGGGAAAGCTCGGCCGGCGTCTCGCGCTTGCCGTGGTACATTTCGTCGGCTTCCACGATATTGCCCTCGCCACCCAGCGAAACGGGTTTCTCGCCGCGATCGCCTCGCGGATACGATGCGCACATGAACCAAGTCGTCTTTAGGTAATCTTCCAGCATGCGATGCAGTTGATGGGCCCAAATCCCCTTTTTGCTGGCAGCCATCAGATAAGATAGGCCTAGCACCCACTTGGCCAGCGGAACGTGACTGCGCTCCATGACTGAGCCGGTCAGGACCGTGAACTGGCCACGGCAGTCGGGGCAATGAAACAGGCCGGGGCGATGGGCGTTGCCACCCATGCGCGCCACGTGCTGACCGATCCACAATGCGGGCAGGACGGGCCGTTCGGCCAGCGGAGCGGCTTCAAGCCAATCGCGGGCCTTGTCGGCATCGTGGAATTCTGCGGCGGTAAGATCGACGGTCATAGGAATTAGGTCCGGTTGTCTCTAAGGCATTGATCTGGCTATAAACAGGACCTTAGCCTACCCCGCTTGCTTTGTCAAAGGGATAATTGGGAGAATATCATCCCAATTATATACTTGACGCCACAGCCACAAATGCTAGTGTTTCCAACGGCGTGACAGGCCGGTATTGTCTTTCGTTCGGCGGGGGTGGATCATCCGGACCTTCTATTGGGGTTTCAGTCCTATGGATGGCTCGGTCCGCCTCCCGCTACGACGTGCCACGCTCACGAATGATCGCCGTGACTTTGTCGAAGAAGTCGTCGGCAAGCAGGGCAATTCCGGCGTCCAGGAGAGTGCGGGACGGAGGCCAAGGGACGCGGCTCGTTTCGATGGGCCATATTTGTGTGAGATCGCTACCGATGGGAGCCGGAATCCTGTATCGGCGGATGAGGCTCCAGGCAGTCTCGGAACTCATGACGAAAATTATCAGATGCTCACCGAGGCAAATCGTCGAGGTTTGTGTGTTCCCCTCAGCGCGCGCGGATGGTCCACCTCGTCGATCGAACTCCTCTTTGGTTGCAACGAAGTCCATCACCCGGTGCGTAAAAAGCGGGTGGTCGCGTCGGGCGTGCCTGCCAAGCCAAATGCGCCAATGAGGCGGGACGATTAGTTTGGTCCGAAGGTATTCTCGTTCCGCGTATGGAATCGCGATCATCGCGCGGCGAACATGTTCATCCACCATGACTTTCATGGCGACCCAGGTTGCAATAACTTTCTGTGCGCGCCGGTGCAGACTGGTAGCATGGCCAAGTAGCAGCGGGACCAAAAATGGCTTGGCTGCTTCCTGTAATCGGCTCATCCAGCCCGTGTTGCACGCCCTGCAAACACATCTAATGCGACGGCTGTGTGGGTCGCCAGTGCGTACGGATATGGACTCGTCCTCACCGTCAAGGCGGACCAACGTCATCCCCTCGCTATGTTTCTCCAACTCGCGCGGGATGTACGCCCGTAACCAATCTGCCCACATGTGCTCTTTGGTCAGCCCGGTACATCCGCAGAAAATGCACCTGCGTAGCCCCTTGCTAAACGGCTCCTTCTTCATAACATCTAGCCGATGGCACCCCCGGTAAGGCGAATCGCCTCATGACGAATTCAACCAGGGATGACTTTACACCACAAGAAGCGCAGCGTCGCTTCGAGGCGACCTTGCGCGGCGCGTTGAAGGCATCCCCCCAGCATAGGGAGGCGCCCAAGAAGCCCGTTGCTCAGAAGAAGAGACGGGGGCCTTACGCCCGTACTTCTTCCGCCAGCGCAGGAAGCGGCCAGCCTTAAACCGGAAAACCGGCGCCGTCAGCTTGTCGATAGGTGAGGCGCTTGCCTTCCGCCCCTCGCACGGCGGCCACAGTGCGGTCCAAGTCATTGAAGCCAAGCCGCACTCGGTAGTTGTACCGGAAGTCATACTCGGCCAGATATCGATGAAGATGCTTTTCGGCACAGTGCTTATAGATGCCGGTCATGCCGCGCTTAAAGATC
>CAWEVI010000043.1:0-250018 GCA_963812475.1 uncultured Alphaproteobacteria bacterium
CGGCATCCTTGCACGAATCGCTGATGGCGCGGCTCGACCGTTCCGGCGTCGCCAAGCACATCGCGCAGATCGCAGCGGTGATTGGGCGCACCGCGCGGCGCGATATGCTGGCGGCTGTCGCCGCGCTACCCGGGCACGAGCTCGATCAACCGCTGGCGACGCTGCGCGATGCCGGCGTGATGATCAGCGAGTTCGTCGAGGGCGCCGAGGGTTACACCTTCAGCCACGCGCTGCTGCGCGACGCGGCCTATGACAGTCTGGTGCGCGATGACCGGCGCCGCCTGCACCTGCGCGTTGCGCGCGCCCTCGAAGCGCTCGACCCTCAGGCCGTGGCGCAGCGGCCGGAACTGCTGGCGATGCACCTGGCGGAAGGCAACGAGGCGGTGGCTGCGGCTCCGCACTGGCTGGAGGCGGCGCGGCGCAGCCTGGCGCGCTCGGCGCTGACCGAGGCGACCCGACTGCTCAAACGCGGCCTGGACGCGCTGGAGAAACTGCCGGTCAGCGACCCCGTGCGCCGTCTTCGACTGCAAATGAGCGGCCTGCTGGGGCCCGCTCTGATCGGCCTGAAAGGTCCGGGATCGGCCGAGGCGCAGGCGCTGTATGCCAGCGCTTACGCATTGTGCAGCGAGATTCCGGAGGAGCCATCACACTTCCCGATCTACTGGGGCTGGTGGCGGGTCTCGCAAACCTTCCACGCCTGGTTGCAACGATCGGATGCGATCCTGCAACGCGCGATCGCGCATGGTCATCCGGAATTTCTGCTGCAGGCACACCACAGCAAGTGGGCGAGCCATTACCACGCCGGCGACTTCACGCGTTGCTGCGAGCATATCGAGGCCGGGCTGGCGATCTACGAGCGCGGCGATTACCGCCATCACGCCACGCTGTACGGAAACCACGACCCGAAGGTGTGCGCATACGGCGAGTGGGCGCAGCTGTTGTGGATGCAGGGCCGGCCGCGCAGCGCGTTCGCGGCGGAGCGCAAGGCAATGGTTTGGGCCGAGTCGCTTGATCATCACGGCAGCCGCGTGCATGCGTCCGATACTGGCCTGCTGCATCAGGTCTATCGCCGCGACTATGCGGAGGTGTTCCGTCGTTCGGCGGAGCTGGTCACCTTCACCTCGGCGCATGCGATGTCGGACCACCGCTCCAAGGGGCTGATCTTCCGCGGCTGGATCACCGCGATCCAGGAGGATCCGATGGCGGGCCTGCGGACCTTGCTGGAAGGACTGGCACATCAGCGCAGCGGCACGGCGCGCGAGGACTTTCCGGTCTATCTCTGCCTGCTCGCCGAGGCCCAGATGGCAGCCGGCCTCCCCGAGCAGGGGGTCGAGGAACTCAGGCAGGCACTGCCGGAGTTTGACCGGCTGGGGTTACAGTCATGGCGGTCCGAGGTTCTGCGCGTGCTGGGTGAAGCGACACTCGCGGCCGATCCGACAGCGATCGATCGGGCCGACACGCTATTCGGCGAGGCTGCGCGCATCGCGGACCAGCAGGGCGCCGCGATGCTGCGGCTGCGCACAGCGGTCAGCATGGCGCGCCTCGACCTGCGGCTCGACCGGGTGCGGGAGGGTGCGCGGCAACTCGAGACGGCGCTTGCGGGAATCGCCGAGGACGACGACGGGCACGACCTGCGTGAGGCACGCTCGATGGCAGCCCGGCTACGCGCCCGGCTCGGAACTGTTGCTGCGATCAAGGGCCCGCCATGAGGCTGGACGAATTGCGCGGCGCATGCCCGGACGAAGCTGGAGCCGAGGGCACCAGCCGCTATCACGACGGCGCCCATCGGGCGGTGGATCCGGCGGCAACGCTCGCCCACATCATGCCATTGGCGCCGCGCATGGGGATCACCCGCATCGCGGTGCTGACCGGGCTCGACAGCATCGGCATTCCGGTGGCGGCGGCGGTGCGGCCGAACTCCCGCAGCATTGCCCAGCACCAGGGCAAGGGCGCGACGCTCACGGCCGCCAAGGTGTCCGCGGTCATGGAGGCGGCCGAGACCTACCACGCTGAAACCATCACGCTGCCGTTGCGGCTGGCATCGTTCGACGAGCTGGGTGCGGCGGCGGCTGCGCCGGCATGCTTGCCGCTTGCGCCCGCTGGAGCCGCGCTCGGCAAGGCGGCGACGGCGGAACGGATTCTGTGGGTCACGGCCCAGGAACTGATGGCTGGAGCGCCGCTTTGGGTGCCGTTTGAGCTGGTCAGCACCGACTTTACCCAGCTGCCGCCGGCGGGTGGTGCGATTTTCCAGGCCACGACCAACGGCCTCGCCGCCGGCAACACCTGGCTGGAGGCGATTCTGCACGCGCTGTACGAGGTGGTCGAGCGCGATGCGGTGGCAATCTGGCGCGCCGCCGGCGCTGCCGCGCAAGATGCGCGGGCAGTCGATCTGGAGACTGTCGATGCCGCCGAGTGCCGGCGACTACTGGCGCTGTTCGCGCGCGCGGGCATGAGGCTGCGGGTCTGGGATGTCAGCTCGGATGTGCGCCTGCCGGTCTTCGTCTGCCTTGTGCAATCGGACGATGATACCGATGGCGTCGAACCTCAGCTCGGCACAGGCTGCCACGCTGCGCGCGAGATCGCACTGTCACGGGCGCTGACAGAAGCGGCGCAGGCTCGGGTGGCGGTGATCTCGGGTGCGCGGGACGATTTCGTACCGGCGGACTACAGCGCGGCCAGACGCGCCCGGCAGTGGGCTATTGCCTCGCACTGGCTGCGCTCGCCGGCGCGGCGTGGCTTCACCGAGGCACCCGACCGGGCGACGACCAACGACCACGCCCAGGAGCTCGAAAACCTCCTGGCGGCCCTGCATGCCGCCGGCGTGCGTCAGGCGGCATGGGTCGATCTCAGCCAGCCGGAGATCGGAATTCCCGTGGTGCGCGCGATCGTGCCGGGTCTTGAGGGGCCGTGGACGCCGGAAAACGGCGAATATGCGCCCGGCCCGCGGGCTCGGGCGGCGCGCGAGGCTGTCGCATGAACGCGGTCGTGTTCCTGGGTCCGACGCTGCCGCGCGCCGAGGCCGAAGACCTGCTACCGGCAACCTACCTTCCGCCGGCCCGGCAGGGCGACATCTATCGGGCGGTACGCGCGCTACGGCCGGTGACGGTGGGCCTGGTGGATGGCCGTTTCCTCGACACGGGCACGGTCTGGCATCGCGAGATTCTGTGGGCGCTGTCGGAGGGCGTCCATGTGTTCGGGGCCGCCAGTATGGGCGCGCTGCGGGCGGCCGAGCTGGCGCCGTTCGGGATGCGCGGCATCGGTAAGGTGTTCGCGGCCTATCGCGACGGATGCTGGCCGGGCGATCCCGGCGCGTTCGAGGATGACGACGAGGTTGCGGTGGTTCACGCGCCGCCCGAACTTGGGGGCGCTGCGCTATCCGATGCCATGGTGGATCTGCGCGCGACGCTGGCCTCCGCCGAGGCCGCCGGCGTCGTGGCTACCTCCGACCGCCACCTGCTGATCGAGGCGTTGAGGTGCCGGTCGTTCGCCGAGCGGAGCGTTGCCGCGCTGCTCGAGGACGCGGCCCGACTGCTGGACGCGGCGACGGTGCGTCGGCTCGCGGCCTGGGTGCCCGCCAACAAGGTCGAACGCAAGCGGCTGGACGCAATCGAGATGCTACGGGCCATGGCGGCACTGCTGGCGACGGCGCCGGCGCGCTTCACCGCCGACTTCGTGATGCAGCAGCCGCTGTTCTGGCGGCGCTTCGTCGCCCAGTGCGAAACCGAGGACGCGGAGGCGCTCGATCCGGCGGCACGGCGCGTGCTCGAACGGCTGCGACGCGATCCAAAGGCCTGGCATGCCTGCGCGCGCGCCGCCCTCGGCCGCCTGCCGCTGGCTGGCAGCGGAACGATGGTCGAGGCGGAGGTATCGCCGCACCGTGGCCTCGACCGACTGCGGCGCGAACGCGGACTTTGGCGACGCAGCGATCTGCTTGCATGGGTGGAGGCGAACGGGCTGGACGAGGCGGGGCTGGAGCGGCTGATGCTGCGCGAGGGCGAACTCGACCGCGCCGCCGCGGAGACACCGCCCGGGTTGCTCCGGGCGATGGCCGATCACCTGCGACTGAGTGGTGCGTTTGCCGCGATCCTGCGGGACGCGGGCGGCGCTCCGCCATGAGGCGGGTGGCGGTGCCGGGCACCCGATTCCGGCTGTTCCCCGAATACGCATCCGGCTACGCGGAGCCCGAGACGGTGACTGTCTCGCCCCCTGCCGGCAGCCTCGGCTGCGGCCCGGCGGACGCAACGATGTATGTGGCCAACCCGACTCTCAAAACCGAGCCTTACGCACCGCCCACGACCATGCCGCCCTGGCGCGGGCCTCAGTACCTGCCGGCGACGCCCAACCGGGCCGGGCATTTCGACCATATTCCGGTCGAGGCGCCGGAGTTCCTCGCGGCCCACATATACGGAACGGTGCGACACACACTGGACGTCTGGGAATGGTATCTTGAGCATCGGGTGACCTGGTGGCACGCGGCGTTCCTGCCGCGCATCGAGCTGGTGCCCGTCGTCACCGGATGGCCCAACGCGCATTCGGGCCCGGGCTTCATCGAGACTGGCATGATGCCCAACGAAACCGGGCGCGAGCAGCTGCTTGCGCTCAATTTCAACGTCATCGGACATGAGACCGGCCATGCGATCCTGTTCTCGCAGGTCGGCGTGCCGCCGCCGGATCAGGTCACCGGCGCGTATCTCGCGTTCCACGAAAGCTTCTCCGATCTCATCGGGATGATTGCCGCGATGAGCTTCGCGTCGGTCACGCGCAAGCTGCTGGCGCAGACCGGCGGCAATCTGTATGCGGCCAATCTGGTCAATCGGCTGGGCAAGCTGTCGGATCGGGAACAGGTCCGCATCGCCGACAATGTGACGATCATGGAGGACGTTGCGGGTCTGCGGCTGCTACCCGATGGCAGCTGGTTCGACCCGTTGGGCGAAAACCGCAACCAGCACGCGCTCGGCGAGCCGCTGACCGGGGCGATCTTCGACATGTTGGTGGAGATCTTCCAGGACGGGCTGGTGCGGCGTGGCGCGATTGCGCCCGATCAGGACACGCGCGGCTGGACGCGCGAAGAGGTCGAAGCGTCGTTCGCCGAACTGCATCTGCAATCGACGCGCGCCCTGGCGTGCTTCGGCGCTGAATTCAAGGCCGCGATCGACGACGCGCGCGACGTGCTCGGCTGCGCGATGGCACATGCAATGCGCACGCTGAACCCCGAGACGCTGAGCTTCGAGCGGGTCGCCGCGCGGATGCTTGAAGCCAGCGCCGGGCACGGACAGGGGCATATACTGCCGGCGATGCTCGACGATTTCCTGTGGCGCGGGATCGATCCGCGGCCGTTCCTGACGATCGATGTGGCGCGCGACCCGATGCGGCGTCCGGGCCGCACACGCCGCACGCTGCGTGCAATCGAACCGGGCGCGCACCCCCGGTGCGGCTGCGGCGACCCCTTCGCTTTCATTTTCGCGCGCCGGCTGATGCCGCATTCTCACCGCGAGGATGCGGCGGCCATGTTATGAGCGCGCACAGGGTCCTTTTGGCGCGCTATCGTCAACGGCAACGACAAGAGGATCGTCACGCAACAAAGCTGAACCAAAAAGGGCATGGAAAATGGCAATTCAACCATATCTCGGCGAAGGCCTGCTGGCGCCCGGCATCATCCGTCTGTTCGGGCGGGAATTCGAAGGGCTGACGCTGGGCGTGCAGGGGCTCGGGATCGATCCCACCTCAAACAATCCGATCGTGCTGCAGGAGCAGATCGACGGCCTGACACAGCGGCTCGACGTTTTGGACCCGCCCGGAGCGGCTGGAGCGGCCGCACCCCCCGCAGCGTCCCCGCCGCCTGACCCGGGCGATGATCCGATCGCGCTGCAGCAGCAGATCGACAGACTGACCCGGCGGCTTCGCGCCTTGGGTCCGCCGCGCGGCCCGGACGATGATCCGGGTGATGATCCGGACAGGCAGCCGCAGGACGGCATCGCGCGGCTCGCGCGCATCTATGGCTTCAGCTATCTGGGCAACTACTACAAGATTGCCAATCCGCCGGTGCTGCGTGTGTTCGGCCAGGGCTTCCGCGTCCGCCCGGGCCTGGCGCCAGAGAACCACATGGACATCCTCGGCGTCGAGTTCAAAGACGAGGACTTCGTGCGCGGCATCCGCATGTGGGCGGTGGACCAACTGGACGTTGTCGTGAGGATCGACATTACGATCGGCTGGCTGCGTGAGTTGCTGCTCGACAACGACATGTCGCCGGAGACCAACGTCACCGGCAATGGCAGCGGCGGCCGGGCCGACGTGGTCGGCCGCGACAGCGGACTGGTCGGACGGGACAGCGGTCTCGTGGGACGCGACAGCGGTTTCGTCGGCCGTTCGCGACGCTAGCCCGACTTATTCAGTGCACGGCGGCGGTTCGTTGGCGGGCATGGTACCGATGTCTGGAGTTAACCAGCGATAGGGTGCTGACGCCACTCGCGACGCCAGCGCAGTATCCACCATGCCCACCAACGACGACGGTGCGCGTTGCCAAGGTATCAGTCACCGTGGCAAACCAATGCGAGGCAAATTGTAATCACAGAAGTTTCGGTGGTGCTGGCCCATCGCCGGTTGCTCGATCGGCGCGCCAGCGACAAAGTCCCCGACGGATTCTCGTTGAGACCGCTTGACCAATGGGGCAAGCTGGCCCGGACCAGGGAGGGTTGCCCCATGCGTCGTACGAGCTTCGTCGGAATTTTGATGCTCGCTGCCTGCGTACTCCCGGCGCATGCAGCCGTCCTTATTACAGCCCAGGATGCTCAATTGCCGCGTGCGGCGCCAGCAGGCACGCAGACGCCTCCGGGTGGCGCCGCGGCTGGTTATGACAAGGATCGCGGAACGCCCACACGCCCGCCGGATGTCGTCATCCAGTCGCCGACGGGACCTGTCGCATCGCCATTTCCACTGCGCGTCACATTCACGCCGCACAATGGCGCACGCATCGATCCGAACGGCGTGACAGTGACGCTCCTGACCAAGCCGGAAGTCGACCTGACAGACCGTGTGCGGCCGTATCTGTCGGCACGTGGAGTGAATTTCGTACAGGCAGAGGCTCCGCCAGGCCAATACCGCGTTCGGATCGAACTGATCGATGACGCCGGGCATACCGGGGCTGCCACGGTCGATCTGCAGGTGCAGCGTCCGTGAACTGTCCATTTTGCGCCGAAGAAATCAAGGCCGAGGCGGTGGTCTGCAAACATTGCGGGCGGGATCTCGCGATCGTTCGGCCGGTGCTGCTGCAGCTCCAGGCGCAGTCCGAGCAGATCTCGGCCTTGAAGGACGAGATGCAGGCGCTTCGGTGCCTGCTCAATTCAAAGTTCAAGTCAAATCCCATATCAGCGAGCCCCATGTCGGTTCGTATCCCCGACGTGTCCGGCGTCGCGATCGGCCTTGCTTCCGCCCTGCTACTCCTTCTTGTCGCCCATTACATTATCGTCTGGAAGCTCGACCTGGACCGCAAATGGTTGCTGGGGGCGACGATTCTTGTCCCATACCTCGCTGCGCTCTGCACAAAACCGGTCGCGCGCGTTGCGATCCCGATCCTTGTCGTGCTCTCGCTCGGTCTCGGTATCATCTGTGTCGGCGCGATGTCGCTGGTCACGGCCTGGGGCGATGTAGGCATGGCGCTGCCGAACGGCCGGTTGGAATGGCTCAGCGATCTCGGCTGGGTGCTCAGCGTGGCGCTCAGCTTCATCACCGGCGCCTTGACGCCGCGGGCGTTTGCCGCAGGCACCAAGCTCTTGTTCGAGAGCGGTGAGCTGAAAGCCGAGACACACATGGTGCGCGTAGGTCACCTCATAGAGGCCGCCACGCCGATCGTCACTGCGGTGGGCGCCGTTCAGGCCGGTGTGGACAGCCTGCTGAAGTGACACGCATCTGCCAGGCTACGGTATGTTCACCGCGGTTCGGGAAGACGGCGGGCGTGCACCTGACTCGCCTATCAGCGCCATCGGCGCCCAGAAGAACGGATGCGCAAGGTTGGCTGGCATGCCGTCGCGCCCGGCGGAGGCAATCAGCGCAAGCTGCGCGGCGCGCAGCGATTGCGCAAGTCCATCGCCGGCATTGTTCCTGTAGTCCTGCAACAGACCCGCGACCAGTTGCTGGGCAGCAGCATCATTCAAACTCCAGTGCGTCGCCAGCAACGATCGCGATCCCGCATAAAAGAACGCACGTGCAAGCGCGGACAGGCTCTCGCCCGCAAGCTTGCCGCCGCGTCCGATTGAGTTGCAGGCGGACAGAATGACGGCGTCGGCGTCCAGATCCAGTCCGAGCGCGTCGTCGGCCAGCAGCATTGCGCCGTCCGCCGTTGTCGCGCCGCGCGGGGCGGACGTGACGATGATCTGTTGTGGCTGGCAGTCGAGCGTCGAGGGCAGCAGCGCGTGCGTCGAGAAGTGGATGATCCGGTAATTCTTCAGCCGCGCCTGCCGGACCGCCTCCGCGGTGAATGCCGGGCCCAGCAGGACATCCGTCGCATTCGCACCCATGATGGTCCGTGCCTTCTCCAGTTCCTCGCGGGAGTGCGGCAGGGGAGACAGTGCGGCGAAGTCGGCCGCGGTCTCGGCACAGGCAGGCTCGGGGAAACTGCGCGCGGCGGCGGCGCGCGTGACGGGCCGGAAATCACCGAAGCCGAACCACGGACGGATTGCCTGCGAAGCCCCGGCGGCGCGCCTCAACCCGACGAAATTGGCAGCCGATGGCACGTGCGCGATGCTCATCGACAGCACCAGCCACGGAGCGGCGCTCAGATCGGCGCCGCTGTAATCGTCGGTCAACAGCAGAGCGAACGGCAACGAAAACAATGGACCGGACGGCGCGACCACGAGCGCCTTGGTGTCCGCGAGCGGGTCCGCAACCGTACCGAGCGTCGCCGCGAAGACACCATGGGCAGGCCCTGTTGCAAAATCGGGCACGGTGCCGTTCTGCCGCGCCAGCGTCGCCCGCAGTCGCACCACCAGCCGGGTCATCGCTCCGATGCCGGTCTCGGAACGCCCAAGCGAGATCTGCCCATCGCGCAGCAACAGGGTCCATGTCTCGTTGGTGGCGACCATCACCTGCGCAAAGGCCTCGCCGGAGTGCAGCAGCGCGAACACGTCGCGGGCGGACACCACCTGTTGCAAAAGTTGCCCGTAATTGGGCGCGACTTCCTGCACCGCGGCGTCACTGTCCTTCAGCTCGTCCTGCGCCGCGGCTATTCGCCCATCCAGTGCCGCGCCATCCATTGGAGGGCCGTCGTAGGGACGTCCGCCCAGCCGGCGCAACTCCGCCAGCGTGTCCCGCGTGCTGTAAAGCGTGCCGAGCATGGCCTCGGCGTCCTGGCGTCGCCGTATCGCCTGCGCGACGCGTGGATCGCGGGTGTCCTGCTCCAGCCGTGCGGAGGCCTGCGCGATCAGTTGGCTGGTCAGGCTGCCCTCGCCGAGTTCGACGACCTCGAACATCTCGGCAAGTAGTTTCTGGCGTTCGTTGGAGTATTGCCCGGCCCGCGCGGCCAATGCAGACAGGCACGGTTCCAGCAATCGCTCTTCGATGCCGAGCTTCAGGTCCCGCAATACGCGCACGGCGGCCCGACAGCGCTCGATCGCTCCACCGGCATCGCCGTTGCGAAGCTGCGTCGCCGCGCGCAGCAACTCGGTTGCCGCGAACGGGCGCGTCAGCGGCAATGCCAGGCGGAAGTCCGTTGCCGCGCGGTCCAGGCGCACGGACGAACCGGTGTCGTCGTGCTGCTCCGCGTCGATCAGCGCGGCGGTACGCGCGACCCGCGCGCCGATGATCGGCTGCACCAGCGCGTTGGCCTGGGCGAGACGCTCCGCACTGCGTATTTCCTTGTTCGCCGCATCGATCTGTCCCTGCTTGCGCAGCGCGATCGACCGGTAGCGGCGGACCTCGACCATGCCCTTGATAGCGGATTGTGCGATCGGATCGACCAGCACGCGTTGGCTCGGGAATCGCGCGAGATCGTCAGGCATGGCGCTGCTCGCCGATGCTGCGAGCGCTTCCGGGGGAACCAGTTTGGCGTAGGCGGTCTCGGCGCTGGCAAGGAGCGTCAATGCATCGTCGATCTGGTCCTGATTGAGCAGATGCAGCGCGCGGTAGTGCATCAGGCGCGCGGGCGCCGCCTGATCCGCGGCACTTGGTGACAGTCTGTCGGCCTGCGCAAAGACCACGTCGGCTTGACTGAACTGTCCCTGGTTCGACAGTTGAAGTGCAAAACTCATCAGCGCCAGCGAAGTGTTCGGATCATTGTGACCGAGCGCCTGCTGCTGCAGCTTCAACGCGGCGCGATAGGCGGTGGCTGCGGAGATGAAATCCTCCGAAAGGTTGGCGCGCGCGCCGAGCGCCATGAGCCGATCGTATTCCGCGAAATCACCAACCGTGAACGCCCGCGCCGACAGTCGCTCGATGAGTTGGCGCATGCCGAGCGAGGGCTGCGATGCCGGCGCCGCGGCGGCCGCCAGATGGCCTGAGAGCACCCCGATCGATCGTTCCAGCACCGGCAGCAGTGGCAGGATCCCATCGGCGAAATAGATTTTGCCATCGACGTTCGCGACCAGCGCGACCTGGGGCAAGCCGCCGATCCGTCGCGTGCACCGCAGCAACAGCGCCGACTGGGCGTAGGCCAACGCTACCGGCACCGGCGATTCGCATACCAGGCGCAGATCGATCCCGATCCGCCACAGGCCTGATGTCGCCAACCTGTCGAGCTCGGTGGTCCCGCCAAGGTTGCTGCGACGCACACTGCCGG
The DNA here is from genome assembly GCA_963812475.1 of uncultured Alphaproteobacteria bacterium. Classification (GTDB taxonomy): domain Bacteria; phylum Pseudomonadota; class Alphaproteobacteria; order Acetobacterales; family Acetobacteraceae; genus JAMXLO01. Next base: position 10,769 of record CAWEVI010000043.1, read on the forward strand.
CGGGTTGCTCCCAGTCCTTGCAAAAGATTTCTGCCACGCTCGGCGCGGTCGGCCTGCTGACGGCAGCTTTCGCCGGCGGCTGTGGTGCCGACATCGAGGCTGGCTTCGGTCTGCACCGCATCCGCATAGGCGTCGGGCGGGGGCGAGGTGCAGTGTGTCGCGGCCAGCAGCAACAGTGCGAGGACCGTGCCCCGCACGTCAGTAATCCGGCCCCGCAATGTTCGGCGGCACGACATCGGGGCTCGAGATCCAGCCCAGCGGGACAGGGAACTGCGGGACTGAGACCAGAAGCAGCGGGGACAGCGGGGAGAGCGCCGATGTGTTTGCCAGAACGCCGTAAGCCTCCGGCAGGTTCTGGGCGGAGATGCTCAACGCAACGTCTGCCGCACTGAGCGGAACATCGGCAGACGGACCGGCCGGAGTTTGGTTGAGGCCGCTGGTGACCGTGCCGCCATTTGTCGTGACGCTTTGTCCCGAGCCCGACGCACCGTTGAAAGCTGCGAGGGTGCCTCCTGTCGGCGCCGCGTTGAGGCCGCTGGTGACCGTGCCCCCATTTGTCGTGACGCTTTGTCCGGAGCCCGACGCACCGCTGGACGGCACCGCGCTGTTTGATGCGACGATCGATCCGGCCACGGTGTCGCCAGCGCCGGTGCCGACCGTGCCGCCATTTGTTGTGGTGCTCGATGCCACGGTTGACGTGACGTGAGGCGTCACGGTCAGATTGTTCTTTGGGCTGATCGCCAATTTGCTGATGCTGCCGAAGTTGTAGATTTCGGAGCGCGACACTTTGCGCGCCAATTCGGTGTCACGTGGTGGCTGCGTATTGAAGCCGACTGACGGCAGCTTGCTTCCCAAATCGCCTCGGTGGGCAACGGGATCGCGTTTCGAGCCGCCGGGCGCCGTAATTGCGCCGCTGTACTGCGCAGTCCGGGCGCTCAGCGTCGGGACTTCGCTGCTCCGCCCCCGCTCCGTTGCGTCCGCGATTACAGTGGTGTCCACCTTGCCGTCGCGGCCCGATGCATTCACCCGTGCGGTGCCGGCCAGCGTCGCGTCGCCTGTGGATGCCACCCGGATCGGGCCACCGGTCGGCCCTGTTTGTCCGCGCGCGGCGAGCGTTCCGGCGAACGTCAGAGAGCCGCCGGTTCCGCTGAGCACGATCGTTCCAGTCTTCTCGCCTACTCTCGATGCAGACATCCTGCCGCCGGCGGTGACGAGGTTCTGCACGACACCATCCACCGCCGATGCGGTCAGCAGCACGGTTCCGCCCTCGGCGCGGATCGTGCCCGTGTTGGTCACGAGCGCGGTCGGCGCCTTGCCGTCCTTGTCGGCAGGCGCCTGCCTTACCTGCCGGGTGACGTCGAACGACAGCAGACCGTCGCCATAAAGGTCGAGCGTATGCGTCTCCGAACCGTCCAGGATGACGTGACCCAGCCGGGCGCTGATCAGACCGGCGTTTCTCACCCGCGGCGCCACCAGCGCGGCGAGGCCCGCCTGCTTTACGGTGATGCGACCCGCGTTGGCGATCTGTGCATCCGGGCGCGCAGGCTGATCGAACACCATCCGCCCCGCCATGAAGTTCTGATTGGTGATCCCGGCGGCCGACACGATGACGCTCTGCGCATCGACCTGGGCGCCCTTGGTGAACAGAACGCCGGACTGGTTGATCAGGACCACCTGCCCGGTCGCCGTGATCTTGCCGGCGATCTGTGAGGGATCGGCGCTGTTGACGCGGTTCAGGGTCACGGCGCTGGCCGATGGCTGCTGGAAATCAACCTGCTGTCCGCTGCCGACATCGAAGCTGCGCCAATCGATGGCGGCGCGCTGCGAACTCTGGGTGACACGCGTCAGCGCATCGGTTCCGCTGATTTGCGCGGCACCAGCGACCACCTGACCGCCCTGCGGCCGGGCGGTCGCCGCGGGCTGCGCTGCGGCGGAGAGCGGCGTGGCGGCGGAGACGGCAGCAACCACAATCGCGCGACGTGGCAGGGCGCGGGTCCAGCGGCGAACCATGCCCATTCGTTCGTTGGGCAATCCCACGAAGACGAATGTCATGGATTTTCCCCCTACGCTCAAGCTTACGCGAGCAGCAGCATCTTGCACGAGCACAACAATGGGGAAATCGCCCGGCGCAGAGCGGTCAGCCTGTCAAAACCGCGCGATGACACGCCAATAGACCGCATCCGACTGTAGCGGCGTCGTCCCCGCGCCCGACGGATTTAGAACGAACCGGGAGACGCCGACCACGTCGAACTCAGTGTATCGCGTCAGGGTCAGTCGTATCCCGCCACCCCCGGATGCCACGCGGTGATTTGTTTGCAGGGCTGAATTGTTCCAGGTTTCGCCCCAGGACCAGAAACCGAACAGTTGTGCGCCGATATCGAACGAACGGCCGAGCAGCGGGACTTCCCAGGAGTTATCCAGCCGCAATTCGCCATAGGCCGCCAGCGCACTGTCGCCTGTCACTTCGCCCGAATAATATCCTGGATTAAGTCGCAGGCCGCCGAGATAGAACTGCTCCACCTGCGGCAGGACGTCGTTGCTCCATTGTCCTGCCAGCAGGCCGAGCAGCGACACGCTGGCGCCCGCCCAGGGTTCGAACAACGCCTGAGTCCGACTGATTTCCGCGTTGACCTTAGTGAAACTGACCACTTCGCCCGAAGGTACTGTCAGATTTCCGACGCTCGACGAAGCGCCGAGCCACGGCAGCCCTTGCGAAACCCTGGCGGTGACGACGTTCGTGGCAGCGCGCTCGTCGCCCAGCAATGCGTCCTGCAGCGCGTAAGACGCGCCGAACCGGAGCACGCGGAGCGAGTCCTTGCTGACCGCTATTGCGCCGCTCTGGACATCGACGCTGCTCTCGATCGCATCGAACGAGGCGGTCAGATCAAGGGTTTGCTGGCGTCGCCGGATCATCGGATAGCTCGCCCCAAGGCCGGCCACGGTCGTGGTGCCATGATACCCGATGTCGCGCAGGGGCGAAGACGGATTGGTCGGCCCGTAGCCTCCGTATATTCGAATACGCAAGCCCGCATCGCCGACGTAGAAGTCCGACTCCGCCTGGCCGAAATTCTCCGTGTTGCCGGAAGTATGATAGAGCGATACTTCCGTCTTCTCGCCGTGTTCCGTGAAACTGTTCGCATCGAGCACGATCAGGCCCTCGGCGGGACCGGCCTGCGGAAATGCCGCGTTGTCGGCAACCATAAGGCCAGAGAACGGCGCGCGGGTGACTTCCGCGATCAATGTGAGCGCGCCGGGCTCGTCGGTGGAGGGACGCAGCACAGTGCGCAGGGTCACGCCCGGCACCTCTTGGGCCAACAGCAGCCAGTGTTCGAGAGTGGCGATTTCGATCGGGCGCTGTTCGGTGAGATGATTCAAAAATCGCAGAACCAATGTGCCTGCCGGCCCAATGTCGCCGTCGAGCTTCACCTCGGCGATGCGGCCCTCGGACACCACGAAGGTTACGGTTTCCTGAGCGTCAACACTGGCGGAAACAGCAGTTAGAATGAAGCCCGCATCGCGGTATCGGTTGAGGATCGCAAGCCGTGCCGCTTCGATCTTTTGCAACGAGGTTGAGCCGATCAAGGGGCTGGTCATGGCGTTGAGCTGTTCGGCGGTGAAAGCCGTCGCGCCATCGATCACGACTCGGCGTATCGCGACCTCGACGTTCGGAACAGCCTCGGGTCTCGCTGGTTGTGGCGTTGTCAGTCCAGGTGCAACCGACGGCGGAGGCGACGGGCGGATACGGGGGATCGGCGATCCCTGCGGCACCGGTCCCTGAGCGTGTGCGACGCCAATCAGGGACCCCGCCGTGAGCAGTCCGACCATTCCCCGGCGGAGCCACATTTGCTTCGCTTCCAGGCGAGATGACTCTTGTCGTGGCGAAACATTAGAGACGCGGGTTGCGGGGTGCAACATGTGCAGCCCCGGCAGTTGACAACATCGGACTCCTGATCGTCCCCGTGCGCGTCCACCGTAGGCATGGGTCCGCGGCTGGGATTGGCGCCTGCGATGCGGTAGCGTCGGCGACAAAGTGGGAGTGAGCCGTGGCAAACGAGACGGTTCGCCTTGCCGAATACGCAGCAGGCTTGCGCTACGAGGACCTGCCGCCGATCGTCGTGCAACGCGCCAAGGACTGCATCACCGACACGTTCGCGGTGATCGTCCAGGGTAATGGCCTGCCCTGGAGCCGCATCGTCGCCTCCTATGCGCAGCGCGTCGGCGCGGGCGGACGCAGTCGCATCCTCGGCGCTGATGGACCAACGTTGCAAGCTCCGGCTGCGGCGCTGGCCAACGGTGCGCTGGCGCATGCATTCGAGTCCGACAACCTGACGAAGCCGGGTGCTGGCGTGCACCCCGGCGCCACCCTGCTGCCACCAGGATTAGCGGTGGCGCAGGAACGCGGCAGCAGCGGGCGCGAGTTGATCACCGCCGTGGTCGCCGGCTTCGAGGTGATGTACCGGATCGGCTACGCGACGAAGCACAGCAACGAGCGACGTGGCTTTCACGCGCCTGGCACCACCGGCCCGTTCGGTGCAGCGGTGGCGGCTGGCGTTCTGCTGGGGCTGGACGCGCCGCGGATGACCAGCGCGCTTGGCATCGCCGGTTCGCTGGCGTGCGGACTGATGGAATTTGCCCGTTCTGGCACAGGAGCGATGGTGAAGCGGCTGCATCTCGGCCGCGCGGCCGAAAGCGGGGTGCTGGCGGCGAGCCTGGCCGCCGACGGGTTCACCGGCCCGCAAACCGTGATCGAAGGCGAGGCCGGATTCCTGAAGGTATTCTGCACGGAATGGGATTTGAACGACGTGACGCGCGGGCTCGGCAGCGAGTTTGTGACACTAAAACTGTGCCTCAAGCGATTTCCGGTCCACATGACCGCGCACACCGCGGTGCAGGCCGTGCTGGAGTTGCAGGCGGAACACGGCTTCGACGCCGCCGATGTGGATCGAGCAACGGTGGCGGGCACCGAGCGGATGGCGACGGTCAACAACATCCGCGATCCCGCCGACATCATGATGGCGCAGTATTCGATCCCGTTCTGCGTGGCTCTGGCTCTGTTCCGCGATCCACGCGATCCGAGATCGTTCGACGATTCGGCGCTGAGGGATGCGGCGATTCGCGCGATGTGCGGACGCATTGCGATTACCGTGGCGGATCCGCCGACCAAAGTCGCCGGCGCGAGCATCGTCACGATCTGGTTGAAGGATGGCCGCACATTCACGCGCGAAGTGGAGGAATTCAACGGCACGCCAGCCCGGCCGCTCGATCGAGCCGAGCTGTGCGACAAGTTCATGATGCTGACGCACGACCGCTACAGGGCCGAGGCTGCGAGATTGTTCGAGCGCTTGCAGAGCCTGGAGGAGGAAACCGACCTCGGATGGGTGGGCGCATGAATTGCGGCGACGGTCTTTCGTCATGTTCGTCGGTCTTATCGAGCGCAGCGACCTGCCTCGCAATCCGTTACCGGACAAGTTTGAACTTGGAGGTCGAGGGACAACCAGACGCAACTCGCGCCGGCTGACGTCGTTTCTCTAATGATTGTCGGTTTCCGGGACGAGTGGTTGGGTGCTTTCTTCGTGATCGGAGCCAATGGGCTTGACGCAAGGTGCACTGGCCAAGGCGATGGGCGTGCAGCGCAAACACGTCAACGAGTTATGCAACGACCGCATGGCCGTGACCGCCCCGACCGCGGTTCGTGCCGCGGCCGCCGGTGCGAGGATAGCTACTGCCTCGGAAGGCTGGCGGGTGAGATGTGCGCTCCAGGCCTCCTTCATCGGCCCGTGTCGCCTCGCAAGGTCGCTCCGGGCGTCGCGCCATCGCCCGAAGCGCACTTGCCGGACTTCTTCTTCATCGCGGTGGCGGTCAACGCCTTTTGCCCTACCCACGATCTCCAGCGTCCACACGATCCACAATCCCGTCTACAAGATCGGCGCAGATGTATAGAGACGGGAGCAGATGATAGTGGGGGCTGCCAGAGCGAAAAGTCCAGGTTTCGTGGGATGCGGTGGACGCCTGTCGAAGTCTTCTGGCGGAGAGGGTGGGATTCGAACCCACGGTACCCCTGAGGGTACAACGGTTTTCGAGACCGTCCCGATCGACCGCTCCGGCACCTCTCCATCGGCGCCCATGCAGGAGACGCGGCGCGTTATAGGAGTGGCGGCCGGGCATCGCAACACAGTTGGCCGTCGCGCACCCCGCGGCGGCCTCAGATGCGCCGAATTTATCCTCATGAGCGCGACAGAGCGCCATATTCCACTACGTAGGACGAAATCCTCGGAGGATATTTCTTTCTTAACCCCGCCGTATTGCAAATAACTGAACAAACCATCTCCTATAGGCCCAATCCAAACCCACAGCCTCGGCAACGCAGGGAGAATCCAGACCGTGAGCCGCATTCACGTCCTGCATGAGAACGCCGCCTGGCTACCGCCGCTGGTACAGGCATTCGATCAGCGCGGCTTGCCCTGGACCGAGTGGTTCCTCGATGCCGGCACCTTCGACCTTGCCGCCCCGCCACCCCAGGGCGTGTTCTACAACCGCATGAGCGCATCGTCACACACGCGGGACCATCGCTACGCCGCGGAACTGACCGCCGCCGTTCTTGCGTGGCTCACCCGCTGGGGCCGGCGCGTGGTCAACGGGTCTGGAGCCCTCGACCTCGAGATCAGCAAGGTCCGGCAGTACGCAGCGCTGGAAGGCCACGGCATCGCCACCCCGCGCACCGTTCTCGTGGCCGGACGCGACCGTGTCGTCGCCGGCGCACTGCGATATTTCCCCGGCCAGCCGGTCATCCTGAAGCCGAACCGTGGCGGCAAGGGCCTCGGCGTACAGCTTTTCCATACCACCGACAGCCTGGCCGCCTGGCTCACCGGGGCTGATTACGTTGCGCCGGTCGATGGCCTCCATCTCCTGCAGGAATATGTGCGCGCACCACGACCCGTCATCACGCGCGCCGAGTTCGTCGGCGGCCGGTTTCTCTACGCGGTCGAGGTCGACACCAGCGACGGGTTCGAACTGTGCCCAGCGGACGCCTGCGCCGTCAGCGACGCCAACTGCCCGGTCGGCGATACGCCACGGGATAAGCTTACCGATGCACCGCGGGACAAGTTCACCATCGTCGATGGCATCCCGGACGCGTTGCGTGGACGGCTGGAACGGTTCCTGGCAGCCGCCGGCATCGAGGTTGCGGGTATCGAGTTCATCACTGATGCCGAGGGTCGCACCCTGGTGTACGACGTGAACACCAACACCAACTACAATCCGGACGCAGAGATGCGGGCCGGTCGGACCGGCACGGCGCGATCCGGGCCCGGCGCCATCGCGCAGTTCCTTGGCGGCGAACTGGCGCTGCTATCCGCGGCCGCCTGAGGCGGGATAACCGGCCCCCCGGGGCGGGCTCAGCAGGTCGGGATCACCTTGAACTCGACCCTGCGATCCAGCGCGTCCGACAGGTCATCGGCGCCCGTGCCGACCAGGTTGTTCTTCGCTCCAACGCCGGTCGCGATTACCTGCCCCTGCAGCGCGGGAGCGTCCGTCTCCAGTCGTCCCTTCACGTATTCAGCGCGCAGCACCGACAGTTGATCGTTGAGCACGGCCGAACCGGACGGGCTGCTGTTGCCGGTGACCTGCAGGCATGCCTTCTTGCTTGCGGCGTGATCGGCGATCTGCCGCAGCCACATGTCGTACGGGCCGGCGGTCTGCGCTTCGGCGTCGAACGCGGTCGATCCCGGCCGGAACAGGATCTTCACCCCGAGCGCGTTGTTGGCGAGGCCGTAATCGACCACCTGGCCGAACGCATCGGCCGCCTGATCGCGGTGGCCGAGCTTCCAGTTGGTCAAATACAGACCGTTAAAAACGCGCAACTGATTCCCTGCCGGCGTCTTCTCGGCGGTCACGTAAAGATCCAGCGCGTCACGGTAGCGATTCGCATCATACGCTTCGATCGCCTCACTGACGATGGAGGCGGTAAGAATGCCGTTCAAGTAGGTTTGGCTGATCGCATCGCCCACCTTCGTCGCCTGGCAGGTGTCGATATAGCTCTTGATGCTGGCATCGCGCGCCCAGGCGGGGCTGTCGCGGAAGAAACCGATCGGGGTCGAATCGACATCGTCGGGGCGGGCGCGCGCAACGCCCTTGGCGATCGTTTTGCCGGCCTGAAGATCGACCATCACCAGACAGAATCGGTAGGCCTCGCGCTGGCCGGCGGTCTGGCCTTGTGCATTCACCGGGGTGAACGTGCCGACCATGACGTACGGTGCCTTGCTGACCGTGGCGGCCGAGAACGGCTTGATGTCGAACTGCGGATATTTCTCCTGCGCCAGCGCGACGATACGGTCCTGGATCTGCTGCGTTGCGGCCGTCTGTTCGCCCGTCACGCCGTTCACCAGCGGATCGATCACCACGACCTGACGCTGGCCGCTCTGCCAATTGCTTACCGGGGCACCGGCGAATACCGCATTGGCGGCGTTCAACACGGCATCCGGAAATGGCACCGGCTGCACAACCGGCGGTGCGGCGGGGGCGACCGGTGGGGGCGCGGTGGCTGTCACCGGCGCAATCTGCGTAGGCTGCGCGCAACCGGCGAGAAGTGCCACAATTGCACCGGAAAGCCATCGGTGTCGTTTCAGTCCGCCGTCACAAGGATACGCATCAGGACCGGCACTCGGTCCGCAGTGCCGAGAGTTCCCCATCGGACAACGTTTCCCCAAGTTGAGCGCGGCTGACAATATTGGCACATCGATCAGACTTCAAGCTTGTCGGACGCCGCGGCGGCGCTTTCACCACCGCCGGTTCGGCCGCGACCACGGTGACCGTCACTGTCGCGAGGTCGGCGGCGGGCGGCACCGCGGCACGCTGGAGCCGAAGCTGCAGGGCCGCCAGGTAGTCGGACGCACGTTCGGTTTCCGGCCTCGTGCCGAGGTCGAGCGGCGTCGCGGAGCCGAGCGCGACTACCAGACGCGGGCCGGGCGGCGGTGTGGCGACCCAGTCCGCGATCGGCCTGGTCAGGGTGCCGGATGGCGCGGGGCGCAGCACGTGACGGACCGATCCGTCACCCTGGTATATATCGACGTATAGTGCGGGCATCGCCGTGAGAACATTGATCGCCAGCCGCGCCCCGCTTGCCACGACCCGCTGATCCAGTCGAACCGCGAGTTCCGGCGGCGCGCCATCCCAGGTCCGTCGGACGAGCGCGGCGACCGTCGTGACCGGCGCGCAGGCAAAGCGCTCGATCCGGGAGATGTCGTCGGCAAGGCGGCCCGCTTCGCGCAAATCGCCCAGCAGCCGATCGAGCCCCTGTCCGGCGAGCGCGACGCCCGAAATGCGCATCCCATCCTGGCCACTCGCAACGTTCAGCACGGAGCAGGGCAGGGACTGTGCCGCCGCCCGCGCGAGGTCTAGCGGCGAGGCCTCCGGTGATGGCGCAGGCACGGGCGGCGGCTGGGGTGGCACCACAATCGCCTCTTGCCGCGGCTGGTCCTCCGGTGGCGTTGGCGTCGGTTCGACCGCGGGCGGCGCGGCGTCGGACTGCGCGATGGCGCTGGGTATTTCCGGCTGCGCCTCGGTGTCGGGCGGCGGCTGGGTATTCTGTCGCCGCACCTCCGGGACTGTTGCCGCGGGTCGGGGGGCCGGGCGCCGTTGCGACTGGCATCGGTGTGGCCGGGGGTGCGCTGACGGCGACCTGCTCCTGACCGGCGGGCGGTGGCGTGGGGCTTCGCAGCAGGAAATACGCCAGCCCGACCAGAACCGCTGCTCCGGCCACCGCGCCGGCTACTGACGCCACAGCCCAAGGTCCGGACGGCCGCCGAGGCCTGGTGACGGGCACCGTGCGACGCGGCAGAATGACCGTCGGTTCGGCGACCGGCTCATCGCGGCCAAGCGAGGCAAGCATGCTGTCCACGCTTTGCGGTCGTTGCGTGGGATCGATCGCCAACGCCGAGTCGATCGCCGCCAGCAACTGCTGCGGGTAGCGGCCCGCGCCGATCTGCTCTGCCGCAGGCTGGGGGTCGAGTCGCCCCGCCGCCAGCGCGTTCTGCCGCGCCAGCGCGTCCACCACCGTGCCGCCGATCGCCCGGTAGCACACCGCCCCGATCGCATAGATGTCGGAAAATTCCGCCTGCCGCAGTCCGAGCATCTGCTCCGGTGGCGCATAGCTGCCGGAATAGATCTGCGTATAGTCGCTTGTATGACCGCTCAGCACCGCCCGGCTGGATCCGAAATCGATCAGCACCGCCCGGTCGTTGTCGCGAAGGATGATGTTGGCCGGCTTGATGTCGCGGTGCATCAGCCCGGCCTGATGGACGACGCGAATGCTGGACAGCAACTGTGAAAGCAGCGAGCGCACGCGCGCGGCGGAGAGCCCATCACGTTCCTCACGCAGCACGCTCGCGAGACTGGTGCCCTCGATGTAGTCCATCACCAGGAAGCAGGTGCCGCAGGCCTCGAAATAGGTCTGCACCCGGACGATGCCATCGCCGGCTTCAGGGACGCGGCCGAGCAGTACGAGCGCCTGCGCCTCCCGCAGAAAGCGTTCCCGACATTCCTCGAACAGCGGCGCGTCTTCGGCCGATGCCGCTACGACATTCAGGTCTTGCCGGATCGCAAGCTGCCGCGGAAAATACTCTTTTACGGCGAACGGCTGCAGCAGCAGGTCGCGCGCAAGATAGGTGACGCCGAACCCGCCGCTGCCAAGCACACGCTCGATGCGATAACCATTGACGGTGGTGCCGTGCGGCAGGGCATAGCCGGGCCACGGCGCCTCACCCCGGCTGGTGACTGTGCTCATGCGCACGAGTTTGCGGCAACCACGCCCGTGGCGCCATCGGTTCGGCGATCACGGTGGTCGCGGAGGACCGGGGGTCCCCTGGGTTCAGCTTAGGCCGCCGGCCAGATTTTCGAGGCCGTTCGGGTCCAGGATCTTCAACTCGGTCTGTGAGACCAGATCGATCAGCCGCTCGCCGCGCAGTCGGGTCAGCGTGCGGCTGACCGTTTCGATGGTCAAACCGAGGTAATCGGCGATGTCGCCGCGCGCCATCGGCAGAGTGAAATGGGCGCGGGAACTGCCGCACGGCAACCCTTGACGGCTCTGCAGCAGGAGAAACGATGCGAGCCGCTCGCGCGCGGTCTTGCGTCCAAGCAGCAGCATCTGCTCCTGCGCCGCCACCAGTTCGTTCGCCGCGACCTCGAGCAGCCGCTTCTCCATCAGTGGGAAGTCGTCCAGCAGCGCGCGGAGCCGCCGTCGCGAGAACCGGCAATAGCGCACAGGTTCCATCGCCTCGGCGCTGAAGGCGTAAACGTCCGACACTGCAAGGCCCAGGAAATGGCCGATCCCGACAAATCCCGTGATCTGGCGCCGCCCATCCGGCAGCAGCTTGAACAGCTTGGCGCTGCCGGCAGTCACGTTGAAGAAGCAGTCAGCCGGCTCGCCTTCACGGATGAACGTGCGTCCCGCCGGCGCCTCGGTCACCACCGCGACTGCAGCGAGGCGTGCGAGATCCGCATCGGCGATCGCGTTGCAGACGCTGAGCGGTCTGGCCACGCAGGTCTGGCACGGATCAACGCCTCCTTTCGGATCAAGAACGACAGGATGCGCGAACCGAGTGGCCATGAAACCCTCTTGTTGGGCCATATTGGCACAAATTTGGCACCATGCCTAAACGGATTATCGGGCCGGCCCGGTTAAATTCGTCTTGCGAACGTCCGCCTTGATCTGGGTCAAGGCTTCCGTGACCCGCTGTGGTGCAAGCTGGCACGATCAGAACCGGCAGGCGAATTATGGCGGGCTTCATCATCGAATTGCTCTCGCGAGACCAGATCCGATCGGTCTATCCGCTGATCCGTGAGGCGGTCGCGACCATCGACCTGACCACCTGGTTGCGGTTTGCCCGGCAATTCACCGGACCGCGCCGTCCCGGGCACGGTGGCATCGTGACGGTGCGGCGCGAAGGCCGGGCTTTTCCTTGCGGCCTCTTCTGCTATCGCGTGGAGGAAGACCTGAAGCTGGGAAAGGTCCTGACTGCGGATCATTTCGTAGCCGTCGATCTGCTCGAGCCTGACGCAGTGCTGGCAGCACTGGTCGAGGAACTGGACGTGCTGGCCAAACGGCTTGGCTGCCAGGCGATGCGCAGCCTGGTCCATGGCGGTCCTCCAACCGTCGCGGGCGGCCTCTACGCCGCCGGGCACCGTCCGGAAGGCGCTTCGCCGTTGCTGAAGAAGCTGCCGCGCACGTCCGCCAACGGCCGGGCCGACATGCGCGCAGCGCATTGATCCTCGGGTCGCAAAATACGGGCTGCGGAACATATCAGGCACGGCGGCTCTCACGCGGGTGTGTTGTTACATCGTTATGGTTCGATGGTAGAACAGCATCGTTATCGAAACCTATGGCGTGCATCGCTTCAGGGAGGAGGCGCCGTCTCCATGAGCCACCGCAACGACCGCCGCGACGATCGCATTGGAGGCTATCCCATGTCACGTGATGGCGCCTACCTGTCGCCTGAGGTCGCAGATTCGCCTGTCGATCTGCTGTCGAGGGCCGCACGCATCCGTCAGCACGCCCGACTTTTTTCCGGTGATGCCGCGGAAGTGCGGCTGGAACAGTTCGCCGACGAATTGGAAGCCCGGGCACGCCTGATCATCAGGCCGCACGAGGGGTAGACAGCGCATGATGGAACGCTCCCTCTCCCTTTGGGGGAGAGGGTCGGGGTGAGGGGTGAAATGGAGGTCAGCGGACGCACCCCTCTCCCCAGCCCTCTCCCCTTGGGGGAGAGCGAGTATTGTGTTCGGGCACAAGCCCTCGCCAAGTTCAGCCGGCCGGAGCGCGCTGCTTCGCCATCTCCTCCTCCCACGGCCCAGGGAACAGGCCGAGGTTCACCACTTCGGGGGCGAACACGCTGTCCTGGCGCGGCCACTTTTCGCGCGGCAGTTCGTAGGAGACCTCCAGCCCGTTACCGTCCGGATCACGGAAATAGATGCCGAGCGACAGGCCGTGATCGGAGATGTGGTCGAATTTGACGCCCTTTTCCTTCAGCCGGTAGTAGGCGTCCTTCAGATCGTCCAGGCTCTCCATCATGAACGCCAGATGATTGAGGCCGACCTGCCGCTTCGCCTGCAGCGGCGCATCGTCGCCCACCTCCATCAGCGCGACCTCATGGGACTTATCCTTGTCCGCGGACATGAATGCCGCCCGGCCCGCGCGGAAGTGATAGGTGTGCAGGCCGAGCACGTCCTCGTACCACTGTCGCGAGCGTTCCGCGTTGCGCACATAAAGATTGACGTGCCCGAGATGCTTCGGTCGATAGGTCATCGCATGTCCTCCATTAACTACTGTGTGTCATCGCGTTGCAGGAAATCCAGGACGCGCTGCATCGCCTCGCCCTTTGGATAGATCGCCGCGAGGGCGCGCGCGCGCGTCAATGGATCGGAGGCAAAAAATCGCTCGTACAGCACCTGACGGCTGCCGAACGAACTGCCGGCCACGTCCCACGCCAGGCGGAACAGTTTCACTCGGTCGCGCGCCGACGTTGTGTCGGTCGTCAGATATTGCTCGATCTCCCCGGCCAGTGGACCGGAGAAATCTGCCTCGCTGGGCGTGATCATGAAGCTCGACGAACCGAGCAGCTGCAGGATCTCGATCATCCGCGGATAGGCGGTCATGAACAGGTTGCGAGTGCTCTCGATCGTGACGGAGTGGGGACACATCACGCCCCATTCATCGAGCTGCGCGTCCGCCTCGCCGGCGCGCATCAGGGCACGCGTCAGCGTGGTGGTCAGCATCAGTTCACCGATCCGCTCCTCGGTGTGCGGCAGATTTTTGTTGCCGAGCGTCTCGGTCATCAGCAGGGCGAGCCCCAGCACGAACTCGCACTTGGCAAGGTTCTTCGCGGCACCCTGATGCGACGAATGCGCCGAGTAGTGCGTGGCGTACGCCGCGCCGTTCAGCAGACCCACGTCGCCGTAGACGAACACCCGCTCCCACGGCACTTCCACATCATCGAAGAACACGATGCAGTCCATCTCCTCGAAGCGCGAGCCGAGCGGATGGTCGAAATGCGATCGTCCGAGATCGAAGCTGTCGCGGCACAGGAAGCGAAGCCCCTGCGCGCCGCAGGGAATGGCGAAGGCGACGGCGAACGGGCTGTGGTCGTCGGTGTGTTGCCCGAGCCGCGGCGAGTACACCGCGATCTCGTCGGCGAGCGGGCCGAGCGTCGCCAGCACGCGCGCGCCGCGCACCACGATGCCGGCACTGGTTTCGCGCACAACGCGCAGTGCCGTTCCTTCTTGAAGGTTAAACATGCCCGAGGGATTGCGGCTGCGCTGCAGGTTGATCAGCGAGTGGGTCAGGACGATGTCGTTCTCGCGGATGTACTCGTAGTAGCGGCGGATGTTGTCGCCGAACTCCGGCCTGCCACGCGCGAAATAGTCGGCGGCGGCGGCCCAGGCCGTCAGCGTGACGTTCATGAAGTCGGGCGAGCGCCCCATCATGCCGCAGGTCGCGCGCGCCCAGTTCAGCATCATCACGCCGCGCGCCTCCAGTTCCTCCCGGGTGCGCGGCATGATGAACGAAAGCCCGACGCGGTCGCCGGTGGTGGGCGAGACATAGGTCATCGCGTCGCGGAACTTCGCGTCGCACTGCATGTCGTAAAGCGATGCGATCGCGCGCGCGCCGCCGGCGAGCCCGGGATGGGTGGTCACGTCGCTGACGCGCTCTCCCCCCAGCCAGACCTGGCGATCCTGTTCCTTGAGGCCCGTTAGATATTGACGTCCGTTACGAGCCGGCATGGCGCGTCTCCTTCTCGGCGCGCCGGATTGTGCGCGGTGGGGGGAGTGTATTCAAGCACAGCAAAGACTCCCTCTCCCCTTGGGGGAGAGGGTTGGGGTGAGGGGTGAAGCCAATGGCCAGCGGACGCAGCCCCTCACCCCAGCCCTCTCCCCAAAGGGGAGAGGGAGTATTGATTGTGTGCCGCTGTCACCAGTTGCCATCGAACCCGGCGAACCGGTGCGGGATGCGCCTGATGTCGGCAAGGACCTCGCGTCGTAAGCCGAACGGCGTGTCCGGCGGAAAATCGAGGTCGATCGAATCCGCCGCCCCGCCATACCGCTGCTCGATTGCCCTCACGATCTCCCCATACGTGCCGCAGGCAGCGAAGACACGCACCGCGTCATCCGGAACCTGCGCCGCCATCTCGCCCCACCGCCCCTCGACTGACAACCGGTGCAGCTTCAGCCCGAGATCCTGCAACCCATGCAACGCCAGGATCGGCATGTAGGTGCGCGTCGAACCGTAGAACCCGATCCGCCGCCGGACCAACTCCATCGCGTCCGCGACGGCCGCCTCGTCCGGCCCCGTCGCAATGAACCCGCCGCCATGCACGTCGAAATTCTGCCGGTGCCGTCCGCCGCGTGCCATTCCGACCGCGATCTGCGGCAGGCACACCTCCTCCAGGTAGCGCCGCGAGCACAGCGGATGCAGCCGCACGCCATCGGCCACCTGACCGGCGACGCGGAGCATCGCCTCGCCCACCGCCGCGATCGTCACCGGCACGATAGGCAGCCCGGTCGGCTCCGGCGAGAAGTCCGGCGTCATCAATGTCAGTGTGTAATGCTCGCTGCGGAAATCAAGCTTTTCCCCGCTGTCCCAGGAATGCCAGATCGCGCGCAGCGCTTGCACGTAGTCGCGCAGCCGCGGCGCGGGCGCGGTCCAGGCGATGCCGAATCGCCGCTCATTGTGGCCCTTCACCTGGCTGCCCAGCCCAAGCACGAACCGTCCGCGCGAGTTCGCCTGCAGGTCCCACGCCTGCGAGGCCAGCACTGTCGGGCTGCGCGGGAACGCCACCGCGACCGACGGCGTCAGTTCGACACGCTGTGTCGCCATGGCCGCGATCGCCAGCGGGGCGAACACGTCGTGCCCCAATTCCACCGTCATCACCGCATCGAACCCGGCCGCCTCCGCGTCGCGTGCGGCGGTATCCGCCGCACGCCAGTCGTGCATCGGCAGCCGGGTGAAGACGCGCATCAGTTGAGGCGCAGGTCCGTGATGTGCTTCGGATCGGGCTTCAGTTCGCCCTTCTCCACGCGCTTGACGATGTCGGTCAGCACGACGTTCGCGGGAGTGGCTATGCCGATCTCCTCACCCTTTTGCGCGACCAGGCCGTTGAGGAACTCGATCTCGGTGCGTCGGCCCTTCACCATGTCCTGCCCCATCGACGGCCGATGCTCGCCCCCGCCCGCCTTGTTCACTTCGGCCAGCCGATGTTCGTCGTATTCGTGCGTCGCCTTGGCATCGCCTTCGCCGGCGCGCGCGATGATCTCGGGGTCGAGGTGCTGGATCTCCTCCAGCTCATAGCCGAGCGCCTGGCCGACGCGAATCGCCTCGCTGCCGAGGCGGGCGGAAAAACTGCGGATCGCGTCGTTGCGAACCATGTCCCTGCCGATCATGCCGGTGCACGCGGACAGTCCGTTGCCCATGACGTTGGTCACCAGCTTCGACCAGCGTTCGCCCCAGAGGTTCTCGGTGACCATGGCGCTGTCCGCCAGCCCCACCAGCCGGCAGATCTCCTTCACCCGGTCGGTGACGCGGCCGTGCACCTCACCGGTACGGAACACGGTGTGCTTTGCGCCGCTCTTCCCGGCGGCGCGACGCACATGGCCGGGCTCGCACAGATCGACGGTGATGGAACTTGCGATGCAGCCTACCGTCTTGCCCCAGCCCACCACGCCGGCGATGGTCTCCTCGTTCATGCAGTTCTGCAACGAGACGATGAAACCGTTCGGCGAAAGATACTGGCTGATCAGTGTCGTGGCCCATTCGGTGTCGTACGACTTCATGCACACGAAGGCGATGTCGATCGGCCTTTCCTTTGCCAGATGCTGCGCGTCGGTCAGGTGCAGCGCGCGCACTTTCACGGTGAATTCCGGCACGTCGCGGATGTGGCTGATCTTCAGGCCGTGGCTCTGCATGCGCGCGACATGCTCCGGCCACGGATCGATGAATGTCACGTCCTCTCCGGCCTGCGCCATATGTGCGCCGGCATAACCGCCGACCGCGCCCACGCCCATGAATGCTATTCTGTTGGCCATGTTTCTCTCCCTCGATCGTGTGTGCAGTGGTTAGCCGCCGATCTCGTCGGCTACCTCGATGATCTCGCGCGTGCGCGTGACGCGGGTTCCCCAGCGCGCGTCAAATTCGGCGATCAGTGTGTGGATTGCAGGCGAAGCGGTGACCGCTTCCGCGGCGGTTACGTTGGCGAACTGGTAGAATGCGTGGTGCATGGACGGGTCACTGCGGCTCCAGCCGCGCCAGGCCTTGACGGCCGCGAAAGCCTTCATCGCGTCGGGCAGATGCTCGGCTCGATACCAGCGATCGAAGTCGCGTCGATCGGCTTCGGCCACCACGGCGCGCACCACCAGATACGCCTTGCCCATCGTTCGCTCCCGCTCACACTGCAAGCCGCAGACCCAGACGCTCGAGCCGCGGAACCACTTCCTGCACGAAGAACGGAATTTCCTTCAGGTAGTCGAGGAAGGCAACCGAGGTGCCGGCGAGCCCCAACTCGCTCATCTGCGACATGTCGGCAACGATGTCGTCCGGTGTGCCGACCAGTGGAAACGTGCCCGGATAAGCGCCGTCGTAGCGTTTGCCGGAAGCGCGCATAAAGCGGTTTACCAGCGGGCGGCGGATTTCGTTGCCCGCGTCGTCTTTCACCACCGAGCCACGTTGGCGACGGTAATAGGCTTGGCCGTCTGCATCCGCCATCTCCTCGGCGAAGTAGTGATAGAAGTCGTCGGCCTCGCGCCGCGTCGGCCGGCACACCACATGCGACATCGTGTAGATATCGACGCGTCTGTTGTGGCGCGCGACGTGGCTGTGGACGTCTGCGAGCAGGTCAGGGGCCTGATCGAGTTCACTCATTGTGGTGAACAGCACGTCGGCCGTTCGTGCGGCGAAGTCGCGCCCCTTCGGCGAGAACCCCGCCGACATCACCGCCGGCCATGGCCGTTGCACCGAGACGGGATCGGTCTGAAGCCGCCGCAGATGGAAGAACTCGCCGTCCCAATCGAACTCCGGACCGCCTTGCAGCAGCCGCGACCAGATGCGGAACCATTCGAGCCCATGGTCATAGCGGCGAGCCTGGTCGATCGTGACGCCGTGCAGGTCGAACTCCTCCTGGTTCCAGCCGCACACGATGTTGAGGCCGGCGCGGCCATGCGTGATGTGGTCGATCGTGGCGATCGCCTTGGCGCCGAATGCCGGCGTGACCAGGGGCACGTGCACGGTGGAAAAGATCGCGATGCGCCGTGTCAATGCGCCAAGTGCCGCGCCGTGCGTCAGGGTCTCGAACGAGCGGCCATAGATGTTGGCCTTGCCCTGGAAGCCACGCCATTTCGCCACGGGAAGGATGAACTCGAGCCCTGCCGCATCGGCGATCCGCGTCATCGCGACAATGTCGTCCCAGTTCGCGCGCCAGCGTTCGGGTGCCAGGCTCATCGTCAGCCCGCCATCGCAATTGGCGCTGAACACGCCGAGCTTGAACTTGTTCGGTCCGAACAGCGGATTGTTAGCGCGTGATCGGTCCATGCTCATCTCCACCGTCATGGCAGGGCTTGACCGGCTTGTCCCGGCCATCCGATCCCACCGTCAGTGCAACGATATGGCCGGGTCAAGCTGGGCCACGACGGTAGCGTGGGCTACAGGACCTGGATCAACTGCGTCTTCAGATACGCCGACTCCGGCAAATGCGGGTGGACCGGATGGTCCGGCCCCGCGCCGCCGGTGAACACGATGCGGCCCTCGCGTCTGGCGCGGTGCAGGCCGCTGGCGATCTGCGCCGCCCACGCCTCCAGCAGCGCATGATGGCTGCACGAGGCGACGAATAGAAATCCGCCGGGCGCCACCAGCGCGGCCGCGAGCCGCGCCATCCGCCCGTAGGCGCGCAACCCAGCCGCGGCGTCCTTGCGCGCCGGGGCGAACGCGGGTGGATCGCACACCACGATGTCGAACCGTTCTCCCGCCATCGCGGCCATCGCATCAAACGCATCGTCGCGCCGTACACGCACACGCTCGGAAATGCCGTTCAGCGCCGCGGCCTGTTCGGCCTGCGCCAGGGCGGGTGCACTGCTGTCCACCAGCGTCACTTCGCTCGCGCCCGCCGCGGCACAGCGCAGCCCGAACGCGCCGAGATGGCAGAACACGTCGAGCACGCGCGCACCGTTTGCCACAGCCGCCACGCGATCGCGGCTCGGTCGCTGGTCGAAGTACCAGCCGGTCTTCTGCCCGCTCAGCGGATCGACCGGAAAACGCACACCGCCTTCGACAACCTCGACACTGGCGTCCAAGCCCGACAGCAGGGCGACGTTCTCCGGCAAGCCTTCCTGACGGCGCGCCGCCGCATCGTTGCGCGCCACGACGGCACGCAACGGCAACAGCCCGGTCAATGCCTCGACGAGCAGCGGCGTCAGCCGATCCATTCCCGCGGTATTCGCCTGCAAGACGGCGACATCGTCGTATCGGTCGATCACCAGCCCCGGCAGGCGATCGGCCTCGGCATGCACCAGGCGATGGAAATTCGTGTCGCATACGTGTTCGCGCAACGCGATCGCCTCGCGTAACCGCACACGCATCCAGTCCAGATCGACAACCGCGGCAGGGTCCCGATCCAGCAGTCGGGCAGCGATCAGGCTGTGCGGATTGAACATGAAGGTGCCGAACCGCGCGCCGTCGTCGCCTTCGATCTGCACCAAACCCCCCGGCGCCATCTGCCGGTACTCGGGCTTCATCGCGATCTCGTTGGAGAACACCCAGGGGGAGCCAGCCCGCAGCCGCCGCCCCTCGCCGGGACGGAGCCGTAGCGTCGGCTTGTCGCCGTTCAAGCGGCAGCGCGCCGCGCCGGCAGCAGAATCGCGGTGAGTGCCGCCACCAGCCGATCCATCATCGCATCGGTGTGCAACGGCGTTGGCGTCAGCCGCAGCCGCTCCTCGCCGCGAGGAACGGTCGGATAGTTGATCGGCGTGGCGTATATGGCGAATTCGTCGAGCAGCCGCCGGCTGACCTCGCTGCATCGCGCCGCGTCGCCTATATGCAGCGGCACGATGTGGCTGACCGACGGCAGCGTCGGCAGTCCCGCAGCCGTCAGCCGCCGCTTCAATGTGTCGGCACGCTCGAACAACCTGGCACGACGTCCGGCATCGGCCCGCACATGCCGTATGCTGGCCAGCGCCGCCGCGGCGATCATCGGCGGCAGCGACGTGGTAAAGATGAAGCCGGGCGCGCAGGAGCGGATATAGTCCGCCACCTGGGCATCTCCGGCGATATAGCCGCCATGGCAGCCGAATGCCTTGGCCAACGTCCCCTCGATCAGGTCGATCCGCGCGGCGACGCCGTCGCGCTCGGCCACGCCGGCGCCGGACGGGCCGTACATGCCCACTGCGTGCACCTCGTCCAGATAGGTCATCGCTCCGCAGCGGGTGGCCAGATCGCAGATCGCCTCGATCGGCGCGATATCGGCGTCCATCGAGTAGACCGATTCGAAGGCGATCAGTTTCGGGGCCGCCGCCGGCGCCATGGCCAGCAGTTCCTGAAGATGCGCCAGATCGTTGTGGCGGAAGATGTGGCAGGTCGCCTTCGATCCCCGGATGCCGGCAATCATCGAGGCATGATTCCTGGCGTCCGAGAACACGTGCCAGTTCGGCAGTGAATTCAGGATTGTGGACAGCGCCGCCTGATTGGACACGAAGCCGGAGGTGAACAGCAGCGCCGCCGCCTTGCCGTGCAGGTCGGCCAATTCGGCCTCCAGCGCGGCGTGCGCAGGACTGGTGCCGCCGATGTTGCGTGTGCCGCCAGCCCCGGCGCCCATGGCCTGCGCGGCCGAACAGGCTGCCTGGACGACTGCGGGATGGCCGCCCATGCCGAGATAGTCGTTGGACGACCAGACCAGCACCTCGCTGCCGTCAGGCCGTCGATACAGTGGGAAGCGATCCGCCTGCTTCTGCAATGGCGTGAAGCGGCGGTAGCGCCCCTGCGCCTGGATGGCGTCCAATGTCTCCCGGCAATGGGCGTGGAATGGGTGCATCGCTCGCGCGGCCTCCAGTGTGGGGTGATTTTATTACACTTTCGTCCGATTACGAAGCCTCAAATGCCAACAATCCCCGAGCGTGGGTTAATATTGCTTCACCTGTGTGCCGTCTCCCGAGCGGTCGGACGCTCAGTGGACATGGACGACGCTCAGTGGACATAGACGCGAACCTCGCGCGTTAGGCCCGCGGGTTCCGTCCGTAGTCCAAGTTGGATGCGGCTCTCGGCCACGCCCTGCGCCATTATGGCCCGCATCACCTCGGTGGCGCTGCCCTGCGCCTGGGCCGCATCGCCGCCGGCAGGAAGCATGGCAATGACATCATACTGCACACCGGGCGCCCGTGTCTCGGCTTCACGCACGGCATAGCGCAGCACATCCTGATAGTTCGGATTGGGCGTGTCGTAGCCGATCGTGAGCAGTGCCACCCGCGGATCGCTCTTGGGCGCAGCCGGCGCGGCGGCGGCCGTGGCCTCCGGCGAGGGTGCGAACGTCGTCTGGTCAATCAGCTTGCAGCCGACCAGCGCCAGGGTCGCCAGCAAGACCAACACCGCTTTCATTGCGCCCACTGACCACCATGCATCGATTCCCGGCCGCAGGCTTGCAGCTAGCCGGCTGGCGGGCAAGATGCGAGCCCTGGGTCCAGGGGTGTTTCGCATGCCGTCACAGACCAACCAGCGCATCGACGGCAAACGGCTGTGGGACAGCCTGATGGCGATGGCCGAGATCGGCGCGACGCCGAGGGGCGGGGTGCGCCGGCTGACCCTGACCGATGTGGACCGGCGTGGCCGCGACCGGTTCCGTGCCGAATGCGAGGCGGCGGGTCTTGCGGTGCGGGTCGATGCGATCGGCAACATGTTCGCCCGTCGCGCCGGCCGCGATCCTGGGCGCCTGCCGGTGCTGTTCGGCAGCCACCTCGACAGCCAGCCAAGCGGCGGAAAATTCGACGGGGCGCTGGGCGTGCTGGCCGGGCTCGAGGTGATGCACACGCTGAACGACCTCGGCATCGTCACCGAGGCGCCGCTGGAACTGGTTAACTGGACCGACGAGGAGGGCAGCCGGTTCGGCCATTCGCTGATGGGCTCGGGCGTGTGGGTGGGGGTGTTTCCGCTCGACACGGCCTATGGCCTGACCGACACCGAGGGCACGACGGTGCGGCACGCGCTGGACGGGATCGGCTATCGCGGCCCGGCGCAGGCGGCGGCGTTTCCGGCGGACGCGTATTTCGAGCTGCATATCGAGCAGGGGCCGATCCTGCAGAACGAGGCAAAGCAGATTGGTATCGTGACCGGCGCGCAGGCTCAGGTCTGGTACGACGCGGTCGCCACCGGGCAGGATTCGCATGCCGGCACGACGCCGCCCTCGGCGCGCAAGGACGCCCTGGTGTGCGCCGCGCGGATCATCGACCTGGTGGATCGGATGATGCGCGCGCGAGGCGAGGACGGGCGCGGCACGGTCGGGCAGCTTCTGGTCTCGCCCAACAGCCGCAACGTGATCCCGGGCGAGGTGCGCTTTTCCGTCGAGTTCCGCCATCCTGACGCGGCCGAACTGGACCGGCTGGATGCGCAGTTCCCGCGCGAGGCCGGGTTCATCGCACGCGATTGCGGCGTGACGCTGGAGTTGGCGAAGTTGTTTAGCATCCCGGCGCAACCATTTGATCCTGCATGCGTTGACCTCGTGCGCGATGCGGCCGCGGGGCTTGGCTATTCGGCGCGGGAGATCGTGTCGGGCGCCGGCCACGATGCGGTGTATGTCGCGCGGCACGTGCCGACCGCGATGATCTTCACCCCCTGCAAGGACGGGCTGTCGCACAACGAGGCGGAGAGCATCGAGCCTGAGGAGGCCGAGGCTGGGGCGCAGGTGCTGTTCCAGGCGGTGCTGGCGCGGGCGAACCGGACGGTGTGAAGTTGGAACTGGCGGGTCAATACTGTTCCAGACGATGCAGGTGCGCGGCGAACCTGGCGCTTCGGTTCGGCCGGACTCCGCCGCAATCCTCCGCCGCAATCAGTGAGGTAACTTCGGCACGGTACGCGTCGGGTTACAGCGGTTTCTCGGTAGAATCCGGTCGGGATCAGCGCGGGTGCGATACATCCGTAGGCCGCCCCGCACTGCCCGTCTCACTCACGCCCGTTTGACCCACCGAGCTGCACTTGCCCACCCTCCGGGGTGCTCCTATAGGCGCCGCCATTCGAGGAGAAGACATGGCCGGTCCAGATGCGCTCACCATCGACAACCCCGCGCTCGCCCACCAGGCGCAGCTTCTGGCGCGGCCGCCCACCCAGGCGTGGCACATGGCGAACGCCATCCGCGCGCTCGCCATCGACGGAGTCGAGGCAGCCAAGTCGGGCCATCCCGGCATGCCGATGGGCATGGCGGACGTTGCCACCGCGCTGTGGACCCGCTTCCACCGGTTCGACGCCGCCGATCCACGGTGGCCCGACCGCGACCGCTTCGTGCTCTCCGCCGGCCATGGCTCCCTGTTGCTCTACGCGCTGCTCTACCTCACCGGCCACGAGGGCATGGGGATCGACGAGATCAAGCGCTTCCGTCAGCTCGGCTCCCCGGCCGCGGGTCATCCGGAATTCGGCGAGCACCCCGCCATCGAGACCACCACAGGCCCGCTTGGCCAGGGGTTCGCCACGGCGGTCGGCATGGCGCTGGCCGAACGCCTGCTCGCCGCGCGGTTCGGCCGTTCGCTGGTCGATCACCGCACCTGGGTGATCGCCTCCGACGGCGACCTGATGGAGGGGATCAGCCACGAGGCTGCCGCGATCGCAGGACACCTGTGCCTCTCGAAGTTGACCGTGCTCTACGATGACAACCACATCTCGATCGACGGCGACACGGCACTGGCCTACTCGGACGACGTGCTGAAGCGTTTCTCCGCCTATGGCTGGGCGGCGAAGCGGATCGACGGCCATGACCCGCAGGAGATCAACGCGGCGCTGTCCTTCGCGGTCCGCTCGAAGAAGCCGACCGTGATCGCATGCCGCACGATCATCGGCCTCGGCGCCCCCACCAAGGCCGGGACCGCGGCAACTCACGGCTCGCCGCTGGGTCCGCAGGAGGCGGCGGCGGCGAAGGCCGCGCTGGGCTGGCACGAACCGGCGTTCACCGTGCCGGACGAGCTATTGGAGCGCTGGCGCGCCGCCGGGAGCCGGGGCGCCACCGGACGCCGTGCCTGGCTGAAGCGGCTGGCGCACAACGCGATGCGCGGCGAGTTCGAGCGCGTGATGGCCGGGCGGCTGCCGGATGACTTCCACGAGGCAGTCGGCGCGCTGAGGCAGGACATCGCCGACACCAGGCCGCGCATCGCGACCCGCCAGGCCAGTCAGAAGGCGTTGGACGCGCTGGTGCCCGCAACCCCTGAACTGGTCGGCGGTTCGGCCGATCTGACGGGCTCCAACCTGACGTTCGTCAAGACCATGGGCACGGTCGGTGCGGGCAATTTCTCCGGTCGCTACATTCACTTCGGTGTCCGCGAGCACGGAATGGCTGCCGCCGCCAACGGCATGGCGGTGCATGGTGGCCTGATCCCGTATACCGGAACGTTCTTCGTATTCACCGACTACATGCGCCCGGCGATCCGTATCGGCGCCATCATGCGCGCGCACGTCATCCACGTGCTGACCCATGACTCCATCGGCCTGGGCGAGGACGGGCCGACGCATCAGCCGATTGAGCACCTGGCCAGTCTCCGCGCCATGCCGCACCTGCATGTATTTCGCCCGGCCGAAGCGATGGAGACCGCGGAATGCTGGGAGCTGGCGATCCGCCGGACCGACGGGCCGAGCCTGCTGGTGCTGACCCGACAGGCGCTGCCGACGCTGCGCACCGACACCGCCGAGAACCGATGTGCGCGGGGCGGCTACGTGCTGGCCGAGGCGGAAGGCCCGCGCCAGGCCACGCTGATCGCCACCGGCTCGGAGGTTTCGATCGCCATGGCGGCCCGCGAGAGCCTTGCCGGCGAGGGCGTCGGGGTCGCCGTCGTGTCACTTCCGTGTTGGGAGCTGTTCTCCCAGCAGGACGAAGCGTATCGTGGCGAGGTGCTCGGCGGCGTGCCGCGCGTCGGCATCGAGGCCGCCGGCGGGTTTGGCTGGGAGCGCTGGCTGGGCAGCGACGGGGTTTTCATCGGCATGACCGGCTACGGAGCCTCCGCGCCTTATGAGGATCTTTACAAACACTTCGGTATCACGCCCGAAGCCATCGTGGCCGCCGTCCGCAAGCGGCTCGGCTGAGGTGCTGAACGACAACAGAGAAGGAATGCACGCATGGCCGTGAAGGTTGCCATCAACGGATTCGGACGCATCGGCCGCCTTGTGCTGCGAGCCATGGTGGAAAGCGGCCGCGATGACGTGGTGCCGGTCGCGATCAACGATCTCGGCAGCACCGAGGCCAACGCGCACCTGTTCCTCTACGACAGCGTGCATGGCCGCTTCCCCGGTCAGCTCGAGGTCTCCGGTGACACGATCACGATCCGCTATGGCGGGCGGGTCTGGGGGCCGATCAAGGTCTCGGCGGAACGCGACCCGACCAAGGTGCCGTATCAGGGCGTCGATGTGGCGCTGGAGTGCACCGGCATCTTCACCAGCAAGGACCAGGCATCGGCCTTGATCAGGGCCGGTGCGCGGAAGGTGCTGATCTCGGCGCCGGGCGACGGCGTGGACGCAACCGTCGTCTATGGCGTGAACCACAAGGTGATCACCAAGGACATGACGGTGGTCTCCAACGCCTCGTGCACCACGAACTGCCTGGCACCGATGGCCAAGGTGCTGCACGAAAGCTTCGGCATCGAGCGCGGCTACATGGTCACCATCCACGCCTACACCGGTGACCAGAACACCGTGGACACGCTGCACAAGGACCTGCACCGCGCACGTGCCGCCGCGGTCTCGGCCATCCCGACATCGACCGGTGCCGCGCGCGCGGTCGGGCTGGTGCTGCCGGACCTGAAGGGCAAGCTGGACGGCACTGCGATCCGCATCCCGACGCCGAACGTGTCGCTGGTCTCGCTGGACGTGAATCTGCGGAAGCCCGCCACCAAGGATCAGATCAATGCGGTGATGCAGGATGCGGCGAAGGGCGAGCTGAAGGGCATCATGGACTACAACACCGCCCCGCTGGTCAGCGTCGATTTCAACCACTGTCCGGCGTCGTGCACCTTCGATGCGACGCAGACGGCGGTGGTGGATGGGGCGCTCGCGCGGGTGTTGGGCTGGTACGACAACGAGTGGGGTTTCTCCAACCGGATGTCCGACACGGCGGCCCTGTTCGGCAGCCTGTAGGACGGCCGTATATACCTCGCCCACTGCGTGGGAGAGAGCCTGCCCGGGCTCGACCCGGGTCGGCGCGAAGCGCCGGAGAGGGGCGTCGTGACCGACGCCCCTCTGCCGCGCCGCGCGCGAGAAGTTCCGCGACATGAGGTCCCCCAATGTCCTTCCGCACTCTCGATGCCGTGGACGTCGCCAACAAGCGCGTTCTGCTGCGGGCCGATCTGAACGTCCCGGTGCGTGACGGTAAAATCTCCGATCTGACCCGGCTCGAGCGCCTCACGCCGACGATCCGCGAACTGGTCCGCAAGGGGGCCAAGGTGATCGTATGCAGCCATTTCGACAGACCGAAAGGCAAGCGGGTACCGGAGATGTCCCTTGCGCCGATCGCCGCTGCGCTGGGTGAGGTGTTGGGGATGCGCGTGCGCTTCGTCGAGGATTGCACCGGGGTCGCGGCGCAGCAGGCGGTCGATCGCATGGCGCGCGGCGATGTGCTGGTGCTGGAGAACACGCGGTTCCATGCCGAGGAGGAGAAGAACGCGCCGGCCTTCGCCGCCGAACTGGCGAAGCTTGCCGACATCTACGTGAATGACGCGTTCTCGGCTGCCCATCGCGCGCACGCCAGCACCGAGGGCGTGGCGCATCTTCTACCCGCCTATGCCGGCCGGCTGATGCAGGCGGAACTGGAGGCGCTCGACGCCGCGCTGGGAAACCCCGTGCGTCCGGTTGCCGCGGTTGTCGGCGGCGCCAAGGTTTCCACCAAGCTGGATCTGCTGGGCAATCTGGTCGCCAAGGTGAACGCGCTGGTGATCGGCGGGGCGATGGCCAACACATTCCTGTCGGCACAGGGCGTCGCGGTCGGCCGCTCGCTGCAGGAGGCCGAGATGCACGCGACCGCGCTGGAGATCATGGCGCATGCCAAGGCAGCCGGTTGCGCAGTGCTGCTTCCGACCGACGCGGTGGTGGCTGCCGAGCTGAAGGCCGGCGTGGCGACGCGGAGCGTGCCGATTGGCGCAGTGCCGGAGGATGCGATGATCCTGGATGTCGGCCGCGCTACCGTGGACGCACTGATCGGCCACCTTGCCGGCTGGAGGACGCTGGTCTGGAACGGCCCGTTGGGCGCCTTCGAGATCCCGCCGTTCGACACCGCCACCACGGCATTCGCCAAGGCGGTGGCGGATGCCACGGAGAAGGGCGTGCTGCGAAGCGTTGCCGGCGGCGGCGACACCGTCTCGGCCCTGCGCCGCGCCGGGGTGATCGACAGCATGAGCTATGTCTCGACCGCGGGGGGTGCATTCCTGGAGTGGATGGAGGGTAAGACCCTGCCGGGGGTTGCCGCGTTGGGGTGAGCGGCGAAAACTGGATAGGAGACCATGCCGGAGGTTTGTATGAGCGATTACGACACCGACATATTGACCTGGAGCGAGCGGCAGGCCGAGTTGCTTCGCCGGCTGGCCGTGGGCGAGCGCGTCAACGATCAGATCGATTGGAAGAACATCATCGAGGAGGTCGAGAGTGTGGGCAGCGAGCAACTGCACTCGGTGCAATCGCTGCTGCGGCAGGCTCTGATCCACATGCTTAAAGCCAAGGCATGGCCGCTTCTGCGCGATGCGCCAACCTGGCGGGCCGATTCGGTCCGCTTCCGGGCCGACGCGGCCGACCGCTTCGCGCCCTCCATGCGGCAACGGATCGACCTTGACCGCGTCTATCGCCAAGCTCTTCGGGCGCTGCCCGAGACGATGGACGGCCAAGCGCCGCTGGCGATGCCGGAGGTGTGTCCGGTCACGCTGGATGAGCTGCTGAGCGACGGGCCAGCCCCATGATCGGCACGCGGACCGCGTCCGATAGACCGTGCCGGTTTGGCAGTGCTGCGGGCCTATCTGGCCGGGCCTGACATCTTCCTGCCTGATGCTGACCAATGGGTCGAGCGCAAAAAAATCGTATGCGCGCGTCATGGCCTCACCGGTGTTTCACCGCTCGATCACCCAACCGACGAGCCGCCCGCATGGACGGCATTCCCCGACTGGCGGCGCATCGCGGCACGGAACGAGGCGCTCATCCGCTCCTGCGATCTCATGATCGCCAACCTGACACCGTTCCGGGGGCCGAGCGCCGATGTCGGCACGGTATACGAGGTCGGCTTCATGCGGGCGCTCGGCCGGCCGGTCTGCGGCTATGCGACCACCGCCACGCCGTTCACTCAGCGCACGCTGGACCATGCCGCTGCACATGGCGGCGCGACCACCGGCGCCGACGGGTTCTCCCGCGACGCCGCCGGCATGGTGATCGAACAGTTCGGCCTGTTCGACAATCTGATGATCGAGGCAGGCATTCTCGGCTCCGGCGGTGTCCTCGTGGTCGAGGCAATCCCTCCTGCGCAGCGCTGGACCGATCTCACCGTGTTTGAACGCTGCGTACGCGCCGCCGCCGCTGCGTGCGGTCAATCGGCGGGGAGCTGAACCGCCATCACCCGCTGCGGAGCGGCGGGCCCGAGCGCCGCTTCGACGCCGAACTCACCCGGCAGCGCGCCCTTCGGGAATAGCCGCGTGACGTGTCCCATCTTGCGTCCGGGCCGTGCTTCCGCCTTGCCATAGAGGTGTGGGATCAGCCCAGGCGTACCGAGAACCGCCGGCCACAGCGCTGCCTCCTCGGGACCGACGAGGTTCTTCATCACGGCATCCGAATGCCTTGCCGCCGGCGGCAGGGGCAGGCCGGCGATGGCGCGGATATGCAGCTCGAACTGGCTCGCTGGGCAGGCGTCGATCGTCCAGTGTCCCGAATTGTGCGGTCGAGGCGCGATCTCGTTGGCAAGCACGGTTCCCCGCGCGTCGACGAACATCTCCACGGCGAGCAGCCCGACCAGATTGAGCGCGTCGGCGACACGCCGGGCGATCGCCTGAGCCTGTCGATCGACCGTCTCGGGTATTCGCGCCGGGGCGAGGGTAACGTCCAGGATATGGCCCCGGTGGCGATTCTCCACCGTGTCGAATGCCGTGTAGCCGCCATCCTCGGCGCGGGCGGCGACGACGCTGATCTCCTGGGCGAAATCGATAAAACCTTCAAGGATCAACGGCTTGGGCGACAAAGCGGCAAACGCGTCGGCAACATCTTCGGTGCGGCGCAGCAGCGACTGGCCCTTGCCGTCATAACCGAGCCGGGTTGTCTTCAGCACCGCGGGCAGGCCGATGCGCTCGACCGCCACACGCAACCCGTCGAGGTTCTCGATCGGAGCCCAGGGCGCCGTCGGAATGCCGACGCCATTGAGGAACGTTTTCTCCACCACCCTATCCTGGCTGGTCCGCAGGATTGCCGGAGCAGGTCGCACCGGCTTCAGGGAAGCAAGAAGGTCAAGCCCCTCCGCGCTGACATTCTCGAATTCGAAGCTGATCACATCGACCGCGGTGGCGAATTCGCGGAGGCCGCGCGGTTCGTGGTAATCGCTGATCGTCGTCGCCGCCGACACCTGGCTGGCTGGGCTGTCCTTCTCGCGGGTCAGGATATGGCAGCGGTATCCCAGCCGGGCGGCCGCGAGCGCAGACATCCGGCCGAGTTGTCCGCCGCCGACCAGCCCGATCGTCGCGTTCGGCGGCAACGGAAACGTCATGTCTGAACCTGCGGCTCGGTCCCCCGCGGCTCGTTGGCGACGTCCCGGGTCTGTTCCTCGCGCAGCGAATCCAGCCGCGCGGCCAGTTCCGGATCGGCGATGGCGATGATCGCAGCGGCCAGCAATGCGGCATTCACCGCCCCGGCCCGGCCGATCGCGAGCGTGCCCACGGGGATTCCAGCCGGCATCTGCACTATTGAAAGAAGGCTGTCCATCCCCTTGAGACTATGTGTTTCCACCGGCACCCCGAGCACGGGCAGGGGGGTCCAGGCGGCGCACATTCCCGGCAGATGCGCCGCTCCGCCGGCGCCGGCAATGATGACCTTCAAACCGCGCGCGCGAGCGTTCCCGGCATATTCGCGCAACCGGTCAGGTGTCCGATGTGCCGAAACGATCCGTGCCTCGAACGGCACGGCCAGCCGGTCGAGCGTCTCGGCGGCATGGCGAAGCGTCGCCCAATCGGACTGGCTGCCCATGATGATGCCGACGACCGCTTTTCCAGGGGCGAGGGACTTCATGCGGGTGATTTCACGCGGGTGATTTCATGGGGACTTCATCAGGCGATGCTGTCCGGGATCAGCCGGCTCTCCAGCCAGGCAATCTCGTCCTTCAGCATCAGCTTGCGCTTCTTCAGCCGCTGAAGGTGCAACTGGTCGGCCGCGCCCTGGTCCGCAAGGCGCGCGATCACGGTATCGAGGTCGCGATGCTCGCTGCGGAGTTCGTGCAGCTTTCGCAGCAACGAGTCCCGATCGGTCAGCATGGACCACCGATAGCACAGGGATGTGCCCGCAACCCAGACCCTGGCTGGCGGATTCGCCATGGCCCTTGCTGTGTCATTTGGGTTACCATGGTGACTGTGGCTAACGTTGAGCGGAGTATGTTCATGACCCTGCAGGCCCATCTCGATGCCCTGAAGGAACGCCATGCCGCGCTCGAATCGCGGATCGCCGACGAGGACCAGAGGCCGCGTCCGGATGCCGAAACCCTGACCCGCCTGAAGATCGAGAAGCTGCACGTCAAGGAGGAGATGGAACGCCTGCGCATCCAGACAGAATGAACTGAAAGACCAGGGGTTTCTAGACGACCTCGTCGGCCTCGGGCAGAGGCGGCGTCGGCACCACGCGCCCCTCGCGCTCCAGACGCTCGTTCGCCTGAGTGACAGCGGCATTCAGGTCCGTCTGGCTGCACAGGCCCAGGATGACCGGGTCCCGCGGCTTTATATTGGCGCTGTTCCAATGGGTGCGCTCGCGGACCTTCTGAATGGTCTCCTTGGTCGTGCCGAGCAGCTTCGATACCTGCGCCTCACTGAGTTGCGGGAAGTTCCGCAGCAGGAAGGCGATGGCGTCCGGTCGATCGTTCCGCTTTGCCACCGGCGTGTAGCGTGAGCCCCGCAGGCGCTTCGGCACCGGCAGCGCGGTCGGCGCAAGTCGCAGCCGCATCGCCGGATCGGCTTCGGCACGGCGGATCTCGTCGGCGGTGACCTGACTGTTGGCAACCGGGTCGTAGCCGACGATGCCCTGCGCCACCTCGCCGTCCGCAATCGCCTGGACTTCCAGCGGATGCATGCCGCAGAAATCGGCGATCTGAGTGAAGGTGAGCGCGGTCTTGTCGATCAGCCACACGGCGGTGGCCTTGGGCATCAGCGGCAGTGTCATGTCATGGTCATCCTTGGGCCGCTGCTCGCGCGACGCGGGTGAGCGCGCCGCAGGCGCGGCAGGACGCGGGATATGCCAATCGTCCTGGGGTGGGTCAAGGGTGCGACCAGGATTATGATGCAATTGCATCCGGATGGGAGGAACAACATGCTGGAAGAGGACGAAGGCCCGGTTCGCAAACGGACGCGGTTGGACAGGCCGGTGTTGGACACGTTCGGGATCGTCGAGTTGCGGGATTATATCGCGGAGCTAAAGGAGGAGATCGCCCGCGTGGAGGCGGACATCGAGCGCAAGCAGGGCCACCGAAGCGCCGCCGATGCGTACTTCCGGCGGCCTTAGGACTCGAATGCGGCCAGATCGATCGCCGTGATCAGACGCGCTGCGGTGCGCTCGACGGCGAGCTTGCGCAGCAGGCGGCCATCCGCCGTCACGAATGGCCGCTTCGCCGCTTCGGCCAGCGCCAGATACATACATTCGTAGGCGGAATGATCGAGCAGGATCGCCAGATCCACCGCACGCCGCGCGAGCCTGCGTGTCGGAACAAGTTCGATATCGGCGCGGACCAGCAGCCCGATGGCCAGCGACGCCTCGGGCTCGCTCAGTTCGCCGAGACGTACCTTCTTCCAGACGATGTTGGCGCATTCGGCGATCAGCAAATCGGGCGCCGACAGGACATGCGGACGCAGCTTCAGCGCCTGACGGGTGCCCGGCTCGTCGATCACCCACTTCGCCGCGACGCTGGCGTCGACGACGTATTCGCTCACCTCTCGTCGCGGCTTTCCCGGAGCAGGGTCTCGGCGGGTGTCTGGGTGCGTCCGGCGGTCAGGGCGCGCAGTTCCGCGGCCAGATCATCGAAGCCCGCCTCGGCCTCCTGCGCCAGTGCCTGGCGGAGTATCTCGCGGACCTCCGCCTCAGCCGAGTGGCCGTGACGTGCAGCCCGGCGCTTGAGGCTGAGGATCAGTGCGTCGTCCAGGTTACGGACGCTGAGGCTTCCGGGCACGCGCGGTCTCCTTGCCAGCAATGCCGGCATTGATGACCATCTCCCAGTTGTTGCCAAGGGTTGCCAAGTGCAATGCCACGAAAGGGGGAAAGGGGGCGGCACGAAAAAGGGGCCGGCGAACCGGCCCCTCCATCAGTCACCCTGGATCGCGTCAGGCTGCCTTGACGGCGTCCTGCGCGTCGTTGGCGATCGCCGTCGGCGCACCTGCGCCGATCGTGATCCGGCGCGGCTTCAGCGCCTCGGGCACCACGCGCTTCAGACCGACATGGAGCAGGCCGTTCTGGAGGTCTGCGCCATCGACCACGATGTGGTCGGCGAGCACGAACCGGCGCTCGAATGCACGCCCGGCGATGCCGCGATACAGCACCTCGCCCTTCTGGCCGTCGTTGGCCACCTTGCCGGAAACCACCAGCGTATTGTCCTTGACGACCATGTCCAGTTCATCCGGACGGAATCCCGCAACCGCCATGGTCAGGCGGTAGGTGTCCTCGCCGGTCTTCTCGATGTTGTAGGGCGGATAGCTTGGCGCCTCGGCGGCGGAAGCGGCTGTATCCATCAGGCGAGCCAGCCGGTCGAAGCCGATGGCGGTACGGAACAGCGGAGCGAAGTCGAACGTTGTCATGGGGGATAAACCTCCTGCTTGAGCAAGGTCACATGGTCGGACCGCCCGGATGGGCCGGCCCAGCGAAGTCCCCGAAACCCCAATTGGGCGTTCCGGACACAACAAAAATTGGCAGACGGCGCCCCAGGTTCAAGGGCGAGGTGCGCTGCTCCCATCCCGTTTTGTGGCACGCCACTGCAAGGCTGCCGCGCAGACCACGGACACGAACGGCAGGAAGGCGATCAACGTCCCCTCCGGGGCGAGCAGGCCTCCGACAACGGCGCCGACGGCATAGATAAGAAACATCCCGATCTGACGTTTCGTCGTGAACGGCAGTCGGTGGGGTCGTCGTAGCAGCGCCGCGATTGCCGCGGTCGCGATGGCGGTCAGCGTGCTGGTGAATACCACGGTCGTGATCCCCGGCCGATCGATCAGTCGCGCCGTACGGCTTTGAATGCCCATCGCGGACGAGGCCAACACGATCAGGGGGTAGAGCCCGACACCGGCGATAGGCCGGTCGGCAAACTGCCAAACCACCGCGAACGCGGCGAGCAGGCAGGCTTCCAGCGCAAGCAGCGAACGAATGGCACGCGACACGGGACAGCCTTCGAACCAGAGGTCAACCCCCGCCGCGGCCACGGCCGCACCGATCAGAAAGCCGGCAAATGCAATCAGGGGCCGTGAGGCGGCGATCAGGTGGCCCTGTCCCAGCGCGACGCCGAGCAAGGCGGTATTCCCGGTCATGGCCGATGGAAAAACCTGTCGAAGGTTCAGGAACGCCAGGGCGTCCATGGTGCCGGACGCGAATCCCAGCAGCGCCAGGCCGAGATCCCTATTGTCGATATGGTTCGCGACGGCATCGGCGCTCGTCATCCCCGCCGAGCCACGGCAACATCCGGAATCCGAATGCTCAGCGGGCTATTTCTTCACGCCGAGCCCGGCGAACTTCTTGTTGAACTTCGCGACCTGGCCGCCGCTGTCGATGATCCGATGCTGCCCGGTCCACGCCGGGTGTGACTTGGGGTCGATGTCCAGCCGGAGCGAGTCGCCCTGCTTTCCGTAACACGACCGGGTCTTGAACTGGGTGCCGTCGGTCATGACGACGTTGATCTCGTGATACGCGGGGTGGATGCCCGGTTTCATGGTGCGGCTCCTGCTGGCGCCCCGAATCTTACCCCCGCGAAGCTTGTCCCGCGAAGGCGGGGAACGTGGGCCGACCGGCAGCGCAAGCGCCGGCATATAGCGCCGACGCCGCGCAATGGCCAGAGGGACGAAGGGACCCATCGGTGGGGCTCGTGCGCTTACCGCGCCGCGGCTTGGCGGCGGGTATGCTCGCTCGTGGCGTAGTCCCGGAAAAGCTGGTCGGCCAATGCCTTCTGCTGGTCCGATAGCGCCGCATAGAGTGTCTGGAGCGCCGGCACCACCCTTTGCATGTCGTTTGCGCGCTGCTGCTCGAGTTGCGCAAATGACTGCACGTTGTCGACCGCCGACATGGAGCCAAGTTTCTCCGCTCGCTGCCGATTTGTCTGCTCCAGTTCGGTCGCATTCTGTCGCATCACCTGGGCCAGCTGATCCCATTGCTGGGTCTGTTCGGCGGTGATGTGCAGTCGACTGTGCAGATCGGCGATACGCCGTTCCGTGAGGCTTTGGATCGTCTCGCCCGGCTGCCGGGCGACCGCGGACCGCCGACCGTGTAGCATGGCCGCATGGCCGGTTGCCGACCCGCCGCTCGGCCCCGAGGTCGCCGGCGGTGCGGACTGCGAGGCAGCCGTCCCGCCTGGCAGACCGGCAGACGTGTCGGTCGTCTGGGCCCACGATGTGGCCGCGACAAGCAGTATGGTGATCAAAAAGGGAGCGGCGCGGGTGGCCAGCGTTGCTTGCATTGCAGGCATCTCCGTTCGGGTTGGCGGACAAGGTGCGTTATTGCGTCCCGTCCGGGCCCATGCTCCCGACAAATTGTGGCGCCCGTGTTTCGCTCGCAGGAAATTGTCGTGGCGGTGTTAACGGCGACTGCCAAGCCGCCACTCATCCGAGCACTGAGCGAACAGGCGCTTTGCCAGGTATCGATTGGCGTTTTCAGCGCGTCGTGGGTGTCGACAATGCCTTGGCGCGAGTCCGTGCGCGGTTATGTGGCGCTCTCAGCGGCTTCGCCTCATCGAACACATTCTCCGCCTGTGCGCCCACAAGGACCGGTCGGACGAAGGTCAACGCAGCGCGGAGCGTTCGAAAGCGTTTGATCCGCGTCCGCTGTCCCGACGAGACCACGATCCAGATATTCCGACCGGCCGATGCATAGACGAAATGCGATGGTCCATCGGCTGCGGTCGTAACGATGACAATCCTATGATGGAGTGCGGGATCGTCGCCGGCGCGGTTGCTCACGTAGCCTGAGGCAATGTCGCCCACCGCCGCGAACCATTCGTTGAAAAGAGCGCGCTCATCCGGTGTCAGTAAACGGGCCGGCAGGTGGCGAATTTTCTCTCGCATGCATCCGACATCCCATGGGAATGAAATTGAAGCATTGATTTAGATCAAAGACCGGTGGTTCCGTCGCGGCCGACCTCCAGGCCGACCGGGGCTCCGGTTGCCAGCTGCCGGACCGTCCCTATAGTCGGTCAAAAGCGCTTCGGCGTGGCGGGAGGAAGCCATGGAGACGGTGCAAGAACATTCAATCATGCGTAAGGTCGCGTGGCGGCTCGTGCCTTTTCTTGGCCTTGCCTACTTCATCAACGCGCTCGACCGTTTCAACATATCGATTGCGGCGTTGACCATGAACAAGGCCCTTGGCCTGTCGGCCACTACCTATGGCCTCGGCGCGGGTGCGTTCTTCTGGAGCTACGTGCTGTTTCAGCTTCCCGCCAACGCCGTGCTGACCCGCGTGGGAGCGCGTCGATGGCTGGCATTCATCATGTTGATGTGGGGGTTATGCTCGGCCGCCACTGCATTCGTAACCGACGCCACATCATTCGTCGCCGTCCGTTTTCTTCTGGGTGTTGCCGAGGCTGGATACTTTCCGGGCGTCGCCTGGTTCATGACCCGTTGGTTTCCCGCTCGCCATCGCGGTCGGGCGATGGGGATCTTCTACGCGTGCGGGGCCGCTGCCGGCGTGCTTGGCGGACCGTTGTCCGGCAATCTGCTGCTGCTGGACGGTTGGCACGGTCTCGCGGGGTGGCAATGGGTATTCCTGATCGAAGGAATTCCCGCGCTCATGCTCGCGATCGCCTGTCCCATTATTTTGCGCGATCGGGTGGCGGACGCTCACTTCCTGACAACCGAGGAACGATCCTGGCTGGAGGCGCGGCTTGAACATGAGAATCGTCAGTCGGTCACGCAGACGCTGACACTGATGCAGGCACTGGCCACGCCGATGTTGGTGATGCTGATCCTCGGCTACCTGTTCATCGGCTTCGGCGTTTACTCCAAGAACTTCTTCCTGCCGCTGATGATCAAGGGCATGGGCTTCAACGACCAGACCGTCGGCTATCTGTCGGCGTTGCCAAATGCCGCGGGCTGCCTGGGCATGATCCTGCTGTCGCGCAGCTCCGACCGGACCGGGGAGCGCGTCTGGCACGTTGTCGGACCATGCCTGATCGCAAGCTTTGGCCTTCTGCTGGTCAGCGTCACCCTGGGTCATTATCCGATCGTCGCCTTGGTGGCGTACTGCGTGGCGGGATTTGGCATTTCATCCTCGCTGCCGACATTCTGGAATCTGCCGACCGCTTTTCTGGGCCCGGTAGCAGCGGCGGGCGGGATCGCGATCATCAATTCTGTGGGCAACATCTCGGGTTATGCCGCGCCGCAAATGGTGGGAATCGTCCGCGATTATACCGGCAGCTACGATGTGCCGATGTTGGTCGCCAGCCTGTTCATGCTGGCCGCCGCGTTGTGCATCATGGCTGCGCCGCGCATGGCGGAACGGATGGCATCACGACAGCCGGCGTAACGAGCGTCAGGCGGTTCGCCACAGACGACAGGCAGTTGCAAAGGGACAAGGCAATGAAAGCGGTGCTGCTGACCAACCATGGCGGACCAAAGATGCTCCGCTACGGTGACGCGCCCGACCCGATCGCAGGGCCAGGCGAGGTCGTCGTCGATATCCATGCCGCCAGCCTCAACGCCGCCGATTACAAAGTGCGTCTGGGGGGCAGCGGTTATAACGTCACATTTCCGCATATCCTCGGCCGCGACTTTTCCGGTGTCGTCAGTGCGATCGGCACTGGCGTGACCGATCTCGCTGTCGGCGACGCGGTGTTCGGTGTCACCGATCAAGGCATCGAAGGCGCGTACGCCGAAAAGATCGCCATCAAGGCCGCAATCGTCGCCAAGAAACCGGATCGGCTTGGTCACGCCGAGGCGGCCGCCATGGGGCTGACCAGTCTCACCGCGCTGTGGGCGATAGAGGATACCGCGAAGCTCAAAGCCGGTGAAACGATTCTGATCCAAGGCGGCGCAGGCGGCGTCGCTGGCTTCGCTATTCAACTCGCGAAGCACCTCGACGCCAAGGTGATCACGACAGCCAGCGCCGCAAACCACGACTACGTGCGTCGTCTCGGTGCGGATCGAGTGATCGATTATAACGTCGAGGATTTCAGCAAGGTGGTTGCCGACTGCGATGTTGTGTTCGACACGGTGGGCGGCGCCGTTCGTGCCGGTTGCTACGCCGTGTTGAAGCCGGGTGGACGCCTGGTCTGGATCGCGCCTGCGCCACCTGGCTTCGAGCCAACCCGTAAGGATGTGCAGACATTGCGCCCGAATGTCGCGCGCGATCGCGCCCATCTGGAGCGGATGCTGTCGCTGTTCGATCTCGGCGCAGTATGGCCGCCTGCCATCACGCGCTACAAACTCAGCGACGCGGCGGAGGCTCATCGGGTGATCGAGGCGCGGCACCTGCGAGGCAAGCTGGTCCTGCAAGTTCGCTGAGCCCGACACGGGAGACCGTCAATGGAAGCCCCGCCGACGAGGACGCTGGAACAGATCACGCTGCGCAAGGTTTACCTGCGGTTGGTGCCCTACTGCTTCGTGCTGTACATCCTTTGCTACATCGACCGTATCAACGTCAGCTTCGCGGCGCTGACCATGAACACTGACCTCGGTCTGACCGCCTATGTTTACGGTCTGGCGGCGGGAGCGTTCTTCTGGGGATATTGCCTGCTCGAGGTCCCATCCAACATCATCCTGGAGAAGGTGGGCGCGCGAATCTGGATCGCTCGCATCATGATCACCTGGGGACTTTTGTCGGCGGCGACCGCCCTGGTCACCGGCCCGGTGAGTTTCTTCATAGTGCGCGTGTTGATCGGCGCGGCGGAGGCCGGGTTGTTCCCCGGTCTGCTGTTGTATTTCCACCGCTGGTTTCCGCAACGCCATCGCGGCCGGGTGGTAGGCTGGTTCCTGACCGGGCTGCCGCTGGCGACCGCGATCGGTGCGCCGATCTCCACCGCGCTGCTGCAAATGGACGGGATTTGGGGACTGCATGGCTGGCAGTGGTTGTTCCTGTGTCAGGGCCTGCCCACCGCGGCGATCGGCGTCACCGTCCTGTTCGTTCTGATCGAGCGTCCGTCGGATGCGCGCTGGCTGCAACCGGACGAACGCGCCTGGCTGGAAGCCGAGTTGGCCAAGGAGAAGCACGAAATCGAGTCGGTCCGCGCGTTCTCGATCCTGTCCGTCATGGCGAACCCCCGTGTGCTGGTGTTGTCCGTTCTGTTCGGCGGCATCGGCATGGCGGGCGTCGGCCTTGTGCTGTTCCTGCCGCAGATTTTGAGGAGCATCGGTGTATCCAACACCGCAGCCGGGCTGCTCACCGCAGTCCCCTACGTATTTGGCACGTTCGCGATGGTGATTTGCGGCCACATATCGGATCGGACCCAGGACCGCCATTGGATCCTGGTGGTGACCTGCGGTTGCGCCGCGGTCGGACTTGTACTGGGTGCGATGTTGCACACCAGTCTCTGGGTGCTGGCGGCTTTCTCGCTGGCGACGACCGGCTTTTATGGTATGAAGTCGCCGTTCTGGCCGTTGCCGTCCACGTTCCTGACCGGGTCGGCTCTGGCAGCGGGGCTCGCGCTGATCAACTCGCTGGGTAATTTCTGCGGGTACCTTGGCCCGATCGCGGTCGGCTACGCCAAGGATCATACCGGCAGTTTTGAAGCGGGAATCTTCGTGCTGGCCGGGGCGGCGATGGTGTCCACCCTGACCGCGCTGGGATGCGCGCTATGGATGCCGCGAACGGTGCGGCGCGCGGGATGGGCGGTGGCGCGCGGGTGATGTGGAGACCTGGGATCCGTAATGCGATGTCTATTGCC
The DNA here is from genome assembly GCA_963812475.1 of uncultured Alphaproteobacteria bacterium. GTDB lineage: Bacteria > Pseudomonadota > Alphaproteobacteria > Acetobacterales > Acetobacteraceae > JAMXLO01. Next base: position 50,257 of record CAWEVI010000043.1, read on the forward strand.
GATCGTTGTTGGAATGACTGTTTCCCTGGCGGCTTTGCTCGGGACGGCCGCTCAGGTCGCCGCACCTCCGCTGACGGAGCAGCAGGAAAGTGACCTGTGCGCATCGGCCGTGCAGCAGGCCGAACAGCTGTACGGAACGCCGCCCGGTCTGCTGAACGCGATTGCCAAGGCCGAGAGTGGTCGCCGGATAACCGGAGCGACGACCTTGCAGCCCTGGCCGTGGACGCTCAACGTTGACGGACAGGGGTTGTTTTTCGCGACCAAGGAACAGGCTGTCGCGGAAGTGGTCAAGGCGCTTGCGCACGGGAGCAGCTATACCGACGTTGGCTGCATGCAGGTCGACCTGCAGTTCCATGCGAAGGCATTCCGCAAGCTGCAGGACGCGCTGGATCCGGTCGCCAATGCCGACTTTGCCGCGCGCTTCCTCGTCAGCCTGTATGAGGCCACCGGCGGCAACTGGTTTGCCGCGGTCGGATTTTATCACTCACGTTCGCCCGAACTGGCGCGTCTGTATCGCGAGCACGTAACCGCCGCCGGTCTCGGCATCGTACCGGAAAGGCCGAGCCGCCTCCGCCTTCAACTGGCTGGCGGCGGGACCGTCGTGATTAATGTCAATCGACAGCCGTCACGCGTGCATCGGCACATGAGTGCCTGTCAGGTGGCGACAATCCTCAGTCCCTATCTCCGGTCGTCCGCGCGCGCCCAGGCGTGCGCGAATACAGCCTCGAACACTCCGCCGCACGGCACTGATTGAGGATCAGCGCGGTCGCAGATCGTTGTTGGTGCGGTGGTCTCCGGCCATCCAGCGGGCCAGCTCCGAATGCGCATCGGCGCGGCGGATCGCATCGATCTGCTCCACGCCCGGTGGATCGACAGTGAATTCGACGATCAGGCCGTCGGGTGACGTGGCATATACCGACTTGCAGTAGCCGTGGTCGGTTTCCCGGAATTTTTCCCCCGACGCTTTCAGCCGCGCGACGATCTCGTCATAGGTGCGGTCCGACGCCTTGAACGCCACGTGGTCGAAACTGCCGACCACCGGGGGCTTCTCAGCAATCACCAGCTTGTAGATCTCGGGATCGCCGAATGCGAAGAACGCCAGTGCGCCGCCGTCGGCCATGCTGAAGAACGTGTGACACATCGCGACGTCGCGGCCGAGCCATGCGTTGTGATGCCGCTCGCACCAGGTGGCGACGAGGGGAATGCCAAGCAGGTCCTCGAAGAATTGCCGGTTCAATTCCTGGTCGCGCACCACGTACGCATGATGATGCAAACGTTCGGGAAGTTCCGAGAGCAGGGCAGGCTTTTCCGTGACGGCTTCCGCGGTTGACATAACTGCGTTCCTCCTGTTGTCGGCGCCGAGGACGTTCGTTTCCCAGCTTGCCCTTCCTCGACCGGGGCCGCAAGCTGACCCGTGGAGGGAACGACAATGCACTACCGCCGTGTCTGGGTCTGCGTGTTCCTGTTCACGCTGACGCTGATCAACTACACCGACCGCGTCGCACTTTCCGTCGCCGCGAAGCCGATCTCCATCGAGTTCGGATTATCGCCGGTCGAGATGGGATTTCTGCTGTCGTCCTTCCTGTGGATGTACGTGCTGTGCCTGCTGCCGGTTGGCCTACTTGTGGACCGCTTTGGCGGCAAGGCGGTGAATGCAGCCGGCATCGGATTGTGGTCGGCGGCGACGGTCGCGACCGGCTTTACCACCGGGTTCGTCTCGATGGCCGCCACGCGCATCGTCATGGGGATGGGTGAGTCGACAAGCTGGCCCGCCTGCAATCGAGTGATCCGCGAATGGTTCCCCGCCTCGGAACGCGGCGTCGCGAACGCGATCTTCGGTGCCGGCGCGGCAGCCGGACCGGCGATCGGCGCGGTGCTGGTCTCGGCCGTGGTGGCCTGGCTCGGCTGGCGCGCCGGCTTCCTGGTCGCCGGCGGCATCGGGTTCATCTGGCTCGTGGCGTGGCTTGTCGCATTTGACAAACCGGAACGCGCGACGTGGCTGCGGCAGGCCGAACGCGACAAGATTCTCGGCGAACGCGACGGCGAGACCAGGCCGGCGTCCGCGGGGCAGGGTGCGTCACCGCTGTTGCGCCTGCTGACGCTGCGCAGCGTCTGGGGACTGTTCCTGACGCAGGGTTGCGAGGTCTATGGCGGCTACATGCTGCTGACCTGGCTGCCGAGCTATCTGCAGTCGGCGAAGGGCCTCTCGGTGTTGAACGCCGGCATGCTGACCGCGGTGCCGTTCGGCGCAGCGACCGTAGTGGCCGTGTTGCTTGGGCGGATCAGCGACAAATTGCTGTCGCGCGATGCGGTGCACGCGGGACGCCGCCGTTCGATGTTGGCGGTGATGCTGGTGAGTGCCGCGAGCATCCTGCTGATCCCGTTCATCGACAGCCTGTGGCTGATCGTCGTAGTTCTTGCATTTGCGCGTTCTACCGGCGCGGCGGGAAGCGCACTGAATTTCGCCCTGGTGACGGACCTGGTGCGCAACCCGGCGGATATCGGGAAGGTGACCAGCATCACCGTGCTGGGCGGCAATTCGTTCGGCATGATGGGGCCGATCGTCACCGGGTTTGTCGTGGCCCTGACAGGAAGCTTCAACGGCACGTTCGCCGTGGCCGGCATACTCGCGCTGATTGGCGCGGTGGCAACGCTGACGATGACGCGGCGCCCGATCGAGGCTTTTGCGGGTGTCGAAAGCACGGCAGTGCAGGCTGCCTGATGATGGGTGACGCTGCGCTAACCCATCCTACGGGGACGGCGTAGGGTGAACGCGTAGGGTGGGTTAGCGAAGCGTAATCCACCAACCCGGCAACAATCAGGGCACCAGCAGGATCTTGCCGATGTGCTGGCTGCTCTCCATCAGACGGTGCGCCTCGGCTGCCTCGCGCAGCGGGAACTGGCGGTAGGTGAAGGGGCGAAGCTTGCCGGCGTCCCACAGCGGCCAGACCTTCTCGCGCAGTGCGGCAACGATGGCCGCCTTCTCCGCCACGGTGCGTGAGCGCAGCGTCGAGCCGGTGACGGTCAGATGCTTGCGCTGGATCGCTCCGAAGTCCGCCTCGACTTTGGTGCCGGCCATCAGCGCCACGAAGCACAGCCGACCCTCACGTGCCAGCAGTTCGATCTCGCGCGGGATGTAGTCGCCGCCCACCATGTCGAGGATTGCGTCGACGCCGCGACCTTCCGTGAACTCCTTGCCAACCGCGACGAAATCCTGGGTGCGATAGTTGATCGCGACATCGGCGCCGAACTCGCGACAGGCCGCGCACTTCGCATCGGAGCCCGCGGTCGCCAGCACCTTGCAGCCGAACGCCTTGGCGAGCTGGATCGACGTGATGCCGATCCCGCTGGAACCGCCCTGGATCAGGAACGTCTCACCGGACCGCAGATGCATCCGCTCGAACACGTTGGTCCATACGGTGCAGAACGTCTCGGGCAGCCCACCGGCATCGACCAGCCCGACGCCCGCCGGCACCGGCAGACACTGCATCGCCGGCACCGCGGCGTACTCGCCGTAGCCGTCACCGATCATCAGTGCGCAGACCTGGTCGCCGTTCTTCCATTCGGTGACACCGTCGCCGAGCTTCACCACCGTGCCGGAACATTCCAGGCCGGGGATGTCGGGCGCGCCCGGCGGCATCGGATAGCGGCCCATGCGCTGGAGACAGTCGGCGCGGTTCACGCCGGCGCCGGCGATGCGGATCAGCACCTCTCCCGCCTTCGGCTCCGGGACCGGGCGCGTGGCGGGTACCAGCACCTCGGGTCCGCCGGGCTGTTTGATCTCGATGACCGTCTGGGTGGCGGGGATGTTGGCGAGCAAGACCGGTCCTTCCATCCTTGGCGTCGTGCGCCTGATCGGGCGCGGCGCACCGGTATGGCAAATCGGTGGCGCTCGCGCCAGGATGGCGCCGGTGGTATCGTAACGGCCTGCCAAGGGGCGTCGAGTGGCTGCGATCGTACCGATTGTGGATTTCTGGCCGGTGGCGGCGGCATTCCCAGCCGAGAGCTATCGGATGCTGTACCCCGGCGCGCTCTCGCTGTTCGGTTTCATCGGTTTCTCGGTTCTGAAGATCCCCAATGGCTGGTCCAACCCGCTGTATCTGGCGCCGCTGTTCGTCTCGGCGGTGCTGACCTACGGCATGTTCTGGTTCGTCTGGGCCTGGTTCGGCTCGCTGATCGCCTTCGGCTGCCTGGCCGGTCCGTACGTGCTGGCCGAGGTCACCGGCTGCTTGCTGTCGATCCGCATCCGGTCCATCCTGGTTTTCGTCGCATTCTTCGGCAGTATCCTGTGCGCCGACATGGCGGTGCACATGGGAGAGCTTGGCTGATGGCCTACTACACGAAGGTGCTGCAGCCGGATGAGACGGTGAAGGTGATCGGCAGACTGCACTGGTCCATCTACCTCCGCGCCATCATCGTGCTGCTGATCGCCCTTGCGGTGCTGCTCGGCTCCAACTGGCTGCCCGATCCCGACTGGCAGCCCTATGCGCTTCTGGCGAGCGCTGTGATCGGCGTGCTTGGGCTTCTGCTGCTGCTGGCTGCCGCGATCCGTCGCCGCGCGACCGAGATCGTGGTTACGGACCGTCGCGTCATCTTCAAGCGTGGCCTGATCACGCGCCACACGGTGGAGATGAACGTGAGCAGGATCGAGACGGTGGACGTGGAGCAGGGTCTCGGCGGCCGCATCTGGGGCTACGGCACGGTGCTGATCCGCGGCACCGGCGTCGGCCTGGAGCCCCTGGTAGGGGTCGGCTCGCCACTGGTCATCCGCAATGCGATCGTCGTGGGATAGGGCAGGGCAGGCGTCCGCCATGACGCGCTACTCACGCCGACCGGAGGAACTCTTCTCCGACCGCGGCCGCAGGAATCGTGGCGGCAGGCGAACCACGCGCAGCAGACCGGCGGCGCTCGACAGGCTGTGGATCGACCGGCGCGCCTCCAGCAGCAGATCACGCGTCTGGAGCTGTTCGCCGGAACCGCCGGTTTCCCGCACAAACGAGAGTCGATGCAGCGAATACAGCCCGACCAGGCAGGAAAGTCCGAAGTAGAAGGTCCAGGAGTGGAAGTCGAGCACCTGGAGGGTGACCTCACTGGCGCCGCCCTTCCAGGTGACAGCGAGCGTCAGTGCATGGGCCGCGAAGAAGTCGGCACACAGCCCACCGATGATCGGCGCGATCGCGGCGCAGGTTGCGCTCACCACGCTGCTGGCCGCGAGGAACGCGGTCGCCTGGCCGGCCGGCGACAGTTTCATTGCGATGTTCCCCGAGGCCAGCGCCACGCCGGCCGTGGCGATGCCCATCAGCACATGGACCGCAAGCAGCAGATAAAGCGTCATCGGCTGTACCCAGGGGATCCCCGTAAAGGTCCAGGCCAAGGTGCACGCCAGGAACAGCGGCGCGGAGACCTCCAGCACGGCCTTGTTGCTGAACCGGTCGATCAGGTTGCCCCACAGCCCGAGCGCCGCCAGGTTGCTGAGCTGGCTCGCCGTCGTGAGAACGATCACCATCGTCATCGAGTAGTCGAGTGTCTTGAGCATGTACACGGCGAAGAACGGTGCAGCGAGATTTGCGGCGAAGTTCCACGACGATTGAAAAACGATCAGCCGCCGGAAGTTGGCGTCGCCGAACGGCGCAGCCAGCAAGGGCAGGATGCGCGTGCGCTGCTCGGCCGGCGGCATCGGCTGCTCCGGCGTGATCGACAGTAGCCAGACGCCGAACAGGCCAAGTGCCGCGCTGATGCCGAACAGGATCGAATAGGCGAGCACGGCATGGTCCGGCGCAAATCTCCGCCAGGTGTCGATCAGCAGTCCGCAGACCAGTGCGAGTGTGGTCGCGAGTGCAGTCGTCGCGGCGGCCCGGCGGCCGAAGAAGCGGCCATACTCGTTCTCCGGCACGAGATCGCGCATCCAGGAGTTCCAGGCGCATCCGGCAACCGCGGCCATCGCCTGATATAGGGCAATCGACACGATCAGCGTGATGATGCCTGCCCTCGGGCCGAGGAACGGCGCGGCGACGGTGGCGATCAGTACGGTCCGTCCGATCCCGGCGGCCCAGGTGGCGATGGCGCGCCGCCGGCGCAGGCGCTCGACCAGAACGACCGCCGGCAGTTGCAGGAACTGCACGGCGAACGGCACCGCTGCCAGCACACCGATCGCGACATTGCTGGCGCCCAGGCCCACCGCGTAACCGACCAGAAACACGCCGGTTGTAAGCGTGCCCATGGCCTCGCTGGCCAGCGCATCGTAGAGCACCAGCCGGAAGGTCCTGTCCGGCGAGTCGGTCGCTGTCGTCGTGTCACTACTCATGCGGTCAGGAGACAACGCAGCTGGCGCGCGGTGCAAGCGCAGCGTATTTCGCCTAACCAATCGCCTTTTGAGAGTGACCCATCCGTCACCCTTGCGTCGTCATGGTCGGCCTTCGCCGACCATGACGATGGGGGTGCGGCCGTTGCGCCATGGATACTGCCTAGGCACGAACGCAGCGCCGTTCCTGCGGCACACGCAACCCACTGCCTCTAGCGCAGGTCACGGCTACGGCCTTTGAACCCGCACGCAGCATATGCGTCCATGTGCGTGCATCCGCGGTCGGACTTGCCTGCTTCCCTTGGCGGCAGCTTCAGTCCCTGCCGCCCCGTCACACAGTGCCCCCGCCCTACTCCGCGGCAGTCACCGGTGCATGCGCCCCGAGGAATTTGTGCACGTGGCGCAATGCCTCGGCAATCTGGTCCTTGGACTCCTTCCACGGATAGATGCTCACTTCGGAATTCGGCGCGAGACGGGCTGACTCCATGGCGACGGCGTACGGATGCGCCGGAACATCGTCAGGCAGCACCAGTATCGGCGTCTGACAGGCGCGAACGAAATCGCGCGTCACGGTGAAGACGAAGTCGGCGTTGGCGCGGTACATCCTGTTCAGGAAGGCATCGACCATCGCCATCGTGATGTCAGGCCGGCGCGCGCACAGCGCCGGGCCCCAGCCTTTGATATTGTTCTGGTAGAACAGGTCCGGTATCTCCGGCCGGAACCCGCTGGGCTGCGCCAACACTGCGGCGACGATCCGCTCGGGCGCCCGCTTCAACAGGTTCCAGATGAATGGGCCGCCAATGCAGAAGCCCATCACCATGAACTCTCTGATGCCCAGGTGATCCATCAGGCCAAGCTGATCATCGGCGTAGGCGTCCCAGGGCCGGTCGATCTCGATCGGTCCAGACGATTGGCCGCCGTTGGCGTTGCGCAGGTCCATCGTGATGCAGCGATACTCGCCCTTGAACTCCTCCATCGCGTTGAACGCCGCGAACCCGGTCAGAAACTCGATGTTCGAGTTCAAACCCCCGCCGGGGATCAGCAACAACGGGAAGCCGGAGCCGGTCTCCTGATAGTGGATGCGGACGTCGCCTTTTTCGTAGAACGGCATGGCTGTTCCTCCTTGCCCAGTATGCTTTCCGGACGTTTTCAATGCGCAAGTTCAGCGCAATTGTCGTGTCGGCTCAACCCCGTCGCCGGCGGGCCGCATCACTCGCCCATGACAACGCGCGCCACGACCGCCTCGGCCGGTGCGAGCAGCCGCGCCATCATGCCGGTTGCAATCAGCAGCGCCAGCAGCGCGGCAAACCAGGGCTGCGCACGACGGAGTGCATCGCGCTTTCGCGGCAGGATCGCCACCAGAAGATGCGCGCCCGTCAGCGGCGGCAGCGGCAGCAGATTGAACAACGTGAATGAAATGCACAGCTGCCCGACAGTCTCGACAAAAATGAAGAATGTCGCCGAGGCCGTGTCCGGCAGCATGTTCAACACAATCGGCCGCACCAACCGCAGCAGCAGACCAAAGCCAAGCGTTGCACACGACGCGCCGATGACCACCAGCAACAGTCCGACCCGTCCAGGCCGCAGCCTGTCGGGATCCACAGCGACAGGGCGGATCCATCCGAGCGTGAACAACACCATCAGCAGTCCGCCGATCGGGTCGGCATGCCGCAACGGACCGATTCCCAGCCGGTTATCGTAGCGCGGCCCCGCATCGCCCAGTGCGCAAGCCGTCGCGGCGACCGCAAAACCATGCACCGAGGCGATCAGCAGCACCGCGGCGATCCGCAGCACGACCTGCTGCAGCGTCAGGTCGCCCACTGTGCCGCTACCGTTTGAGGTTCATGTGCTCCTGAGCCGAGGGGTCGGGTGGCAACTCCGTCTGTGCGGCCTGATAGCCGTTCTTGACCAGCAGGAACGCTGTAAGGTCGGCATAGGTTTGCGGATTCAGCTTTCCGGGACGGTCCGGCGGCATCTTCGCGCGCATGTAGCCGTACAGCGCGGCGACATTGCCGTTGCCCCAATGCCGGGCAAAGTACTGACCGGTCAGCGGCGCTCCTCCGAATTCTCCATTGTTCAAATCCGAACCGTGACAATCCTGGCAGTTGCGGCGATAGGCCGCATGCCCGCGATCGGCCTGCTCCTCGGTAAATGCCGGCGGAGCCGAGGCCTCGGCCGGCGCCGCCGGCGTGGGGTTGCCAGGCGCGCGGAGCGCGTACACTTGTGCGGCGGTCATCTTCGTGCCGCGCGCTGCGGCGATGTCGGCGGGAACGAAGGTCTGGAAATCGGCCGGCAGCGCCTTGTCGTTGTCCCAGTTGTGCAGCACGTAATCGAGCGCACCGGCAAGCTGTTCGTCGTTCAGCGCCTCGCCCCATGGCGGCATCGCGCCATTGAACGTTTTGCCGTCAACGGTGATCTGGCCTTGCAACCCATACAGCACCAGGCGCGCAAGGTAGTCCCTGCCGCCTGGCTGCGTCAGAATTGCCGGCGCGTGTCCCGCCAGCGGAGGAAAACTGTCCGGCACGCCCTGGCCGTTCGGCTGATGGCAGACGCCGCAATACGTCGTGTAGGTTTGCGCGCCCACGCTCTGCCATTGAAACGCACCATCATCTGCCGTCGCTGCGGTCGCGGACAGTGCGAGCACTACGGCAACACCAAGCCTGAAGCCAACCGTCATCGATGCATCCCTCACGTCATGGTCGGCCATGACGGTGAAAGAGCGGCGCACGGAGAGTCAACAGCAGTGGTGGCGCTCCGCTGTCAGGATCCGCTGAACCAATTGTATCCCTGATCGTCCCAATAGCCGCCGGGATAGTCGTTGGTCACGAAGATTGCCACGATATGTTTCGCACTCTTGAAACCAAGCTTCGTCGGCAGTCTCAGCCGCATGGGATACCCGTACTTTGGCGGCAATGGCGCGTTACCGTAATCCAGTGCCAGAATTGTCTGCGGGTGCAGCGCGCTCGCCATGTCGATGCTCCCGTAATAGCGGTCGGCGCATTTGAATCCGACGTAACGCGAGCGCAGGTCGGCGCCGATCCGTTCAAGGAACAACCGCAGCGGCACGCCGCTCCATTGGCCGATTGCGCTCCATCCCTCGATGCAGATAAGCCGCGTGATCTGCTGCTCCTGCGGCAACGTGCGCAGTTTGCCCAGCGTCCAGCTCTGCTTGTCTCCAACACGGCCGGACACTTCCAACGCATAATCGTCCCCATCGATCTCGGGTGCATCGTCCACCGGATAGAACGCGTTGAAGGGGAACGGCTCGGTGATGGCGCTGGGCGGATAAATCGGGGCCAGCCGCTTCGGGTCGAACAGCCAGGCCTGTACGCGGTCGTTCCATCGGGACATCGCCCACAGCACGCGGTCCACCGCATCGCCATCCTGTAGATTGCAGCCGGTGAGCATGGTCAGCGCGCCGACCGACAACGAATGTTTCAGCATCATCCGCCGATCGAGCCGGCGAACGGCTGGCCTATGCTCATCCAGGCGAATGGAAGGCCCGCGTTTCATCGGGAAGTGTCCCCCGGCGCGGCTGGCAGCCTGGCGCGGCCGGTGATCATGCCCGGCAACGTGCGCGGCACCAGCAGCACGAGGGTCAGATGCAGCAGAATGAAGCCGACTATGCCCGCCATGACGGCGAAGTGGACGCGGCGCGCGAATTCATAGCCACCGAACAGCGCCGTCAGCGCCTGCAACTGCACCGGTTTCCAAAGCGCAAGCCCCGATGCCGTTGCCAGCACGCCCAGTGTCAGCACGCCGACATAGGCCAGGCGCTGCACCGCATTATATTCGCCGACGCGATGCTCCAAGCGAAACCTGGCGGCATCGCCAACGTCGCGCAAAATCTGGCGCGGCCAGAGCGGCAGCAGGCTACGGCGAAAATGCCGCGTGAGCACGCCGTAGATGACATAGACCAGACCATTGCCCACCAGCAGCCACATGAATGCCAGATGCCATGCAATCGCACCCGCCAGCCAGCCGCCGAGCGTGGCCCATGCCGGGAAACGGAAGTCGAACAGCGGCGAGGCGTCGTAGATCATCCAGCCGCTCATGATCATGCAGACGATCGCAAAAGCGTTCACCCAGTGCGTGACACGCACGACGAGTGGGTGAATCCGAACGACGCGCCCAGGGGCGGGCGCAGACCGGCGGGTCAAATTCACTTGTGGCGTGTCGCGCCTATGGCCGCCCGGCCACGCCGATCACATGGGTGGGACGAGGCCGTTCTTTCCAACGCCGACGCTGGCGGCCGTCACGGCGCCATCCGCCGCACGTGTGCCGTTGACAATCACGTTCGCGCCCGGGGTCAAGGCCGTGCGATCGGTCGGCTCGTAGGTCACGATGGGCACATCGTCCGGCACCACCACCTTCTTCTCACCGCCCTTGTAGGTGATGGTGATGGTGCGGCCGTTGGCAGCGACCAGACTGCCGACCGTGCCGTTCGTCATGCTGCTGCCGGCGCCGAGATCCCAGTCGCGGGTGCCCTCGCCGACGCCGCGCATGCTTTCCGGAAACACCTGCACCTCAAGCGCCTTCAGCGTGCCGTCGGCCTGTGGGACGGCGGCGGTGCCGACGTAGCTACCCTCCTTGATATTGCCGATCTGGGTGACGGTCAGCCAGGTCAGGCGCGCGTTGGGTGGCAGCGTGGCGCTCGCCTTGGTGCCGTTGCGCAGCGTCAACTCGAGAGTGTCGCCCGAAAGCGAGTCGATCTTGCCGCGCAGCCGTGCCGGCGTGCCGCCGCTCTGGGCGAATGCGCCGCCGGCAAGCGACATTCCCGCGAGGGACAGAAGCATGCGTCTGTTCATCATCCGCCCGATCCTTCCTGCAAATGGCGCGCCGCCGATCGTCGGCTCCACACGCGTTGACGCACGGTGCCGGCGCGATATTCCCGGCGCGGCATTTCCTGATGCCACGCGCCCGGATCGCGGTCTAGAGCCCGGTCGTCAACACCATGCGAAAGCGGGCCTCCCCGCGCATCATCCGCTCGTAGGCTTCGGGTGCACGCTCCAGCGGCATGGTTTCGATCATCGGCCGGACGTCGGTCAGCGCACTGAATTTCAGCGTGTCCTCGGAATCGATCGACGTGCCGGCAGGCCATCCCTGGATCGAGCGCCGCGCCCCGATCAGCTGAAACGGCGAGACCTCAATCGCATCCGGCGAAGCGCCGATAACCATCAGCCTGCCGCCAGGTGCCAATCCGTCGATCACGGTGCTCATGGCCTTGGCGCTACTGGCCGTGGCCAATATCACGGAGGCGCCGCCCAGCTTTTTGAGTTCGCCGGCCGCGTCATGGGCATCGCTGTCGATGTAGTGACGCGCGCCCAGTTTCCGGGCGAGCGGCTCCTTGTCGGTGCCGCGCGCGATCGCAACCGTGGGACAGCCCATCTTGGCGGCGAATTGCACCCCGAGATGGCCCAAGCCGCCAATGCCGAGGACCGCGACAAGGTCGCCGGCTCGGAGCCCGCTGTTGCGCAGGGCGTTGAACGTGGTGATGCCCGCGCACAACAGGGGTGCGGCCTCCGCGGCCGTCAGTTCGTCCGGCACCGAGGCCAGCGCCTCGAACGGCACGATCGTGTAGTCCGCATAGCCGCCGTCATACGAAATTCCCGGGATTTGCCCGGTCGCGCAGGTGATGAAATCGCCTCGGCGGCAGGACCGGCAATGACCGCAGTGACCGCCATGCCAGCCGACGCCGACACGTTGACCCGACTGCCACTCGGGCACGTCGGCGCCGAGCGCATCCACCATTCCGACGATTTCGTGTCCGGGCACGCGCGGATATTGGATGCCGGGGAATGCACCCTCCTTGGTGAACGAATCGCTGTGACAGACACCGCAGGCCTGGATCTTGATCCGAACATGACGCGCCGTCGGTGTGGGAATGTCCCGCTCGACAAGTTCAAACGGGCCGTTGGCGCTGGTCACCCGGACTGCTCGCATGCTCGGCATCGCACTCTCCCAGGAATGTCAAAGACGGACTGGCCGGCAATGATCCAGCGATAGCCTCAGCGCTTGGGCAACTGCACCGCGGTCGCACCAAATGGTTCTGGATCCTTGTCCTTCATCGCTGGATCATTGCGGTACGCAAACTTGGCCTCGAGCACCCAGACAGTGTCGCCCGCAAGGGTCACCGCAGTCGGCGTGTACTTGAAGCCATCCTTGATCGTCTCGATCTTCGCCTTGTCGCCCTCGACGGTCACGATGTCGATCTTGCCGGAGCGGTTCTCGGCCAGAATGATGCTTCCATTCTGCAATGCCCGCATGCCATCGGGACCGGCGATCGGCTGCGAGAGCTCGAGCATGGTCGCGGCGCCGGCGCTGCCATCGGCCTTCACGTCAACTCGCACCAACTGGTTCTCGCGCACATTGTTGAACAGCACCGCGCCATTCGTCAGCATCGCAATGCCGTCGATGCCAACCCATTTCGCATCGGCGGCCCAGACGGCGAGCGCGGTGGCGCCAGGCTTGAGCGCGAGAATGCGCCCGCCGCGCGTGTCGGTGACATAGGTCGTGCCGTCGCGCGCCACGGCGACGTCGTTGCAAAGACCGCCACCCGGGAATGGATAGCTGCCTTTCGGCGCTGCGGTCTTCAGGTCGAACGCCCTGAGGTCCGCATCCTTGCCGTTCGGGTCGGGATCATTGGTGCAAACCCACAGCGTGTTCGCGGCTTCGTTGACGAACACGCCCAGCACCCTGCGCAGACCGTTTGGCGTGGCGGCGATCCAGGCGGTCGCCTTCGCCGCACCGGGCGCGGCGTGATAGATGGTGCCATGCTCCATGCTGCCGATGATCACCGTCCCGTCAGCAGTCGAGGTCAGGCTTTCAGGAAAAACCCGCGTATCGTCGATGATGATCTGGCTCGGTTGCGCGAGCGCACCGCAGGGTGCGCCTGCCAGTCCCGCAAGCACGGCGATCGGCAATGCGTTGCTGCTGACGTGATCGAACAGCCTGACGTGTGCTCGCATGGATGCTTCTCCCCTGAAGGCGACGGTCGGTGGATCGATCGTCAATCCAATTGGCGGATCAATCCTGCCCAACGATCCAGGATCGGCAGGATCTTGTCCGCGTTTTCCGCTGGCAAGGTCACGTTGCACCGGACGGCACCGAGATCGCGGAACTTCCGCAACTGTGCGACGTCCTCGGGCGCGCCACCGATCGTGACCGGCAAACTTTGCGGGTCGCGGCCGGCTTCGGCTGCCATCTCGCGAAACCGCGGCATGTATTCGTCGGGATCGCCGCTGCTCGCGTTTGGATACCAGCCGTCGCCATAGCGGATCGCGCGCCGCGCCGCCCACGGAAAGGCGCCACCGAGCAGGATCGGCGGATACGGTTTCTGCACCGGTTTGGGCCATGTCATCATCGTCGGGACCTTGACGATCGCGCCGTTGTATTCCGCCGTCGATTTGGTCCAGATCTGCTTCATCGCCTCCATCTGCTCGCGCATCTTCTGCATGCGGGTGGCGAATACGGTACCGTGGCTTTCGATCTCCTCGGCATTCCAGCCACCGCCGATGCCGAACAGAAACCGTCCGCCTGTCACCTGATCGATCGAGGCGACGAGCTTTGCCGTCTGGATGGTGTCGCGCTGGATGACCAGGCAGATGCCGGTGGCAACCTTGAGCTTCTTGGTCGCGGCAGCCGCGGCGGTCAGCGTGACGAAGGGATCCATCACGTCGTAGTACCGCTTCGCCAGTTCACCGCCGCCGGGCGGAGGGGTGCGCCGCGGAACCGGAATGTGCGAGTGCTCCGCTGCCCAAAGCGAGTCGAAACCGCGCTCTTCCAGCGCGACCGCGAGTTCCGCCGGCGAGATCGAATAGTCGGTAAAGAAGATCGAGGCCCCGAATTCCATGGCTGTTCACCTTCACTGCCGATGAGGCGATGCTGAGCTATTCCGGCCGGTGTGGCAAACGCGAACGCTTCGTTATGCTCAACCGCTGCGCTCTCCAAAGCCGGTGGCATCGAGCGCGGCCCGCAGCTTTGGCGGCGATATCGGCAGGTCCGGCATGCGAAGTCCGCTCGCGGAGCGGATGGCATTGGCAATCGCCGCCATCGGCGGAACAATCGGTACTTCGCCCACGCCGCGCGCGCCAAACGGATGGCGCGGGTTGGGGACCTCGATCAGCACCGCCTCGATCATCGGCAGATCCGAGGCAACCGGGCAGCGATAATCCAGGAAACCCGGATTTTCGAGCTGTCCCTTGCCGTTGTAGATGTATTCCTCGCTCAGCGCCCAGCCGATGCCCTGCGCGGCGCCGCCCTGGATCTGACCCTCGACGTAGCTCGGATGGATCGCCTTGCCCACATCCTGAAATGCCGTGTACCGCTCGATGGTGACCCGCCCCGTATCCTTGTCCACGCTCACATCGCAGACATGGGCTCCAAAGCCCGGACCCGCCCCCTGCGCATTCAGCGACACTTCGGCGTTGATCGGACCGCCGGTGCGTCCGGCCTTCAGGGCGAGTGCCGCAAGGTCGAGCGGATCGAACGCGCCGGCGTTGGAGCCTGCCGGGAACGCCTTGCCGTCCTGCCAGTCCACCGCCTCGACCGGAATCTCCCAGATCATCGCGGCGCGCTTCTTCAGTTCATCGACCACCTTTTCGGCCGCCTGGGTGGCGGCCATGCCGGTGGCGAAGGTGACGCGGGAGCCACCGGTCACGTGGGTAAAGCCGATCGAACGTCGTGTCGGCCACCACCGTGCGCACCCGCGACGCCGGTATGCCCAGCACCTCGGCGACCATCATGCCGATCGACGCGCGGGAACCGCCGATATCCGGGCTGCCGGTTGCGGCGGTCACCGAACCGTCTTCATTGATGTGCACCTGCGCCGTCAATTCGCCGCCGATGTTGAACCAGAAGCCGCATGCCATGCCGCGGCCATGGCCCGGTGGCACCGGGGACTTCCAGTGCGCATGACTTTTGACCGACGCCAGTACGGCCTCGAAGCCGATGTTCTGGTGGCTGGGTCCGTAATGCGTCTTGGTGCCGTTCTTCGCGGCGTTCTTTTCGCGCAGCGTCAGCGGATCCATGTTCAGCTTTCGCGCGAGATCGTCGATCAGGCTTTCCACCGCAAATGAGGTGATCGGCGCGCCGGGTGCGCGATAGGCCGCGACCTTCGGGCGGTTGCTGACCACGTCATAGCCGACCACATCGACATTCGGCAGATCGTATAACGCGAAACCGCACATGCAGCCGGGACCGATCGGCGAACCGGGGAAGGCACCCGCCTGGAATTTCAGCACCTCCTGTGCCGCGACAATGGTGCCGTCGCGCATGGCGCCGATCTTCACTTCGACTGTCGCGCCCGAGGTCGGGCCGGAGCCGCGGAATACGTCTTCCCGCGTCATCTGGATCTTGACCGGCCGGCCCGCCTTCCTCGACAGCACCACGGCAACGGGTTCCAGATAGATCAGGGTCTTGCCGCCGAAGCCGCCGCCGATCTCTGCCGGATTGACCTTGATGTTTGCAATGTCGATGCCCAGCAGCTTCGCCGTGTAGGCGCGGATCATGAAATGACCCTGGCTGGAGGCATGGATGGAGACCTGGCCGTCCGGAGCGTAGGTCGCCAGGCAGGCATGGGGCTCGATGTAGCCCTGGTGCACGGGTTGCGTCGTGTAGCGTCCCTCGACGATCACGTCCGCCTCGCGGAAGCCGGCTTCGATGTCGCCCTTCTTGAAGCTGACGATCTTGGCGATGTTCGATGGCCTGGTGGCCTTCGGTTCGACGCCCGCGGTGAACAGATCGTCGTGCAGGATGGGTGCGTCGGGAGCCATCGCTTCCTCGACATCGATCACGAACGGCAGCACTTCGTACTCCACTTCGAGCAGGTCCAGCGCCTGATCCGCGATCGCCTGCGAGGTGGCGGCAACCGCGGCGACGGCATGACCCTCATACAGTGCCTTCTTCCGTGCCATCACGTTCCGCGACAGGTCGCGGAAATTCATCGGACCTTCGCCGACGAACGCCTCTTCCGAGGCTATCTCCGGGAAGTCGGCGGCAGTCACCACCGCCAGGACGCCCGCCAGTGCCTTCGCCTTGCTGGTGTCGATCGACACGATGCGGGCGTGCGCGTGCGGGCTGCGCTTGATCTTGCCCCACAACATGCCGGCGGCGCGCGTATCGGCGGCGAACAGTGCGCGGCCGGTGACCTTGTCCACCCCATCCGGACGGATCGGTCGTGTGCCGACAACCTTCAGGTCCGAAGCGATGTAGTTCATCAGGCGGCTTTCCTTCGCTTGGCGGCAGCGGCCCGCAACGCCGATCACGTCGTTTCGGCGCCATGAACCGCAATACCCCATGGTGCACAGCGACATTGGCAGATCGGACGATCTGGTGCAAGAAGTCGCCCGGTCCGATGCCGTTTTTTGCGCCGACGATGCATCGTCTTTTCGCCCACCGGCGCCATCGCTATGGTTGCACAGCTATAGGGCCTGCGCCGGTTTGCGTCCGCTGGGCAGACTGCCCACACTGGCTTCGTCACAAGATCATTTTTCGGGGGGACGCTTCGGATGGGCGGACGGACGACGGTCGCGATTGCTCGGACGTTGCTGCTGGCGGGTCTCATGGTCGGGGCACTCGACCCCCACGCGAACGCCGACACTCTGATCGAGCGCAGCGCGGAGAGCCGCTTTCAGCTCGATTTCCACGTCCCCGATGCGGCGTTGCAGAGCGCGCTGCCTGCAGGTTGGGAGCCGATGATCGCCACGGCCGGGCCGGCCAAGGACGCCAATCTACGCCTCATATTCGTCGATCGGGTGGGCATCACGGGCGCGGACGGCAAACCGATCGGGCCAGGCACCAACCGCATGGCCATTCTGGCAATTCCCGTGAAGCAGACGGCAACCGGAATCACCGGTCAGATGATAATCGGCGGTCTCACGGAGGATCCCGCGGATGCGCCGGGGCCGTTCGGAGTTTATCTGCCGGCGACGACCCATCGCATGGAGCGCTCCTACACCGTGGCAGCGGGATCGGGCATTGCGGGTGAAGAAACCTGGGACTTCCAGGCAGCGGGTGGCGAGCGGCTCGCCGTCCATTTGACATACGAACGCGGCGCGCCGGTCCGCCTTAGCAGCGAAACGAAGTTCTTCTCCGGCGCCGACCCGAATGTGTATCAGGTCGTCCGGATCGAACAGGGTCTCGACATCATGCGCAATGCGACGGTCAATGTCGGCGATCGCGTTCGCACGTTCCAGTACACCGTGTCCGGCGGCAAGTTTGCGTCGCTGTTCGACGGCACCGAGCGCGTTCTGAGCTGGGATTCGATCCCCTGGCACGATCGCGCGATGTATCGGCCCTGAACAAGCAGGCTGTCGGACGAATCTGAACCGCGACAACCGATATGGGCTGCATGCTCTACGCAACGGACGCTGCGCGTGAGATACTCTCCGATGAAACCCCGGAGTACCGAATGGACGCCGAACGACTTCGTGCCCTACAGGCGCCGCTGAAGCAGCGCTACCGCGAAACCCCCGACGCAGCCCGTGTTCCGGCGCGGGCCGAAGCTCGGCTCGAACAGGACGACATCGCGTGCAGAGTAACGTCCTGGCACGGCGAGACGGAAGCGGGCCTGCATTCCGCAACCGGAGGCTCCGGCGATCTCGCATGCTCGGCCGACATGCTGCTGGAGGCAGTGGTCGCCTGTGCCGGCGTCACGTTGCGGGCGGTTGCGACTGCGATGGGCGTGACCGTCCACAGCGGTCGGGTGATCGCGGAGGGAAGCTGGGATGCGCGTGGAACGCTGGGCGTTGATCGCAGCGTACCGGTTGGCGTGACGGACATCAATCTGCGCTTCGAGATCGACAGCGATGCCGAACCGGCGAAGCTGGAGCGCATGATCCAGACCACCGAGCGCTACTGCGTCATCCTGCAGACCTTGCGCAATCCGCCCCGGATAACGGTGGGCTGAAGGCATAGCGGCAGTATGCAACTGCCACGCACGGCGGACGCGAGGATTATCGGGAGTTGCTTTGGCTCATCTGCGTCAAACGCTCGACAGCGGACCGGTCGCCGAGTTCGATCGCCCTTCGATACCAGGTCGCGGCGGCGACCGGATCGCCCTGGATACCGCGTGCTCCTATCCGCATGAGAAACACTGGATCGTAGGTTTTGCCGGCGCCGGTCGCGCCTCGACTATCGCCTCCCGCTGCCGCGCGCTCAAACAGCAGGCGCGCAGCCGACACATCGCCGAGGGCGAGCAGAGTGTCTCCCCGGCGCAGCAGCAGCTCAGTCATGTCGGTGGACTGGGTCGCGCCAGCGGGGAGCGGTCCGGGCGGAGGCCCCGCCGACCCGTGAGGCGCTGCGGTTGTCACCGCAGCCATCCGGGGCTCCGCCGTGGCGCCGGGCAGGGTCGCGCTTGAATTCTGTTCCGGCGACGCGTCCTGGCGCCCCGCGTCGGTTGGCGGGACCGGCTGCGGCGGTCCTGCCGGCACCGATGCTCCAACATCGGGCAGCGACGGCCTTGTCCCGGCAGGCAATGGCATAACGGCCGATCGGGCGGGAGTCGCGTCCGTCGCCGCAGCGGGCTCGGATTTGCCCGGCGGCGACTCTGCCGGGTCCGCATAGGCCATCAGCGCAAGTCGCTGCTGCGCGGCCTGGAAATAGTCGGTCGCTTCGCCGTAGCGTAATTTCATCAGGGCGATCTCACCGAGCACTGTTCCCGCCTGAGCGGCACTGATCAGATGCTGAGCAACCGAGGAGGCAGGCTCTGCGACCCCACCCGGCGCTCGGTTGGAATAAGTGGCTTCACGATCCTGCAGCTTCCGCAGCAGCGCCTCTGTTTCGTTGAAATGGCCCGCGGTCATTGCAGCCTGCGCCTGTGTCACGAGACGCTGGCCGTCGGGATCTTCCGAGGTGATTTCGGTCAGACGGTCCGTTACGGAGTGATACTGTATGGCCGATTCCGCGAGTACCTGGGCCGATTCAGCGGGTTGGATGTCAGGTCGGTCCAGAATCCGCAGCAGCGCCACCGCCACGTCGCCACTCACGTCGAGCAGCCGTTGCAAATGGTCGAGTGACTGGGTGTCCTGGACGGTGCGAGAACCGACGTTGCCCGCGGCCGAGGCGATCAGCGCCGATATCTGCGCAGGCGTGAATGCCTCGGCCACGGCATTCACCAGAGCCTGGTTCGGATCGGCCAGCGCCAGACCGCAACTGTCAGCTGTGATGACGGCGAGCATGAGCAGCGCAGGCCCGCAGGCCAAGATCATCGTCCGACGGCGATGATTCGTCATGAAATGTTGGCTGTTCCTGTTTTGCGTTGCTTCGGCATTGGCGCGCCGCAGCGCTGCACGCCGGCTACGATAACGCCGAGCGCCAATCACAGACCATAAAGTGTCACGAATCACACATAGACGTGAACGGGTGAATTGCGGTCCGGCCGAAACCAACGGGCACGCGCCTATGATTGCGTAACCGGCTTGTCATCGTCGGCGCCCGGCGGCCTTGTTACGCCCGCGCGGTTGCCGTGGTGTTCGCCGATCTGGCTGTAGGCCGCCATACCGGCGTTCATCCTCGCGAGCGAATCGTAATCCGTGCCGTGAATCAGCGGCGTCATGGCGGGCAGTGTCGGGCTCTTTGCGGCGCCTCCGATGGTGCTTCCCGGCAAAGTCTGCCCGGTAGCTTGTGCCGCGAGTGCCGCCTCGAACCGGGAAGACAAGGCGTTCGTCTGCGGGTTCGCCGTGGCCGTTGGGCCAGCCGCGGCCGCGGATTTGGCCATGCCGAGCTTGCCGGACAGCCAGGAGGTTCCGTGAACGACCGACACCACCGCGCTGATGGCGCCGCCGATGGCAATGAGTGGAAACATGACGCGCCTCCCGCAACTCGGGTTTGAAGCTGCGGGAGGTAACGCACGAACCGTGCCAGACGACTGCTGCTACTTCAGCGGCGAGAACGCGGCCGGCACAACCAGTATGTTCTCCTGCTTCAGCAGCGCGCCCGGAGGCGAGCCTGGCGGCCAGACGCCCTTGGCCACCGCCTCCGCGCGGATGCGCCCGCGTTCTGCGGCGTCCTTGTAGGCCCAGATGTGGCACCATTTGTTCAGGCCACCGAGTTCCGAATGCCATGCGCCGACCAGCGGCGACAGCTTTATCCGCTCGGGCACCTTCTCGGCCCAGCGCTCCATCACCGCTGGAAGCGTGCCGGGCGCGTAGGTGTACATGCGAATCTCGTAGATGCCGCCAAGCTGGCGCGGCTCGAGTGGCGGCGAAAACGGCGCGGGCAGAAAGATCTCGCTCTGCTGGGTGAGGGTGAGTTCGCGCGTGTTCGGCGGCCAGCCTTCCGCCTTCGAGGCCTCGACGCGCACCCGCGCGCGTTCGTCGAGCGACTCATAGGGCCAGACATGTATCACCTGGTTCAGCGGACCGACTTCGGTGTGCCAGAACGCGGCGAGCTTCGAGAACTTCTGCCGGATCGCGAGCGCGCTGCCGAACCGTTCCTCGAATGTCGGGATATTGCCAGGCTTCAAGGTGTAGGTGCGCATTTCGATGATCATCGGTCGCCTCCCCTGTCGATTGCGGCCGGGACGTTAGGGCGGCTGCCCTCGACTCCGCAAGCCGGCCGCGGTACCGCAGGGCGCATTCGGCAGGAGGGGACAACCAATGGCGACACCGTCGGTGGAAGACCGATTGATGATCAACGACCTGTTCGTGCGGTATACAACGGCACTCGATGCCGGCGATGTCGAGACGATCGTCGGATGCTTCACCGAGGATGGCTCGTTGGAAAGCCCCGCCGTCGGCGTGTATGCCGGGCGTCAGGGAATCCGCGAGTTCGCCGGCCGCTTCGCGCGGTTTCGCGAGCGCGGATCGCAGCTTCGCCATTTCATTTCGAATCTCGCGGTGCAGGTGGACGGCGATCAGGCGCGCGCGACCTGCTACCTGCTGAACGTCATCACCCACGCCGGCAAGACCGAACTGATGGCGCCTGGTCGCTATGATTGCCGGTTGGCGAAGGTCGGCGGCGAATGGCTATTCAGACACCGGCTCGTGGTGCTGGATCACGAGGTCAAGTTGGAGGGGATATGAATTGTCATGCCTTCCGGCACCTGTGCGACATGGATGGCCGGCACAGGGGTCCGGCCATGACATGAATACTCAGCGGAAACTCGCAAAGCACAATCCGGTGCCGCTGAGCGCAGGCGTGCGGTAGCCCGGCACATAACTCGCCCACGCGAGGTCGAGCCGCATCGATGCGCCGGCCAAACAGATCCAGTTGCGTATTTCCGAGCTGCCGGACTGCAGCTTGGCCAGTGGCGCGTCGCGAAAGAATTTTTCGTCCTTGCGACGCAGCGCCTCGATCAGCGCCCGGTCGAATGCCTCGTCCACCACGAAATGACTGAGCCCGCCGGACGCCATGACACCGATCCGCGCGTCCTGCGGGAATTGCTCGATCGCACGTTGGAGAGCCTCGCCCAAGGCAAGGCAACGCGACGGCGAGGGCTGATTCGGAGGGTAATACGCGTTGAGGAACACCGGCACGATCGGCACGGCTCCGGCGGTCAAATAGAACCGGTGCGCGAAAGAGTAAGCGTGGCCTTCGCGCTGCCCTTCCGCGAGCGAGCGCATGACGGACAGATCGAATCCATCCTGTTGCAGCGACGCAATCAGGTGGCGTGCGAGGCCGGCGTGACAGGGATAGTCGGCTTCCCGAACCTCCTGCTGATAGGGCAGGCGTCCTCGGATCGTGTCTCCATAGTAGATGCCGATCGCCGGCATGTTCTCGTGGTGGAACAGTTCCTCCTGGTCGTCACCGACAATGATCAATGCGTCCAGCTTCACCGCCGCCACATCGTCGCGCAGCCGCGCCATCGCAGCCATTGCCTCGCCGTGCCGCAGGGTGAGATGTTCCGGCGCGATCCGTTGCAGTGCGTCGGCGGGCGCGCGCGCGAGCAGCTCGGCGTAATTGCACGCATTGCCATCGAGATCGACGAACTGCCTCGCCTGATCGCGGGCCAGGAAACCGCTCTGCCAGTCCTCGATCCGCGAGGCGAGCATCGGGCTATGTGACGAACCAAAAGCAGCCACCAGTTGGGCCATGGGACGCTCCTTCCACGTCCATCCTGATGGAGCAATGGCTGCGCCGTCAATGACTCACGCGTAAACGAACGTGCCGTCGTCGAGGTCGATGGCGGGGAACTGATCCTTCTCGTTCCAATAGTCCTGGGTGTGTTGCCATTCCGGCTTGTCACCTCGTTTCGGTAGCAGATGCATGCCACGCATGATGTAGCCGGGATTGAAGTTCTCCGGATCAATCCAGGGGAGCAAGGGCATGTCCTTGTCCTCGGGGCGGAGCGTTGGTGTCACCTTCCGCGCGCCCATTTGCTTCATGTGATTGAGCAGCCGGCACACGAAGTCGGCAACCAGATCGGCCCGCAGCGTCCAACTGGCGCGGAAGTACCCGAAGACCCACGCCATGTTGGGCACGCCGGTAAACATCATGCCGCGATAGGTGATCGTGTCGGAGAAGACGAGGGGTTTGCCGTCGATGGTGAATTGGATGTCACCAAGCACGTTGAGATTGAAGCCCGTGGCGGTCACGATGATGTCGGCCTCGAGCTGCTTGCCGGATTTGAGAAGAATACCGGTCTCGGTGAACCGTTCGATCTCATCGGTGACAACCGACGCCTTGCCCGCGCGGATTCCCTCGAAGAGATCCCCGTCCGGAATGAACGCGATGCGCTGTCTCCAGGGCCGGTAACTCGGCGTGAAATGCGTGGTCACGTCATAGTCGGGCCCGAGGTATCCCCGGACCGCTCCAAGCAGCTCCTGCTTCACGATTTCCGGTTCGGTGAACGAACGGTTGGTGAACACGGACTGCTCGTGCAGGATCTTTCTGCGCACGATCTCGTGGATCCAGGCTTCGTCGATGCCCAGTTCCCGCAACTCGTCGGCGATCTCGATCGCATTGCGGCCAGTCCGGAAATACGTCGGCGAGCGTTGCAGCATCGTGACGTGACCACAATCGGCCGCTATCGCCGGAACGAGCGTTGCCGCGGTGGCGCCGGAGCCGATGACAACAACGTTCTTGCCTCTGTAGTCCAGGTCCATTGGCCACGTCTGCGGGTGAACGATCTGGCCCTTGAATGCCTCCATGCCGTCCCATGCAGGCGTGTAGCCTTTCGAGTGCCGGTAGTACCCCTGGCACATCCAAAGGAAATTCGCGGTGAAGCGCATCGTCGCGCCGGTGTCCGTGCGAGTGGCCTCGAGCGTCCAGATATTATCGCTGCTCGACCAGGTCGCCGAGACGATCTTGTGTCGATAGCGGATGTGGTGGCCAAGGTCGTTCTCGTCGATGACTTCGCCCATGTAGCTGAGGATCTCCGCAGCCGTGGCGATAGGCGCGCTGGTCCATGGCTTGAATCTGTAGCCAAAAGTGTAGAGGTCGCTATCGGACCGGATGCCGGGATAGCGGTGCGTGAGCCACGTCCCGCCGAAGTTCTCCTGCGTTTCAAGCACAACGAATGTTGTCCCGGGGCATTGCCTGGTAAGGTGATATGCTCCACCAACCCCGGAAATTCCCGCCCCGACGATCACCACGTCGAAGTGCTCGGTCCTCTGGGACGTGGTTCGGGCAAATCTTGCTGTTTCAGTCATTTGTTCCGGTCTTCTCTGTCGGTTGGCAGGCTTTGGTGGCCCAATTGCCTGTATAGCCCAATTCCGGGACGTGCATAGCAGCGAGTGGGCGCGTCGGCGGATACCATCCTTCGGCGAGAGGCGGACGCGGGTGGCAGTGTTATCAAGCGGGCACAGAGTTTCACCGAGTGCACACAGAGTTTCACCGAGTAGTTTATTATACGCGTCCGCGGGCTTGATGCCCGGCGCCGTGACTTCTTTGAAAGGACCTTGCGCGAAGCGCCAACTGCGTTTCTCTGTGAAACTCTGTGTGCACTCTGTGAAACTCCGTGTCCACTTGATTGCTTCCTGTTCGTCGACCCCCCAACTCGGCTGGCAGGCATCCCATCTATCCAGTAGCATCGATTGCGCGAGGGAGGAACGATCATGGCGAAGACGCGCGGCACCGGATTGCTGATGGCCTGGATGGACATCGACCCGGTCTACGAAGACGAATTTAATCGCTGGTACAACGAAGAACATATCGGCCGCCTGCTGGCGGTTCCCGGCTTCCTCAGCGCCGGCCGCTACGTCGCGTTGCGCGGCGGCCCCAAGTACCTGGCGATGTATGAACTGGAAGACCATAACGTGCTGCGCAGTGCGGCGTTCCTCGACACCGTGCGCTATCAGCCGTCGCCCGGGCGAACGAAGGCGTCCGGCGGATTCGTCGGCCGCAACTACCTGCTGAATGGCTACCGCCAGATCTTCCCGGTGAAGACCGATCCGATCGACAACACGATGGGTCCAGCGCCATTCCTTCAAATGGGACGCATCGATATCGCCGCCGCCATGGAGGAGGAATTCAACGACTGGTACAACACCAACTACATCCCAGGGTATCTGACGGTGCCCGGCTGCATCCGTGCGCGCCGCTATCTCGCCGTCGAAGGCCAACCGAAATACCTGACGGTCTACGAGTTCGAAAACCCCGGCGTGCCCGACACCCCCGAATGGGCGCGTGCCCGTTCCGGAAATCCTTGGAACGCGCGCATGCGCCCCCACGTGCGCCTGGACGAAGGTTCGCCAGCCGTCTTCCGCCGCATCTATCCGGCGTGACGCAGAGGTCCCCCAATCGCTGCTGCAAAGGCAGGACCGGTTCGAGCACGATCCCGGCGCCGGTATGCCGGTGAAGCAACCCACGCGCAGCGGCATGACCGTCAGTTCGCTTGGCTTCCACCTCGGCCGGATGCCGGAGAATCCGCATGATCATCGAGGAGGAGTGCGAGCGCTCGCTCGCCGGACGGCAGGGCGCGCGGCAAGCGCTGGACAACGCGGTGGAACGCGGCAACAAGATGCTTCGCTACTTTCAGAAATCGGTGCACACCTGAACCATGGAACCGGCTGTCGGCGTCTGGCGCGAGGTCGTCGATCGGTTGACACCGGTGCCGCAGTCGATGCGGCAAGGCTTCCTCAACCTGCTGCCGACCCGTGAGGCCCACGCCGCCGCGTGCGCCGAGGTCGAGGCGTTGCGACAGATCGAGGTGGGGAAATCAGCAACGGCCTCGGCGCAGGGCAGCATCCGGATCGCGGCGTGGAATCTCGAGCGCTGCCTTTACCCGGAAGCAACCGCACGCATCCTGCAGCGCAACCATGTCGATCTGGCGCTGCTGACGGAAATGGATGTCGGTGTACTGCGCACCGGGCAGGTGCACACGATCGGGCGCCTCGCCGCGCAGTTGGGCAAGTCCTATGGCTATGCGCTCGAATTCCTGGAACTGGTACCGATGCCGCCGCCGCCAGGGTTCCCGTCGAATGGCGACGCCAACGCCGAGGGCTTCCATGGCAACGGCATCGTTGCATCGTTGCCGCTTGAAAATCCCGTCGTCATCCGTCTTGACGAAATGGCGGACTGGTTCACCGCGCCGATGGGCAGCCAGCGGCGCGTCGGCAACCGGATGGCCGTTGCCGCCACCGTCAGCGCTGCCACGTCCAGGTTTGTCGTTTGCTCCGTGCACCTGGAAAACCGCACCGACGGCAACGGTCGGGCCAGACAGATGCGTACCCTGCTCGATGCGCTTGATGCCTATGCCGGATCATTGCCCGTGGTGATCGGCGGCGATCTGAACACCCATGTCGGCCCGGGCGGGCACGACGATGCAAGCGAGCCGTTGTTCGCCATGGCGATGGCGCGCGGCTACGACTGGGGTGCGTGCAATCTGGCGCAACCGACGACACGCACCAGCACCTGGAGCCAAAGCGAGGGCACGCGACAGCTCGACTGGTTCTGCACGCGCGGCGCCAAGGTGGGCGACCCGGCGGTTGTTCCGGCGCTGGGTGACGATGCCAGTGTGCTGAGCGATCACGAGCTGATCCTGGTCACGCTCGAACTGGACTGAACGCCTGTAAAGGGAAACAACCATGCACCATCGATGGACCGAACAGGCGGCATTTTTGCTTGCTACGTCACTGCTGACGGCAATTCCCGCCAGCGCGGCACGTCCTGACATCGTGCTGTCGTCCAATGACGGCCACACGGTGCAGGACGCCGAGAAGAACCTGGTGGCGCCGAAGGACGTTCATCCCGACACGGTCAGCCTGATCGACGTGAGCCTCTATCCACCAATCATCAAGGCGACGATCGAAGTGCCGGGCAGCGTGGTCGGACCGCCCACGGCGGCATGGATCGCGAAGAACGAAAGCTGGGCGATCGTCACGTCGGCCACCAAGGCGGACCCCCAGGGCAAGGGCGGCACCGGGCCGGATGACCGGGTGAGTGTGATCGACCTCACCAGCAAACCGCCGAAGATCGTCCAAAGCCTGACCTCCGGACTTGGCGCAACCACGGTGCGCGTCTCGCCGGACGGCAAGCTTGCCCTGATCGCCAACCGAACCGAGGGCACGGTCTCGGTGTTCAGCGTGGCGAACAAGCAACTGACGCCGGTTGGCAAAATCGACCTGGGCAACAAGGCATCGCTGCCGAGCGGCATCGTGTTCACGCATGACGGCAAGACCGCGTTGCTGACGCGCGGCGGCGACAACATGGTGAGCGTGCTGCACATCGACGGCACCAACGTCACCGTCGATCCGCGGCCGATCACGACGGGCATGGCGCCCTACACGATGGACATCGATGCCGCCGGTACGCTCGCCGCCGTGTCCAACATGGGACGTGGCGACGGCGACCAGGATTCCGTCAGCCTGATCGATCTCACGTCGAAACCGTTCCGCGTGGTCGAGACGGTCGGCGTGCCGAGCGGCCCGGAACCGCTGAAGTTCTCGCCGGACGGCAAGTATCTGGCGGTCGGCGCGGAAAACGGCTCGACCAAGCCGCCGAGCCATCCATTTCACCACGACAAGGGACTGCTGACGATGTTCGCTGTGGACGGCAAGACCCTGCAGCAGCTTGAATTCAGCGCCGATCGGTGCGTGGAACGAGTCCATCGCCTTCTCGCGCGACGGCCACACCATTCTGGTGCAGAGCATGGCCGATCGCGAAATCAACGTGTTCCGCTGGGACGGTCACAAGCTGAAGGCCGGCAAGTCGCTGGTCATCAAGGACGCCGGCCCGGAGTCGTTCGCGACCGCATGGCCGTAACCTTGCTGTCGGCTCTCTGCACCGCACTATCGCCGTCAAGCCCGGCGATGACTTTAGGACCGAAGCGACCAAGGTAGGTGATGCGAGCGGCCAGGCGTCTCGCCGTCTACGCCGTGCGGCGCAGCGTAAGGCCGAATTGCAGCCAGGACACGCCGTGCACGATCAGTTCCACGGCGATCAGCGTGCCGACGACCCACAGACCGGACCAGGGCAGGGTCAGGTAGAGCATCACGCCGACCAGCAGGCTGATCAGACCGCTGACGAGCATCATGATCCACCCCGCCATATGCCGGTGCTGGATGGACATGACGATGCGTAGGATTCCGCCGATGATCAGGGCAATGGCCACCAGGATCGTGATGACGAGTGATCCCTGCACCGGTTCGGCCATCAGCAGGAAGCCGCCGATCACGTAGAGCACGCCCACCAGCAGATCCAGAATGAATGCGCGCCAATCGCGGTCCATGAAGGCATGGACGACCTGGAACACGCCGGCCACCACCAGCATCGCACCGATGAAGACGACGCCGGCAATGGTGAAGGCGATCACATCGAACCACGCAATGACGCCAAGCACGATCTGGGCGATGCCGAGGGCAACAAACCAGCCCCAGCGGGTGCGAGGGCGGGGGGCAGCGTTGGACGCAGTGATGTCGCTCATGGTGTTGACGGTAACGAATTCGGCACTGGTATGGCAACCCACCCCATCCGGACGCTTGTTTCCGTCAGGCCGGGGGCGTATGCGTCCGCGGTCCGGGCCAACGGGCGACAGGGGCGTGCAGGGGCAACCCATGATCGGAACGTGTCTGGGCCGGCTCCCGCCGGTGATCCTCGAGTGAGCGTCGCCACGACCGCCGGCGATCTGCGCAGGCCGGCGCCATCGGTCAGCCTGCTGCTCGCTGTCCTGGGCGTGGTTTACGGGGACATCGGCACCAGTCCGCTCTACGCGTTCAAGGCCAGTATGCAGCTGTTCGGGGCCGTGCCCGTCGCCGCGGCCGAAGTCATGGGCATTCTGTCCCTGATCTTCTGGTCCCTCGTGCTGATCGTCACGGTGAAATACGTGATGCTCGTGATGCATGCCGACAATCGCGGCGAGGGCGGCATCCTGGCGCTGATGGCGCTGGCGCAGCGTGTGTCGGTCGGCATCGGCATTCGCCATATCCTTACCCTGGTCGGGATCGCCGGCGCCTGCCTGTTCTTCGGCGACGGCGTGATCACCCCGGCGATCTCGGTACTGTCGGCAGTCGAGGGCCTCGAGGTCTCAGCGCCGGAACTGCAGCAATACGTCCTGCCCATCTGCGTGGTGGTCATCGTGGTGCTGTTCGCCATGCAGTGGCGCGGCACCAGGAGCGTCGGCCGCGTGTTCGGCCCGGTAATGGTCGTCTGGTTCGTGGTGATCGGGATTCTCGGCATCATCGAGATCGTGCAGCACCCGTTCGTGCTGCTGGCCATTTCGCCAAGCTACGCGGTGGGCCTCTGCATCCAGTACAAGGGTCTCGCCTTCATTGTCCTGGGTGCCGTCGTGCTGTGCGTCACCGGGGCGGAGGCGCTGTACGCCGATATGGGGCATTTCGGCGCCCAGCCCATCCGTCTGACCTGGACGTTCTTCGTGCTTCCCTGCCTGGTGTTGAATTATTTCGGGCAAGGCGCACTGACGATCAGCAATCCCGACGCGGTGCAGAACCCGTTTTTCCTCCTGGCACCGGATTGGTTGCGCCTGCCGCTGGTGATTTTGGCAACTGTTGCGACGGTCATCGCCAGCCAGGCGGTGATCTCGGGCGCCTATTCGGTTGCGCGACAATGCATGCAGCTCGGTTTTCTGCCGCGCATGACGGTGCGCCACACCTCGGTCACCGAGGAGGGACAGATCTACGTGCCCCAGGTCAACACCATGCTCGCGATCGGCGTGTTGATCCTGGTGCTGGCGTTCAGGACCTCGGACAACCTCGCGTCCGCGTATGGCATTGCGGTCACCGGTACATTTCTCTGCACGTGCGTTCTGGCGATGGTGGTGTTTCGCCGACAGTTCCGCTGGTCGCGGACTGCCGCCATATCGGTGTTCGGCTTCTTCTTCCTGATCGATCTGGTGTTCTTCTCCGCCAACACCTTGAAGGTACTGGAAGGCGGCTGGGTGCCATTGGTTCTCGGCATCGCGCTGACCGCGCTGATGACATCGTGGAAGCGCGGCCGGGACCTGCTGCTGGCACGCTGGAAGCAGGACAGCCTTCCGCTGGGCCCCTTCCTCGCGCGGCTGCCGCAGTCGCGGACCATACGCGTGCCGGGCATGGCGGTGTTTCTTACCGGCAACCCCGGTTATGTGCCGACCTCACTGCTGCACAATCTCAAGCACAATAAGGTGCTGCATGAGCGTGTGCTGTTCGTCACGGTGGAGACAGTGGACGAACCGGAGGTCAGGCCGGAGCGGCGCATGGAGGTATCCGAACTGGCGCCCGGAATTCATCGCGTGGTGCTGCGGTATGGCTTCATGGAAAGTCCCAACATCCCGCGTGCCCTGGAAGAATTGGGCACCAGCGGTGTCGCCTTCGACCCGATGCAGGCCAGCTATTTCCTCGGCCGCGAGGTGCTGGTGCCGGCGATGGTGCCGAAGATGCCGTGGTGGCGGCTTTGGCTGTTCCTGGTGCTCGCCCGCAATGCGCTGCCCGCCACGGAGTTCTTCCGCATCCCGTCCGACCGTGTGGTGGAACTCGGCGTGCGCGTGGCGATCTGATCTGGGTGCATACTCGGTCGCCACCGGCAGAGTGGTAACTACAGCTTCGCCCGGGCGATCGCCTCGTTGATGAACTGGCGTGCCTCGGCCGCGTCACCCCAGCCGATGACCTTTACCCACTTGCCGGGTTCGAGGTCCTTGTAGTGTTCGAAGAAGTGCCGGATCTGTTCCAGCGTGATCTGCGGCAGGTCGGCGTAGTTGTGCACGTTGATATAACGCTTGGTGAGCTTGGGCGACGGCACGGCGATGATCTTCTCGTCGCCGCCGCCATCGTCTTCCATCTTCAGCACCCCGATCGGGCGCACATTGATGACGGCGCCGGATATGATCGGGCGCGTGTTGGCCACCAGAACGTCGATCGGGTCGCCGTCGTCGGACAGGGTGTGCGGCACAAAGCCATAATTGCCAGGATAGCGCATCGGCGTGTGCAGGAAGCGATCGACGAACAGCGTGCCGGCCGCCTTGTTCATCTCGTATTTGATCGGCTCGCCACCGATGCCGACCTCGACTATGACGTTGACATCGTCCGGCGGCGCGTTGCCGATCGGGATTGCGTCGAGGTTCATGCGCGGTTCCTGCTTGACGATCTTTGCTAGCATTGATCCGGCGCGCAAACCAGACGATTGTGGGGATGCAATCCAAGGTGGCAGCGCACAACAGCGGGCTGCTATTCATGATGGGCGAATATCGGCCGGCCTGGTGCATGCGGGCTGGCGACCTTGTTGACCGAGAGGAAACGATATGCGGGGCCTCGACAGACGAATTCTGGCCATGTGGGGCATGCTTGGAGTGTTGGCCTGGACGCCGGCGCAGGCACAGCGGCAGTTCCCCCCGCCAGGGCCTCAGCCGCCGAGCCATCCCGCGATCGAGCAGGGGGCGCTCGACCGGCTGAAGGCGACCAGCGAGCGGCTCGCAGCCGCGAAGTCGATGAGCTTCACCGCCGTCACCACCTATAAATCGCCGGCCCGCACCGGCCAGCCGCTGTACTATTCGCTACTCTCATCGGTTGAACTGCAGCGTCCGAACAAGCTTCGGGTGATCACACCGGGCGACGGCCCCGCCTCGGATTTCTACTACGACGGCAAGACGATGATGGCGTATGCGCCGGCGGCCAATCTGACCGCCATCGCCGACGCGCCGCCGACGATCGGCGAGGCGATGAAGGCCGCCTACGAGAAGGCCGCCATCTATTTTCCGTTCGCCGAGGTCATCGTCCCCGACCCCTATAAGAATTTGTCGGAGGGACTTACATCGGCGTTCTTCGTTGGTCAGTCGCACGTGGTCGGCGACACGGTCACCGACATCGTGGCGATCGCGAACGACAATGTGCAGGCGGAGATCTGGATCGGCGTCGACGACGGGTTGCCGCGCATGATCCGTGCGGTCTATCCGAAGGATCCGACCCAGTCGCGCTACGAAATCCAGTTCTCCAACTGGCATCTCAATCAGCCGACCAAAGACGCGGATTTTACCTCTGCACAGGCTCTGAAGGCACCGCGGATGCAATTCGCGCGTCCTGACGCGCCAGTGCCGACCAAGCCG
The DNA here is from genome assembly GCA_963812475.1 of uncultured Alphaproteobacteria bacterium. Classification (GTDB taxonomy): domain Bacteria; phylum Pseudomonadota; class Alphaproteobacteria; order Acetobacterales; family Acetobacteraceae; genus JAMXLO01. The sequence continues at coordinate 81,972 of CAWEVI010000043.1, forward strand.
TGACTCAAGGGAAATGCACCATGAAACACTCGTTGCCCGCGATCGCCTGTGTTGCTCTCGCATGTCTTCAGATGCAGCCAGCCACCGCATGGGTGCGTGGTGGCTACACCGGCGGTGGCGGACGTTGGGGCGCCGGCGCCAGTGACGGACATTGGGCCGCCGGCGCGGATGGCCACTATGGTTCGGGCACCTACGGGACCACAAGCGGCGGCACTCACTACGCGACCACCTCCAGGGGCGGCTCGGCGGAAGCGAGCAACGGCAGCTGGTCGTCCACCAGCGCCTCCGGCCATTCCAATTCCGGATCCTATGGGACCACGGCCTATGGGACCCACTACGCGACCGGCTCCTATGGCGGCGCGGTGGCGACCAACAACGGGCACTGGGCGGGCGAGAGCAATGGTCAGTATGCCTATGGAAGCCATTATGAGGGCGGCGCGACCTATGCGGGTGCGTATCATCCGCCTGCCGTGGTGAACCAGTATTACGGAACCGGCTGTTACAACTGCGGCGGGTGGGGCGGCGCTGCTGCGGGCGTCGCCGTCGGCGCGGCCGTCGGTGCTGCCGCGGTGGGAGTTGCCAATGCAAATGCCAATGCAGCGGCTGCCAACGCGAACGCCGCCGCGGCCAATGCAAACGCCGCCGCGGTCCGCGCGGGCTACGTGGTGGGTGACGTCTACGCCGCTCTCCCCGCGGGATGCGCCTACAACCCGATCGGTGGCAGCGCTTACTACTCCTGTGGCGGGAGCTGGTTCAGCCCCTACTACGGCGCCAACGGTATGTATTACCGCGCCATCCCGGCACCATGAGCCAAACAATCAGTCGCGGGTTTATTGTGCCTGCTGCTGAAGGACCGGCAACGGCGTATGATCCATCCCATGATGGGCGAGGATTGTCAGCAGATCGGCTCTGCGGCCGTTGCAACAGCCCACCTCACCTGGGGTTTTGCACGACCACGCCGTAGCGGCCGTAGATCCGCTCCACCGTTCCGTCGCGGGACAAATGATCGATGGCAGCGTCGATTGCCTCGCGCAGCGCATCGTCCGGCCGACGCAAGCCAACCGCAACGTTCCACGCCAGATCGCGCTCCGCCGCGTCGGGCGGCAGGATGGTAACCGGCTGGTCCGGATGGATGTGATTGTAATAGCCGGCCGAAATCGGCGATACCGCCGCCGCATCGACCTCGTGAGCGGCAAGCGCAGCCAGCATGTCGTCGTCGAAGCCGAACACTGAGATCCGCACGCCGCGCCGGTCGAGTGTCATGGCGGCGAGCGAGCCCGTCTGCACTCCGACCTTTGTCTGGCCATTCAGTGCCGCGAACGATGTGATCGGACTGCCCGGTGGAACCGCCAACGCGACGCCGCTCCGATAATACGGCTTTGACAGCTTGATGCCGAAATCGGGCGGCGCGTCGGGATCGGCGATGGTGTCAAGAATGATGTCGCAGTCCGTGCGCGGCAGGTCGTAGCTGATCAAGATCCATCCCATGGTCAGCGACACGCCAAGCTGCTTCGCCAGAGCCCGGCCAAGCTCGACCTGGAATCCCGGCGGTTCGGCGGTCTTGCTGGCGTACGGCAGCGAGTTCGGATGTGCACAAAGCCTGATGACGCCGCTTTCCTTGATCACCGCCAGGGTGCGTGCGCCAGCAGAAGACATCGACCCTGAGCCCACGACCGCCAACACCGTCAGCAGTGCGCCGGCAACGTGTTGCGATGCTCGTGTGCTCATCCCTGCTCCGGCTTCAACGAACGGATATATTTGATGATGGCGTCAACGTCGGCGTCGCTGAATGCAGCGAAGGCGGGCATCGCACCCTCCTTGCCGTGTCGTATGCGAAAACGGATGAAATCGTCGGTCCGCACCATGTCCATAAGCTGCGGTCCCTTGCCAGGCGCCCGGCCGCCATCGCTGTGACACCAACCACAGGTGCCGGCGAAAAGCTGCGGGACATCGATCACCGACGGAGTGGCGGTAGCCTGCTGGGCGGTGGCCAGGCGCGGCCCAGCCACCATCACCAACAATGTTATCAAAAATCGTATTATTCGCATCGGCAGCTGACCTCCCGGGGACGGAACGCCGCCCCCGCGAGTTGGTTCACCCTACTTCAGTGAATACACGACCAGGACACCGTCATCGCGCGGCATGCTTTTGTACGGCTCGCCGAAGGTCGGCGCGAAATCGTCGCTGACCATGCCGCCGAAGCCCGCGACCACTGCGACATACTGCTTGCCGCCGGCGGAATAGCTCATGATCCCGCCCTGATGGCCGAGCCCATCGCTGTGCTTCCACAATTCGGCGCCGGTTTCCGCGTTGTAGGCATGCAGTGTGCCACGGCTGTCCGGCACGAACAGCAGATCGCCCGCGGTCGTCAGAACGCTTGCCATCGGCGGCTCGGGATAGCGGATCTCCCACTTCTTTGCCCCCGTGATAGGATCGCGGGCATCGAGATGGCCGTAGATCTCCCCGCCCGGCGGTGGCACCAATTTGAAGTTCGCGCCGATGTTGAGCTGCACAACCGGCTCGGTGACCGGCGTTGTCTTCACCACGGTCAGATCGATGCACCACTCGTTGCCGATCTTGTAATACAGTTTCGTCTGTGGGCTGTAACTGCCGGAGTTCCAGCTTACGCCGCCGCTGATCGCCGGGCACAGCGGCTCGGATTGCTTGCCGGCCGAGAAATCCCGCCGCCCCGACAGTTCACCGGTCTTGGGGTCGATGCCTTTGACGAAGTTGATGGCGTTGACCAGGGGATAGACGTTCTGCACCTTCAGGTCGCGGTCATATACGAAGACAAAGCCGCCCTTGTTTGGATGCACGATGAACTTCTGGCCATCGCGGTCCAACATCACGAATTCGCCGATCGCGCTATCGAAGTCCCAGCTGTCGTGCGGCAGCTCCTGGTGATAGAACTTCAGCTTGCCGGTGTCGGCATCGAGCCCGATGACCGAGGTGGTGTACAGATTGGTGCCGGGCCGCGCGCCCGTGTGCATCCAGTCTGCGCCGCCCCAATCATACAGCGGCGCCGGATTGGCGGTGCCCCAATAGATTGTGTTTGTGTCGATATCATACGTGCCGGGCATCCAGCCGCCGCCACCGCCGGTGCGCCATGAATCGTTGCCCCACGTCTTCATCGCATCGTCGGTCCCGGCAACGGTGATGAATGTCCATTTCACCTTGCCGGTTGCGGCATCCACGCCATAGATCGGTCCGCGGCCGGGCCACTCACCGCCCTGACTGCCGATCACCACGGTGCCCTTCGCATAGAGCGGCGCGCCTGTGAACCCGACGGTAAGCTTCGCCGAATCCTGCAGCTTGGTATCCCAAACCGGCTTGCCGGTCTTCATGTCCAGCGCGATCAGCCGTCCGTCGACCGTGCCAACAAACAGCTTGCCTTCACCGAGCGCCGCCCCACGATTGTACGGCGAGTGGGTTTGCCGTTCGACCAGCGCCTCATCGAGTTCCGGGAAATAAGACCAGATCACGTCCCCGGTGGCGCCATTCAACGCGAACACGCGGCTATAGGATCCCGTGTAATAAACTACGCCATCCGCGGCCAAGGGCATCGACTGCAGTCCGCGGGTGGATTTCCCGGGGACATGGATCCATGCGACACCGAGACCCTGCACATTGCTGGCGTTGATCTGGTCGAGCCCGCTGTAATCCCAACCGTTGTACGATCCGTGATAGGTCAGCCAGTCGTTGGGACTGCCCGCGGCGATACGCGCGGTGTCGATCGGCTGCGCAACAGCGGGTGCCGCGGTCACCGAAGCGCCGATCGCCAGTGCTGCGCCGGCGACCATGGCTTGTGTGCTTTTTTGCATGGCTCTCTCCCTCTATTTCTTGTGCTTTTCGGCCTGTCGGCATCGCGCCCCGACTGCCGGGCGGATTGGGTAGCCGTGTCACGGTGACCCAATGAGACCGTCGACAGCTTAATGCGACGCGAGCACCCGACGCCAGTCTCGGGCCTGAACGGTCGCTCAGGTCGAGCAGCCCTGACCGGCCTTCCGCTTTCGCCTCAAACCAATTCGTTTGTGACCTGCCGGCTGCGGTCACCATCCGGTGACTATGCGAAATCATTCTTAACGGATAGGATGGTTTGATCCAGGTCAATGCGTGGCCGGGGACAATCATGGCAATCGTCGTGCGCAGGTAGATTGTCAGTTCAGGCCGACCGGCGCGAGCGGAAGCGTGGCTGGCGGACTTGCCGCGTGGGGGTTGAGTGCGGACATGACTTTGGTCCAGCGGCTTCTCATCCTGGTCGGCGCCGTTCTGGCAATCCTTGTGGGCGTTGGGGTTTATGGCATCGCGCTCTTCCACGACGCGCGGGAGGCCTCGGCCAAGCGTGATTTAGGGCAAACGCTCTCGCTCGTGTCAGCTGAGTACGGACGCTTCGTCGAACACACGCGCGACGCGCTGTTGATTGCGGCGTTGGAGGCGCCTCGGGCTACTGCGGACACGGGCGCCTGTCAGGCGTTGGTCGATTCGCTGCGCGTCCCCGAATTCAACTGGTTGCGCCTCGATATCCTCGACGCAGGGGGGATCGTCCGATGTTCGACCGAGCCCGGCGATGTCGGCACGAACCAGTCGGACTATCCCGAGGTGATCGCGGCCCGCACCAATAGTCGTGCCGTCCGCGGCGACTATGCCTGGGGCCTGTTCTCCGGCGTGCCTGGCCTTACCGTGGCGAGTGTCTGGCACGGGCCGAGCGGGGCGATCGGCGTCATCGCGGGCGTTGCCCGTCTGGACCCGTTTATTCGGTCGCTGCGCGCGCTCCTGCCGGAGGGCAACGCCGCCGTGCTGGCCGATCGCGGGGGGCGGCTCCTGGCGATGGAGCCAGTGGCCGCGGACGTGATCGGCCACAGCCTGCAGCCCTCGTTGGCGCCGCTCGCATTGCTGGCTCAGCCCGGCCAAACCGTGGCGCGCTGGAGCGACGGGTCCGAGCGACTCGTCGCCTATGCACCCGCCGATGTTGCCGGACAGCAGGGCGTGTTCATCGCGGTCGGGTTTCCGCGGATGTCCGTGACGGCCGATGTCTGGGCGCTCGCCTACCCTGCGGGCATCGCGCTCTTGGTCGCCGCCCTGGCGGCGTTCCTGCTTGCCTGGTGGGGTGGCATACACTTCATCCGACGCCCGCTTGCCAAGCTCGGCGAAGTCGCGCTGCGCTGGCGCGACGGCGACCAATCTGCCCGTGCCACATTGCCTGGCCGTTCGGAGATAGCCAGGCTCGGCCGCGTCTTCAATGCAATGGCCGACGCCAAAGATCACAGCGACCGCCAGATCCGCGAGGGCTGGGAACTGCTCTCGGCCCTGATCGAGTCGTCCCGCGACTGCATCTTCGTGACCGACCGGGACGGACGCCTCGTGCTAGCGAATTCCACGTTCCTCGACCTGCTCGGCCTCACGCGCGAGACCGCGGTCGGGCACAAGTTGATCGTACATCGCGATCGGGATGTGCAGCAGGCGATGGGCGCGCTGCAGGAAAGGGTATTCGCGACTCGCAGGCCCCAGGCCGCGGATGTTTCCGTGCAGGCGCTGGATGACCGCCGCCGGCGCGTCCTTCAGACCATCTGCGCGCCGATCTTTGGCCCGGCAGGCGAAGTGCGCTCCATTGCCGGCATCGGTCGCGATGTGACGGAAGCGCGCGAGGCGGCCGAAACACTGCGTGAGGCCCGAGACCGGGCCGAAGCGGCCGATCATGCGAAGACCCGCTTTCTCGCCGCGGCCAGCCACGACCTCCGTCAGCCACTCCAGGCTGCAATCCTGCTGGCCGACCTGATTGCGCAGAAGCCGAGCACCGCAGCACCCCCGAACGGATCAACCGACGGTCTCAGACGCACGCTCGACGACATGAAACGCCTGGTGGACAGCCTGTTCGATGTCTCGCGCCTCGATTCCGGTGCAGTTCAGCCGGAGATCAGCGCGTTCCCGTTGCAGTCGCTACTCGATCAGATAACCATCGCCTATCGCAGGCTGGCTGGGATCAAAGGTATCGCGCTGGTGGTCGTGCCGACCGATGCCGTTGTGCGCAGCGATCGCGTGCTGCTCGCCCGCATGCTCAGCAATCTGATCCAGAATGCGGTGCGCTACACGCATTCAGGCCAAGTGAAGATCGAGTGCCAGCCGGCTGGCGACCAGTTGCGCATTCGCATTGAGGATACCGGTGTCGGAATTTCCCAGCAGGACCTATCGCGGATCTGGCAGGAGTTCGAGCAGCTGCACAATCCAGAGCGCGATCGACGGCAGGGGCTGGGTCTCGGTCTGTCAATCGTCAGGCGGCTCGCGACGTTGCTCAACCATCCGGTGGAAGTTTCCTCCGGCCCTGGCCAGGGATCGTGCTTCATCGTGAGTGTCCCTCTGGAGCACGTACGGTCAGGAGAATCGATCCCGCCGCTGACGACCAAGGTGACTGCGCCTGACGTAACCGGCCGGCTCGTCGTGATCATCGATGACGACCCGCTGGTGCTCGAGACCTTGCGCATGACGCTCGAGGAATACGGGATGAACGTGATCGCGGCGCCTGATTGCGCCGATGCGGTGCGGCGTCTCGGTTCGGTCGGCCGACCGCCCGATCTGGTTCTGGCAGACTATCGGCTTCGCGGCGGCCACGTGGGAACCGAGGCGATCGCCGCCATTCGCGAGTTGGTCGGAAGCCAGGTTCCGGCCATTGTGCTGACCGGCGAACTGGGCAGCCTGGGCGATGATCTCGACCAACCGTTGCAGGACGCGCAGCGGATCGGAGCAGCACTGTTCCGCAAGCCGATCCGCTCGACCGAACTGCTGGGCGCGATCCGGACAATGATGGCGGCGCCTACAGTCTAGGCTGTACCCGAGGCAGCAGCGGCTCGATCGCTGTTTCGCTCAGATCACCCGCAAAGGCAGGATCGTAGCCAAAATCGAAGCCGAAAAGCACGACGTTCCGTAGCGCTGAGCCGATCGGCCCCAACACGCTGATGACGCTGCCGGGTCGCAAGGCTTCGCCAGCGTGCTGTGGCCGCCACGCCAAGAACAGGATCATGATGGCGATGACGATGCATGCCTCCGCGGCCCAGCGCTTCGGGGCGACAATGCGGGGCAACAGCATGGAACAGCCGAGGTCGAGCAGTCGTCCAGCGTGCCACAGGATGCCAAGAACCGTGACCGCGAGCAGCAATGCCGGAACTGTCACCCAGTAAGCGGCGGCGCGACCGGCCTGACCTCGGCTCCCGTCCGGTGCGAAATCGTCAGGGGAGCCCAGCAGGTCGGCCAGACGTGGCTGCACCAACCGGTCCACCCGAGGGTCATAGACGGCCTGTCGGAACGCCGGGAACCCCATGTTCGGAGCCAGGGTGGTCTCGGCTGGCGTGTCGATCAGCGCTCTCCAGCGTGCCTGAATATTCGGCTGGCTGACAAAGCCCTCCCAGTCCAGCCCGGGTGGCAATGCCTGCTGAAAATGCTGCATGACGAAGTCGTTGTACGACGTGTCCGCGGCTTTCCGAGACGCCGTGGCAACGGCTTCCATGAATGCGGCCTGGTCTCCCGGATTCCAATCGGGGAGCACCTGCACGCCCATGTCGCGCACGTCGGCGGCGATCCGTGACCAATCCCGACGAGGAATACGAGCGGGTGACAAGCCGGCATGGGCGAGCCGGTCCTGGTAGCGTTGCCAGGCCTGCGACTGCTGATCCGGAATCGCGCGAATTTCGGCCACCAGCCGAAGCTGTGCTGCAACGTATTCATTGTAGGCGTCCCTGAGTGAACGCACCGAAGGAATGAAGACGTTGTTGTAGCTTTGCTCGGCGGTGCCGATCTGTCGGGCCACCATCCCCTGCAACGCTTCACCGAGTCCATCGCGCGAGACGACCGGCAGCGCATCGCAGGCGAGGCTAGCGAACGGCGCGCGCATGATGGCCGACCGGATAGCGGACGGCGCGATCGACGCCGGATCGTCCTGCCGTGCGGTCGCGAGCACGCGAAGCTGAACGGCGCAATGCCGTTCCGGGGTGGTCATCCTGTCCGCCAGAACGCCGGTCAATCCCGGCCCGACGAGATAGACCGTCTCACAGCAGACAAGCGCGGACAGCAGCAAGGCGACGGCATTGCGCCGCATGGACCACTCGCCGCGATACGCCTGAGGCAGGATGAAGCTCCCCCAGACGAGGAGCGTAAGTGCGACGCCGCTCAACATCCACCCCCACGCCGCGAGAGCCCCGAGTTGCCGCCCGCTGATCGGGCCGCCGATGGCATCGAGCAGACGGGAGGCGAATGCGAGTTCCACGGCGAGGAACACGGCGGTCAATGCGGTCAGCGGAATGACATAGCCAGGATAAAGCTGCAGGGTCTCCACGATCCGGGCGCGGTTGACCACGGCGGAAGGGTCGGCGGCATCCTGCGGCAGCCGATGCGGCGGCACGCCAATCTGCGTCGCCGGCAACATCGGACCCGGGTAGTGCGGCGTCATTGCTTTGGCCGCAACGAGACCGCGCTTCCGACGGGCGCCGGGATCACCTCATCGCCTACGGGCGCGCTCACAACGGGTGGCGACGTTGCTTCGATGGCACCCTCGGAGGCCCGCGGGGATGCTGGCTCCGGCGCGGGTCTCGATGGACGGGCGGTAGCCTGGATCGTGGGACCGCTCAGCACGCCGTCCCTGAATGCCCAGATTTTTGGATTGCGGACGCCGATCTGGCGGACGGCAATGGTGTTGCCCTCCTGCGCAAATGCGTAACTCTCCCCGCATTCGCCGATGGTATGGAGGCTCCCGGCATCGCCCTCCGCAATCACCAGCGTGGTGCGCAGCCGACAATCCGTGGCCGCGCCGGTGATGACGACAAGGCGCTGGCGAGGCATATTCCAGATGCTGTCGATGTGCGCGCTTGCATAGCCGTCCAGGGGCAGCGTCGTGTGTGGCCCCAGGGTTACGGAATAGGCGCCGCCATTGGTCGCCTGCAGCAGGGATATGGTTCCATCCTGGGTCTGAAAAGTCGCGATCGGACGTGGCGCGGCACAGGCCGTCAATAGGGCGGTCATGCTGCCGATGGCGACAATCGCGGAGTGTCGGGACATAAAATGCATGGCTCAATCGAGCGCCGGATCAATTTCGTCGATGCACAAGCTAGCATGATCCGGGACCAGGGAGGCGCATCCACTGGTTTCAGCACGAAAATTATTTGAGGCGCGTGGCGACCCAAAATGCCTGCTCCCCTCCCCCGGCGGGAGGGGTTTGGCGAGGGGGGTTGGGCAGCCAGCCACCCCGACGCTTGACGCATCCTCGCCGCTTGGCCATAACCCGCCGCTCCCGACCGGATCGAGGTTCATCGCTATGTCCCGCCGCTGCCAGCTCACCGGCAAGGGCGTGCTGTCTGGCAACAACGTCAGCCACGCCAACAACCGGAGCCGCCGCCGCTTCCTGCCCAATTTGCAGGACAGTTCCGTGCTGTCCGACATCCTGGGAGCCGCGGTTCGCATGCGGCTGTCCACCCGCGCCATACGCACCATCGAGCACAACGGCGGCATCGATGCCTACCTGCTCGGGACGCCCAGCACCCGCCTGACGGTCGATGCCCGGGCCCTCAAGCGCAGGCTGCTCCGCAGCCAGGCGAAGCGCGCCGCCTGACCGAGCACCTGGTCCGTCCCACCGTCTCCGCGCTTGAAGCACTCAACCAGGCCGCGGCCCTCCTGCGCGAGGCCGGCATCGACAATCCGCGTCTCGACGCACGGCTGCTGGTGGCGCACGCCCTCGGCATCACAACGTCCGCTCTGCAACTCGATCCCACGCGCCCGGTCGATGACACCGCTTTACCGACTCTGGTCGCACGCCGCGCGGCGCACGAACCGCTTGCGCTGATCCTCGGGCGGCGCGAATTCTGGAGCCTCGATTTCGCCGTCTCGCCTGCCACGCTGATCCCCCGCCCTGACTCCGAGACACTGATCGAGGCAGCGCTCGCCATATTTACCGGCCGCGAACCGCCGCGCCGCGTGCTCGATCTCGGCGCCGGCAGCGGATGCCTGCTGCTCGCCGCGCTATCCGAATTCACCACCGCGTTCGGTCTCGGCGTGGATCGTTCGTTCGACGCCGTCGTCCTGGCCCGACGCAATGCTGCCGGGCTGGGCATGGCCCCGCGCGCAGCGTTTCTCTGTGCCGATTGGGCCGCCGCGCTGGGCGGACCCTTTGATCTCGTCCTGTCCAATCCGCCCTACATCCCCACTGGCCAGATCGATGGCCTAATGCCCGAGGTGGCTCGGCATGAGCCACGGATCGCGTTGGATGGTGGCGTGGATGGGTATTCGGCCTATCGTCGGCTGCTTCCCGATCTTGCCCGGTTGCTGGCGCCCGATGGAGTCGCGGTGCTGGAGGTCGGCGCCGGTCAGGCGCCCATGGTCGGCCGATTGGCTCGGGGTGCCGGATTTGCGAGCGAACCGCACCACGATTTGTCCGGAATCGTGCGCGCCCTGGTGCTCCATCCGGTGCCACCATGAAAAAACCGTTTGGCAGAGCGATGGCGGCAGTCTAACTTTGCGTTTGGCAGGGTCAGCCGCACAGCGGCTTGCCCGAGGCAGCTTGGCCGAATCGACCAGCGTTGCGTTCAATGAGCGCTGGTCGGCGGGTGAGGTGTTCGCCGGAACCAACGCCGATGGAAGGCAGCCTGGCCGCGGGGATTGCCCCCGGGACGCCGACGGGAGAGCCCGTGTGTCCAGCATTTCCCGGCCGGCCAGCAAATTGAGAAGGCGCGACGGCAACAGTATGAATATGAAACGCATGCGTGGGCGCGGCCATCGACCCGGTGGCGGCGGCAGTGGGGGTGGCACCATCCGGCATCACGGGGGTAGCGGAGGCGGCGGAATTCCGCTCAACCGCAACCACGTCTTCGACAGCAATGGTCCGGATCTGCGAATCCGCGGGACATCGCAACAGCTGTTCGAGAAATACCTCCAGCTCGGCCGCGATGCGACCAGCAGTGGGGACCGGGTGATGGCGGAAAGCTACTTCCAGCACGCGGAGCACTATTTCCGCATCCTGAATGCCATGAACCAGGCAGCACAGCAGCAGGGGCAGCCCAACGGCCAGCAACAGGCAGGCCAGCGCCGCAGCTATGGTGAGGACGGCAATCAGCCGATGGGCGAGGGTGAGGAGGGCGAACCCAGCGCGCCCGGCATGGGCGACCAGCCGGAACCCAGAGAAATTCCGATCGCCGCCGCCCCGCCGGAGGCCTGATCTCACCCAACCGGGCGAGGACTGGTCCCCATCAGCCTGGGCGCGCGCGGCTCCAGCCGCGGCCTCGGGTGATCGCGCCTGCGCCGAACCGCAGACGCAGCGCGTCGATCGCCGCCTGGGTGGCGGCACGACGAGGCGTCTCGGTATCGGCCAGATCACCACGATCGGCTTCCGCCAGCGGTCGCAACGGGTTCGCGCCGATGCCGATCAGTCGGAAGGCGATCCCCGTCGCCTCGCGCGACAGCAGCGCGCCGGCGGCCTCGAATAGCCGGTCAGGCAGCACGGTCGGGCTCGGCAACCGCGCGGCGCGCGTCCGGGTTGCGAACCCGCTGGTCTTCAGCTTCAGTACGACACCGCCGGCGGACAGCTCATGTTCCTTCAGCCGCCGCGCCAGCTTCTCGGTCAACCGCCAGAGATGCGCCTCCAGATCAGCCGGTCGCGTGAGGTCGGCGGCGAATGTGGTCTCCGCGCTGATCGACTTCGTCTCGCGCTCCGGATCGATCCGCCTGTCGTCTTCGCCGCGCGCCCTGCGGACCAGCGACGGACCCTCCTCACCGATGCGACGCCTGGCCTCACGATCGTCCAGCGCCTGCAGATGCCCCAGCAGTGTGATTCCCTGGGCGGCGAGCCGGTGGGCCAATGCCGGGCCGATTCCGGGCAGCAGGCGGACCGGTTCGGGCGCCAGCAGCGCCAGGGCCTCTGACGCGCCAATCACCGCGAAGCCGCGCGGCTTGTTGCGGCCTGCCCAGATCTTTGCCAGCAGGCGGTTCGGCGCGAGCCCGATCGATACGGTCAAGCCAAGCTCTGCTTCGACTTCGCCCGCCAAGCGAGCCAGTACCGACGGCGGGCGGCGCGCCGTGCAGTGCCGCGGTGCCGGCGAGGTCCAGCACCGCCTCGTCGATCGACAGCGGCTGCAGCAGGGGCGTGAGCTTCGCCATCATCGCGCGGATCTGCCGGCCGACGGCGACGTATTTCGCGAAGTCGGGGCGGATCACCACGGCGTCCGGACAGGCCTTCAGCGCCTTGAACATCGGCATGGCGCTGCGCACGCCATGGATGCGCGCGACATAGCAGGCAGCAGTCACCACGCCCCGCACCCCGCCGCCAACGATCACCGGCTTGGCCGCAAGCTCCGGCCGGTCGCGCTTTTCCACGCTGGCGTAGAACGCGTCGCAATCGATATGCGCGATGGTCAGGTCGAACAGTTCGGCGTGCCGCACGATCCGCGTCCCGTCGCACGACGCGCATCTGACCGCTGACGCCTGACCATCGACCACTGCCAGACAGTCGCGGCACAGTGCGGGCATGCTAGGCCTCGGCGGACCAGAGCCACGCGGCGCCGCGGACGCCGGACGAGTCGCCGTGTCTGTTGGACACGATCGGCGTATCCACGAAGTCGCTGAACACGCGGCGGCGCACCAGCGGTGGCAGCGCCGTGTAGAGGTGGTCCATCTTCGACAGGCCGCCGCCCAGCACGATCACATCCGGATCGAGCAGGTTGATGACTTGCGCAAGGCCGCGCGCGAGCCGATCGGCATGGCGATCGAGCGCCGCCCGCGCCAATGCATCGCCCGCGGCGGCGCGCGCCGGAATCCGCGACGCATCGTGCGCATCCGGGCCGTCGCAATCGCGCGCCAGTGCGGGACCAGAGATCCAGGTTTCCAGGCAGCCCCAGCGGCCGCACCAGCAATGCGGTCCAGGCACTTCGTCCACATGCGGCCAGGGCAGCGGATTGTGGCCCCACTCGCCGGTAACGTGGTTGCGGCCCTGCACGACCTTGCCGTCGATCACGATGCCGCCGCCGCAGCCGGTGCCGAGGATCACGCCGAACACCACGCTTTGTCCGGCACCGGCGCCGTCCGCCGCCTCGGACAGGGCGAAGCAGTTGGCGTCGTTCTCCACACGGACTTCCCGACCGAGCAGGGCGCTGATGTCGCGGTCGAATGGCAGGCTGTTGAGCACCGTCGAATTGGCGTTCTTCACCAGGCCGGTGACCGGGCTGATGATGCCGGGGATGCCGATGCCGACTGTCGCCGTGATGCCCAGTTGCGCTTCCGCATCCTGCACCAAGCGGGCAATCGCCTCGAGCGAGGCCTGATAGCCGTGCGGCGTGTCGATGCGGTGGCGGAGCAACTCGCTGCCATCTGGGGCCAGGATCGCGATCTCGATCTTGGTGCCCCCGAGGTCAACGCCAATCCGGTGCCGGCTCATGTCATTGGTTGCATACAGACAGCCTCGTCCGATGGACCATATCTGCAAAGTCTTCGCCACGGGAAGCAGCCGGGCTATCCTGCCGCGGGAGGTACCGTCCGATGGCCCAGCGCAAATCCGAGGTCACGATCTACCACAACCCTGCGTGCGCGACTTCGCGGAAGGTGCTGGGCATGATCAGGGACGCCGGGACGGAGCCGCACGTGATCGAGTACCTGAAGACGCCGCCGACGCGGCCGGAACTGGTCGATCTGCTCCGGCGCATGGGTCTCACGCCGCGCGAACTGCTGCGCCGGCGCGGCACCCCGTATCAGGAACTTGGCCTCGACGACCCGGAAAAGTCGGATGACGAACTGATCGACGCCATCTTGGCGCATCCCATCCTCATGGAGCGCCCTGTGGTGGTCGGACCGGGTGGCGTGCGTCTGTGCCGCCCGCCCGAGCGCGTGCGGGAAGTCCTGCCGGCGCACTGATCGAATGACGGGGAAGCTGACGCTGGCCAACGTCCGGTCGCGTGCCGTGCATGGCTCGCTGGCCAGGCCGATGCCGATCGGGCGCGCCGTCGCCGCACTCGGCTTTGTGCAGGCCGATCCGATCAGGGCACCCGCGCGGGCGCAGGACCTCATCCTGCGGCACCGTGTGGCCGGTTATCGCGCTGGGGACCTTGAACGCCGCTATCCCCGCCTCGGGCTCCACGAGGACTTCCTCTACGCCTACGGCTTCATGCCGGATGGGACCTGGCGCTTGCTGCACCCGCGCCACGATCCGGAAAGCGCCGACGGCCGGCACGTGCCGGCCGGGCTCGCGGCAGAAGTGCTTGCCCATGTGCGCAGGCATGGGGCGACCCACCCAGCGGAACTCGCCGCCAGCTTCGGCAAGGAACGTGCGGTAAACGGCTGGGGCGGGTTCTCGAAGGCGACGACCCGGGCGTTGCAGGGCCTGCACTATCATGGGCTGCTGCGGGTTGCGCGACGGCGGGACGGCATCAGGATCTATGAGGCAACGCAGCCGCATGGCGAACCCGCGTCGCCGGCCGAACGGCTGCGTCGACTGGTGCTGCTGGTCACGCGCATCCTGGGACCCATGCCGGACACGGGTCTTTCGGCGACGTTCGGACTGCTTGGCCGGGGTGCGCCTGGGCTGGGGAAGTGGCGGGACACGGTTCAAACACTCCTCGCATCGGGAGAGTTGGAAAGCGGTGAGCTGGACGGGGTCCGATACCTCTGGCCCGCTTCCATGCCGAAAGCGGACGCAGCGAATGGGCGCCGCGATGTCCGGTTCCTGGCGCCGTTCGATCCGATCGTCTGGGACCGCCGCCGTTTCGAGCACCTGTGGGGCTGGCCGTATCGCTTCGAGGCCTACACGAAGCCGCCAAATCGCCAGTTCGGCTACTATGCGATGCCACTATTGTGGGGCGATCGTGTGATCGGCTGGGTCAATGTCACGACGCCGGATGGACAACTGGACGTCCAGGCCGGCTTCGTCGCGCCGCGCCCCAAGGACCGCGCATTCCACCGCGGCTTCGATGCCGAGGTGGCGCGCATGGAGGCGTTTCTCGCGCGCGAGGTCGCGTAGGGATCAAGGCAACCGCGAGGAGATGAGGAATGGCGCCCAGGATCGGATACCTGCTGCCGACCCGCGAGCAGGTCATGGAAGGGCGGCCTGACGCAGCGCCGCTACTCGACCTCGCGGCGCGGGCGGAGTCGTTGGGCTACGATTCGGTCTGGGTCGGCGATTCGCTGCTGGCGCGGCCGCGCCACGAGCCGCTGACCCTGCTGGCCGGCGTCGCGGGTCGGGTGAAGCGGGTGCAACTCGGCACCGCCGTGCTGCTGCCGGCGCTGCGCAATCCCGTGCTGCTGGCGCACCAGGTCGCGACGCTCGATCAGGTGTCCGAGGGCCGACTGATCCTCGGTGTCGGCTTTGCTTCCGACCGGCCGAACATCAGGGCCGAGTTCGCATCGGCGGGCGTGCCGTTCGACAAGCGGCTCGGGCGTATGATGGAGGGCCTGCGACTGTGCCGGGCGCTATGGACCGGCCAGCCGGTCACCTGGGACGGGCGGTGGCAGGTGACCGACGGTGTGCTCGCACCGACGCCGCACCGGCCGGGCGGGCCGCCGCTCTGGATCGGCGGCAACCTGCCCGCCAGCCTGGAGCGGGCGGGAAAATGGTTCGACGGCTGGTTCCCCAACGCCCCGGACCCGGCGGCCTTCGCGCGGCACTGGGCGGAGGTGAAGGGCTTTGCCTCCGCCGCCGGACGCGATGCCACCGCCCTGTCGGGTGCGATGTATCTCACCCTTGCCGTCGATGAAGATGCGGGTCGGGCGGAGGCACGTCTGGATACGTTTCTGGAGCGCTACTATGGCCAGCCCGCGTCGGTGCTGCGTCGCCGGCAGGCCCATTACGCCGGTTCGGCATCCGGGGTCGCGGCATGGCTCGCGGGTTACGTGGACGCCGGCGTCAGTCATCTCGTGCTGCGCTTCGCCGGCGAGCACGAGCGGCACCTGGACGCGATGGCGGATGTCAGGGCTTCGCTTGGGTGGTAGTGCACAATCCTCCCACCCCCCTTGCTGGAGGGGTTATTGCCTTGCGACGATACACCCCTCCCCCGACCCCCTCCAGCAAGGGGAGCGGGAGAACTGCACTCCGGGCTATCCGTCCGCGCGCGGCACCCAGGGAATTTGCGAGACCTCGATGCCTTCTTCGGCCAGCGCCTCGGCCTGCTCGGGGCTGGCCTCGCCGTAGATGCCGCGCTTGTCGCTCTCGCCGCGATGGATCTTCCGGGCTTCCTCGGCGAACTGCGGACCAACATAATCGCAGTGCTTCTCGACTTCAGCTCGCATCTTCTGCAGCATGGCCCGCATATGCGCTGGCAGTTTGCCGCCCGCCACTTCGGGCGCTGGCGGTTGCGGTGACGGCGACGGTGCTGGCACCGGCGCGGGCAGCGCCCGCCGTTTGGCGACGGCCGGTCGCATCAGGGCACGCTCGACCTTGACGTCACCGCAATGCGGGCATTCAACCAGCCCACGCTTCGCCAGCCGCTCGAATGCCGCGCTGTCCTTGAACCAGCCATCGAACGCATGGTCCTGGCCGCATCTCAAATCGTAGTGGATCATGCTTCCGCCTTGCCGAACCGACGCTCCGCCAACTCAGATGGCGAATTCTGGCACTCGTGGCAAGGGAGTGCCACGGCGCGACGGCAACAATGTCGCAACGTACCCACTACCCGGCGCGCAGCAGTGGGTCGAGCTTGCCCGCCCGATCCAGCGCCACCAGATCGTCGCAGCCGCCGATATGCCGGTCGCCGATGAAGATCTGCGGCATGGTGGTCCGTCCGCCGGAGCGACGGGTTGCTTCCGCGCGCTCGGCCGACCCGTGCGGTGCGTCGATCTCACGGAACGCAACACCCTTAGAGGTAAGCAAACTCATTGCGCGGGAACAGTACGGGCACCACGGTTGGGTGTAGATCTCAATCGCCATATCGCACTCCTCCGTGGCGAAAGAATCGTGCCTGCGTGACAACCGCGCAAGAGCCGGCCTCAGCCAGGGCGCAGAGCCTTCAGTTCCGCGAGTGACCTGCCGCTGTTTTCCAACTCGAATGTGCGCCGGTTGATCCTGACGCGGATCATCGAACGGTCGCTTACGTCGTAATCGCCGAGGTCGAGGAAGAAGGCATGATTGCCATTGCCAACACCGGCCGCGAGCAGGTCGTTACGGAATTCGCCTGACTGGAATGTCGCCGCCAGCTTGTCGTCGATCAGCAGGTCCAGCAGCACGGGACCGAGATTGCCGATATGGCGGGCCCAGCCATACAAACGGCCCCCGTGGACACCTTCGAGATGACCCTCGAACGCCCGCTTCGAGGTAAGCACGTATTGCGCACAATTCGGCTGGACATGGCGACGCAGGCTGGCCCGCTTCTCCTCATGCAGCCTGATGCCGCAGAACGTCAGCACGCTGGCGATGAAGACCTGCGGAAACAGCAAGGCCTTTTCATAGCTCAGCAGCAGGAACGGCAAGCGCGAGGCGCGCACGAACTGCGCCAGCGAATGCATCGCCGCCGTCGTCTCCACGATTGCCTCGGTGCCATCGGCCTGTTCCGACAGGACGTTCCTGACCGCAACCGAGACCGGGTCGCGGAAGATCACCATCAGATGCGGATTGCGGAAGTGCCGCAGTTCATCGTGCTGCAGAAACTGATGCAGATCCGGCATCTTGAAACCCCAGAGCGGCGTCCTGGCATTCTGCCGTTTGATGAGCGCGTCGAGCCGGGTGAGGTCGCGCGCCCGGAGCATCTGCGTGATCTCCGCATCTTCATTGATCGGTTCGTAAACATGGTCGCCGAGCCAGACACCAGCGTCTTGCACCAGGGCCGCGAGCATGCTGGTGCCGGAGCGGGCGAGTCCGGTGATGAGCAGCGTCTTCTCCCGGGTGTTGCGTCGGCGTCCACGCTGGGAAGCGGACCGCGCAATCACCCCCTGGTTGAGGATCGTTCCTGGGTCGAATTCATCGCCGTCCGCCCGGCCCTTGGCCATGCGCCGGCTGACCTATAGCGGAATCGCAACGAGCGTATCGAAGCGCGAGCTGTCGCACACCACCACGCGTTCCGCGAAACGCAGCCTGCCGTCCGCATCGCCGCGCACGCAGTCGAGATAGACGCCCGCGGCGAACAGGTCCATGCGGCCATCGCGCATCGTGCGCACCACCAGGAACGGTGTTTCGGCGGTGATTTCGCCCGCGTCGCCGGAGCGTGGCGCGGGCAGGCCCACGATGTGGCGATAGCTTTGTCGCTCGTAGATGTTCGCCTCGCGCAACGCCGCCACGCGATCCGTCAGCATCGCCCGCGAATCGGCATAGATGATGCCAGCGGCATACCCGCGCCGCTGGTTGTCCGCCGTGGTGATCCGGTAGCGCCCGCTTTCCAGGAACAGGCCAGGCCATTCCTCAAGTCGGTCCGCATCGATGCAGTTCGCGTATTCGTTGTTGAGTGCGGCAAGCCGGAACAGCGTCTCGGCGTCGGTCATTGCGGTCATTGCGGTCATAGTGCCATGTGTGCGCGATACGCTTTCCAGAAGCCGCGCACCGAGGCCTCGGTGGCGCGCGTCTCCTGGGACTCGGCGCCGGCGCCGCCCATTTCGATCACCGACAGTTCGTCTTCCGCGGCAGCAATGCCGCGCTGCACGAAACCCCCGACCGCACCGTCCTCCATCGAGACGTAGCCGGCCGGGCCGACCAGATTGTTCTGCTTCAGCCGGTGCATGCGCAGTTCGGGGCTGTCGTCGGCGAAGCCGAGATAGGTCCAGTTCAGATCAGTCGCATCCACGCCGCGAGGAACGATCTGCCGCACCGCCAGCGCGTTGTGCACCTGCTGGAGAATGAACCCTGGGAAGATCGACAGGATCTGCAACTGGATCTCGTCATGGAATTCATCGTGCATGCCGAGCAGACTCGGATCGGCGAGCCGAAAACTCTCCTTGTCCGAACGCAGACCTTGGTAGCTGCTGTCCGTGCCCTGTGGCGGGGCGAGCGTGGCCGATGCGTGGTGCTCGCCGGTTTCGCTCACCAGTACACCGCCGCCGGAACTCAGGCGGGTGATGCGGAAGGTGGCGAAGAACAGGTGCAGCAGGCTGGCGTGATAGGTGTCGCGCACGTTCTCGAAGTACAGCTTCCAGTTGTTCGGCAGCGCCTGGGTGAAGCGGCCGATGATCTCCAGCCTGCGATTGCCGAGCACACGTCGGACGCGGTCGGCGATCTCGGGACCGAGCCAGGCTTCGAACTCGGGCGATTCGGGTGACAACGTGCCGAACACCATGCCGCAGAACGTCGTGATGCGCAGCTTGCGCGGGCCGTGCTGCGTCATGTCGAAATCGGCCGGCATGCCGCCGCGCCCATTGACGCCACGGCTGAACGCGACCGAACGCAAATTGCCGTGCAGGTCGTAGCGCCACGAGTGATACACGCACTGGAAGTCCTTCACGCTGCCGCTGTCCTCGAGGCAGATCAGCGCCCCGCGATGCGCACAGCGATTCTCGAATCCGCAAAGCTCGCCGTCCTCGGCGCGCACCACGACAACGGGCATGCTGCCGATGAATGTCGTCCGGTAGTCGCCGACAGTCGGGAGATCAACGTCGAGGCAGAGGTAGTTCCAGACCGGACCTTCGAAGATGCGCTTCTGCTCGGCGGCGAGCACGTCCTGGTCGGTGTACACCCAGTAGGGCACGCGGGTCAGGCCCGCCGGCCACACGCGGCTTGAGATCCGGTCCGTCATCGCGTCCATCGGAAACCTCCCCCGCTCGTCGCGGTGTCGCATCATCCATTCAGCCGCGGGTCCGGCACGCGCGCGGCAACCAGCACATCGACCGAAACGGCACACGCTGCAAGCAACGCAGCCGCACAGGCGTTGGCCGTGGCGCCGGATGTCATCACGTCGTCGATCAACAGCACCCGTTTGCCGACCAGTCGGCCCGCCCGTGACGGTCGCATCTGGAATGCGCCCGCCACTTCCGCCGTGCGCTCAACAGCCGACTTTTCGCCGAGCGAGGCGGTGGGACGCCGGCGCAGCAAGGCATCCAGCAGGCAGGGGCGCCGGGCGATCCGGCCGACCGCCGAGGCCAGCAGACCCGCCTGATTATAGCGGCGGTGGAACAGTCGCGCGCGATGCAGCGGAACCGGCACCAGCAAATCTGCCTCGCGCAACAGGGCCGCACCGGCGCGGACCATGTGCGGCGCGAGCACGGACGCGATCTCGGTGCGGTCGGCGTGCTTGAACGGCAGGATCAGCCGGCGTCCCTGTGCGTCATAGCGCAAGGCGGCGCGGGCGCGACGGAACACCGGCGGGACGGCGTGGCAGCCCGGGCACAGCTGGTCCGATCCGCCTAGCCCGGATGCTGCGAACGGGACGCCGCATCGTGCGCAGAACGGCTCGGTGACGAAGCCGGTCTGGCGGAAACAATCGGCGCACAGCAGGCCCGGTGCGCTCACCATGGCGTCGCAGGCCGGGCAGTGCGGGGGCAGGAACAGGTCGAGCAGCGCACGCCCCGCCTGCCGCGCTCCGTCCGACAGGAAGCGGAGCGGCGTCGATAGGCTGAGTTCAGCCGGTAGGAGATGCCTCGCCAACACCGAATGCCACCGTGTCGTCCCGCCTGATCTGGTTTGCCAGTTCGATCTCCCAGGTGAGGTAGGCCTGCATGGCTTCCTCGACCCCGGAGTTACGATCATAGGCACGCAAGTATGAATCAATGCACGCCTCGTCCGGCGGACTGGCGCGATCCTTCACCATGGGCCGGCCGAACGCGCGCCAGGCGTCGGTGCCGCCTTCCAGGACCCGTACATCGCCGCGACTGAGCCCCTTGGCCTCATGCACGGCAAGCCTCGCGACCACGCCATCGGGTGACGCGATCACCACGTGTTTTGCGCCCGCAAGCTGTGGCGCCAACGCCGCCAGACGGGTACGCACGCCCCAGATCGCACCAGGGATGTGGCCCTCGCGAAAATCGATGCTGCGCGCCAGATCGATCACCACCGTGTCGTCGCCGCTGTCCAGCAGGCCGACCAGGCCGGACACATCGATCGACGGCACCGGCGCGCCGAGTTCCGGCACCGGCAGACGCTCGCGCGCCGTGGTACGGATTGCCTCCAGGCCGCCCTCTACAACGAACACGTCGCGACAACCCATCTGGCGCAGCCATGCGCCGGCCATGCGGGCACGGACCCCGGTATCGTCCACCAGCACGATGCGCGCGTTGCGCACGCCCACCCACTGGTCGGTCGCCTGCACCAGTTGTCCACCCGGTGCGCTGACGCTGCCGGGCCAGTGACCGGCGCGGTATTCGGCGGGATCACGCACGTCCAGCACATAGAGCGTGCGGTCGGGGTCATCCTCGAAGCGGGCGAGATCGATCGCGCCGATCACGCCCACGCCTGAGCTTTCGGCGAAGTCCTGAGCACGCTGCCGGGCGGTCGGCAGCGTCTTCGGTGTGCCGGGCGCGAAGCTGTCGGTGCGGCCGCGGTCGCAGCGCAGCCCGGCCAGCTCCCAGCCCATCGTGCCGTTGCGCAGCGCCACCACCTTGTTGGGGATGCCGGCGCGCCGCAGGCTTTCCGCCCCCATGATGCTCCGCGTGCGTCCGGCGCAGTTCACCACCACCAGCGTCTTCGGATCGGGCACGAGATCGCCGATCCGGTAGACCAGCTCGCCGCCGGGAACGCTGATCCCGGTCGGGATCGACATGCGCACGAACTCCTCGTGCGTGCGGCTGTCGAGCACCCTGATGTTGCGCCCCGACGTGATCCACGCTTGCAGTTCGGCGGCATCGACGCTCTCGGTGCCGTAGTGATGCTCCACCCATTCGCCGAACGCCTTCGAGGGCACATTGACGCCGGAGAACAGCTCATAGCCGGCCGCAGCCCACGCCTTTGTGCCGCCGTCCAG
This sequence comes from uncultured Alphaproteobacteria bacterium, assembly GCA_963812475.1. Classification (GTDB taxonomy): domain Bacteria; phylum Pseudomonadota; class Alphaproteobacteria; order Acetobacterales; family Acetobacteraceae; genus JAMXLO01. The sequence goes on from CAWEVI010000043.1 coordinate 103,799, forward strand.
CACGGCGACATCGCTGCACCCGATGCCCTCCAGCCACGTGGCAAGCTGCTCGGCGAGGCCCCTGCCGTCATCGATGCAGCACACGCGGACGGCAAGCCGGGGCAGCAGCGAGCGGGCGCGGATTTCGCGGCGCGACAGCGGACACGGCACGGCCCAGAACAGATGCGAGGCGCCGAATTCGCCCTCCTCGCGGGCGTCCAGCAGGGCGAGTTCTTGGCCGTCCAGCAGCCACGAATGCAGCGTGCTCGCGGTGATGCGCTTCATGCGGCTGCTCCTCGCGCGCCGGCCCGATGGGACGGTCCGTTGGGACGGTCACCGGGGAACCTAGGCACGCCGGCCGATGCTTGGCAACGCCGGGACGCGGGCGCACATGGGAGTGATGGACCCGGGCATGGAGGTTTTCGACCGACGCGCCGTGCGCCGGCACCGCGACCGAGCCGCACCACACGTCGGCAGCGTCGCGGATCTGTTGCGCGATTGTGCGGACCGCCTGATCGACCGGCTGGACGACACGACGCGCCGCTTCACCCGTGCGCTGGATGTGGGTGGGCGGGGCGTGGTGGCGCCGCTCCTGCGGGCGCGCGGAATCGATGTCGTGAGCTGCGATCTCTCTCCGGCGATGGCGGCGTTGAACGGCGGCATTGCAGTGGCGGCGGACGAGGAGTTCCTGCCGTTCGCGCCGGGAAGCTTCGATGTGGTGGTGGCGAGCGTGTCGCTGCACTGGGTCAACGACCTGCCGGGCGCGCTGATCCAGTTGCGCCATGCGCTGCGGCCAGGGGGATTGCTGCTGGCGAGCCTGCCTGCGCTCGGTACTCTCGGTGAACTGCGGCAGGCCTTGACCGAGACCGAGGCGGTGCTCACCGGTGGCGCCGCGCCGCGGGTTTCCCCTTTCGCCGACCTCCGGGACTGCGCGGGGTTGCTGCAGCGTGCCGGTTTTGCGTTGCCGGTGGCCGATGTCGATGAGTTGCGGCTGCTCTACGCCGATCCGTTTGGTCTCCTGCGCGACCTGCGTTCGGCCGGCGAAACCAACGCACTGCGCGAACTCGATCGCCGAGTGCCACCGCGCGAGCTGTTTGCCGCGGCCTTGGCCGCATTGCCGGAAGCGGAGGGCCGCGCAATTGCAACTCTGCGGCTGGCGGTGATGACTGGGTGGGCGGGCGACGCGCCTCGTGTGGCTACGGGCTGAGCGCCGGTAATTGGTCCCCGGCTGGGCCTTGCTCGTCATGCCGACGGAGGTCGGCATCCACGTCTGTGCGGGCCGCAGCAAAGGAAAGCCGCAGCAAAGGAAAGACGTGGATACCGACCCCAGCCTTCGCTTGGAGCAGGCCCTTCGTCGGCACCACGCCGGTACCAGGAGCATGCACCACCGATTCCGTTGCATGCGATGATCTCAATGGCCACGATGGCAGCATGACATTCGCCATCCGCCGTCAGAGTACGATGCTAACAATCCGAAACATCGAACCGGCGCTGCGGGGCCGCCTCCGGGTACGGGCCGCTCGTCATAGCCGCTCGATTGAAGCCGAGGTGCGCGACATTCTGCGTGACACTCTCGGTCCCGAGCAGGCCGACGAGCCCAATCTGGGAGAGGCCATCCGAGGCCGTTTCGCGCCCTCCGACAGGGTCGAACTGGAAGAACAGCCCCCCGTCGCACACCCAACATGACCATCAACCACTCCCCATGATCATCGGCACAGCCGGCCACATCGACCACGGCAAGACCGCGCTGGTGAAAGCGTTGACCGGCATCGACGCCGATCGCCTGCCCGAGGAAAAGCGGCGCGGCATCACCATCGACCTGGGCTACGCCTACACCGACACGCCGAATGGCACACTGGGCTTTGTCGACGTCCCCGGCCACGAGCGCTTCGTGCACACCATGCTGGCCGGCGCCAGCGGGATCGATGCCGCACTGTTCGTGGTGGCGCTCGACGATGGTGTCATGCCGCAGACGCGCGAGCACGCACACATCCTGCAACTGCTCGGCATCGCACGCGGCGTCGTGGCGCTGACCAAGGCCGACCTCGCTCGCGGGCGCGTGGTCGAGGTCGCCGCGCAGGTGCGTTCGTTGCTCGCCGACACCGGGCTCGGTGCGATGCCGCTGCTGCCGGTATCGGCGGTGACCGGCGAGGGGATCGAGGCACTCCGCGCCGCACTGCTCGCCCTTGGACCGCGCCCGCGCGACAGCGACGGATTTCCGCGCCTGGCCGTGGACCGCGCATTCACGCTGGCCGGCGCGGGCCTTGTGGTCACCGGCACGCTGGTGGCCGGTCGCGTGCGCGTGGACGATCGGCTGATGCTGTCGCCGCCCGGTCTCGAACTGCGGGTGCGCGGACTGCATGCGCAGAACCGGCAGGCCGAACAGGCTGTGGCCGGACAGCGCGTTGCGCTGAATATCACCGGTCCGCGGCTGTCGAAGGATTCCGTGACACGCGGCGACTGGGTGCTGCATCCCGACGTGCATGCACCGACGTTCCGGCTCGACGCACGGCTGCGCCTGCTGGCCCAGGAGGCGCGGCCGCTGCGCGTCGATGCGCCCGTGCATCTCCATCTGGGTGCGGCTCATGTGATGGCGCGGGTCGCACCGCTGGACATTGCGCGGATCAGCCCAGGCGATACGGCATTGGCGCGATTGACCCTCGACCATCCGATCGGGGCGCTCGCGTTGGACCGGCTGGTGCTGCGTGACGCGACCGCCACGCGCACCATCGGCGGCGGTGTGGTGATCGATCCGTTTCCACCGCGCCGCGGCCGGCGTACCGCAGAGCGGCTTGGCCAATTGGCCGCGCTGGGCCAGCCGGACACCGCGACGGCGCTGCGCGGACTGCTGGCTCTGGCACCGAAATGGACCGACGCCGCCACATTCTTCCGCTCGCGCAATGTCGCGCAGGTGGTGCGGGCCACCGTGATGACGGCGGCGCCGGCGGTCGCGGTGGCTGAACTGCTGATGGCGCCGGCTGCGCTGGAGGCATTGCGAACCGGTGTGGTGGATCGCCTTGCGGCACATCACGCGGCGTCGCCCGACCAGCCGGGTCTACAGCCCGAGCGCCTGCGACAAGCGACGCCAGGACGGCCATCGCCGACCGCCTTTCGCGCCATCATCGATTCGCTGGCAGAGCGCGGTCTGGTCGAGCAGGACGGCCCATGGCTGCGGCTGCCGACCCACCGCGCCATTCTGTCACCGCAGGACGAACGCATCTGGCAGGGTGCACAGCGGCTGATCTCCGCGGAGCGCTTCCGACCACCGCGCACGCGCGACCTGGCGCAAGCATTGGCCGTGCCGGAACCGGCGATGCGCGCCACGCTGAAGCGGTTGCAGCGCATGGGCAGACTGATCGAGGTCGCGCCGGATCAGTTCTTCCTGAGCGAAACGGTGGCCGAGCTTGCCGCTATCGCCGCCGCGATCGCGGACGCCGAGCCGGCAGGAACGCTCACCGCCGCGGCGTTCCGCGACCGCCTGGCCAATGGCCGGAAGGTCGCGATCCTGATCCTGGAATTCTTCGACCGCGCGGGCGTGACTGTGCGAACCGGCGATGAACGTCGCGTGCGCGCCGACCGTCTGGGATTGTTCGGTACGGCGGCCAGGCGAATAAGCTGACCGGCGGGGATGACAAGGAGCTTCGCCGCGACGGCGTCAGCGGGGCAAACCGTCGCCGTCAACCGAGGTGCTTAAAGCGCTTCAGACCCTCAGGTCATCTTGCAGCCGATCTCTTCCTGACTGCCGAACACCTTCTCCAGTTCGGCGGGATTCTCCGGCAACGCGGCCTTCACGTCGAAATAGTCCCACTTGTCGGTGATCTTCGGCTTCACCGACACCACCAGATTCCGCAGCAGCATCTGATGGTCCCATTTGCGGTAGCTGTACGACGTGCTGCCCGCGCTGAACTTCCAGCTTTCCAGCCCTTCGACGATCGCCATGGGCTCGGTTGATTTCGCCAGCTCGATCAATTCAAACAGCGACTTGGCGGTGATCCAGCCCATCCATGCCTTGTCCGCGGCCGGCCGATTGTGCTTCTTCAGATAGGCCTCGGCGAACGCCTTTTCTTCAGGTGGATTGTTCGGGTTGTTGTACCACCAGAGCTTGGTGAAAATACCGCTCGCAGCATCGGGGCCGACCGCCCAGATGTCGGTGTCGCCGATCGCTATTTCGCAGAAGGGTATTTTCCCCTTCATGCCGAGTTCGTTCCACTGTTTGAGAAATGTCGACAGATCGCCGGCGGACAGCCCACCCAGAACGACATCCGGCTGAGCCTGGCGGATCTTCAAAATGAACGAACTGAAGTCGGGTGTGTTCAGCGGCACCTCGTCGATGCCCGCCTCGGTGCCGCCGGCCTGCTTCAGCAATTCGCGCGTGGATCGCAGAATATCCTGTCCGAACGCGTAGGACGCGGTGATAAAATACCATTTCTTGCCGTAGGTCAGTGCAAACGGCGCAAGCATACGCGACTGCACCAGCACCGGGGTGTTCAGCCGGAACGTGTAACGGTTGCAGTTCTTGCCAGTGATTTCGGTCGCGGCGGCGTTGTCGCAGACAAACGGAATCTTCAGTTGCGCGGCGGTGGCTTCCTCGGCGAGTGCGTTGGACGACAGCGAGCCGCCCAGGATGGCGCAGACCTTGTTCTCCTGCACCAGCTTCTGCATGTTCTGCGTGGCGCCCTGCGGGGACGGCTCGTCCAGCCAGACCAGTTCCGCCGGCTGGCCCATGATCTTGTTGCCGCGTTCTTCCAGCGCAAGATAGGTGCCCTGTGCCAGATATTCGGTCTGCGGCGCGATCTGGCCGGTCTTGGCAAGCAGCAGACCGATGCGGATCGGTTCGGCCGCCTTCGCGATGTATGGAGCGGCCAGTGCGCCCGCCCCCAGCAACGCCTGGCGGCGCGTCACGACAAGTCCCGGCTTCCTGACGGTCATGTTTCTCTCCCAGGGCACGCCAAGCGGCTGCGCCGGTCCAAATTTGCTTGTGTCAAAGACGAACTCCGGTGGAAATCCCAGGTGCCAATTATTCCGCCGCTGCCCGTTGGCCGCGCGCATAGCGCAACAGCGCATCGTCTGCAACCGGTTCAATCGGTCGGAAATCGCGATGCGCGATCCAGTCGGGACGGGTAGGGGTGCGAATGTAGTTCGATACCGCGTTCAGCGTCAGGTAAACGATCTTGCGCGGATAGGGCGTTATGTTGCCCGCCGAGCCATGCACCAGATTTCCGTGGAACATCAGCAAGGCGCCAGGCGCGCCGGTCGGCGTGACGATGCCGCCCTGCCTGACCAGCCGCTCCACGGTCGCATTGTCCAGCGTCCATAGCGGATAGGACGTGGTGGACGTGTCATGCCCTGCCTTCAGCACGCCCTCCTTGTGGCTGCGCGGCACCAGCATCAGCGGGCCATTGATCGGCAGCACCTCGTCCACAAACACGGCAATATTCATCGCGCGCGGTTCCGGCATGCCGTCGTCGCGCGCCCAGGTGCCGTAGTCCTGGTGCCACTGCCACACTTCGCCATCGAACGCGGATTTCGCGTTGATCTTGAACTGATGCATATAAAGCTGTTCGCCGAACACCTGCTCGACGGGACGGATCATGCGCGGGTGCGCGCCCAGCAGACGGAACGCCTCGTTGTAGGTGTGCGCGGCGAACGCGGTGCGCGGCGAGCCCGACTTCTCACGCCAGATCTCCTTGCGGTCGGTGTGGAAGATCGCTTCCGCCTCGCTGTGCAGGACCGCAATCTCCTCCGCGGAGAAAAGGTTGGGCAGGAACAGGAAGCCCTCGTTGTCGAACTGCTGGATCTGCTGCTTGCTGAGTGCCATCGCATCATCCTCCCACGCTCAGGTGGCGAGGTAGCCGCCATCGACATAAAGCTCGGCCCCCGTGATGTACGAGGCCTCGTCCGAAGCGAGGAACAGGATCGCATTCGCCACCTCATCCACCTCGCCGGCGCGGCGCAACGGCACACCCTGCAGCATCTTCGCCCGTACCGCCGGATCGGCGGTAGCACCGGACGTGCGCATCGGCGGCATCAGCCCCGGATGCACCGAATTGGCGCGGATGCCGTCGCGGCCGAACTGCACCGCGGTGGACTTCGTCAGCGTGCGCACCGCGCCCTTCGACGCGTTGTAGCCCATATGCGTCATGGTCTGGCCGGTGTTGCCGGAGATCGACGACAGATTGACGATCGATCCGCCGCCCGACTTTTTCATCGCCTGCACGGCGTGTTTGGTGCCCAGGAAAACGCCACGCGCGTTCACCGCCATCAGCTTGTCCCACGCGTCGGTGTCCAGCATGTCGGACACCGCGCTGCCGCTGATGCCAGCATTGTTCACCAGAATATCGACCTTGCCGTATTTCTGCACGGTCGCATCCACGACCGATTTCCAGTCGGCCTCGTTGGTCACGTCCAGGCGCATGAATTCGGCCGTTCCATTGGCGCGCGTGATCTCGGCGGCGATCTTGCCGCCATCTTCCTCCAGCATGTCGGCAATCACCACCTTGGCGCCTTCCTTGGCAAATCGGCGCGCCGTCGCGGCGCCCATGCCGGAGGCCGCACCACTCACGATCGCCACTTTACCTTCCAGGCGCATGATCCATTCCTCCCGGGAACCGGCTTATGGTTCAGGCTGCCACGGGTGGCGCCGCTTGGCTACCGGCGTCGGAGGTTGCTAGATACACGCCGACAGAAGACGTGGAGTTCAGACGCATGGCCCATCGCGGCATGAAGTTCGGCATATTCCTGGCACCTTTTCATCGTGTCGGGGAAAACCCGACGCTGGCGATCAGTCGCGATGTCGAGCTGCTCGAGTGGCTCGATTGGCTCGGATACGACGAGGCCTGGATCGGCGAACATCATTCCGCCGGCTGGGAGTTGATCGCGCTGCCCGAACTGATCATCGCCGCCGCCGCCGAACGCACCAAGCACATCCGGCTCGGCACCGGGGTGACCAGCCTGCCGTATCATCATCCGTTCATGGTCGCGCAGCGCTTCGTGCAGCTCGATCACATGACGCGCGGCCGCGCGATGATGGGATGCGGCCCCGGCGCGCTCACCTCGGACGCCTACATGCTCGGCATCGAACCCAGCACGCAGCGACCGCGCATGCTGGAGGCGATGGACGCCATAATGCGTCTGTTGAAATGCGAAGAGCCGGTCACGATGAAGACCGACTGGTTCGAGATGCGCGACGCGCGGCTGCATCTTGCCCCGTACACCGATCCGCATTTCGAGATCGCGGTTGCCAGCACGATAACGCCGTTTGGCATGATTGCCGCCGGGACGCATGGCGTCGGCGTGCTGTCGATCGGCGCCGGCCTGCCTGGCGGTCCGGAGGCGCTGGCCAGCCAGTGGAAGATCGCCGAGGAGGCGGCGGCAAAGAACGGCAAGACGATGGACCGCAAGAACTGGCGTGTCGTGGTCAATGCACATGTCGCCGAGGACGACGAGCAGGCACTGTTGGAGGTGAAGAAGGGTGAGCGGGTCGAGACGCAGACCTATTTCGAGGACACGCTCGGTCGTCCCCCGGGCCGTGCCGACGATCCGCTGCGAGACGGCGTGAAGATGGGCACCACGTTGGTCGGCTCACCGGAAACCGTGGTCAAGGGCATCAGGCGATTGCTGGAATACAGCCAGGGCGGTTTCGGCGGCATCCTGTTCCGCGCCCACGAATGGGCCAATCGCGAGCAGACGCTGCGCAGCTTCGAACTGTTCGCACGATATGTGATGCCGCACTTCCAGGGGTCGCTGACGCAGATCGTCGGATCCAGCACCTGGGCGCGGGAGAACCGCAAGCAGGTGTTCGGGTCCACGGTCGAATCGGTGCGACGCGCATTCACCGATTTCGGCCGCGCCGCGCCGGAGGAGGAGATCCGCGCTCGCACCCTCGGCGCGCGCGACCTCGACCCGCCGCGGTAGGCCTCTTGTTGTAATCCCCGCGAATTGTTGTAATCCCCGCGAAAGCGGGGACCCACGCCGCAACTGGGTCGCCCCTCTTTCGCGGGGATGACGGTGAAGGCGGGTCTGGCCGCGACGGACGCTTCGAAGTCGGAGTAGATCCTCGGTTACGCCGCCTTCGCCATCGACATGGCCTTCCAGACCGTTTCCGATGTGGCGGGCATGTCGATCCCCGTCACGCCGCCAACCGACAGCGCATCGATGATGGCGTTGATGACCGCCGGCGGACTGCCGACCGAACCAGCTTCACCTGCCCCCTTCACGCCGAGCGGATTGGAGGCGCTGGGCACTTCCAACAGATCGACCTCGATGTCCGGGAAATCGGCCGCCCGAGGCAATGCATAGTCCATGAAGCTGCCGGACAGCAGCTGGCCCGACGCGTCGTAGCTGGTCCGTTCGAACAGCGCCTGGCCGAGACCCTGCGACACGCCACCATGTACCTGGCCGCGCACGATCATCGGGTTCACGGTCTTGCCGAAGTCGTCGCACACGCGGTAGCGGATGATTTCCACCACGCCGGTCTCGGGATCCACTTCGACCTCGGCCATGTGGCAGCCATTCGGGAAGGTGTGTTCCGCAACATTCACCACTTCGGCAGAGTCGAGCGAGGTCGCGGTCTCGCCGGCCGCCGCCTTCTGCCGTTGCGCCGCGGCGAGTGCGATGATGTCGATGCCGCGATCGGTGCCGACGATGGAGAACCGTCCGTCCGAGAAAGCGATATCGGCTGCTGCCGCCTCCAGCACTTCGGCCGCTGCCTGTGTGCCCTTTTTGATGACCGTATCGGCAGTCATCAGAATTGCATGGCCCTCGGAATACAGGCTGCGTGAGCCGCCGGTTCCGCCGCCGACCGGAATGGTGTCCGTGTCGCCCTGGCGGACGCGGATCTTTTCCCCGTCGATGCCAAGGCGCTGCGACATGATCTGGATATAGGCGGTCTCGTGACCCTGTCCGGTCGATTGCGTGCCGACATAGACATCGACAAGGCCATCGTCGGCAAAGCGGATCTCCGCCCGCTCGGTCGGATCGCCCATCGTGACCTCGAGATAATACGAGAATCCGATGCCGCGAAGCTTGCCGTATCGTTGGGCCGCCGCGCGTCGGGCGGCGAAGCCCGCGTAGTCCATCCGCTCGAGCGCCGCATCCAGCACCATCGCGAAGTTACCGCTGTCGTAGGTCTTGCCGACGGGTGTGGCGTGCGGCATCGCCACGGTTGGCACCATGTTGCGTCGACGCAGGTCGGCACGGTCGATATTCAGTTCGCGTGCGGCGGCATCGACCAGGCGCTCCAGCAGATAATTACTTTCGGGACGCCCCGCGCCGCGGTAGGCATCGACCGGCACCGTGTGGGTGAACACGCCGAGCACGTTGGCATAGATCTGCTGGAAGCCATAAACGCCGGACAGCACGGCCCCGCCGGCCAGCGTCGGAATATACGGCGCGAACGTGGAAAGATAGGCGCCCATGTTGGCAAGATTGCGCGTGCGCAGCGCGAGGAATTTTCCCTCCGCGTCGATCGCAAGCTCGCCCAATGTGACGTTGTCGCGGCCATGTGTGTCGGACAGAAACGCCTCGCCGCGCTCCGACGCCCACTTCACCGGCCGCCCCAGCTTGCGCGCCGCATAGCAGGTCAACACATGCTCGGCGTACAGGAACGCCTTCATGCCGAAGCCGCCGCCGACATCGGGCGTCACGACGCGAAACATCGCAGGATCGGTCTTGAAGACCGCTCCGAGCAGGCCCTTGATCAGCCAACCGCCCTGCGTGTTGGCAAACAGCGTCCACCGACCCGACGTCAAATCGTAGTCGGCGATCGCGGCGCGTGCCTCCATCGAAGCGACGATGACGCGGTTGTTCACCACGGTCAGGCGCGTGACGTGCGCCGCGGTGGCGAACAGCGCGTCGGTCGCAGCCTTGTCGCCGATGTCCCAATCGAACGTGACGTTGTTGGTTACGTCAGGCCATACCAGCGGCACGCCGGGATCGGTCGCCGTGGCAAGATCGGTAACGGCAGGCTCAATGGTATAATCCACGGCGATCAGATCAGCGGCATCGCGCGCGGCCGCTACCGTTTCGGCCACAATGAACGCCACCGGATCGCCGACATGACGCACCGCACCGTCGGCGAGTGAGGGGTGTGGCGGGCTGGCCATGTCGGACCCGTCGCGGTTCTGCACTGGTGCGGCGCACGGCATCGGCGCAATACCGTCCGCGGTCAGGTCGGCCGCGGTAAAGATAGCCTTGACCCCGGGGATCGAGACTGCCGCAGCGGTATCGATGGCGCCGAGCCTGGCTGCGGCGTGGGGGCTGCGCAGCACGACGCCATGCAGCATGCCCGGAAGGACGATATCATCGGTGTAGCGGCCGCTGCCCAACAACAGGCGCGAGTCCTCCACGCGACGGACAGACTGGGCGAGGCCAAACTTGGTCATGGAAGGTGCTCTCCAGGGCTCGTCTGTGGTTGGATCAAGCAATAATGCGCGCTTCGGATGCGAAAGGCCAAGAGGCATGGAAAATCGCCGCCTGTGTGTTCTGAATGCCGGCTCGTCCAGTCTTAAATTTGCCGTCTATGCGATCTCGGATGATGCATTGAGCCGCAGTCAGAGCGGCGAAGTGGAACAGGTCGGCGGGGAGGGCCGGCTGCGCGTTAACGCCGCCGACGGCAAGTCCGTGCACGACAGTGTCGTGAACACCAAGGATCACGCGGCCGCCCTGGCCGCGCTGGCGGAATTGACGGACGGTCCGCTTGCGGAGCGTGGCCTCGTGGGATTCGGCCACCGTGTGGTGCACGGCGGTCCGGATCTGGACGCCCCTGTCGTGGTGGATGCGCCAACGCTCGCGCGGATCGAGGCGCTCGAGCCACTGGCGCCGTTGCACAATCCTCCGGCGGTCGCCGTGCTGAAGGCATTGGCTGCGCGGTTCCCCAATCTGCCGCATGTCGCGTGCTTCGACACGGCATTCCATCGCGGCCATCCGGCGGTGGCCGATCGGTTCGCGATCCCCGACGAGCTATACCGTGACGGCGTGCGGCGCTACGGCTTTCACGGATTGTCGTATGAATACATCGCCGGTGCGCTGGCCGAGCAGGCGCCCGCCATCGCGCTGCGACGTGTCGTGGTGGCGCATCTCGGATCCGGCGCCTCGATGTGCGCCTTGGCCGGTGGCCGGAGCGTTGATTCCTCCATGGGGTTCACCGCCCTGGACGGGTTGCCGATGGGGACGCGACCAGGGTCGCTGGATCCCGGCATGATGCTTTGGTTGCAGAAGCAGAAGGGCTGGACTGTCGATCGGGTCGAGCATTTTCTTTACGCCGAATGCGGTTTGAAGGGACTGTCCGGCGTGTCGAACGACATGCGCATGCTGCTGGCGAGCGAGGCGCCGTTGGCGCGACTGGCCGTCGAGTATTTCGTGTATCACGTGGCGCGCACTGCTGCGGCCTTGGCTGCCGACATGGGCGGCATCGACGGGCTTGTGTTCACCGCCGGCATTGGTGAACGCAGCGCGGAGATCAGGGGTCGCGTGCTGCGCCGATTGGGTTGGTTCGGGTTTTCGCTTGACGAGGCGGCAAATCAGACTGGCGGGCCCCTGCTGACGCGGATGGATTCGGAACGGCCGGCCTACGCGATTCCGACCGATGAAGAGGTCGTCATCGCACGCCACACGCTGGCGTTGATCAGCGGGGCATAAAAACTCCGCACATAAATTCGGATACTCCCTCGCCAGCTGCGTGGCGGACATCAATGATCCGTTCGGCGTTCTGTCCGACTGCCGAACTTCGCCTTCACCCGCTCGCGCATCCCCTGGAACGTTGCATACAGCATCGGTATCAGGAACACACCGATCGAACTGGCGACGATCATGCCGGCGAACACCGCGGTGCCCACGGCACGCCGGCTCAGCATCGCCGCGCCCTGCGCCCACACCAATGGAATCAGACCGAAGATGAATGCGATGGAGGTCATCATCACCGCGCGGAACCGGATGCGCGCACCAAGTGCGGCCGCTTCCAGAATCGGCAAACCCGCCTCGCGCTGCTCCTTGGCGAATTCGACGATCAGAATGCCGTTCTTCGCAGCCAGCGAGATCAACACCACCAGCCCAATCTGCGCGTAAAGGTCGAGCGACAGGCCCGCGATCAGGATGCCGGCGAATGCGCCCAGCACGCCCACAGTCACCGACAGCAGAACTGGAATCGGGATGACCCAGCTCTCATACAGCGCCACCAGGAACAGATAGGCGAACAGCACCGACAGCGACAGGATCGCGCCGGTCTGACCGGACGCCGCCTTCTCCTGAAAGGCGGTGCCGGACCATTCGAAGTCGTAGCCCGGAGGCAGCGTCTTTGCCGATACCTGCTCCATGGCGAGCAGTGCGTCGCCGGATGACACGCCCGGTCGTGGGCCGCCATTGATCGTCACTGCGCGGTAATTGTTGAACCGGGTAATCACCTGTGGGCCGAGCACGATGCGCAGTTCGGCGACCGAGCGCAGCGGCACCATCTCGCCCAGCCGATTGCGCACGTAGATCTTGAAGACATCGGCGATGTCGCTGCGATCCGGTGCATCGCCCTGGATGTTCACCTGCCAGGTACGACCGTAAAGGTTGAAGTCGTTGACGTAGAAACCACCGAGCGTCGATTGCAGCGTGCTGAACACGTCGGCGATGTTGAGCCCCAGCGCCTGCGCCTTCTCGCGGTCGATATCGAGCCAGATCGAAGGGTTGGTGGCGGTGAAGGTCGAAAAGACGCGCGTCATGCGCGGGTCCTGGTTTGCCGCGGCAACCAGACCCTGTGTCACGCTCGCCATTTCCACGGGGTCGCGGCCTTCCAGGTTTTCCAACTGGTATTCGAACCCGCCGCTGGTTGACAGCCCGATGATCGGCGGCAGGTTGAATGGAAACACACTGGCCGAACGCACCTGCTGGGCCAGACCGAAGACGCGGCCGATGACCGCCTGGGCTCGGTCCGCGACAGCGGTGCGGTCGGCAAACGGCTTGAGCCGGAGCACCACGAAGGCGGCATTCGGTTCGTTGCCGCCGTCGAGCAGGGAGAAGCCGACGATCGAGAGTATGCCCTCCACCTGTGGCATCGGCCGGATCAGGTTCTCCACCTGCTCCACCACGGCGCGCGAGCGCGACACCGATGCGCCGTCCGGCAACTGCACGGCCACGAAGAATGCGCCCTGATCCTCCTCAGGCAGGAACCCGGTCGGCGTGCGAACCGCCAGCAGCCAGATGCCCACGCCCGCCGCAATGATCAGCACCACCGACAGCAGCGCCCCACGCAGCAGCCGCTGCACCACGGACGCGTAGCCGTTGCGCACGCGGTCGATACCGCCGAGCACGAGACCCAGCGGTCCGCGTGGCCGCCCGCGATGGCGCAGGAACACCCCGCACAGTGCCGGCGACAGCGTCAGCGCGTTGGTGGCGGACAGCAGCATCGCCACGCTGATCGTGACGGCGAACTGGCGGAACAACGTGCCGGACACGCCGGGAATGAACCCGACCGGCACGAACACCGAGAGCAGCACCAGTGAAATCGCGATCACCGGCCCGGTGATCTGCCGCATCGCCTTCTTGGTCGCCTCCCTCGGCGGCAGGTCCGGCTCCTCGGCCATGACCCGTTCGACATTCTCGACCACGACGATTGCGTCATCCACGACCACGCCGATGCCAAGGACCATTGCGAGCAGCGACACGGTGTTGGCGGAGAAGCCGGCGGCCAACAGGATTGCGAATGTTCCGATCAGGCTGACCGGAATGGCGACCATGGGAATGATCGTGGCGCGGACGCTGCCAAGGAACAGGAAGACGACGAGGATCACCAGCACGAAGGCAATGCCGAGCGTCTTTTCCACTTCGGTGATCGTGGAGGCGACGAACGACGAGCTGTCGTAGAACACGCGTGCCTTCAACCCGGCGGGGAAGCGCTTGCCGAGTTCGTTGAGTGCAGCCTGAACGCGCGCCGAAGTTTGTACTGCATTGGCGCCAGGCGCGAGGTACAGCCCGATGGATACGGCCGGATCGCCGTTCAACCGGCTTTCGGTGTCCATGTTCGCCGCACCAAGCTCGATGCGTGCGATGTCCGACAGGCGCAGTACCGAACCATCCGGATTGGCGCGGATCACGATCTTGCCGAACTGCTCGCGCGTGGTCAGGCGCCCCTGCGTCTGAACGTTGAGCTGGAACTGGGTCGCATCGCTGGTCGGACGGGCGCCGATGCGTCCCACTGCCGCCTGGACGCTCTGCGCCTGTATTGCGGTGATGATGTCCGAGGGCGCAAGGTTCAGGCTGATCAGCCAACTCATTTCAAACCATACGCGCATCGAATAATCGAGCCGGCCGAACAGCTGCGCATCGCCCACGCCCGGTGTGCGCGCCAGTCGATCCAGCACGTTGATGGTGACGTAGTTGCTGATGAACAGCGGATCCTGCTTGGCGCCCTCGCTGTAAAATTGCAGGAACTCCAGAATCGCAGCCGAGCGCTTGCGCACCGTGAGCCCGAAGCGCTGCACTTCGGGCGGCAGTCTGGACAGCGCCTGCTGCACGCGATTGTTGACATTGACCGTGTCGATGTCGGGATCGGTGCCCAGTTCGAAGCTGACGGTCAGGCTGTAGCTTCCGTCGTTGCCGCTGGTGGACTTCATGTAGATCATCTTGTCCACGCCGACGATCTGCGCCTCCAGCGGCTGGGCGATGGTTTCCTCGACCACGGCAGCCGATGCACCGGCAAAGGTGGTGGAGATCGTCACCTGTGGCGGCACGATGTCGGGAAACTGCGCGACCGGGATGCGCAACAGCGACAGGACTCCCGCTAGCGTCATCAGGATTGCGATGACGATCGCCAGGCGCGGGCGATCGACGAAGACGGCCGAGATCATGCGGCTATTGTCCCGGCGCCTTCGGTGTAGAGGGTGTTGCCGGTGTCGGCGTGGCGGGGCCGGGTGCCACTTGTATCCCCGGCCTTGCTCGCTGAATGCCGTCCACCACCACCATCTCGCCTTCGTTGAGGCCGGACAGGATCACGGCTGTCGTTGGCGTGGACTGGCCCAGCCGCAGACGGCGTTGCTCCACACGGTTCTGGCTGTCCACCACGTAAACGTAGTCGCCCTGCTGGTCGGACAGCACGGCCGCGCGCGGAATGGCGAGCGCCATGATCGGTTCGATGCCCTCGACCACGACGGTGACGAACTCGCCGTCGATCAACCGTCGATCCACCGGCTGACCCGCCACGATAGGCTTCAGCGGTGGATTGGCGAGTTTGCCGCGCACCAGGATTGTGTCGGTCGTCGCCTGCACGGTGGGTTCGACATAATCGATCTTGCCCGTCTGGTCGTACATCGACCCGTCCGGCAGTCGTATCCGGATCACCACGGCGCTCATGCCGTTCTGCTCGGCGTAGCGTTTCTCCAGGTCCAGTTCCGCACGCACCGCAATCGGAAACTGCACATACATCGGATCCTGGCTGACGATGCTCGCGAGCGGACCGGAACTCGGTGACACGACATTGCCAACGCTGATGGCGGTTCGGCTGATCTTGCCGCTGATCGGCGCATGGATCTCGGTATAGGCGAGGTTGATCTGTGCCATGCGGAGTTGCGCCTGGGCTGACATCAATTGCGCGGCCTGTGAGCGCTGCGTGGCGGTCGCGTCATCCACCGCCGAGCGCTGGCCGGCCGGCGTGTTCAGCAGCGACTGGACGCGCGAAAGCTGAATGTTGGCATTCGCCAATCGCGCGCTTGCATCGGCTACCGCGGCCTCCTGCTGGGCCACCGCTGCCTCGAACGGTCCGCGCTCCAGCCGGTACAGCAGGTCGCCTTCATGCACCTCGGTTCCCTCGATGAACAGCCGCTGTTCGATGAACGCGGTAACGCGGGCCGTGATCACGTCGCGATCCACCGCCTGCACGCGGCCGATGAATTCGGACGTTTCCGTGATCGCTTGTTTCGTGGCGCGCACCACGCCGACCGCGGGTGGCCCGCTCGGCATCTGTGCCGCGGCAATGGTCGTGCCGAGCAGTACATAGACCGCGAGCAGCGCGGCGAGGCGGTGCAGGGTCATCAACCGTCCTTCCGGGAGCAGGCCGCGGTGCCGAGTGCGCAGATGGGGGATAATCCCCGGCGGCACAAGCGGCAGGCTTGATACGCAGGCAGCCGTCTGCCGGTCAACCGACCGCCGGGCGCGCTTTCGGGCCATTGCAGTTGACACCGTCATGCCCCGCGAAAGCGGCACCCAGGTGGACAGACCCGCATCGCGGCCTTTCGGTCGTCGCTGGGCGGGCTCTGGGTTCCCGCTTTCGCGGGAATGACAACCAACGTGGGAACGACGACCAACGCGGGAATGACGACCAACGCGGGAATGACAGCAGTCTCGCCGTCTGCGATCGCCCTGGGCGCGCTTTACCAATCGGTCACAGGCGCGCTACTTCTGCCGTCGTCGCCGAAGAGGGCAGCGCCAGCGCTCTGTCCTGGGGAGGGTGCACAGTATGGCGTTGAAGGACCGCATCGCGTTCGGCATGTCGCTGCCGCATCGCTCACCCGACACGATCGACATGAACGATGTGCGCACGGTCGCGCAGCGTGCTGAGACGTTGGGTTTTCGCGATCTGTGGGTGACCGAGAACACTCTCGACCATGTTACCTGCTTTGATCCGGTGGTGGTGCTGACCTATGCGGCCGCGATCACCAGCCGGATACGCGTCGGCGCATCGGTGGTGGTGCTGGCGATCCACAGCCCGCTGATGGTGGCCCATCAATGGGCAACACTCGATACCGTCAGCAATGGGCGCGCGATCCTTGGGGTTGGGCTGGGGCGCGAGCATCACTACCGGCAGTTCGCCGTGCCCGAGGAAGGCCGGGTGCGCCGTTTCCGTGAAGAGGTCGAACTGATCAGGGCGCTCTGGACGCAACAGAACGTGAATTATCGCGGCCGCTTCTATCAGTTGGGGAACGGCACGATGTCCCCCAAACCGGTGCAGCAGCCGTTGCCAATCTGGATGGGTGTCGGCCATCCCAACGCAATTCGCCGCGCGGCATCGATCGCCGATGGATGGATGGGATCAGGCGGCTCGAGCATCGCCGAATTCGCCCGTTCGGTGCCGTTGCTGTCGCAGGCGCTGGTGCAGGCCGGCCGCGACCCAGCCGGTTTCCCAATTTCGAAGCGGATCTTCATGGCGGTGGACGATCGCCCGGACGTTGCGCGTGCCGAACTGAACCGGTGGTTCACCGAGGTGTACCACAATCCCGCCGGAACCGATGCGTCGGGCAT
Source organism: uncultured Alphaproteobacteria bacterium (assembly GCA_963812475.1). Taxonomy (GTDB): domain Bacteria; phylum Pseudomonadota; class Alphaproteobacteria; order Acetobacterales; family Acetobacteraceae; genus JAMXLO01. Next base: position 120,992 of record CAWEVI010000043.1, read on the forward strand.
CCACGGTACGCGCGAACAGGTGCGCGAGCGGCTGGAGGAGGTCATCGCGATGGGCGCCAACCACCTGTTGCTCAACCCGGTCTCACGGCATGTGGAGCAAATGGAAGCGTTGGCGGAGATTGTCGGGCTGGCATAGGGAGGAACTGCAATGGAAGCGATCGTTGGCAGCGGGAAGTACACCTACAAGGTGCGGGAGGATTGGGCGCACGCCCCGGCTGGGGTGGACATGAAACCAGCCGCGGTTGCCGTCGGTCCTCAGGACCAGGTGTACTGCTTTAATCGCGTCGCCGAGCATCCGGTTGTCGTGTTCGATCGCGACGGCAATTTTGTCACGTCCTGGGGGGCGGGAATGTTCAAGTTCCCGCATGCGATCCGATTTGACGCACAGGGGTTCGCGTGGCTCACCGACGAGCATCACCAGCAGTTCATGAAGTTCACCGCTGACGGGAAGCTGCTGCAAACCATCGGCGTCAAGGGACACCGTTCCGATACCGGCGTGCCGGACGAGGACTTCAGTTCGGTTGCGTGGAAGAAGGTCACGCACGGCGGTGGCCCGTTCAACCTGCCGACGGACATCGCCTTTGCGCCGGATGGCTCGATGTTCATGAGCGATGGTTACGGCAATGCCCGCGTGCACAAGTTCTCGGCGGACGCGAAGCATCTGTTCTCGTGGGGTGAGCCTGGCAACGCGCCGGGGCAGTTCAACCTGCCGCATGGCGTGTGGGTCGATCGGCGCGGGCGGCTGCTGGTCGCCGATCGCGAGAACGATCGCGTGCAGGTGTTCGATCAGGAGGGAAAACTGCTGGAGGTGTGGCCGACCGAGTTGATCGGTCCGGCGTTCTTCTATGTCGATGCGGACGACATCGTTTACATCGCCGAGCACAACGGCGGCATGATCAGCATCCTGACGCTTGACGGCGAACGGCTGGCGCGCTGGGGCGACCCGATCCATCGCTCCTGCCATGGCATCTGGTGCGACTCGCATGGCGACATCTACGTGGTGCAGCCGGGCGAATGGGGACGCGTGCGGCGCGTCGTCAAGTTCGAGCGGCAGTAGCGCCGCCACAGCGCATCCCGTCAGGCGGGAATGGTCAGCGATATCAGCCTGGCAGCGGCACCGTCGATGCGGTCCAGGTTCCGGCAGGTATCGATCAACTCGGCGAATTGCGTCTCCGGAATTGCAAGGCCCGGGGCGACAGGATGGATACGCCGGGCTTGCTCCTCGAAGTCCCAGATGAATTCGCGGCCAGTGCCTTCTTTGGTGAGATGCCGGCCGTCCCTGGTGACGATGGTGACGCGTGGTCCGAACAGCGCCCGGCGGACGGTTGGAATCAGCGTCACCCGATGCATGAGATCCAGCACCTCCGGCGGGTCCGTCTCGCCCGGACCCGGCTGTCCGCCACGGAGCAATGGATAGCCGCGCGTCACCGCGCCATAGGCCGAGAAATACTGGGTGCTGCCGACCCTCGGCTGGCCATCGCTTCCGGGAGTTGGGAAGGCGGGGCTGGGATACTCGGTCTCGAGCCAGTTCACCACGGCCTCGATGCGATCTATGTCCTTGTATGTGAGGTTGTGTTCCTCGCACAGCCGTGCCGTCACATCCACATGGGCGATGTTGTACCCGGCGGTCGAATAGATGCGGTACAGCGTCTCGAGAAAAATCCAGTCACGGCCCAGGCCTTCGGTGATCCGGCTCATGTCGGACCGATTGTGACCGGTGAAGCTATAGCGCAACTGGCCCAGGTTGTTGCCGGCATAGGCGTGGTAGAATCCGGCATCGCCTTCCAGCGTGGTTTCACCGCCGGGCGTGCCGTGTTTCGCCAACGCCACGGCGAGCAAGGCGTTACGGACAGCGCCGCCCTCGCGAAGGGAGCGGCCGCCGCTGCGCGCGCCTTCCAGATTGCCGGCCGCCAGGTTGACGCATTGGGCGATGGCACTGTTGACCTGATCCTCGTCGAGCCCCTGAACCTTTGCCGCTGCGACAGCCGCACCGAAGATGCCGAACACCGGTCCGGCATGGAACCCGCGCGACATGACCGTCGGGATGAATTCGGCGGCCATGCGCTCCATGACCTCGTAGGCGGCCGCCACGGCGGTGATGAATTCCCTGCCGGAGCACTGCGCTATTTCCGCCGCCGCCAGCGCTGCCGGCAGGATCGCGATGCCGGGATGGGTGAGCATGCGAAACGTGTCCCACTTGCCGCCGGCGAAGATCATTTCCGCATTGACGAAGGCGGCGCCGCCTTTGGTGAGTTTGCTGCCGTCGCAGAGCACGGTTGCGATCCCGCCGCCGCCGGCCTCTTCCTCCTGCATCAGCGCAAGCGCCTGTCTGCTCGCCGGCATGTCGCGGGCGACCAAAGCCGATGCCAGCGCCTGCAACGTGACGCCCTTGGCCCGGTCCACCACGTCAACCGGCAGATCGGCGTACCGTAGGTCGGCGACGAACGCCGCGAACTCCCGGCTCAACGACATGGCTGTTTCCTTTCCGCAGTCGAGCGTAGAGCGTAGAGCGGAAAAGCGCAGCGCATTCCGCCGCCCACCCGATCATGCCATGATTTCTCAATGCCCGACTATCGCCGCAACCGCCTTCCCGGTGGATCTTCACGGTGAACCTGCCCGACCGTCGGAGCGACCTGCTCGTGACGCGGATCGATGCGCTGCGGGCCGCGGTGCGTCAAGCGCTTGCCAGATCGCCAATTTCAAATCGATGCCTGGGTGGTTCTGCCGGATGAAATGCATTGCTTGTGGACGCTGCCGGAAAACGATGCCGATCCCGTGAAGCACCGGTTCGTTGAACGCGCGGCGGATTGGCCGTCTTCTTCCTTTCGGCGATGCGTCGCATACGGGCTCTATGCAGCGGATTGGCTTGGCGGCGGCGAACCGGATGAGGTCGGTGAGGCGCGGTGAGGGGGTTTGGCGGAATGTGCTTCGCTTCTCCGCCCTATAGAGTTTTGACCCACAGAGATCCGGCCCGACAGAATTGCGGCCAAACGCGGCAGTTCCTGAACAGAATGCCGGCCATGGCGTTGCCTCCCTCGGTTGGTGCGGCGGATGCTAGCCGTTCGGCTGTGCTTCGTCTTGTCCGGCGTCGCGTGGCGGTGCCGGCGCGCGCTTCGATCTCAGGCCCTTGCGAACGTCGGTCGATCAGCCTTGCATTCGATGCGTTGGCTTTGCCGCATCCGCGATCTCGTCAAGCCGTCGCTTATAGCGCAAGCCCGATGCGCGATAGCTGAACGCCGTCCGGATGCACCGGCTCGCCCTCCGACCCAGCGCTCGACCAGACGCCGGGTCGTCGAGCAGTCTGATCATCTGCGTCACCGCTTCATCGAGATCGGGGTCGGCCCAGTGCTGGTCCTCGGCATGCGGGTATGACCCACTGGCCACCGGGATCAGGCGGTAACCGATCGGAATGGAATTTTCCGGCGTCATGAAATCCATGTTTCCGGAGTAGCCAGTGCCGATCACCGGCAGGCCCAGATACATCGCCTCGGCCAGACCATGGCCAAAGCCCTCAGACCGATGGAGCGATACAAACGCATCGCAGCACCGGATCAGATTGTGGACCTCGACTTCCGGCATTGTCGCCTCCAGCACCACGACGCGTTCGCGCAGATCGGCAAGGCCGGCAAGGAATTCGCGTACGTCTGCGGATGCTGCATCGATGCGATGCACCTTTATCACCAGGCAGGTGCGAGCCCACGGCCGGGAGGTCAGCAGACGGCGGAAGCAATCGACCACGGCCTGAGGGTTTTTGCGCGCGATATAGGACCGGCCATCGAAGAAGAACAAGAAGGCATAGCTGTTCTCGGGGATGCCGAACCACCGCCGACCGCAGAACGTGTCGAGGGCGATTTCAGTCGCCAGCGGCATGTGGATGACGGGCCGGTCGATCGCCGCGGCAATCGATCGCCGGACGTAGTGTGAACCAGCCCAGACCTCGTCGAACCGCTGCAGCTGGCAGGCCCATTCGGCAGGATATCGAGGCAGCTCCCAAAACGGGACGATGATGTTGTATCCGGGCGGGAGCGGGCCGATCCGCTCCAACACCGGTGTTACTTCGTCGCCGTTGATATGGAAGATGTTCATCGCGCCGTACGTGGTGGTCAGGAGCGGCACGATCGAATCCACCTGCGCGTCCTCGGGCTCCAGAAACTGCCACACGTCGCGCATCCGCGCGTCGATACCCACGCTGCGGCAGGCGGCGAATGTGACGCGCACCGCCCGGCCGGTGCCGATCGGACTGAATGGATGTCCAATCAGGGTGACACGCGGAACGGTCTGCATGTCGGCCATGTCCTCAGCGTTCTTTGTCGTGCAGAAGGTGCGCGGCATCGCGGGCATTGCGAACGGCCTCCAGGAACGTGTGGCCGAAGCGGCGATCCGGCTCCAGATAGCTGCCCTCCGCCCATTCGTTCCAGGCATTTATAAAAAGCAGCCGCTCGTCGCCCTGCAGGTCCCGCCTGGTCTCGGCGACCGCCGTTTCCATCCAGGCCTGAAAGACGCCAGGAGTTGCGTTCTCCAGGACGAAGCTCGTGTTCTGAAGGCGCGCGGTATTGTCCCAGCCCGGCATGACGGTACGGCAGCGGGTAAAACCCGGATGTTCGCGGGTGGCGAAGTGCAGCGCGAGATCGTCGTAGTCGCAGACGTGGCCGCGAAATTCGGGGTTGACCATGGCGCCATCAGGCGCCCGCACGCGCGGCATGTAGTGGGCCGGAAATTCCACCGAGGCGTCGCAGCCGTAGCAGGATGGCGAAACGTTCGCGTCCGCGAAGCCGAACAATTCGACCATGGCAAGGTAGAGCTCCCCAAGGCCGAGCCGCAGGCTTTCCGCCCGCCAGCGTCGGGCGGTGTCCGAGAAGTCGGGAAACAGATCGGTGCGGTAAACCAGCAGCAGCGGCCTGCCGCGCACCCGGATATAGGCCGGATGGCGCATGTAGCGCGCGAGGTCGCGGATCACGCCCAGATCGTCCTGGGGCGAGTGGTGCTGCGCCATCAGGATCTCCTGGTCCTGTCCGTCCCAACGGCGCGTCCAGTTTTCGTTGGCCCAGCACAGGCAAAACGGAAAGGCCGCCGCGGAATGATCGAGCAGTCGATCAAGCGGACGTTCCAGCAACCGGTATCCGTCAAACCAATAGTAGTAGTAGCAGAACCCGTCGATGCCGTAGCGCGCGGCGAGGTCCCATTGTGCCTCCATCGCCTCCGGCAGGCGCAGATCGTAATAACCGAGATCGGATGGCAGCCGGGGCTGATCGTGGCCGACGAAGTTGGCTCGCGCCTTGCTGACGTTGGTCCATTCAGTAAAGCCCTGTCCCCACCACAGATCGTTCTCCGGCAGCGGATGAAACTGCGGCAGATGGAAGGCAATCACCCGCAGGTCATCAAGCGCATCGAACGTTGCTTGATGGCGCTCCGACAGAAGCTGCATGTTGCGTAAAATTCCGTCGTGCTTGTACGAATTGCCCACCGCATCGGACGTCCTGCTGAGGTGGTGGATGATCTCGGCTTCTGGTGTGTAGATTACGCGCAGACCGTGTTCGCGGATGCGGAGGCAAAGGTCCAGATCCTCGCAATAGGCCGGAGCGAGGTCGTCGGCGAACCCGCCCAACTGATGGAAGAGCGCGGTGTCGAGGGCCAGGCAGGCGCCGGAGACGTAGTCCACGTCGCGCCGGTACGACCACCGTGGGCTCTCGGGCAGATCGTTCAAGCCGATCATCTCGACTGCGCCCTCCCGTCGGATGCGCGCGCCTGCGTCCTGCAACACGCCGCCGGGATAGACGACGCGCGGACCGGCGGCGCCGACCCCCGGTGTGTCCAGCGCGCGCATCAGGCCGGGGAGCCAGCCCGGCAACACCTGCGTGTCGTTGTTCAGCAGCACCAGGCGGCGTCCGCGCGCCTGCTTCGCCGCACTGTTGCAGTTGCGCAGGAAGCCGACGTTCGTCCGCTGGGTCATCAGCCGCAGGTTCGCAACCCGCGATAACACCTGCTGCGTACTGTCGGTCGAGGCGTCATTCGCGACGATGACCTCGAAGGCGATGTCACCGGTATTGGCCGAAAGGGCAAGCAGACACTCGATCGTGCAGGTCAGGTCGTTGAACACCGGTATGATCACCGAGACCGCTGGCGTATCTCCGGGCGGCTGCAGCGCGATGCGCGCGGCGGCATGTACCGGATCCTCGTTGCCCAGTTTGATCATCCGGCGCGGCCGATACGGTTGCGCAGCCCTGCGATTTGCAAGAACCGCGGCGATGCGGGCGCGCATCCCATCGTAGCCCTGCCACTCCCAACGCCCGTCGGCCACAGGCAGCAATGGCAATTGCGTGGCCGCCCGTGCAATGGCCGCGGTACCGGCCGTCGCGGCGACGGTGTTCTGCTGCCGCATCGCCACCTGCCAGCGACGATAGGCACCGGTCGTTGCAAACGCCGGGCCCATGCGGGCGAACACCTGATGTTTGAGCCGGAGCTTGAGACTCATGGGCAACGGCAGCGCCCGCCAGGCAAGGCGGCCGGCCATGGCTGTCCCCATATAGCCAAGCCTGCTCACGTTGCGGAGTTCCACACTGACGCGTCGCAGCGGCGCCATAAACCGCCAGGAACGCGAGGCGTGCACCGCCTCGATCAGCCGTACGGCCTCGACGCACTCCCGTTCGAGTTCCTTGTAATTCCCGACCAGGGTTGCGTGGTCGCTCAGCAGGGTCGCGCGTTGCTGCCGCAGTGCATCCGCCTCGGCCGACCGGGCAACCAATTCCGCGTCCAGCTTGCTGCCGTGTGCGACCAACGCGTCCACCTGCTGACGACGCTGATCCAGTTCAAGACGCAGCGAGGACTCGCGCAGAGTTGCCGCGCCGACCAGGTCTTGTTGCGATTCCAGCTCGCGATTCAGCAAGGCGATCTCACGCAGATAGGGTATCTTCTGCGGGATGAAGAGCCCCGCCGGAAGCGCCGGCAACGGCCCGTCCGAGGCGACTGCCACGAAATAGACGGGATTTGGTAACCCGGCTCCTTCCACCACTTCGCCATTACCGTCATCGCGATAGCCGACAAATGACACCGCGCGTGGTTCGGCAGGTGCCAGGACCGAGGCGTAATGAACGCGCTGCCCATACAGCATGTGACCGCGGAAGTGCTCGTCCAGCAGCGCGCGCAGTTCCGACAGATATAACTCTCGCAGGTGATACGGATTCGTGTAGCGTGCGACATCGGAGGTACTCGCGCCGGTCGGGTGAGGACAGGATCAGCACGCCATCGGGTCCAAGTACCCGCTTGATTTCCAGCATCATCTGGTGGTGATCGGTCAGGTGCTCGATGGTCTCGAAGCTGACCACGACGTCGATGCTGGCATCGCCGAGCGGGATGGCCACCGCGTCGCCGCGCAGGAACCTGACATTTGACCGCACGTAAGTGCACCGGGCGTGCGCGATCGACTCCTCGTCCATATCGACGCCGATCACCGTGGTCGCGGTTTCCGCCAGCAGGGCGGAGCCATAGCCCTCGCCGCAGGCGATATCGAGCACGCGCATGCCGCGCACCAGCCGGCGGGCGGCCAGATAGCGGTGCATGTGCTCAAGGCGGATGTCGCCCTCGACATGCGGGATGAAGCGCTCCCCGGTAAAATCCATCCGATCCCGGTTCCCTGCGGCGGTATGCGACGAGAAAGGTGAAGGTGTTAAGATTGGATTAATTGCCGCCCCGGCCACGACGCGCCGATGGCGTATTTCGGCGCGGATCGCGCTACACTCACCGCAATGAGCCTGCTTGGATTCGCGCGGACGATCGCCGTCGGCGGCATTGCCCTTGGCGTCGCCTGCACGCAGACTCCGCCCCAGCCGACGTGTGCGCGCGTGGACGGCACGCCGATGGTCGAATACCAGCTGTTCTTCGGCCGCGACATCGCTGGGCGCCCCGCGCTTACCGACCAAGAATGGGGGGATTTCGCCGAACAGGTCGTCACCCCGCACCTGCCGGACGGGTTCACCGCATTCGACGCCGATGGCCAATGGATGAACCCGGCGACCCGCAGGATCATCCGGCAGCGGACCAAGGTCATTATCGTGGCGATGCCTGCCACCGATGCGGCAGCATCCGCCATCGCGACGGTCAGGGACGCCTACCGGACACTGTTTCGTCAGCAGTCGGTCGGCGTGACCGCGCATCCGATATGCGGTGCGTTCTGACCCAGTCAGCCAAAGCCGCAGGCGCGTGCCGCCGTGGCGATCACGTCGAGCGCATCGCGAACGCCGTCAGCTTCGCCCTTCTCGAAATCACCCTCAATGCGCGCCATCCGGTTGGTCACGTGCGCAAAGCATAGCACGTCGCGCCGACACGCCTGCGCGAACGCGTAGAGCGCGGCCGCCTCCATCTCGACGGCCAGCGCGCCGTGGGCTTCCGCGGCCGCGATATCTGCCTCGGTTTCGCGATAGGGTGCGTCCGTGGTCCAGACCGTGCCGCGATGCACCAAAACCGGAAGCGCGACGAGCGCGGCGAACGCACGATCAGCCAGCGCGGCATCGGCTTCGGCAAACACCGCGGGCGGCAGGTAGTGGTGGCTTGTGCCCTCGTCGCGCAAGGCGCGGTCGATCAGCACGAAATACGGCGTGGGACCCACCGGGGCGATCTGTCCGGCTGATGTCATGCTGATCAGCAACCGGCATCCGGAGGCGAACAACTGCTCCGCCACCAGCACCGCGAACGGCGCGCCCACGGCGAGGCGCACGATCCCTAGGGTCACCCCGTCATGCTGCGTCACGTCCATCTCGGTGTGGTAGCAGGCCCAGCCGGCCGCCGGCCGCGTGCGCCTCCCGGCGCGCAACGCGCGGACGATGTCGCCGTCCGGGTCGAGTGCGCAGACCGCTGGCACGGCTTCGTCCGACAGGCCGCGCTGGCGGCGCGCCTCGCGCAGAAGGTTCTCCGGCAGGAATACAGACGGTGCGGCATACTGCTTCACCGACAGGATGGTCGGTGGCTTGTCTCGTCGCCTGGCCATGCCGCCTCCGCTTTGTCCGCCGGCGAATCCGGTGGGGACGCCTGAGCTTGTAACGCCAGGCCGCTTCACGAGACCATCGTTCAGGTGGCGGCGTGACCAGCGTCAATGTAGGGAGAGTTATCCGATGCGGCCGAATCCGCTGCACGATGCCGCGAATTTCTTGATGCAGCCCGCGTGGTTCACCCCGGTATTCTGGCTGCTTCTGCTGGCGAGCGTGGCCATCGCCGCGGTGGCCTGGCGTGGCGATCCGGCACAACGCTTGCCGCGCGGCCTCGGGATCTGGGTGCTGCGTGTGCTGATGGGCGCGATGTGGTGGCAGCAAACCCTTTGGAAGATCCCGCCTCACTTCGACGGCCTGCACTATTGGATGGAACAGGAGGCGGAGCATGCCGCGATCGCGCTGCAAGGGGCGCTGGTGCGCGACATCGTCTTGCCCTACCTCGCCGTGTTCGGGCCGCTGGTCTATCTCGTGGAACTGGCGATCGCGGTGTCGCTGCTGCTCGGGCTGTTCGCGCGCGCGGGCGCACTGCTGGGCCTGCTGATGGGGCTCAACCTTTGGCTTGGGCTGTATTCGGCGCCCAACGAATGGCCCTGGACCTATATGTTCCTGGTCATGATCCAGGCCTGGTTCGTGATCGATCCGCCGGGCCGCGTGCTCGGCGCCGACGCATTGCTCCGCCGTCGGGCCATCGACACATCGCATCGCGCCGCCCACCTGAACTGGGTGGGTTGAATGGCAACGGGACGCCGACAGCTGCTCGGGGGTTTGCCACTGCTTGCGCTGGTTGCAGCCACGACAACGCCAGCCTGCGCTGATCCGGGGGACCTCGTGGTATCCTGCGATACCACGCTCGCGCCAGCCTTGCGCAAGCTCGGCGCGGCGTACCGGACCCGTTTCGACGTACGGGTGCATGTGTTCCCGACCGGTCCCGGTCTCGTCCTCCCGCAGCTTCTGCGGGACATCCAGAACGATATCGTGATCACGCAGGTGGCGATCCTCGAACAGGCCGCGCAGGCCGGCGTCATCGCGTCTGCCCCGCGCGGAGCCTGGCGCAATCGACTTGTCATCGCCGGGCCGCACGGCGCGTCGGCCATCGATGCGACCGTTGCCGCCAATGATCCGTCGCCGGCGGCGGATTTTGATGGGCCTGGCCTTTTGACGCGGTTGGGATTGCAGCCGGCGCGCGTGCTCGGCGCGGTGGACACCGACGAGGTGGCGTTCCTGCTCACGTCAGGTGCGGCGCAGGCGGGACTGCTCCATTTGACCGATGTCCGCGCCGACCCGCGCCTGGAGGTCATTCGACCGGTGCCGGCGGAGATCCATCCCCCCATTATCTACGCGGCGTCGGTCACGCGGCTGGCCAGACGGCCGAACCCGCAGGACCTGATCGCCTTCCTCGCCACGCCCGAAGCGACTGCATTGCTGACCGAAGGCGGCCTGGAGACGAACGCATGACACAGATGCTCGACGAACAGCGGCATCCGCTTTCCAGGCGCATTGCGCATTGGGTGATGGCGCTGTCGATACTGACCATGATCGGCAGCGGCTGGCGCATCTACAACGCCAGCCCGATCTTCGACTTCAGGTTCCCGGAATGGGCGACACTGGGCGGTGATGTCGAGATGGCGCTTGCCCGGCACGGCGACCCGGGTGTCGCAACCGCCATCGCCTGGCACTTCGCCGCGATGTGGCTGCTGGTCGCCAGCTACCTTCTGTTCGTGCTCTGGGGCGTCCTGTCCGGCCACTTCCGGCGCGACTTCCTGCCGGTTGGTCCGCGCTCGATCGCCCGCGACATGGTGGCTGCGGTGACCTTCCGTCTCGAGCATCGGCTGGGCGAATACAACGCCGTGCAGAAGGCCGCCTATCTGGGTGCGCTGGCCGCGGTCGCGCTGATGATCGTCTCGGGCATCGCGATCTGGAAGCCGGTGCAGAGCTATCCGCTCGAGGTTCTGTTCGGTGGCTTCCAAGGTGCGCGCCTGGTCCACTTCATCGGCATGGTGGGCATCGTGTTCTTCCTGGTCGTGCACGTCGCTCTGACCCTGCTGGTGCCGCGCACGTTGCTCGCGATGGTCGTGGGCCGCGCCACCGCGCCACGTCATGCCGCCACGGCGGAGGACGCGCGATGACGCTCGTTCGACGACAGATGCTGCGCGGCGGTCTGTCGCTTGGCGCACTGACCCTGCTCACCGGGTGCGATCTGAGCGATCACGATGCGGTGCAACGCCTGCTTGCGCGGTTCTCGGCGTGGAACGACACGGTGCAGACTGCCTTGTTCAGCCAGCAGCGTCTGGCGCCGACGTTTCCCGAGGCAATGGCGGTGAAGGAGTTTCGCTACAATGCGTGGTACGGCCCGGACAAAGCACCACGCCTCGATCCCGCCGATTACCGGCTGATGTTGGCCGGTCGGATCGTCAACAAGAAGCCCTGGACCGTCGATGAACTGTACGCGCTGCCACAGGTCAGCCAGGTCACGCGCCATGTCTGCGTCGAGGGCTGGAGCATGATCGGCAAGTGGAGCGGCACGCCGCTGCGCACCTTCCTCGAGCGTATCGGCGCTGATACCACCGCCCGTTATGTCGGCTTCGAATGTGCCGACGGCTATTACGAAGGGATCGACATGCCGACGGCGCTGCATCCGCAGACGCTGATGGCGTTTCGCCTGTCCGACGAGATCCTGCCGGCGAAATACGGCTATCCGTTCAAGCTCCGCATCCCGACCAAGCTCGGCTTCAAGAACCCGAAATTCGTCACCGCGATCTATGTCACCGACCGGCAGCCGCGCGGCTACTGGACCGATCGCGGCTACAACTGGTTCAGCGGTATCTGAGCGTGGACCGGCAAGGCCGTTGCGCGATCGGCGTCATGGCCAAGGCGCCGCGGCCCGGGCTGGCGAAGACCCGTCTGTGCCCACCGCTGAATCCGGCGCAGGCCGCGGAACTCAGCGCCGCATTCCTGCGCGACATCACCGAGAACATAGCATTCGCCGCGCGGGCCGCACCGATCCATGGCTGCATCGCCTATGCACCGGCCGGCGCCGAGGCCTGGTTCGCCGGCCATCTTGCGGATGGCACCGACCTCGTGCTTGCCGATGGGTCGCCGCCGATGCCGTCAGATGTGCAGGGCTTCGGCCGCTGCCTGTTGCACGCGGCGCAGGCGATGCTCGGAGCGGGATTCGGCGCTGCCTGTCTGGTGAACTCCGACAGCCCGACGCTGCCGACGGCGGTGCTGACCCGGGCGGCACATGCCCTGCTGGCGCCGGGCGATCGGGTTGTGCTTGGCCCGGCGGACGACGGCGGTTACTACCTGTTGGGCATGAAGCAGCCGCTGGCCCATCTGTTCGCCGACATCGCGTGGAGCACAGCCGAAGTTGCCGCGGCGACCCGCGCGCGGGCCGCGACACTCGGCCTCGAGTTGGTCACGCTGCCCGTCTGGTACGACGTGGACGACGCCACCAGCCTGGCGCGGCTTCTGGCGGCCGGCGACGACGCACCGCATCCCGCGGACCTGCTGCCGTACGCGGCGCCTGCCACCCGGGAATGCATCGGACGCATCGGATTGCGCGGACGCGTCGGTATCGCCGCGCAATGACAAATTCCCGGCGTCGCATGGTTCTGCTGGCGACAGTCGGCGCCACGTTGGTTGTTCTGGTCGCCGCTGGTCTGGCGGCCCTCGCCTGGGACCGACTGGATCTGGATCACGACACCAGGGTTGCCGCGTTCATGGTGAGCATCTGCGCGGCGGGCCTGCTCTGGCTGTTCGCCGTCGCCGTCGTCCGGCGCGGGCGCCTGCCGCCCCGAACGATCTGGATCGTGCTCATCGCCGCGACGGCAATGCGCGTGATGACGCTGGCAGCGCCGCCGCTGCTTTCGACCGACCTGTATCGCTACATCTGGGACGGCAGGGTCCAGCTCGCGGGCATCAACCCGTACCGCTACCTGCCCGTCGCGCCGGAGCTCGAATTCCTGCGCGACAATGCGGTGTATCCGGGAATCAACCGTGCCGACTACGCGCACACCATCTATCCGCCGGCCGCCCAGATGATCTTCGCGTTGGCGGCGGAGGCCATGCCGGGCGTGTTCGGCATGAAGCTGATGATGGCGCTGTTCGACGCGCTGGCGATCGGCGCGCTGGCCTGGCTGCTGCCGATGGCGGGACGCGATCGATCCGAACTGCTGATCTATGCCTGGATGCCGCTGCCGGTCTGGGAGTTTGCCGGCAATGCCCACGTGGACGCCGTCGCGGCGGGTCTGCTGGCGCTGGCGTTGCTGGTATCCATGCGCGGTCGGGTGGTGTGGAGCGGCATCGTCCTGGCTGCCGCGACTTTGACGAAATTCCTTCCGGCGGTGGTGCTGCCGGCGTTCTGGCGACCGCCAGACCGGCGGCTGCCGGCGGCGTTCGCAGCGACCCTGGTGGTGCTCTACCTGCCCTATGTAACGATCGGCTGGCAGGTGCTGGGATTCCTGCCCGGCTACGCCTCCGAGGAAGGCTTCGAAAACGGGCACGGCATCTTTCTGCTGCAACTGCTCAGCAGCGTCACGACGCTGCCCGGCTGGGCGTCCACGGCCTACATCGCGCTCGCCTTGGGCGTGCTCGGTCTGCTGGGGGCGCGCTTTGCCCTGGGCGGGAAATTGCCCGCTGCGCCGAATGCCCGTCTGACGCTTCAGGCGCGTCAGGCGGTGATCCTTGGCGCCGCCCTGCTGGTCGCATTGTCGCCGCACTACCCATGGTATTTCGGCTGGCTGGCCCCGCTGGCCTGCCTGTCGCCACTGCCCAGCGTCCTGTGGATGCTCGCCGCGGCGCCGGTGCTGGCACACGGTTCGTTCGAGTATCTGGCGGTCCCCGGCGCGGTTTACGGACCCGCCGCTGTCCTTGCCATCTTTGATTTGCGCCGAGGATTAACGCGCGCCATGCCGATCGCATCACCAGCAGTACGGAGCGTATGATGACCGCGACAGCGCTCAAGGATCCGCGCCGCTACTTCGAGGCCGTTGACGCGCGCGAGACGCAGGCGACCGTACCTCCGGTGTGCCTGTATCTCGAGGTCACCAATCGCTGCAACCTGTTGTGCGAGACCTGTCCGCGCACGTTCGAGACGCTCGAACCGCCGGCGGACATGAGCTGGGAGCTGTTCACCTCGATCATCGACCAGTCGCCCGGAGTGGCACGCGCGGTCCTGCACGGCGTCGGCGAGCCGATGCTGGTGAAGGCGCTGCCGCGCATGATCCGTTACCTGAAGGATCGTGGCGTCTATGTGCTGTTCAATACCAACGGCACTCTGCTGTCGGCCCGGAAGCATCAGGCGTTGATCGACACCGGGCTCGATGAGCTGCGCGTGTCACTCGACGCGGCGGATGCCAAATCCTTTCTCGCCGTGCGCGGCAAGAACTTCTTCGAGCGCATCGTGCGCAACGTGCGCGAGTTCACCGAACTCCAGCGCACGACTGGCGCCGCGTCGCCGCGGGTGTCGCTGTGGCTCACCGGCCTGAAGGAGACGATCGACCAGTTGCCGGCGTTCGTGCGTCTGGCGGCGTCGATGGGCGTTCGTGCGGTGTATCTGCAGCGACTGACCTATGACGACGCCGGCTATGGCCTGGCGCGCGCCGAATCGTCGCTGTTCGAGCGGCTGCGCGCGGATGAATCGCGCACGATCGAGGATGCAGCTTCGTTGGCGCGCGACCTCGGCATTGCGCTCGATGCGTCCGGCGCGACCGAACCTGGCCTCAGCCTGAAACGGCAGGACGACACGCAGCCCTGGTCGGCATGCCGCCGGCCCTGGTCGCTGATGTATTTCACCGCGCACGGCCGCGCGCTGCCATGCTGCATCGCGCCGTTCTCGGCGCGCGGCTACGACAGCTACACGCTGGGCGATGCGACCCAGCAGACGCTGCGCGAAATCTGGAACGGCGCGGCGTATCAGGATTTCCGCGGCGCACTGCTCAGCGAGACGCCGCCGCGACCCTGCGCCAATTGCGGGTTGCGCTGGAGCCTGTGACCGGGCGGCCGGCGCTGCCGCACGGCGTGGCGGCGGTGATCCCGACACTGAACGAGGCCGAGACTATCGCTGGGGCGATCGCCTCGATCCCGCGCGAAGTGGTGGACGAGATCATCGTCGCCGACAGTTCCAGCAGCGACGGCACCGCGGCGCTCGCGCAGGCGGCCGGTGCGCGCGTGGTCACGCTGACCGAGCGCGGTTACGGCCGTGCCTGTGCAGCCGGCGCGGCGGCAGCCGGTGCGGCGTGCTGCATCATCCTGTTCCTCGACGGCGACGGCGCCGACCGCGTCGATCTGGCCGGCAAGCTGGTCGCGCCGATCCGAGCCGGCACGCACGACTTCGTCATCGGCTCACGCGTGCGCGGCGAACGCGAACCGGGGTCAATGAACTGGCATCAGGTGCTGGCAGGGCGGCTCGCCGGGTGGTTCATGTCCCTGCTGTACGGAGTCCATTACACCGACATGTGCGCCTTCCGTGCCATCCGGCGCGACGCGTTGGAGCGGCTCGATATGCGCGAGGCGACCTACGGCTGGAACATCGAAATGCAGATGAAGGCGGCACGCGCGGGGCTGCGGATCCTGGAACTGCCGGTGCCCTACAGGCGCCGCGCTGGAGGCAGTTCGAAGGTTGCGGGCTCGTTCCGCGGCAGCATCCGCGCCGGATGGCGCATCATCCTGACCGTTGCTCGGGTCGCGATGGCCGGTCGCGCAGCGCGGAGGCTGGCCGTGAAAAGGAGGTGACGCCAGCGCATGGCTCGCCTACACTAAACGCAGAGCTCCGCTAACAAGGAGCCATAAGGGAGGCGATGATGGGCTCTTCTAGCCGCAGCCGCGGGGGACCCACTCCCGGCGGTAACGACCCACAGATGACGCGCCGGGACGTGCTTGCTCTCGCCGCACTTGGCGCAATCGTCGGCGTCCCGGACACGGCCACGGCGGCCGGACCGGCAGAACAGCTCGTCTATGGCGTGCATATTTCGCTCGCGCCGACCTGGTTCGACCCAGCCGAGACGCCATCCCTCGTCACGCCATACATGATCTACTACGCGCTGCACGATGCGATGCTGAAGCCGATGCCGGGCGAGCCGATGGCACACAGCCTGGCGGAATCCTGGTCGGCGACCGAAGACGGCATGAACTACAGCTTCGTGCTGCGGGACGGTGTCACATTCCACAACGGGGAAAAGGTGACCGCCGAGGACGTGAAATTCTCCTTCGAGCGCTATCGCGGTGCGGCGAAGGCCACGCTGCACGATCGGGTCGCCTCGGTGGACATCGCGGACACACGGAACATCACGTTCAAATTGAAGAATCCCTGGCCGGACTTCCTGACGTTCTATGCCGCAACCACCGGCGCGGGTTGGGTCGTGCCGAGGAAGTACGTCGAGAAGGTCGGCGACGACGGCTTCAAGAAGGCGCCGATCGGCACCGGACCATACAAGTTCGTCTCGTTCACCCCGGGTGTGGAATTGGTACTGGAGGCCAACGAGAACTACTGGCGCAAAGTCCCCAGTGTCAAACGACTGGTGCTGAAGGTGATACCGGAGGAGGCGACCCGTCTCGCCGCCCTGAAGCGCGGCGAGATCGATGTCGCCTACTCGATCCGCGCCGAGCTTGCGCAGGAATTGCGGCAGACGCCGGGACTGACGCTGAAGCCGA
The DNA here is from genome assembly GCA_963812475.1 of uncultured Alphaproteobacteria bacterium. Classification (GTDB taxonomy): domain Bacteria; phylum Pseudomonadota; class Alphaproteobacteria; order Acetobacterales; family Acetobacteraceae; genus JAMXLO01. Next base: position 137,623 of record CAWEVI010000043.1, read on the forward strand.
CGGTCATTCAATCGCCGTTCTGGCTGTATTTCCCGGAGCAATGGGATGCAAAGTCGCCATGGCATGATGTGCGCGTGCGCCAGGCGGCCCGGCTGTCGATCGACAACAAGACGATCAACCAGGCACTGACGCTGGGCTACTCGCATATCCACGGCAGCATGATCCCGGACAATTTCGAATTCTTCTGGAAGCCGCCCGAGCCGGTGTACGATCCAGCCGCTGCGAAGGCGTTGCTTGCCGAAGCTGGCTATCCGAACGGCTTCGATGCCGGCTACTACAATTGCGACAGCTCGTATGCGAATCTGGCCGAGGCGACCAACAACTATCTCGGCGCGGTGGGCATCCGGGCGAAGCTGCGGCCGCTGGAGCGTGTCTCGTTCAATCAGCAATTCATGGAAAAGAAGCTGAGGAACATCATCCAGGCCGGCAGTGGGTCGTTCGGCAATGCAGCGACACGCTTCGAGACCTTCGTGGTGAAGGGCGGCGCCTACGCGTATGGCAGCTATCCCGATCTTGATGCGATGTTCGACCAACAGGCGGTCGAGTTGGATCATGGCAAGCGCGCCGAGATGCTCATCAAGATGCAGCAGATCCTTTATGAGCGCGTGGTGGGCACGCATCTCTGGCAGCTTGCATTCATCAATGGCATAGGCCCGCGCGTGGGTGAATTGAGCTTTGGTCGGATTCCCGGCTTCCCATACACGGCGCCGTACGACGAGCTCACACTGAAAAGCAGTTAGCAGCAGGCGAGGGTGGGGCGATGCGACGCGACGGGACATCCGGATCCGACGGTAAAGTACTTCTTACGACGCGCCGGGACGTGCTGGCGCTGGCGGCGCTTGGCGTCGCCAGTACTGCCGCGCAGCCGGCGAAGGCGGCCACTGCATCGGGGCAATTGACCGTCGGTGTGCATATCACGCTGGCGCCGACATGGCTTGACCCGGCGGAGACCGCGGGCATCATCACGCCGTTCATGGTGTTGTATGCGTTGCACGACGCCGTGGCGAAGCCGATGCCGCAAGGAAATCCGGCTCCGTCGCTGGCGGAATCCTGGTCCGGAGGCGAGGATGGCCTCAGTTACGAGTTCGTTCTGCGCAAGGACGTGAAGTTCCACAACGGCGACCCGGTCACCGCCGACGATGTGAAATTCTCCTTCGAGCGCTATCGCGGTGCGGCGCATGCTCTGCTGAAGGAGCGGGTTGCGGCGGTGGAGACACCCGATCCGCTGCGCGTCGTCTTCAAGCTGAAAACCCCCTGGCCGGATTTCATCACGTTCTATGCCGTTGCCTCCGGCGCCGGCTGGGTGGTGCCGCGCAAGTATGTGGAGAAGGTCGGGGACGACGGATTCAAAAAAGCCCCTATCGGCGCCGGCCCATACAAGTTCGTCTCGTTCACGCCCGGCGTGGAGCTGGTGCTGGAGGCCTTCGAGCAGGTACTGGCGCAAGCCGCCGAGCGTGAAGCGGATCGTGATGCGCGTTATACCCGACGAGTCGACGCGCCTGGCCGCGCTCAAGCGAGGCGAGATCGACATCGCCTACTCCGTACGCGCCGAGCTTGCCGAGGAACTTCAGCGCACGCCGGGACTGACATTGAAGCCGACCGTCGGATCGGCTCCGTATTTTCTGTATTTTCCCGAGCAGTGGGATCCGAAGTCGCCGTGGAGCGATGTTCGGGTGCGGCAGGCCGCCAACCTCGCGCTCGACCGCAACACGATCAACCAGGCGCTCACACTTGGGCATTCGCACATCACCGGCAGCGTCATACCCGAGAACTTCGAGTTCTACGTGAAGCAGCCGCCGGCGGTATATGATCCGGACCAGGCGAAGCAGCTTCTGGCGGAGGCGGGCCATGCCGACGGTTTCGATGCGGGCTTCTACACCTGCGACGTTGCCTACGCGAACCTGGGCGAGGCGGCGCTGAACTATCTCGCGGCCGTCGGCATTCGCGCGCGGCTGCGGCCGTTGGAACGTGCTGCGTTCTTCAAGGGCTACGGCGACAAGAAGTTCAAGAACATCGTCCAGGCCGCGAGCGGCGCGTTCGGCAACGCCGCGACGCGGCTTCAGGAATTCGTCGTCAAGGGCGGCGCCTACGCCTATGGCAGCTATCCCGAGATCGACGAACTGTTCCCGCAGCAGGCGGTCGAGCTGGATGGCGCGAAGCGCGCTGCGATCCTGGCGAAGATGCAGCAGCTGCTGCATGAGCGGGCGATGTACGTGCCGATCTGGCAGCTCGCTTTCATCAGCGGGGTCGGGCCGCGCGTGGACCAGTCGGGGTTCGGGCTGATCAAGGGCTTTGTCTATACCGCGCCCTACGAAGAAATCACGCTGAAGGGTGCGTAGGAACAATGCCATGAGGAAATGTTCCCGACATTCGCTCCCATCGTCACGGCCGGGCTGGACGCAGCCATCCACGTCACTAAAGCACGAACGCCGCGAAGACGTGGATGGCCGGGTCAAGCCCGGCCATGACGGGGGAGCCAGCGTTCGCCGACGTGCATCATGGCAGAGCTTGGCGCGGCCGAGCGCGTCATGGCGGGGCCTGGCCCGACCACGCTCGTCATGGCCGGGCCAGTCCCGGCCATCCACGTCTCACCTGCACGGAGGTCCCAAAGCCCTGGCTGGCCGGCCCGAGCCCGGCCGTTACTATCGGCGGATGTCGTCATGAGACAGTTCGTCGCACGGCGGCTCGGCTATTCGCTGTTGTCGCTGCTCGTGTTGTCACTGACCATTTTCTTCTTCGTCCGCGTGACCGGAGATCCGGCGGCGCTGCTCGTGGAACCAGGCGCCAGCGAGGAGGATATCGCGGCCATTCATCAGCAGTTCGGCCTGGATCGGCCGCTCTGGGTGCAATACGGGCTGTTCATGGCGAACCTCGCCCGCGGCGATTTCGGCCAGTCGTTCTACTACCAGACGCCGGTGCTGGAACTTTACATGGACCGCCTGCCGAACTCGCTGCTGCTGGCTTCGGTGGCCATGGCGTTTTCGCTACTGGTCGGCATCCCGACCGGAATTCTCGCCGCGGTGCGCGTCGGCCGGTTCTGGGACAACGCCGGAAAGCTGTTCACCCTGCTTGGCCTGTCGCTGCCGTCGTTCTTCGTCGGACTGGTGTTGATCCTGGTGTTCACGGTGTATCTGGGCTGGCTGCCATCGTCCGGCTCGGGCGGACCGCTGCACCTGATCATGCCGGCCTTCGCGCTCGGCTGGTATTTCGCCGCCGCGCATATGCGCCTGACGCGATCGTCGATGCTTGAAGTGCTGGGCTCGGAATATGTGAAGCTGGCGCGGCTCAAGGGCCTGCCGGAGGCACTGGTCATCGGCAAGCACGCATTCAAGAACGCGCTGATCCCGGTGCTGACGCTGGCCGGGATCAATCTCGTGCTGATGATCAACGTCGCGGTCGTGGTGGAGACCGTGTTCGCCTGGCCCGGCATCGGCAGGCTGCTTTACGAGGGCATAAGCTTCCGCGACTTTCCGGTTGTTCAGGGCATCGTGATCATGGGCGGCACGATGATCGTGGTGGTGAACCTGCTGGTCGATGTCGTCTACGCGGTCATCGATCCCCGCATCCGATTGGAGAAGTGACGGACATGAGCATATCGACAGAAAGTGTCATCCTGTCGTCGCCGTTGCCGCCAGACGCAGCTTCGATCCGGCGCAGCGACTTTCCGATGATCCCCGTCGTCATCCTGGCCAGCATCGCCTTCATGGCGATCTTCGCCAACGTCCTGGCACCGCACAATCCCGAGGTCGGCGCTTTGACCGCGCGCTTCCACCCGCCGGTCTGGCAGCAGGGTGGCACCGCCGAACACCTGCTCGGCACCGACCAGTTGGGGCGCGACGTGCTGTCGCGGCTGATCTTCGGCGCCAGGGTCTCGATGGTGGTGGGCTTCACCGCGGTGATCTTCGCCGGCGTCATCGGCACCGTGCTCGGCATCCTCGCCGGTTATCTGGGCGGCTGGGTGGACCAGGTGATCATGCGCATCACCGACGCATGGCTCGCGTTGCCGGCGCTGACCTTCGCCATCTTCCTCGCCGCCATCGTCGGTCCGAGCATGTGGAACATCGTCATCATCCTCGGCCTGGTTTACTGGACCCGCTACGCGCGCGTCGTGCGCGGCGAGGTGCTGTCGCTGAAGGAACGCGATTTCGTCCGCCTCGCCATCGTCGCGGGTTGCTCGAAGTGGACGATCATGCGGCGGCACATTCTTCCCAACGTGGTGAACTCGGCGATCGTGCTGGCGACGCTGATGCTCGGCGTGGTGATCGTGACCGAGGCATCGCTGTCCTTCCTGGGCGTCGGCGTGCCGCCGCCGCAGCCGGCCTGGGGTCTCATGCTGTCCGACGGCAAGCAGGGACTGATGGTGGGCTACTGGTGGCTCACCGTGATGCCAGGCTGTTGCATCATGCTGATGGTTTTGTCGGCAAACCTTCTCGGGGATTGGCTCCGTGTCAAACTTGACCCACAGCTCCGTCAGCTCTGAGCCGCACCGGCCGGTGGCCGCAGTGACCAACCGGCCACTGCTCGAGATCGACAACCTCTCGACGCACTACATCTCGCAACAGGGAACCCGCGTGGTGCGCGCGGTCGATGACGTGTCGTTGCGCATCAACGCCGGCGAGACGCTCGGCATCGTCGGCGAGTCGGGCTCTGGCAAGAGCACGCTGGCGCTGACCATCCTGCGCGTGCTGCCCACCGCGGCGCATATCGTCGGCGGCTCGATGATGTTCGAGGGTCAGGACCTCGTCCGCAAGTCCGACGCGGAGATGCGGCACGTGCGCGGCAAGCGGATCGCCATGATCCTGCAGGATCCGATGGCGTCGCTGAACCCGCTGTTCACGATCGGTGATCAGGTGGCCGAACCGATCCGGGTACATGAGCGAACCGGCCGCGCCGTGGCCTGGCAACGAGCGAAAGAGCTGCTGAAGTCGGTGCGCATTCCCTCGCCGGAAACGCGCGTGACGCAACACCCGCACGAGATGTCAGGCGGCATGCGCCAGCGGATTGTCGGCGCCATCGGCATCTCCTGTGAGCCGCGCCTGCTGATCGCGGACGAACCGACCACCAGCCTCGACCTGACGATCCAGGCGCAATACCTGGCACTGCTGCGGGAGCTGCAGCGCCGGCATGGGCTGGCGCTGATCTTCATCACCCATAATCTCGGCATCGTCGCCAGAATGTGCGACCAGCTTGCGGTGATGTACGCGGGCCGCGTGGTGGAGCAGGGCCCGGTCTCGCGCATCTTCAATGCGCCGGCGCATCCCTATACCGAGGCGCTGTTGAACTCGATCCCGCGCATGAGCGACAATCGCAAGCGGCTGACCGCGATCGAGGGCCAGCCGCCGGACCTGTCCGCAATGCCGCGCGGCTGTGCCTTCGCACCGCGCTGTCCGGCCGCGTTCGATCGCTGTCACAAGGATACGCCGCCGGAGTTCAACCTGGCCGATGGCAGAACGGCGCGCTGCTGGCTCGCCAGTGCCAGCATCCAGCGCGGAGCGGCGTGATGGCGGTGCTCGAGGCGGCCGGATTGAGCAAGCATTTCGAGGCGCGACGCGGCCTCTTCGGCGGCAGTCGCGGCGTGGTACGCGCGGTGGACGACATCTCGTTCGCGGTCGAGAGCGGGCAGACGCTTGGCGTCGTGGGCGAGTCCGGTTGCGGCAAGACCACGACGGCCAAGCTGGTGCTGGGGCTGGAGGAGCCGACCGGTGGCAGCATCCGGTTCGAGGGGCGGGACCTGCAGGGGCTCGATGCTGCCGGTCGGCGGCACTATCGAAAATCGGTTCAGGCGGTGTTCCAGGACCCCTTCGCCTCGCTCAGTCCGCGCATGCGCATCTGCGACATCATCGCCGAGCCGCTGGTCACGAACGAGGATCGGTCGGCGGCGGACGTGCGGAAGCGCGTGCTGCGACTGCTCGATCTTGTCGGATTGGCCGAACGCTCGGCGGATTTGTTCCCGCATGAGTTTTCCGGCGGACAGCGTCAGCGGATCGCGATCGCTCGAGCGCTCGCACTGTCGCCACGGCTGATCGTGCTGGACGAGCCGGTGTCGGCGCTGGACGTGTCGATCCGCGCACAGATACTGAACCTTCTGCGCGACCTGCAGGAGGAGATGGGACTGTCCTATCTGTTCATCGCCCACGACCTCGCCGCTGTCGCGCACATGAGCCACACGATTGTGGTGATGTATCTTGGCAAGATCGTCGAGATGGGCGATGCGCGAACGCTCGCCCGGGCGCCGAAGCATCCCTACACCGAGGCGCTGTTTTCCGCCGCGCTGCCGAGCCATCCGGACGAACGGCGCGAGGAGATCATCCTGCCGGGAGAGGTGCCCAGTCCGCTGAACCCGCCATCCGGATGTCGATTTCACCCGCGCTGCCCGCAGGCCATGCCGCGCTGCGGCCGGGAGGAGCCGGTGCTGGCGCCCGTCGCGGGCCGGTTTGTCGCGTGCCATCTGTACGGCCAGGCGCAGCAGTAGAAGTCGCTGTGTCGCGTTCCAGTCTCCGCCAATTCGTGGCGGAGCGCACGCCATTCGCTGCCACGTCTGAAAAGGCCATTTCGGGGTGATAGCCGCCGTCGCAACCACCCACCAATTTCCCGCTCCGCGCATTGATCTGGATCAAAAACGCACACAATAGTGGTAAATTAGAGCGTATTTTTGCGCTGCGTCATGTGAGTGCCGTGAGGCGCGCATCCCTGACTGACCGGCACAGCGTGGCCGGATCGGCCTGGCAGGCCGCTCACAACGCGAGACTGTGCTCAACACCATAAGATTCGAAGCGTGTGGCGCTCTGTGAAGCGTGGCACTTCAGCCACATCTTCTTTTGTCCGAATCCAGAAATTTGTTAACCATTGCAATCTATTTACGATTGGTTAATTATACCGATACCGAGCTCGGGGGAGCAAAGTCCAAATGGACAAAGCTTCAAGACTGGCGGTGGATAATTTGTCACAGGACGAAGTATTCACCAACAGGTTCTACCCCAGCCAGAAATCCTTTTGACTGGTTTTACTTTGATCCGTGGGACTCGGCCCTGCGCATTGTGCGTATCGCAGCTTCCCATGTGCGCAGACCGCGCATCAACGACAGGAGACTCATCATGCGTAAGTTCCTTTTGGCTGCGACTATTCTTGCCCCCTTCGCTTTTGCACCCGCCTTCGGTCAGACGATTGCAGGCAACGTCAATCTCGCGAAGACCGCGGCCGGTTCGACCGCTGGTGTCGCCAGTGAGCAGGGCACCATGGCCGGCGCAAAGGTCGGCGGCAACGGCGCCGTCGTTACCGGTGCGGTGTCGGGCAACTACACCCAGGTCCAGACCGCGGCGGGCGCTACCGCCGGACCGAAGGGCTCGTTCACCAACACGACCGCGCAGCAGATCAATATCGGCGGCACGGTTGCCGGTGGGCTCGCCGACAACAGCAAGCACAGCAACGCCGCAACCGGCATCGCTGGCGGTCAACAGACCAGCCAGGCGGCCGGCGGTTCCGCGGCGACTGCTTCCAACGCGAACCTTGGTGGGATGATCAAGGTGGAGCAGCCGAAGCATCCGCCAATGCCGTCGGTTCGTTGAACCGGACTGTCTGAGTCGGCAATAAACCGGCTCTGCAACGATGCGCTGGGGCGGCTAAAATCCGCCCCAGGCATAGGAGAGCCTCAATGAAACATTTCCTTCTCGCCGCCACCGCATTGGCGATGCTGAGCGGTACGGCCTATGCGCAAACGTCGCAATCGAACTCCGGATCCAATGCGACCGTGAACACCGCATCCGGATCGCAATCAAAATCGGTTTCCAACCCCAAGGTCAACGTCATCGGCAACCCGATCGGCAACGGCGCCTCGTCCAGCAATTCCGGCGCGAAGGCGACCTCAAATACACGGTCAGCCTCGCGAGCGGCGGCGGTCGGCAATACGACCAACGTGACCGTTTCCGGTTATGCCGGCGTAGACAACTCCGGCAACAGCAGCAGCACGAGAAGCGGTGGTACCGGCAGCAGCGGCGATCGATCAACCGGCAGCACCGGCAATTCGTCAACCGGCACCACCGGGGGCGGTAGTCTCAACTACGGCGGCAGCTACACCATTCGGAATACGCCGGAGGTCATTCCTCCAAGCGTCGTGGGCGGCAATCCGTGCGCGGTCGGCGCCTCGGGCGGCGTTGCCTTGCCGGGCTTCGGCCTCGCGTTGGGGGGCACGTGGGCAGACAAGGCGTGCGAACGTCGGCAACAGGCGGCCCTGATGTTCAACATGGGCGAGACCAAGGTTGCGTACGAACTGATGTGCCAGGATGAACACGTGCACCAAGCCATGGTGTCAAGCGGCAAGCCATGTACGGCCGATGCGGTGCCGGTTGCCCAGGCGCAGGCTGCAACGATACCGCCTCCTGCCGCGCCTGTGACGGTTGTCGCGGCAACAGCTCCGACAAAGCCGGCGCGTCCTGAGTGGTGCTGGACGGCGTCGAAGGCCGAACTGCGCGGGCGAGCAGAATGCGACATCAAGTAGCAACGAAAGCACCCGCCAAGATGATCACCAACTACGTGTAACTGCCAAAAACAACGCAAGGCAGCTTATCGGCCCGTTTGGCTTGCCGCGGTTCGCCTGCTCCAATGGGCCGCGCCTGTGAATGAATGTGCCGGTGATAACGCCGGCGGGGATGGGTATCCGCCCGGACCTGATCCGGGACATACCCATCACGACAGTTCTAGAACCGCCGGCATCCAATTTGTCGAGCGGCGGTCCAGCCGCGTGTCAGTGGATTCACCGTCGTAGTCGGGCGCGGCCGGAGCTTGCGTGAATGCGGCGCGATCGGCCAGGCAATTCACGTTGAGAACGGCACGCAGGCCGGTGCGGGTCTCGCAGACCGCGCCGACATAGACGCCGCAGCGGCGACAGAGCAGGTAGTCGGCGGTGCGCGAGCCGAACCGATAGCGCTCGACCAGCGAACAGTCGCCGGCGGTTATCTCCACCAGGCCGTCGCGGTCGGAGAGCGTCCGCGTCCCGTGGGCGCGGCAGAACGCGCAGGAGCAGGAGCGCAACGCCATCTGCTCGGGGGATCGCGAAAGCCGCAGCTTCACGCCGATGTTTTCACAGTGACAGCCGCCGGTATAAAGCATGCGGAGCCTCGCTCGCTGCGGCCGTCAGGCTAGGCGTTTCCGCTGTCCGCGACTAGCCTGCCGACCATGCCGGACGATAGCCAACTCACGGCGCTGTGCGCTGCTGCCGATGTGGAGGACGACACGCCTGTGCGCGTGGAAACCCACGACACTGCATTTGCGGTTTTCCGGGTGGGAGACCGTCACTACGTTACGCAGGACGCATGCACCCATGGTCCCGGATCGCTCACCGAAGGATTTGTCGATGGCGAGGAGATCGAATGTCCGTTCCACCAGGGGCGCTTCCATATTCCCACCGGCCGCCCCAGTGCGCCGCCATGTACGGTTTCGTTGCGGGTTTGGGAGGCGCACCTGATCGACGGGCAGGTGTGCATCGACGTGACCAGCGAAGGAGATAGCCATGCTTCGCAGCGAACAGAATGATCTGCTGACCCGCACATCGGCGGGAACGCCGATGGGCGAGATGTTCCGCCGTTACTGGATACCCGCGCTGCTCGCCGAGGAACTGCCGGAGAACGACTGTCCTCCGGTGCGCGTGCGGCTGCTGTCGGAGAAGCTGATCGCTTTTCGTGACACCGAAGGGCGCTACGGTCTGCTCGACGAGTTCTGCGCGCATCGCGGCGTCTCGCTGTGGTTCGGCCGCAACGAGGAGTGTGGGCTGCGGTGTCCGTATCACGGCTGGAAGTACGACGCGACCGGGCAGTGCGTGGAAATCCCGTCGGAGCCGGAAGCAAGCGGCTTTCGCGCCCGGATCAGGCTGCGCTCCTATCCGCTGGTCGAGCGCGGCGGCGTGCTGTGGACCTACATGGGGCCGCCGGAACATCAGCCACCGCTGCCGGAATTCGAGTTCGCGATGGTGCCCCCGGAGCAGACCTACACATCGAAGCGGCTGCAATACTGCAACTGGCTGCAGGCAATGGAGGGCGGCATCGATTCCAGCCACGTGTCGTGGCTGCATCGCGATGCGCTGCGGACCGATCCGCTGATGGTGGGCTCGCGCGGCAACCAGTACAATATGGGTGACGCGATGCCTGTGTTCGAGGTGGTGGACCAGCCGGCCGGCCTGTTCATCGGCGCGCGGCGCAATGCCGAGGACCAACAATACTATTGGCGGATCACGCCGTGGTGCATGCCGTCGTTCACCATGATCCCGCCGCGCGGCAACCATCCGGTGCACGGGCATTTCTGGATTCCGATCGACGACGAGAACTGCTGGGCGTGGAGTTTCGACTACCATCCGACGCGGGCATTGACGCAGGCCGAGGTGCAGGCGATGCGCGACGGCAAGGGCATCCATACCCGCACCATTCCCGGCACGTATATCCCCGTCGCCAACCGCGACAACGACTATCTGCTCGATCGCGCTGCGCAGCGGGCGGGCGCGACGTACAGCGGCGTCGCGGGTATCGCCATGCAGGACGCGTCGCTGCAAGAGAGCATGGGGCCGATCATGGACCGCACGCGCGAACACCTGCTCTCGACCGACAACGGCATAATCATGGCTCGACAGCGACTGTTGCGTGCGGCGCGGGCGCTGGAGAAGGGCGAGCCGCCGCCGGGCATCGATCCAGCGACGCATCGTGTGCGCTCGGCCGCGGTGGTGCTGCCCAAGGATGCGGCGTTCGCGGACGCGGCGCGTGAGGCCTTGACGGCGCGGCCCGGTGTGGCGCCGGTTTCAGTGTAGCGAGGGGGACGAACATGGCCTGGAAACGCATGGTGCTGCAGATCGGCATGGGCACCGACATACGCGGCGCGGATTACACCAAGGCGGCGGTGCGCGCATTGCGCGATGCGCTGTGGCACAATTCGCTGAGTGTCGCGGACGCGGTGGGACTGCCGGTCAATTCGATGCAGGTCGAGGTGACCATCGGCGTCCCGAAGCCCGAACGTGTGGACAAGGCGGCCGTGCTCGCGGTGCTGCCGCATGGCACGGGAACGGTGACCGTGGTCGAGGGCGGGTTGGAGATCCTTAACGATGCCGGCACCAGTTCCACGGTGATCGCCAACGCCGCCGCCGTCGTGCGGCTCGATGTCTGAGGGGGGCGGAAACATGGCGAAGCGCGTCATCCTGGAAATGGGCACCGGCAACGACCTGCATGGCGGCGACTACACCAAGGCCGCGCTGCGGGCGGTGCAGGATGCTCTCCACCACAGTTCACTGAGCCTGATCCGCAGCTTCGGGCTGGATTCCCGCCGCATGCAGGTAGAGGTCACGATCGGCGTGCAGCAGCCGGAGAAGGTCGATGCGGCCGCGGTGAAAGCATCGCTGCCGCACGGCGAGGTTACCGTGAAGGTGGTCAAGGGTGGGCTGGATGTGCCGGACGAGACGTCCAGCGACGTGGCGGTGATCGCCAGCGCAGCCGTTGCGGTGCGGCTCGATCTGCCGCAGGCTGACGCGCAGCGTCATGCCCGGGCTTGAGCCGGGTATCTCTGGCAGCTGTTCAAAGGGAGAAAGTCCGATGCCGACCTTCGAATATACCACGCAGGACGTCGAGTACCTCCGGCACGGTGACCGGAAGTTCATGGCGCGGCTGTTCAAGCCGCAGGGCAAGGGGCCTTTCCCGGCAATCATTGAAGTGCATGGAGGCGCCTGGTGCAACGGCGATCTGAACGAGTGTCAGATTTATGCCGAGGGCTTTGCTCGCGCCGGACTGGCGGTGATGGCGATTGATTTCCGCCATGCGGAAGATGGCTATCCAACGTCACTTGCCGACATCAACTATGCGATCCGTTGGGCAAAGGCACACGCGTCCGATCTGAACACGCGCGCCGACCTGATCGGCATCGCGGGCCAGTCGAGCGGTGGGCATCTCGGCATGTTGGCGGCGATGCGACCGAGCGATCCGCGCTATGCGGCGATCCAGTTGCCGTCAGCGGCACCTGCGGTGGATGCGACGGTGCGCGCGGTGGCCATGCTGTGGCCGGTGATCAGCCCGCTGTCGCGCTATCGCCATGCGTTGAAGGCGCGCAATTCGGCCAATCCGCCTGCATGGGTCGGTAGCATCCCGCAGCGGCACGAGACCTATTGGAAGAACGAGGCGGCGATGGCCGAGGGTAATCCGATCCTGATCCTGGAGCGGGGCGAGAAGGTGCAGACACCGCCGGCGCTGTGGCTCCAAGGGCAACCCGACATCGTGCACGACTATCATGATCCGGACTACGCGGGCCCCGAGCATGAGCCACAGCGGTTCGTCAACGACTACCGTAAGGCGGGCGGCGAAATCGATCTGCTATATGTCGACAATGCGAAGAAGGCGGGGGCGGGTTCATTTGCCCCGGCTGCTGCTTTCTTCCATCGCTACATCACGGTCTGAACGCGCGGAGGAGATGCCGTAGTCAGCGCTTCGGCATCTCCTCCAGCAGCCGTCCCAATCCTGGCAACGGGTCGCTGACGCCCATGATCTCCATCATCGCCCACAACGCAGCCTGATTGGTGGTGACCACGGGTTTGCCAAACTCCCGCTCCCAGGCGGGTACGAACGACATCGTCGGAAAGTTGCCGCCCGGGACCACGAGGACCTCGATCTCCGGCTGCTCGATCCGCGCGAATGCGTCGCGTGCGTTCTCCGGGCCAAGCTTGCCGATCATGTATGAATCCGTCGCGGCGAAACCCTCCAGCGCCAGAACTTCGAGACTGTACTTGGTCTGGTAGTAGTGCTTCGCCCGCTCTAGCACCGGTTGCGAATAGGGTGACACCAACGCGATCCGCCGCGCGCCCAGCGCCCGCACCGCTTGACCGATCGCCTGCGCCGAGGTGATCGCCGGAACGCCGGCTCCCTTGCTCATCCGCTGCGTGACGGTCGCATCGTAGTCGTCGGCGAACAGGCTGGCCGATGTCTGCGCGAGGCTGATTACCTCGACCTTTGCGGTGCCGAGCAGACGCGCCTGGTGGTCGACGTCGGCGTCCAGGCTCGGCGAGAACGGACCCGCCCCGCTGCTGAGCAGTCGTCCAACATGTGCCTGCAAGGTCGGCGGCAGCAGTCGGTTGTATTCGATCTCGACGGTCGTGTTGGTGGACGGAATGAGAACGCCAAAATGGTGTGTCATGCTGCAGACCCTTCACCTTCACTCGCCATCCTGACACACTCCTGCAAATTGCGCAGGAGGCCACGGCGATGAAGATCGGTGTATCACTCAGCATTCTGGCCCAAGCGGAACGATCGGATGTCGCCGTGTACCGCGACCATCTGGAACTCGGCGATCTCGCCGAGCCGCTCGGCTATGACTCGATCTTCGCGCTGGAGCACCACTTCACCGGCTATTCGATGTCGCCTGCGCCGACGCAGCTGCTGAGCTACTTCGCCGGCCGAACGAAGCGCATTGCACTCGGCACCGCAGTCATCGTGCTGCCATGGCACGACCCGATCCGCGTCGCCGAACAGATCGCGCTGCTGGACGTGCTGTGCGGCGGGCGCTGCCTGTTCGGCTTCGGCCGAGGTGCTGCGTCGGTCGAATACGCCGGCTTCCGCATTCCGATGGAGGAGGCGCGCCCGCGCTTCGTCGAAGCGGCACAGCTCATTCGCCTTGCGCTCAGCCAACCGGAATTTGAATGGCAGGGCGAACATTACAAAATTCCCCGCACCTCTATCCGCCCGCGACCGATCTCCAACCCGGAGAGGCGGTTCTTCGTGTCGTCTGTCACGCCGGAATCAGCCGAGATCATGGCGAAACTCGGCTTCGGCATGATGGTGATCATGCAGAACGAATGGCCGAAGGCTGCGGCCGACATCGATCGGTTCCGCGAAGTCGCCGGCGCGGTGGGACATGTGCCGCCGCCGCCGATCATCCTGACCAACGTCTCCTGCGCCGCAAGCCGTGACGAGGCGCATGAACGCGCCATGACGTATCTCGGTCGGAAGTGGGATTCGATCGACAACCACTACCACTTCTCGGACGGGCATCTGGCCGATGTCAAAGGCTACGAGGCCTACGGCAAGATGACCAAGACCTACGCCAAGATGAAGGAAGAAGCGGCGCGGCAGAAGGCGACGGAATTCTACGTGCGGATCCAGATCGTCGGAACGCCGGACGACTGCATCCAGCAGATCGCCGAACTGCGCGCGCTGACCGGTACCGATCACCTCATCGCCGACTTTTCCTATGGCGGCATGCCGCACGAGGAAGGCGAGCTGAACATGCGTCTGTTCGCCGATCGCGTTGTGCCGGTGCTGCATCGGGATGCGCTGTTCGCCGCGCCGCCGCCGCAACGCACCGCGTCCGCGCATGAGGATGTGTTCGCTCCGGCATGAAGCGATGACTCGCGGGCCTTTGAGCGCCCGCTACGCTTCCTCGCCGAGTGCGTGGCGCCGCAGGTCTTTCAGGCGCTCCTGACCGCCGGGGGTTTTGGGGTCGATCTCGAGCACCTTCTGCCAGGCGTCGTAGGCGCCCTTCCAGTCCTTGCGTGACTCGGCGATGGCAGCAAGCGTCTCCAGCGCGGAAAAGCTGCGCGGTTCGTGCTGCAGCGTCGCCTGGATGTCGGCGATCGCACCTGCCGAGTTACCCGCCGAATAGCGGGCAATGGCGCGCTGATGATACGCTTCCGCCAGGTTCGGATCGAGTGTGATCGCGGCGGTGAAGTCCTCGATGGCATCCGGGGTCGCGTCCGCCTTCATCTCGCGCAGCCCTCGGCTCATCAGCAGCGTCACCGCCGGGGTGCCGGCATTCAGCCAGAGCTGTCTGATTTGCTGTTCCAGCGGGCCGGCAACCTCCTCGTTGGGTGCGGATTTGAGCGTGCCGAGCAGTTTGTCGAGCGCCGCGCGTTTTTCCGCGGCAGGTCCCCCAGTGTTCTGGGCGAATGCCGGGAGCGCACACAGCAGCAGCAGGATCGGCAGAAGGATCCGTCGCATCAGCGATGCTGGCGCGGTGGGGGCCGCCCGCGCAAGCATTCAGGTGGGCTCCCGGCTTCGCAGTTTCGCGAGTGCCGCCGGCCGCGGTCCGCCGGCCATCCAGTCGAGCAGCTCGATCGTGTGCACCACCGGGAGTCCGCCGCCGCCAAGTTGCGTGATGCAGCCGATATTGCCGGCTGCAATCAGGTCCGGGTTCGTCGCGCGCAGATTGCCGAGCTTGCGCTCGCGCAGACGATCGGCAATCTCTGGCTGCAGCAGATTGTAGGTGCCCGCGGAGCCGCAACAGATGTGCGGCTCCGCCGGTTCGACCACGGTGAAACCGGCGCGTTGCAACAACGCCTTCGGTTCCGCGGTGACCTGCTGGCCGTGCTGGAGGCTGCAGGCGGAGTGATAGGCGACGGCAAGGTCGGGCGTCCCGCGCGTTGGGGCGTAGCCGAAGCGCACAAGAAATTCGCTGATGTCGCACGCCGTGGCGGAGATCTTTGCCGCCCGGCTGCGCCACGGTTCCGGCTCGGAGCGGAACATGAAGCCATAGTCCTTTACCGTCGTGCCGCAGCCGGAGGTGTTGATAACGATGGCGTCCAGCCCCGGGCCCTCGATTTCCCTGCTCCACGCCGCGATGTTGGCCCGCGCGCTGCGCATCGCCGCCGCGTGCTGTCCCATGTGATGGGTCAACGCGCCGCAGCAACCGGCGCCTTGTGCCACCACCACCTCCACGCCCAGCCGCGTGAGCAGCCGGACCGTCGCCTCGTTGATCGGCGGGGCCAGCACCTGCTGGGCACATCCGGCCAGCAGAGCCACGCGGGCGCGGCGTTCGCCCTGGGCCGCATGGATCCGCGGGGTCTCGATCGGGCTCCGCGCCGGCAGCCGGTCGGGCATCAGCGCCAGCATCGCGCCAAGGCGGCGACCGATGCGTCCCGAGGCAGGTATTAGCGACGCGAGCGGACGCCCGAACCGGGCCGCGGCCAACGCCAGGCGGAACACCGCCGGCCGCGGCAGGATCGCACCGAGCAGCGCGCGGAGCATCCGGTCGTGCCAGGGGCGGCGGTAGGTGTCCTCGATATAGCGCCGGGCGTGATCGACCAGGTGCATGTAGTTCACGCCGGACGGGCAGGTGGTCATGCAGGCCAGGCAGGACAGACAGCGATCGACGTGACGAACGACTTCCTCGGTGGCGGGACGGCCCGCCTCCAGCATGTCCTTGATCAGGTAGATGCGCCCGCGCGGGCTGTCGAGTTCATCGCCCAGCAACAGGAATGTCGGACAGGTCGCAGTGCAGAAGCCGCAATGCACGCAGCTCCGCAGCACCTGGTTGGACGAAGCCACATCGGGATCGCGCAACTGCGCGGGGGTGAAACTGGTCTGCATGGGTCAGTGCCTGGGAGGCGGCATCAAGCGCAACAGATAGAGCGAGAAGCCGAGCCAACACAGGCCAACCACCAACAACACCATCGACTGTGGCCAACCGGGGTATGCAACCTGCACCAGCGCAAACACGATCGCACCTATCATAAGCCCAAAGTGCAGATTGAGCAGCCGGCGGTCCGGATTGATCCGGAAATACTGGAAGGCCAACAGTACGAAGCTGATAAGGAACAGCGGCACTATGGCGGCCGTGGGAATGTTCATTCGCCCTACAGCCCTGCGTACATCCGGCCGGGATTGAGGATTGCGAGCGGGTCGAGCGCAGCCTTCACGCGCCGTGTGATCCGCGCCAGCGGCTCCGGCTCGGGTGGGATGACATCAACCGCCGCCCGGAGCGGTTCGGCCGCGCGCATCAGCATCCAGGTGCCCCCGGCACCCCGCGCGGCAGCTTCCACCACGGCATGTGCCGCCGCGGTCGCGGGACCGGCGATCCAGACCAGACCGCCGCCCCAGTCGAGGAAGCCGTTCGCGCCGAAAGCGTCGATCACGGCGCGGAGCACGGCGGGACCGGCTGATGGCCGCACCGATACCCGCCAGATCGCATCATCCGCGCTCGCGGCCAACGGTTCGAGGTCGCGGACGGCCCGCCACACCGCACGCGACGCCGCATCATCAAGGATCTCCGCACCAGCATGGTTCAGCACCTCACGCAGACGGGCGGTCCGATAGGTCACCGACGCAGCGAAATCTTCGATGCGCGCCAGGGTGACGGAACCACCAGACGCGGCGAGCGCCGGTAAGCGTGCCGACCCGTCAGGCGGCAACCACGCCGCGGCGGAAACGCCGAACGGCGAGCCGAGCGCGGCGGAGAGTGCCGCCACGCCGGACACTGCATCCAGGCCGGCCAATACGACGGTGCCGACCGCTTCGGGTGCCGGGAGTACCTTCAGCGTCACCTCGGTGATCACGCCCAGTGTGCCGTGGCTGCCGGCGAGCAGCTTGCACAGATCAAGGCCGGTCACGTTCTTCAGCACGCGCCCGCCGGAGCGGATCACCTCGCCGCGCCCGGTGACCGCCCGGATGCCGAGCACGTGGTCACGCATCGCGCCCCAGGCGACGCGGCGGGGACCGGACAGGTTGGTCGCGACCACGCCGCCAACCGTCTGCGGCCGCGCCACGCCGAACACCGAGGCGAGATCGGGCGGTTCGGCGATGACGTGCTGACCACGCTCGGCCACGGTGGCCTCGATGTCTGCCATCGGCGTTCCGGCGCGCGCGGAGATGACCAGTTCGTTCGGAGAGTACAGCGTGATGCCGGCATGGTTGCGGGGGGACAGGCTGCGCGCTGCCTGGACCGGCCGCAGCATGCCGGACTTGGTGCCATTGCCCAACACCAGGAGTGGCTCGTGAGCGGCACCAGCTTCGGCGACCGCCGCGGCGATACCCGCCTCGTCCGACGGCGCGAGCAAGTCGCTCATGCAGATCCTGCTGGCTCAGCCAATGCGGAGGCTTTCGGGCATTAAGCGCAAATCAATGGGTTGGGGGCCAATGTGGGAAGGCGATCCGGTAGGTAGCATTTGGCTCGCCAACTGTCACACGACCGGCTTCGACCGCGCGGCCGTTTCACCCGCCTGTCTTTGACGTATAGTGCCATGGACTTCGTGTGGGACAAGGCCAAGAGCGAACGAAACCATGTCGAGCGCGGGTTGCCATTCAGGCTGGCAGAAGAGCTGTTTCCAGAATTTCATCATCGGTCAGATCGATGACCGGCGGAATTATGGCGAGAAGCGGATGATAGCCTTGGTCGGGCCAGAGGCAGAGTGCCGGTCTGCATTTACACCGACCATGGTGGCGCGCGCCGGATCATCAGCCTGCGGGACGCGAACGGGAGAGAGCGATATGTCTATCGTGCGGCGTACCCCGGTTGACACGGACCGTAAGAAGTTGCTCGCGGATCTGGCAGCCCGGCCGCAGCCAAGCGAGGAGGACATCGAACGATGGGCTGAGGAAGACGGTGGTGCGATGACCGATGAGGAACTCGCGCAGGCTGTCCCGGTTTACCCGCCGACCAAGCCCGAAGAGGTGCGTGCGCTGCGAGCGCGGCTCGAACTGAGCCAGTCACAGTTCTCGCTCATGTTCGGCTTCAGCGTCGACACCGTGCAGCAGTACGAACAGGGCCGGCGGGTTCCCTCAGGTCCCGCGTCAACCTTGCTGCGCGTGATCGCGAAAGAGCCGGAGGCTGTCAACCGCGCGCTCGCCCCGCATCGCGAGCGTCGACGTGCCGCCGCCCGAGTGACCGTGCCGCCAGGCCCAGCCTGAACGTCCCGTCTCGGGAGTTCGACCGCACACGCGGGGAACGTGGCGGCTCATTGAATCCTGCGTGGCGCGAATAGAACGGCTGGGACGGCAATGCCGATGGCGATGGCCCCAACCATCAGCACGATCGTGATGCCCAATGCCAGTGTCTCGGCCACCAATGGCGGCGCGGCGCTCTGCTGCACGATCTGGATGCAGCCGATGGCAGCCCGGAAGGCATAGGCGCCGGGTACCATCGCCACCACGCCAGGAAAGGCGAAAGTGGCGGCGGGCGCATGAAAGAACCGGGCGAACGCCTGTGCCAGAAACCCCGTCATCAGCGCTCCGATGAGCGTGCCGACGATGATGTCGATCCCCACGTGCACGCAGAACGTCCGTGTGGTGTGGCTGGCGATGCCGCACACGACGCACGCCCATGCCACGCGCGCCGGGACATTGAACAGAAAGGCGTAGCCGAGCGCTGCGAGCGCCGAGAACAGGGCGTCCTCCGGCACCCCGATCGCTCGTGCCGGCGCTTCCACCGGGATGGTCACGCCGGTCAGCGCCGTGGCGACGAACAGGCCGAATGCGATCGCCGTGGTGACAACGCCCGCGAAAGCCAGGCGGCTGACCGCCAGGGTCATGTGGTTGCGAATCATGTCCAGTACGCCGTTGATGAACGGCACGCCAGGCACGATGATCATTCCGGGCGCGACCAGGCAAAGCGACGGCGTACCGCTCGCGCCCAACAGCACGCCGCCGCCGCCGATGATGCCGCTCAAGGTGGCGGCGGCGAACGGGACGGTGATCGCATTGACGCGGCGTCGCCCCAGGTCCAGGCGCAACCATGTCCCGGCCGCCCCGGCAAGCCACGCGATCGCGAATGTCGGCCAGTCGCCGCCGAACAGCCGGCTCAGGCTGGCGGCGGTCAGGCCGAGCGCGGCGATGACGAGCCAGCGTCCATATTCCGGGGGCCGGTGTTCCGCGGCATCCAGCCCAGCCCGCGCCTCCGCCAGACCCATCCGGCCGTTCTCGGCCTGGTTCACCAGGCGGTTGACCGCGTCGATCGCCGTCAGGCCGACATTCATCGCTGGCACCCGGTGGCCGATCTTGGTGCGGAAATGGTCGCCGGCGACGATGGTCAGCAGCAGCGCTTCGTAGGTCACCATCAGATGCGCTTCGCAGCCGAACGCCGCGGCGAAGCGCATGACCGCCGTCTGCACGGCCTCGGTATCGGCGCCGTTCAGCAACAGCAGGCGTCCGACCAGGAGCGACAGGTGGGCAACGTCCTCGACCTGTGCCGCATCCGGGGCGAGCAGGTCCGCCACGCCGCGTTCAGACCGACGCGGGGTAGGCCGGCGCAGGGTAGATGGGCTTGTATGCGCGGGCCCGCACATGGGCATCGATGTCCGCCGGGCGCGGCACACCGGCAAGGTCGTGGTCGAAGATGTATTCGGCGATCCGTGCGGCGGTGTGCAGCGACGCGTCGAAGATGTTGCTGGTCGGTGGGTAGATCAGGCCGACCGCCAGATTGGCGTCGGTGACCTGCTCGGCGACGGCACGGGCGGCAATGATGAACATCGCTTCAGTGACCCGTTTGGCTTCCGTCGCCAGCACGGCCATGCCCATTGCTGGAAAGATATAGACGTTGTTGCCCTGCCCGGGGACCAGCCGCTTGCCGTCGATCTCCACCGGTGGGAACGGACTGCCGCTGGCGAAGACCGCGCGGCCGTCGGACCATTTGTAGGCTTCCTCCGCCGTGCATTCCGAACGCGACGTTGGGTTGGAGTACGGGAAGATAATCGGCCGCTCGTTGATCCGGGCCATCGCCTCGATCACCGCCTGATTGAACAGTTTCGGGACCGTGCTGACGCCGATGATGGCGGTGGGCTTGATCGCCTCCACCGCCGCGACGAACGAGCTGACCGGTGCATGCTCGTGCGCGAACGGCTTCTGGAATTCGGCGAGGTCCGTGCGCGAGGTGACCATCAGGCCATTGACGTTGAACAGCCAGTTTCGGCCGCGCGCCTGCTCGACCGGCAGGCCCTCCAGCGCCATCGCCTCGCTGATCAGTTCCGCAATGCCGGTGGCGGCTGAGCCGCCGCCCAGGAACAGGAAGCGCTGCTCGACAAGTTTCTGTTTTGTGAGCCGCAACGCTCCCAGGATACCGGCGAGGGCGACCGCGGCGGTGCCCTGGATGTCGTCGTTATAGGTGCAGATCCTGTCCCGGTAGCGTTCCAGAATCGGCACCGCGTTGATGTTGGCAAAATCCTCCCATTGCAGGCAGCATTTCGGAAACCGCTCCTGCACCGCCTGCACGAACTCGTCGATGAAGGCGTCGTAGTCCGCACCACGCACGCGGTTCTGCCGCAGGCCGAGATACAGCGGGTCTTCCAGCAACTCGTGGTTGTTGGTGCCGACGTTGAGCGTGATCGGCAGCGTCAGTTGCGGCGGCACGCCGGCGCAGGCGGTGTAGAGGGCGAGCTTGCCGACGGGGATGCCCATGCCGCCGACGCCGAGATCGCCGAGGCCCAGGATGCGCTCGCCGTCCGTCACCACGATGAAGCGCACGTCCGGCTGCGGCCAGTTGGCGAGCAGTTGGCGCAGCCGCCCCTTCGCTGTGATCGGCAGATAGAGACCTCGCGAGGCGCGGAAGATGTGGTCGAATTTCTGGCATGCCTCACCCACCGTCGGGGTATAGACCAGCGGCATGAAGGTTGCCGCGTCCGACATCAGCACGGCGTAGAACAACACCTCGTTGCGCGACTGCAGATCGCTGAGGAACAGGTATTTCTGCAGGTCGCTGTCGAGCACGGCAAGCTGCGTGTGCACCCGCGCGATCTGGATCTCGAGCGTGTCGGCCGCCGGCGGCAGTAGCCCTTCGATGCCGAGCGCGCGGCGGTCCGCGAGCGGGAACGCGCTGCCCCGGTTGAGGTGCGGGTCGCGCAAAAGCGCGTCGCCTGTCAGCGCCCGATGGCTGGAGTCGGACATGAGCATCAGCCTCCGCGTTTGAAGTGAAGCACGATTCAAATCGGCCTAGGTTGCGCTGGCCACATACGGCTTGACCATCTTGGTCGGATCGACAACGCGGTCGAACTCCGCTTCCGTCACGTAGCCCAGGTCGAGCGCCGCGGCCTTCAGCGTCAGGTCCCTGTCCATCGCGTGGTGCGCGATCTTCGAAGCCTTGTCATACCCGATGACAGGGGCCAGCGCAGTCACCAGCATCAGCGAACGGTCCACGTATTCCTGGATCTTCTTCAGATTTGGCTTGGTCCCCTCGACCAGGAATTTACGGAAGTTCGTGCACCCGTCGGTCATGATGGTGATCGAATGCGTGATGTTGAAGATGATGAGCGGCTTGTAAACGTTCATCTCCAGATAGCCGCCGGCGCCACCGAACCCGGCCGCCACGTCGTTGCCCATCACCTGCACGGCGATCATGCTCAGCGCCTCGGCCTGCGTCGGATTGACCTTGCCCGGCATGATGGACGAGCCCGGCTCGTTTTCCGGGATCAGCAATTCCGCAAATCCCGCGCGCGGCCCGCACGACATCAGCCGGATGTCGTTGGCAATCTTGTAGAGCGACACCGCCAGCGTCCGCAGCGTGCCGGACAGATGCACAAGCGCGTCATGCGAGCCCTGCACGGTGAACTTGTTCGGTGCGCTGACGAACGGCAGATCGGTCAGCCGCGCGATCTCCGCCGCCGCCGCTTCCGCAAATCCGGGCGCGGCATTGATCCCGGTGCCCACCGCGGTGCCGCCGAGCGCCAGCCGATAGACGCCCTTCATGGCGTCGTCCAACCGCTCCAGATCGTCCTGCAGCATGCCCGCATAGCCCGACCATTCCTGCCCGAGCGTGATCGGCGTCGCATCCTGCATGTGGGTGCGGCCTATCTTGACGATGTCCTGCCATTCGCCGGCCTTTGCCGCGATCGCGTCGTGCAGCGCGCGCACGGCGGGGATAAGGCGCTGCGTCACGCCGAGTCCTGCCGCGATGTACATCGCGGACGGGAACGAGTTGTTGGACGATTGCGACATGTTGACGTGGTCGTTGGGATGCACCGGAGTTTTGCTGCCGAGCGCAGTGCCGGCAAGCTGGCAGGCACGGTTCGACATCACTTCGTTGACGTTCATGTTGAACTGCGTGCCGCTGCCGGTCATCCAGACATGCAGCGGAAACATGTCGTGGTGCTGTCCGCCCAGGATCTCGTCGGCGACCTGCACGATCAGCGCGTGGACGTTGTCGTCGAGCCGCTTGCCGGCATGGTTGGCATTGGCCGCGGCTTTCTTGAGGACGGCATAGGCGGTGATCATCTCGCGCGGGATGAGGTCCGTGCCGATGCTGAAATGTTCGAGCGAGCGTTGGGTCTGCGCCCCCCATAGCTTGTCGGCGGGAACTTCAACTTCGCCGAGGCTATCGGTTTCCTTGCGGTATTCTGACATGCTGCGGTCTCCTGGGGAGCGCGCCGGGCAGATGATGCCCGGAAGAAGCAAAGCTGATGGCACCGGACCGGCACGGCATGAAGCAGCGCATCGCTGCAATGCCTGGGCTCGAGAACCTCGCGCGACGCATCAGCGACCAGCGTCCTCGCCGTAGCCGTTCACACCGGAACCCACCGTCGCCAGCAGCGGAAACACCTTGTTCGCGTTCAGCAGCCAGCCAGGATCGAACGCGCTTTTGATCCTGCGCTGCTGGTCGAGTTCTTTCTCGGTGAACTGCACCGGCATCAGATCGCGCTTCTCCACACCGACGCCATGTTCGCCCGTAAGGCAGCCACCGACCTCAACGCAAAGCTTCAGGATGTCGGCGCCGAAGGTTTCCGCCTTGTGGAAGCTCTCGGCGTCGTTGGCGTCAAACATGATCAGCGGATGCAGATTGCCATCGCCGGCGTGGAAGATATTCGCCACCTGCAGACCGTAGGCGTCGGACATGGCGCCGATCCGCCGCAGCACGTCCGGCAGCCGCGAGGTAGGAATGACTCCGTCCATGCACAGATAGTCCGGGCTGATCCGCCCGACCGCGCCGAACGCCCCCTTGCGGCCCTTCCAGATCGCCAGCGACTCCTCGGCCGACTGCGACACCTTCAGGCTGATCGGATCGTGCCGCTTGCAGATCGCGCTGAGACGGGCCAGCAGATCGTCCTGTTCGTCCGGGCTGCCCTCCACCTCGATGATCAGCATCGCCTCGGCGTCCAACGGGTAGCCTGCATGGGCGAACGCTTCACAGGCGTGGATCGCCGGGCGATCCATGAACTCCAGCGCCACCGGGATGATGCCCGACGAAATGATTGAATCGACGCAGGCACCGGCAATCTCGTTCGAGCGGAAGGCGGCGAGCATCGCGCGGGCCCCTTCGGGCGAGCGCAGGATGCGGACCGTCACTTCGGTGACCACCGCGAGCTGGCCCTCGCTGCCGGTCAGCAGTCCCAGCCAGTCGTAGCCCGCCGCGTCGAGATGTTCGCCGCCAATCGAGAGGACCTCGCCCTCCACGGTGACGATCTTCAGTCCGAGGAGGTTGTTGGCAGTGACGCCATATTTCAGGCAATGCGCGCCGCCGGAGTTCATGCTGACGTTGCCGCCGATCATGCAGGCGAGTTGGCTCGACGGGTCGGGCGCGTAGAAGAACCCCTTGCCCTGCACCGCGGCGGTGATGCCGATATTGGTGACGCCGGCCTGCACGGTGGCGCAGCGGTCGGCGTAGTCGATGTCGAGGATGCGGTTCATCCGCATCAGCCCGAGCACCACCGCGTCCTCCATCGGCAATGCACCGCCGGACAGCGACGTGCCGGCGCCGCGCGGCACCACGCGAATGCCGCCCTGGTGGCAGAACCGCATCACCGCGGCGACCTGCTCCGTCGTCTCGGGCAGGACGACAGCGAGAGGCGGCTGGCGGTAGGCGGTGAGGCCGTCGGTTTCGTAGGGCTTCAGCAGCAGCGTCTCGGCGATGACGGCATCGGCCGCCAACAGCGGGCGAAGACCGGCCACGATGGCGTCGCGCCGCGCGAGCACGTCGGCCTTGGGTTCGGGCTGCCTGATCATTGGCGCAAAATGGGCCCGCCCCGGCGTCAGGGCAAGCAATCCTTATGCACCACGAGCGGCTACTCGTCGGGAGGCGGGTTATCGAATGCCGGGATGTATTCCACGCCATGGCTGCCAAGCGGACCGTTTGCACAACCCATGACGGAAAACGCCAGCGCGACGGCGAGCGTGAGAAGCACAATCCTGCCTGTCGCGGTGATTGCCATCGGGGTCATCATAGCGGCCCTCCGGGATGCTTGACCATCTGGACCGCCAGCGCATGGACCGCGAGGGGAAGCTGCGTCTGCGGATTTGCCGTGCAGTAGCGGTCGAGCCAGGCGGCAAGTGCCTCGCGGTGAAACGTTCCTATCACGTCGCGATGACTGCCGGCGGCGAGACCTGACAGATAGCCTTCAACCCAGAATTCGATGGTCGCCTTGTCCACCGGATGAGCCCCCGGCGCGCGCCACTGCACCCATGTCGCGCAGGTTGCGGCGCCGTTGGGGGTCATGACCACCAGACCCGCCACAGTGCCAGGCTGCTTTTGCGGGAGCTGTTGGGCCCATGTCGCCGCGGTCATCGCCACGGTCGCGATGCAGGCTGCCCCGGCGACAGTCATGACGATATGATTGTTCATTGCGGTCCTCCCAAACCAAACGGCGTCGCGTCGGCGACACTACCGGGTGTAGGCGGGAACATGAAACAGCCGATCGAGATCGTGAGGGTCCTCGGCGTCCCGACATTCGGCTACCTTGGCCGAGCGGCCGCAGGATGCTGCGCGAACAACAAACCGAAAGGGAGAACGGTCCGATGACGAACGCAAAGAACCTGTCGCGACGGAGGGCGATCGCGGCTGCGATGACCGGCGTCGCCGGGCTGGCCGCGCCGTGGGTGATCGGCTCCGCGCGGGCGGGCGCGGCGATCAGGATCGGCCATCTGACCGATGTCTCCGGGCCGTACAGCGCCAACTCGGGGGCGGTGTCGGTTGCCTGCGCGCGCCAGGCAATCGAGGACTTCAACCCGGCGGCCAAGGGCATGGCGGTGGAATATCTGGTGGGCGATCACCAGAACAACACCGACATCGCGCTCAACATCGTACGGGAATGGTTCGATCGCGGCGACGTGGACGCGGTGCTGGAAGTGAACAACAGCGCCATCGCGCTGGCGCTGAACAATCTGTGCACCCAGAAGGACAAAGTGCATTTGAACTCCGGGGCGGTGACGGCCGACCTGACCGGCAAATCCTGCTCGCCGAACATGGTGCACTGGACCTACGACAGCTGGATGCTCACTCACCCTTCATCGACGGCGCTGACCAAGGCCGGCTTCAAGACCTGGTTCTATGTCGCGCCGGACTATGCGTTCGGCGTGTCGCTGACGCGCGATTCCACGGCCGCCGTGGAGGCTGCGGGTGGCAAGGTGCTCGGCGTGGCCAGGCATCCATTCCCGGGGGTGACGGATTTCTCCAGTTTCCTGCTGACCGCGAAGGCCAGCGGCGCGCAGGTCGTCGCGTTCGCCAATGGCGGGGCCGACATCGTGAACTGCATGAAGCAGGCGCGCGAATTCGGGCTGCCGCAGAGCGGCATCAAGATGGTGGCGCTGGCGGCGCAGACGACGGACCTGCACGGCATGGGGCTGGAGGTCGGCCAGGGGCTGCTGATGTGCCTGCCGTTCTACTGGGACCTGAACGAGCGCACGCGGGCGTTCACCCAGCGCGTGCTGCCGAAGACGCCGACCGCCTATCCCAGCGTGACGCACGCCGGGGCGTATTCGTGTCTGCTGCATTATTTGAAGGCAGTCGAGGCGGTGGGCGGGCCGGACAAGGCGAAGGCGTCGGGCAGGGCGACAGTGGACATGATGAAGCAGTTGCCGACCGACGACGACGTGCTGGGCAAGGGGCTCGTGCGGGTGGATGGGCGGAAGATCCACACGACGTATCTGTTCGATGCGAAGGCGCCCGCGGACAGCAGGAAGCCCTGGGATTACCAGTACGTCATCGAGACGATCCCGGCGGAGCAGTCGTTCCGCCCGCTTGCCGATGGCGGCTGCCCGTTCGTCAAGGTGTGACCAGATCTTCCCCCTCCCCTTGCGGGAGGGGTCGGGAGGAGGGGACGACAGGAGCATGGACGACAGCGAGATTGCGCGAACCACGGCGTGGCTGATCGAGAGTGGGCTGCGTGGAATGACGGAAAGTGAACTGCTGGACCAGTTCTGCGAACGCTCGGTGCGAGCCGGACTTTCGCTCTCTCGCGCGACTGTCGCCATTGATACCCTGCATCCGATATACGAGGGACGTGCTTTCCGGTGGCGCAATGATGGCGTCGAAGAGCGGAGTTTGTTCGAATACGGCCGCACCAACGAGGGGGAGGCCGCGACGAATTGGCAGCAGACCCCATACTATCATCTTGTGATCACCGGCAGCGACGAACTGCGTCGGAAAATCGGATTTGGTGAGCCCGCCGACTTCCCCCTGCTCGACCAAATGAAATCGGAGGGTCAGACCGATTACGTCGCTTTCATCCACCGCTTTTCGGGCGAGGGCGCGATCGGCGAGATGGATTGCCTCTATTCGAGCTGGGCCACGCGGCATCCGGACGGATTTCGCGATGACGAGCTTGAGGCTTTGCGGCGGCTCGTGCCGGCCGCGGCGCTGGCGATCAAATGCGCCTCACTCGCGCGGATCGCGGGCACGTTGGTCGAAGTCTACCTCGGCCGCGGTGCGGGGCGGCGCGTTCTGAGCGGCCGCATCCTGCGCGGAGCAGCCGAGCGGATCAATGCGGTGCTGTGGTTTTCGGATTTGAAAGGCTTCACGACGATCGCCGACAGCGTCGCTCCTGAGCAGGTCATTCCCCTGCTCAACGACTACGCCGACGTCGTCATCTCGGCCGTGCACGACGGCGGCGGGGATGTTCTCAAGTTGATCGGCGACGGTGTGCTCGCGATCTTCGAGGCCGCCGATCCGGTCCAGGCCTGTCGCTCCGCCCTGCGTGCCGAGCAGCGACTGCGATGCGGGATGCGAACGTTGAACCAGCGCCGTGCCGCGGCGGGCGATCCGGTGACATCGGCATATCTCGCGCTGCACATCGGCGAAGTGTTTTTCGGCAACATCGGCAGCGAGCAGCGTCTGGACTTCACGGTCATCGGGCCGGCGGTGAACGAGGTCAGCCGGATCGCCGCGATGTGCCGTTCCGCCGAACGCGGCGTGCTGGTATCTCCAGCATTTGCGGCGGCGTTGCCGACGACGGAGCGAGAAAAGCTCGTTTCGGTCGGGCGTTACGCGCTTCGGGGCGTGGGTCGCGCGCAGGAGCTGTTCACGCTGGACCCGGCCGTACTGCTGCCGCCCACGGGCTGAGCGATGCCCCTCCGCTGATCGACGCAAAGCAGGACCGGCGATCTGTCAGAGGCCTCCGTGCCGGTCAGCGCCGGTGACTGCCGATGGTCAGGGTGCGCACGCCGTACTCATCCACGTCTCGGGCTGCCAATGCATCGTTCCAGAGAGTGTGGATGCGCTGAGCTTCTGCCTGCGGCTTCACATCGGAAGTCGGTTGGCGGAATGAAACCATGTCGTCCTCCATTCCAGCAGCGGCCGCGCTCCTTCGCAGCAATCATGCGGCCGGGTCGGCGTGACGGTGGATCAGCTTCCAGTCACCGTTCCGGCGTGAATAAAGCTCGGTGACGCGCAGCCGCATCGGCACGAGCTTGTCCTTGCCCTCGAGCTTCCCCTCGGAATCCTGGAACCCGTCCAGAAACCGAAGTCGCCATCCGCGCCCGACTGCACGATCTCGAGCGTCGCGCGCCCGCCAGGCTGAACGACCGCGCGTACTCGTCGTAACGATTCTGAACCGGTCCGTCACCCGCCACACTGCCGCCGCCGGGCGGGAAAAAGCTGCCGTCGCCATGGCGAGCGGTGATCTCGTCCAGCGGGCGCGGCATTGCCGGAGACGTAGGCAGCAGTCTCCGACCCTCATGGACGGGCAAACGCGTGCCTTCCCCGCCCATCATGGCCGGACCAACCGTGCAACTCCGCCCGATGACCGGGCAAGCGCGTTCACTCCCCGACCGTCATGGCCGGGGCGTGACCCGGCCATCTCTCGCGGCACCGTGCTGGATGCGACGCCCGGCCCAATGCTTTGCGTGCCGCGCTTCAACGCTACGCAGTATCGCGTTTCCAATTGAGTTCGGTGACACCGGGCTCGAGCGTCAGTTCATTGAAGAGATCCGGGGTTTCAGTCTCCGAGAGGCGACGGATTTCATGCACTTCAAATACGAACTTGCGATGCTTGCTGGCCGCCGCATAGCCGACCTGGAAACCCGTGATCGATAGGTCCGCACCGAGCAGCTTGCGCCGGATCTCCGCCTCACTCGGTCCGGTGGCATCCACTTCGATCTCCAACTGCCCGCGCTGCTCCCGCCGCAACGCGTCTTCAATCCATTTCAGCACCCACAACGCGAAGAGGCCGAGAATGGTCGCGGCCAGACCCAGCGCAATCTGGCCGCCGCCGATACACAGGCCGATCACGGTTACCAGCCACAGCGTTGCGGCAGTCGTGACGCCCACGATCATGCTGCCGCGGCGCAAGATTGCACCACCCCCTATGAAACCAACCCCGGTCAGAATTCCAAGCGGCAGGCGCATCAAATCGTTCATCACAAACGAATCCGTTGCCCTTCCGGCCGTAGGAAGCAGAATATTCACCTGGATCATCGCAACCGAGGCTGCCAGGCACACGAGCAACATCGTGCGCATGCCGGCGGCTTTACCGTGCTCGCTGCGATTGTAGCCGATCAGGAGGGCGACCAGGACAGTGATCGCAAGTCGCAGCGCAATGTCGGTCCAGTGAAGCGGCGTAGACATGGTCACCAAAGGCTCGTCAAAACCGTTGCCAGAACCCTGGCTCGGTCCGAAAGTTCCTCGACCCGTTTTTGCCTCAATTGGGACGTATGGCTCCCGGCGTCCATGCGGACGGCCCCTCGCACGTGGAGCGGAGCATTTCGATGCGTCACAAGCAATTGATGGCCCAACCCAAAACCTATGTTCTCATCTTCGACACCGGCGATGAAATCATTGAAGGGCTCAGCAGATTTGCCGCCGAACAGGGGCTTGCAGGCAGCAGCTTCACGGCGATAGGGGCGCTCTCTCGCGCCCGGCTGGCGTGGTTCGACTGGGAGTCGAAAAAATACCAGACGGCCGTCGATCTCGACGAACAGGTCGAATTGCTATCGCTGATCGGCGATGTGGCCGTCAAGGATGGGAAGCCGACTGTTCATGCGCATGTGGTCGTGGGACGGCGGGATGGCAGTGCCCATGGCGGTCATCTGGTGGAAGCACGGGTGCGGCCAACATGCGAACTCATCCTGACGGAAGCGCCGGTGCATCTCCGGAAGCAGATCGACCCGGAATCCGGTCTTGCCCTGATCCGAATTTGAACGAGGCCCGACGGGACGGACCATGGCGTCACGCGGATCGATATCAGGGCCGCAAACGCAGCCTCGGCGTTCTCGGCCAACCTTGGTGCCGACACCAGTTGATCGGCGAATCCGGTTCGTCACGAACCACCACTACACGTGCCGGCGTAACTCGTTCCTCGCTTTGGGACGGCCGACGACACCGATCGTCGCAACAGTCAGCAAGCAGGGACCGATCCGCGAGGTAACGGTGCCCTCTTCGTCATCGTTCCAAAAGGAGTCGGCATGGCGACCGGACGTCCGGTAGTTGCCACGACGGCAGCGAACCAGCTTCGCGCACCCGCCAAGCGTATGCAGGATGCGGCGGGGTTGGCGGTGCGATTCCATACAGGGCGCGGGCGGGAGTGCGCGAACTCTCAGTCGGCCTCCGCGCAATCTCGAACTGGGACCATGTTCCGAGGACCAGCCCACCGCCGGTGATCGGGCGACACCGGCGTATCGCGGTCTCGCTTGCCGTCGTCGTCCGCGCGAGCGCAGGATATGAACCGAGTGCCCAGCTCTGATTGGCCGTTCGGCGCCCCGGCGCTGCCGAGCCGTCTCCGCAACCGCGCATCGCCATGGGAGCGACACCAAATGGACAGGATCACCACGAAGGACAATGTCTCCATTTTCTACAAAGACTGGGGCTCGGGCCAGCCGATCGTGTTCAGCCACGGCTGGCCGTTGTCGGCCGACGACTGGGACGCGCAAATGCTGTTCTTCCTGCATCATGGCTACCGGGTCATCGCCCATGATCGCCGTGGCCATGGTCGCTCCACGCAGATCGCCGACGGCCACGATATGGACCATTACGCGGACGACCTGGCAGCCCTTACGGCCCATCTCGACCTGAAGAATGCCATCCATGTCGGACACTCCACCGGCGGCGGTGAGGTGACGCGCTATCTGGGACGGCATGGCGAAACCCGTGTGGCCAAGGCGGCGCTGATCAGCGCAGTCCCGCCGCTCATGCTGAAGACGCCGACCAATCCGCTCGGCCTTCCCAAAGAAGTGTTCGATGGCCTGCAGGCGCAACTTGCCGCCAACCGCTCGCAATTCTATCGCGACCTGCCAGTCGGTCCTTTCTATGGTTACAACCGTGCGGGCGCGAAGTCCTCGGAGGCGGTCATTGCCAATTGGTGGCGCCAGGGCATGATGGGCGGCGCGAAGGCGCATTACGACGGCATCGTTGCCTTCTCGCAGACCGATTTCACCGAAGACCTCAAGAAGATCTCCGTCCCGGTGCTGGTGATGCACAGCGAGGACGATCAGATCGTGCCATACGCCGCATCCGGGCCGCAGTCCGCGAAACTGCTGAGGAACGGGACCCTGAAAACCTACAAGGACTTCCCGCACGGCATGCCGACCACGGAAGCCGAGACGATCAATCGCGACCTGCTCGCGTTCATCAAGGGCTAGGAGCGCATCCCATTGCGGCGCATCACAGCGCCGCAACGGGATCAGGAACAACGTCCGTTCGCATCGGGAGCTGACGGCTGAGAAGCGATGCGTCTGACCTCCAGGCGTGGCTTGCAGGGGAACAGCCGTACCAAATCGCCAAACTCGCCGGCAATGCGGAATGGCCGACCATCGTCTGTCTGCGAGGTTTCGGCATCCCTGTCGGAAGCCCCATTGACAGTGAGTATAACTAACACCATACTGCTCCCATGGACTACACCGAGCCCGACCCCACCGCCGCCCGCTACCGCCATAGCTCGGCCGGCCGCATATGGCGGTGTGATGACATGCAATGCGATCGCCAATGCACGGCGCGTATTCCTCACCGCGTGGGACAACGTCTCCGCCACGGAAAAGCGAGACGCCGAAGAGACGCGAATCACCCAGGTCGGGGCACCCTCAGCGTCGCGCGCTCCCCCTCGCGGCCAGGGCGCACGTCGGCGTAGCGTCCACTTGGAAGCCTTTCCCAAACTTGGACCACGCGGATATCCTTCGCTGGCGACATGCCTTGGGAAGACGTGGCATGGAAATTGAAGATTTTGTTGTCCAGCACTACGCGCACGGCTCACTGGAGCAGGCGATCTTTGGTGCGTTGTCCGCTTCGGGCAAAGACCTTGCAAACCTCGCGCCCGCCGATCTGGCACCTGTAGACGAGTTCCATATCGGCGGACGCCAAGCGACGGCCGATCTCGCAGCGCAGCTGGACTTCGAGCCGACCTGGCAACTTCTCGACATTGGGTGCGGACTAGGTGGAGCGTCGCGCTATTTCGCGCACGAACGTCGGTGCCAAGTGAGCGGCATCGACTTGACCCAAGAATACGTCCGCACAGCCGAACTCCTTGCGAGGCGTGTGGGGTTGGAAAGCCAGGTTTCCTATAAGCAGGGTAGCGCCCTTGCCATACCATTCGCGCCTCATGCTTTCGATGGTGCCTACATGTTGCACGTCGGCATGAACGTGCAGGACAAGGGAAGGTTATTTGCCGAGGTGCACCGCGTGCTCAAACCTGGGGGCCTCTTCGCGGTCTATGATGTCATGCGGGAGGGGAGCGGAGGCGATCTTACCTTCCCGGTTCCCTGGGCATCGAGCCCTGCTACGAGCTTTCTCGAAAGTGCGGCCACCTATCGGAGATTATTGGAGAGCGCCGGATTTGCTGTCCAAAGGGAACGGAGTCGCCGCGACTTTGCCATTGAGTTCTTTCGGCAGTTGCGCGCACGCGCCGCTGAGGGTGGCGGGCCCCCGCCACTTGGCCTGCATATCTTGATGGGCCCGTCTGCCCCCAAGAAGGTGATGAACATGATAGACAATCTGGAGCGGGGCTTGATCGCACCGACCGAGATCATCAGCCGCGCGCTTTGACCCCCGCATACCTCGGAAGCGAATGACTGCCTTTGCCTGAACGGCGCGCTCACCACATGTGACAACGTCTCCGCCACAGAAAAACGAGACGCCGGAGAGACGCTGCCCGTCCCTCACACCACCTGATTTCGCAGCGCCGTCTCGCCGCGCCACAGCCGCTCGAGATTCTCCACCAGGATCTCGTTGACGTTCGCCTCATACTTGCGGGTCTCGCCGCCGGTGTGCGGCGTGATGAACACGTTCGGCATCGCCCACAACGGAGAAAGCTCCTCCGCCGGCTCCGGGTCTGTCACATCGAGCGCCGCCCCGGCGATCCGACCGGTCCGCAGCGCATCGATCAGCGCGGACTCGACCACGCACCCGCCGCGCGCGGCATTGACCACGAAGGCCGAGGGCCGTAGCAGAGCGAGCGCCTTCGCGTCGATCACGCCGCGGGTCTCCGGCACCAGCGGACACGTCAGCACGACGAAGTCGGCCCGTGGCAGGAACGCCGGCAGCTCGGCAAGTCCATGAACGGAATCCGCCGCCCCGGCCCCCGCCGCAGGGTCCCGGCGGAAACCGATCACGGTCATGTCGAACGCCTTGGCCAGCTGCGCCAGCCGTCCGCCGATGCGCCCCAGCCCGATGATCAGCACCGTCTTGCCGGTCATCTCGTCCTCGCGCTGGGTCAGGTCGCCGATCATGCCGCGCCAGACCCGCCGCGCCTGATTGTCGCGCGCCTCCGGCAGCCGTCGCGCCAGGGCCAGGATCAGCGACATCGCATGCTCCGCCACTGCCCGCGCATTCACCCCGGCCGCACTCGCCAGGCGCACGCCGTGCGCCGCAAGCGCCGCCTTGTCGAACTGGTCGGTGCCCGAGCCGATCGACTGGATGAACCGCAGCCGCGTCGCCAGCGGGATCAGCCCGTTGTCCCACATGCCGGATACGACAATCACATCGGCCTCGGCGGCGCGGCGTTCGAACGCGTCGCGCTCGCGCACCTCGAAGCTGGCAATGCCGGTGTTCAGCGCGTCGAAGCACGCCTTCATCTGATACGCGGCATGCGCAAAGCAGATGACGAGCTGGTCCTTGGGTGGGATCATGTAGCGACCTTGCTGCTGAGGCAGGGTCGCAACACTAGACGGCGCGCGATGGGGCCGAAAGGCTCAGCCCTGGCGGCACTTCATCCGCGGGTTCTTCTTGTTGATCACATAGACGCGCCCGCGCCGACGCACCACGCGGCAGTTCTTGTCGCGGGCCTTCGCGGCCTTCAGGCTGTTGCGGACTCTCATAGTGGCGCCTCGTGAAGAGCGGCGGTGGATACGGGCCGCGCGCGAACCTGTCAACCCGCGGATGGCTCGATCCCGCCGCGTCCGATCGCGTGCCAGCGCACCAGGCGCAGCCGGCCGGCCCGCATCAGACGATAGCGCGCCAGCCAAAGCTCCGCCTCGCGCACGATCAACGCCAGTTCATGCAGTGTCGGGCGCGTGTCCTCCATCGCCTGGACCGCCATGCGCCAACCCGCCACCGATTGCAGCATGTGACGGCGGGACACGTCCTCGACGATCCGCACGTCGAAGCCCAGACGACCCAGAACCCTGCTGACTGCCAGTTCTCCTGGTGCAGTGGGGGGGCGGTGATCGAGACGCGCCCAGGCGGCGACCGTCGGATCCGCGGCATCGAGCTGCAGGTCCGCCACAAGCTCTACCAGCACAAGCTGTCCGCCCGGCTTCAGTGCGAGCGACAGCGCGGCCAGCGTCGGTTCCGGCCGTGCGCCGTGCAGCGGCTCCAACGCCATGCCGTGGTGGTAATAGTGCAACGGAAACTTCGGTGCGTCCGGATCCCAGGTTTCCACCTGCGCCCGCTTGCCAAGCCCGGCACGGATGCTCCGCTCGTTCGCCAGTGCGGCAAGCCGGGGGTTGGCCTCGAAACCGCTGACCCAGACGCCGAGGCTGGTGGCGATGCTGCGGGTCGAACCACCGCTGCCGGCGCCAAGCAGAAGCAGGCTCGATGCGGCCGACAGTCCCATCGGCTTGGCGAGACGCAATGTCTCCGTCGCGCCGCCCGGAGACAGAAAGCCCTCGCCCCACAGCGCCTCGGCGATCCCGATGCGCGCGCTCGGCCACACCGGATCGTCGTCTTCGGCCAGTGCGATCTCCGGCGCAAGCAGCGTCGGTGGCACCGCGAACGGCGCCTCGGTTCCCGCCGCGTGCCATCCGAGCAGCTTCCGCACGGTATCGAGCAGCATGCCGCCAAACCTCCGCGCGCCACGGTACGGCCAAACGATTGAAGAAGCGTTGAAGGGGGCGATCGATGGACCCGCTCGCGCATTCACTCACTTCGCGCACGGATGTGCCTGCGTTGCACGCGGTGAACGGCTGCGGCATTTGCATGGATAGCCATGAACGCGCGGCGTGCCGGCACGGGCTGACCGCCGAGCAGGTCCAGGCGGCAATGCTGGACGGCGAGGCGGCCGGCGGCACGGCAGGCCGCCTGCGAGCTTGGCGTTTAGCGGGCGTCTATGGCCTGAGGGGCCTCGGCCGCGACCCAGGGATCGATGCATCCCGTTGCGGCGCGGCGATACACCTCCAGGCCGTCGAACGCCGCGATCTGCCGATAGCGCGACCAGGCTCGGGCAAAGGCCGGGTCGGATGCGCTCAGCACGCCGACATAGTTGACCACGCCTTCCCGGGTATCGACCACCGCGATGTCCGGGCAGCCCATGATGAAGTCATGCGCCACCCAGCGGCGGACCGGCCATTCCTTGGCCGCCGACGCATCGAAGCGCGCGCGCCACAGTTCGCCCTTCAGTGCCCACATCGAATCGAACCGGGACGCCCACGCCACACCGGTATTGTTCACCACGGGAAAGCCGAGCGCGATCCACTCGGAAAAGGCGATGTAGGTTCGCGCCTTCTGCTGTCGGATCAGGCGCTCGAGCTTGACCACCGTCATCTGGTCCGGCTCCACCGCCAGGACCACCTGTGGCTCCAGGCGCTGAAAGGCCGCAACCAGGAACACGACGACACCAACGCCAGCGAGCACCACCGGCAGGAATGCGGCCCGGGAAGAGGCGCGCCGGTGGAACAGCACCGATGCGGCCCAACACAGCAGTGCCAGCAGGGTCGCGATCGTCGCCGGCAATCGGTGGTAGAACCAATCCTTGCCGTCCATGAAGCAGATCGCCGTGCTGGTGATGGCGAACACGACGAGCGTGAGCATCAGGTTGGCCTCGGGCATGCGCCGCCGGCGGTTCCACCACAGCAGCAGCGCGACCGCCTGCCCGAACATCAGACGCAGACTGTCGATCAGCAGATGACGGAACGGCGCATCGCTCGCTCCGTACAAGGCCAACGCCAGCGGCACGGCGCGGCGCAGGTAGGCGGGGCAGATCAGCGCAATCAGTCCGGCATACACCAGCAAAGCCGCCCCGGCGGCGATCGACTGGGCGCGGAGCGGGCTGAGGCCGCGCAGCAGCGCCAGGACCTCGAGCACGACAAAAACGCCGGCATAGCGCGGCTTGAGCGCGCAGCCGAGGCCGGCGAGGGCGCCTGCGATGACTGCGTCGCGCAATGCCGGGCGGTCGCCATCGAGCGACCGGGCGAACAGGACCAGATAGGGCAGGATCGCGGCGACCAGCAGGTGTTCGCGCTGGCCGAGATCGCCGGCCGGGACCACCAGCAGCACGGTGCCGATGGCAGCGAACACCGGCACCCGGTCCTCGAACAGCCTGCTGCTGCCCCGCAGAAGCGAGGCGGTCCACCAGGCGCAGCCTAGCACGGCGGCGACGAAGAATGGGATCGCGGTGTACTGGGCATCGATCCTCAGCACGCCGGCGATTTGAATCGGGATCGCGGAGATCCATACGATCAGCGGCGGGTTGACCTCCACCACGTCAACATACAGTTCCCGCCCGGCAAGCCAGCGCCGCGCAACATAGAGCAGCCACGCGATGTCGTCTTTCAGCGGCGTGCGCAGCATGACGAACAGGACGATGCCGAGCACGGTCAGCAGCATCAGCATGCTTGCGACGGCGACAGCCGGGCGGGCGAGGGATTGTGCCGGGCGGATGGCCCGAAGCTCGGAATGGGTCATGGACGCTCGGTCAGGTGGTCGCTTCGCTACGCTGGACACGGTCCAGGAAGTATGTCCTGCAACCCTTTATATGTCTTTTATATGAACATTTCCGACCGTTGCCATCGGGCTATCCGGATAGTGACCTCTTGAGAACGTCCTGGGAAGCGGTACAGGACCGCGTCCCATTCATGCGCCTGGCTGTTCGGCAGCTTCAGTCAGGTCCAGTCCTTCATACAATTCCACAAGCGGCACCTCGATGCCGATCTCCGGCATTGCCAGCACCGTGTCGCCGGTCAGCAGTGAACCCACCCAGCGTTCACCCTCACGCGCAAAGACCGTCGCCGCCTGGCTGTCCTGTTCCAGCATGACGTAACGCTGCACCGAGGCGGTGGCTCGATACTCAGCGTTCTTCGTCACGCGATCGACCCGTGCGGTATTCGGCGACAGGACTTCGAAGATTACGACGGGGTCATGAATCACGTTGGCATCGTGTGCCACCTTGGTGCAAACGACGAAGGCGTCCGGATAACGGATGCCCCCTGCCGCCTCGATTTTCAGGTCACTGCCGTATGGTTGGCAGCGCTTGCCACGCAATCGGACCGTCAATGCGGACAGCAGGTTCCGCTGAACCGCGGCGTGGGCCGCGCTCCCGCCCACCATGGCGACAGGTTGGAATCCGTCGAACTCGTAACGCAGTTCCTGCCGTTTCCTCCCAGGCGAGGAACTCTGCGAGACTCATCGGGCGGCGCAACGCGATGTTCATGACACTGCTCCGAGCACACTGTGGCGGTCGGCGGTGTTGCGTGCAACTCAGTTGAAGAACCGTGCCGGTCGGAATTCGGCCAGTTCCGCGCACTGACGGCCATGCAGGACCTCCTCGGCTACCGCCGTGCCCAGGAACGGCGACATCGTCACGCCGCTGTGCGTGATCGCGAGGTAGTAGCCCTCGACCCGCGGCATCGGTCCGACGGCAGAGAACGAATCGCCGGGAATCGGGCGGATCGCCATGCGCGCGGCCTCCGGCTCCACGTCGCCGATCCATGGCAGCAATCTGCGCGCGCGCTGCACCAGATCGCGCGCCTCCGGCATCGCAGCACTCGGGCGCGGGTCGAACGCGAGCGAGGCGTCCGTCGCATTCCAGTGCAGCACAAGACGTCCGGCGCCGTCCGGTCGCGCCTGAATGATCGGCGCGTGCACGACGCGCCGGACGCGGGCGGCAACCGGCGGGGTGAACACCAGAAAGCCGACCGTCGGCGCCAGAGGCAGATGCAGGCCGGCATCCGACACCGGATCGTTCGCCCAACGGCCGGCGCAGTTGACCACCATGTCGGCTTCGAACAACACACCGTCCGCCGTCTTGACCCCAATGACCCGTCCCGCGCGGATGACCGTTTCGGATACGCGAACACCGCAGAGCACCGTTGCACCCCGCGCCCGCGCCGCGCCCAGCATCGCAGCCGCATACACTACCGGATCGAGCCAGCCCTCCTCGGGGAAATACGCGATCGGCGCATCGCCGATCTGCGCGGGATCGATGTCGGGCTCGAGTTCCAGCAGTTGCGCGGGCGTGATCCACTCGGCGGCATAGCCCCAGGATTGCAGACGCTCCACCTTCGCCTGTTGCGCCGCGCGATCCTCCGGCGCGGTCCATTCGACATTACCGCCGCCGTGCCACCACGGCGTCGTGCCGAACTCCTCGGTCAAGGCAGCGTGCGCCTTCATGCCCGCGACGTTAAGATCGTGGTAGGCACGCGGCGTCTTGCCGTTGGAATTGGTCCACGCGAAGCTGATGCCCGATGTGCCGCCGCCGATGCGCCCCGCCTCCAGCACGGCGACCGACGCGCCGCCGACCGCCGCGCGATACGCAACCGAGGCTCCCATCACGCCGGCGCCGATCACGATGATCCGCATCAGTTCTTCACCCAGACGTTGTACAAGCGCGGATTGTAGAACGGCACGTAGTGTTCGACGTTGGCGCGCACCGCCTGCACCTTCGGCATCACGCCCATCGGGATCACCATCACGTCGTCCAGCGCGATCCTCTGCGCGCGCACGAAGGCCGCCTGGCGCACCTCCAGCGTTGCCCCGTTCGCCACCTCATCGAATGCCTTCATGAAGTCCGGATCGGTCTTGCCACCGGGCGGCGTGTAAACCGGATTTGGTTCCGCCATCGGCCGCAGGGTCTGCACGCCGCCAACCGCGACGTAGGTGATCCAGCCGGTGAAGAAGAAGTTCCAGTCCGGCGTTCCGTTCATCGCCTTCTGCAACGCGGTCGGCCAGTCGAGCACCAGCAGTTCCGCGTTGATCCCAACACCTTTCAACTGCTGGGCAACGACCAGACCGGTGTTGTAAAGGCTCGGATAGTCCTTGTTGGTCAGCAGCACGACCTTTTCGCCGTGGTAGCCGGCCTCCTTCAAAAGCTGCTTCGCCTTCTCAGGGTTGTGTTGATCCAGCAGCTCCTTGCCGACCTCGGTGTAGTAGTTGGTACCGGGATACTGGAACGACGGATTGTGCTTGAAATCCCCGTCGCTCGCCGCCTCCATCACCTCGTCAAAATCCAAAGCCGCCAGCACGGCCTGACGAAACTTCAAATTGTTCGTGGGCGGCGCCGACCAGTTGCCGTAGGTGACGTTCAGCCAAAAATTCTCCAGCTTCAACAGCCGGATGTCCTTGTTCGCGCCGACCCGCTTCTGCGCGATCGTGGGCACATCCTGCACGCCCTGCAGCTCGCCGGTCTCCAGCCCCGCGACGCGCGCGCCCGGCTCCGGCACCATGCGGAACGTCACCGTGTTCAGACACGCGACCTTGTAGCCGCCGAAGCCCGACAGATCGTCGTAGCGTGCGTCCGGCGTGTAGCCCTCGAAGCGCTTCAGCTTCACGTAGGCATCGGCGACGAACTGATCGAGCTGCCACGGCCCGGTGCCCATCGAGGGAAGCTGTTGCGGCGGCGCGTCCTTGTTCTCCTCGGGAATGATGATGATCGGCACGGTGATCGACGACATCGCTTCCACAAAGCTCGGGCGCGCATCTTTCATCGCGATGACGAAGGTGGCGGGATCCGGCGTGTCGTAGTGGTCGACCGGCGCAAGAATCGAGCGATCGATGCCGACACGGCCATAGCGTTCGAACGAGGCGCGCGCATCGGCCGAGGTGAACGGCTTGCCGTTGTGGAAGTGCACGCCCTGGCGAAGTTTGAAGGTATACACCTTGCTGTCCTCGCTCACGTTCACCGACTGGGCAAGCTGCAGCAGCGGCTTCATGTTCTCGTCGCGCGTGACCAGCGTCTCGTAGGTATTCATCGCGATGTCTCTCACCGAGGCGGCGGCGTTCGCCTGCATGTCCAGCCCGGCGACATTCGCCTCCAGCCCATAGGTGAAGTCGCCACCCGTCCGGCCGCATTCGAACTTCCCCGCATGGGCGGCGCCGGTCCATCCGAGCGCCCCGAGCGTCGCCAGCAGCACCATGCGCTTCGTGGCCCGACTGTCCATGCGGCATTCCCCCGGTTTCTGCCGGCCATGATGGTGGTCCGCCGGATTGGCCGTCAATCGTCAGTTCGTGTACAACCAGCGGCTGACCAGCGTCTCCACGTCATCGCTGAATACATCCCGCGGGCCTTCCGCGAACAGTGTGCCGGTGCGCATGACATAGACGTGGTCGGCTATCCCGAGCGCGCCTTTGATGTTCTGATCCACCAGCAGAATAGCCTTGCCGTCGCGGGCCAGGCCGGCGATCAGCGCATAGATCTGCGCCGAGATGCGTGGCTCGATGCTGGCAGTGGGTTCGTCGATCAGCATCACTGTGGGATCGGCCATCAACGCGCGCGCGATCTCGAGTTGGCGCTGCTGACCACCGGACAGCGTGCCGGCAGCCTGACGTCGCCGCTCCTGGAGAATCGGGAATTGGGCGTAGGCGCGCTCGGTTCGTTCACGCACCAGTACTCGTTTGCGACGAAACTGCCAGGCGCCGAGGCGGAGATTGACCTCGACTGACAGGAACGGAAACACGCTGGGCCGCTGCGGCAGGTAAGTGATGCCGTGACCGCTCATGTCATGCGAGGCCACACCCTTCAGCGACATTGTGCCCAGGTGCATCTCGCCCTGCTGCGCCGGCAGGAATCCGAACAACACCTTCAGCAGCGTCGATTTGCCGGTGCCGTTGGGCCCGAGAACGCAGCGCACCTCGCCGCGCATCACGTCCACCGACATTCCGTTCAGGATGTTGATTCCCGGCAGATAGCCCGCGACCAGATTGCGCGCGGTGAGCACGGGTGCGGAATCAGACACCGGCGTAGGCTCGCAAAACCTCCTGGTTGTCGCGCACCTCGACGACGGTGCCGTCGGCGATCTTCACCCCGCGCGACATCACCACCATGCGGCGCACCAGCCGCTGCAATGCTTCGATGTCGTGGTCCACGATGACGAACGTGCGACCGTCGGCGTGCAGCTTGCGCACCAGCACGATGATCTCGTCGCGCAGGAACGGGTTCACGCCGGCGAATGGCTCATCGAGGAACAGGATATCCGGGTCCAACATCAGTGAACGGCCGAGCTCCAGCAACTTCTGCTGGCCGCCGGACAGGTTCTTTGCCTGCAGCGATTCCAACGCGGCCAAGCCGAGAAATTCGAGATGCCGGCGCGCCTCGCGGGTCACGGCGGTTTTGTGCGACTGCGGGCGTGCGAGGCCTGGCACCAGCATGTTCTCGAGCACGGTCATGCGGCTGAACAGTTGGGTGATCTGGAAAGTGCGCCCGACGCGCCGAGCTGCGAAGTCGCTGGGGGCGAGACCGTCCGCGCTCCGTCCGCGCAGCTCGATGTGGCCGGCGGCGGGCGTCAAATGTCCGGTCAGCAGATTGATCATGGTGGTCTTGCCGGAGCCGTTCGGACCGATCAGCCCGACCAGTTCGCCTTGCCGGACGGCGAAGTTCAGGTTGCTGACTGCGACGATGCCGCCGAAGCGTTTGGTCAGCTCGCGCGCTTCGATCAGGGGTGGCATTGCTATGAACCTCCGCCTCCCCTTGCGGGAGGAGGTTGGGGGGAGGGGGCCCGGCCACCGCCGAACGGCCCTCTCCCCCCAACCCCCTCCCGCAAGTGGAGGTGGAGAACTGTATTGACCTGCTGCCACGCCAATGCCAGCAGTCCGTTGCGCGCGAAGCGGATCGTCAACAGCAGCAGCGCGCCGAACAGCACCAACCGCCACTGACCGTAGCTGCGCAGCGCCTCCACCAAAAACTCCAGCCCGAGCGCGCCAATCATCGCGGCGACAATGCTTTCGGCGCCCCCGATCACCGCCATGGCGACCACCAAACCCATTTGGTCAACCGAGCCGATGTCGGGTGTCAGGATGCCGATGTAATGGCCGTAGAAACCGCCGGCGAGTCCGGCAAAACTCGATGTAATGGCGAACGCGAGGATGCGGAACCGCACCACCTTCACGCCGGACGCAGCGGCTGCGTCCTCATTCTCGCGGATCGCTCGGAAGAACAATCCCCAGCGCGACGTCACCAGGAACTGCATGATCGCGAGCGACCCGATCAGCAGTGCCAGCCCGAGATAGTAGAACGGCGTGTCGGTGCGGCCGTGGAACAGCGGCGTCACCTCCAGCCCGCCGGAGCCGCCGGTAACCTCGTTCTCCGACACGATGACGATGCGCAGGACTTCCGAGAACGCCACAGTGAACAACGCAAGATACGGCCCTCGCATGCGCAGACACACGAAGCCGATGCCGCTACCGACCATGGCGCACATCAGCACGCCGGCCACCATGCCGAGCGGGATCGGTATCTCAAACCACTTCACCAGCAGACCGGACGTGTAGGCGCCGAGCGAGACGAAGGCCATGTGGCCGAAGGAGAATTGTCCGGCATAACCTGCGAGCAGCGCCCAGCTTGCGGTGACGATGGCGTAGAACATCGCCAGTACGCCGACCGACAGCCAGTAGGCGTTCACCATGAACGGAAACGCCAGCGCGAGCATTGCCAGCACGACTGCGCAGGCACTACTCCATCGCGACATGCGCACGTCCAAACAGGCCGGTGGGCCTTATCAGCAGCACCAGCATCAGGATGAGCAGGCTGAATGCCTGCGCATAGGTGAGGCTGCGGCTCGGGTCGGGGAACAGTGCCACGAACATGGATTCCGACACGCCGATCATCAGCCCCGCGATGATCGAGCCGGCGACCGAGCCCATGCCGCCGAGGATCACGATGGCGAAGGCCTGGGTGTCTGGCAGCAGTCCCATCGACGGCGACAGTGAGTAGATCGGTCCCACCAGCGCACCGGCGCCGCCCGCAAGCGCGCCGCCGAGACCGAACGCCAGCATGTAGAAGCGCTGGTCGTTGATGCCGACAATCGCCGCCGATTCACGCGATTGACTGACGGCGTTCAGCGCCTCGCCCCAGGCGGTGCGGTTCATGAACAGCACCAGCCCGACCAGCATCGCCACGCCCGCGCCGCCCGCGAACACACGGTCCCAGGTCATGATTAGGCCACCGACCACAAATACTCCTGGCCAGAAGGACGGTGGGCGAAGCGGGTAGGGCCCGTAGACGATCAGTGCCAGGGCGCGCAGGAAGATCGACATTCCGAAGGTGATCAGGATGCCGTAATCGCCCTTGCGTTCGGTGGTGGGACTGTAGAGGGGCGTCAGCAATGTGCGCTCGACCAGCACCGACAGCGCGAATGACAGCGCCATAGCAACCAGCACGGCGGGCAGCGGCGGAATGCCGGCGAGCGAGATGGCGAAGTAACCGAAATAGCCGCCCATCATGTAAACCTCGCCGTGGGCGAAGTTGACGATCTTCAGGATCGAGAAGATCACCGTCAGCCCGGCGGCGATGACCGCGTAGATGACGCCGATGACGAGTCCGTTGAGTGCCTGGATCAGCAGGTAGTCGGTCATTGCGCAGGCACGTCCGGCCGCGCATGGTCGTCACCCCCGCGAAAGCGGGGGTCCAGCCTGGGCCCCCGCTTTCGCGGGGGTGACGAGTGCATGTTCAGGTCCCAGGCTTCTTGTAGGTGTACGGCACCGTCGCGTATTGCCGCGGCCACACGATGGGCGCATCGGCTTGCCCCTGTTTGACGTCG
This sequence comes from uncultured Alphaproteobacteria bacterium, assembly GCA_963812475.1. Taxonomy (GTDB): domain Bacteria; phylum Pseudomonadota; class Alphaproteobacteria; order Acetobacterales; family Acetobacteraceae; genus JAMXLO01. The sequence goes on from CAWEVI010000043.1 coordinate 181,650, forward strand.
GCGTATTGCAGGATGCTCAGCGGCGCTTCCAGGAACTGATGATAGTGCCAGGCCGGCTCGTGGCTGGTCGAGAACGAATACTGACCGCGAGCACCGACGTACTTGGTGTTCTCCAGCGCATTGATGATCGCCTTCGCCTCGGTGCTGCCGGCGGTCCTGATCGCATCGAACAGCAGCCACGCACCGTCGTAGCTCTCCATCACCGCACCCGACGGATCGGCGTTGTGCTTCGCCTTGTATGCCGCGACGAACGCCTTGGTCTTGTCGTTCCACGCCGCCTTCGGCAGCCCGACATTCTCGGTGACCAGGTACTTGCCGGCCTCGCCAACATTTTCCCAGAACGTCGGATCGACCGCCTCGCCGCCGGAATTGTAGATCCCGCAATTCGCGGTCGGTGCAAAGCCAAGGTCGTGCGCCTGACGGATCATCGGATAGGCGCCCGCCTCGGCGTAGATGTTGAGGAAGAAGTCGAACGGTGGCGAATTGCTTTTGAAACGCAAAATCTGCGCGGTGAAGTCGGTCAGATTCGGATCGGCGTCCACCGCCGTGAAGGCGATATTGGCCTTCTTCAGTTCCTCGGCCACGAGCGTGCGCGCTGACAGACCGACATCGTCCTTCTCGGCAATGATCGCCACGTTCTTGAACCCGGCAGCAGCGATCCATTGGCCGATGGTCACGTCGATCAGCGACACTGCCGGCGCGTTGCGGAACACCTCGGGATAGCCCTTTGCGGTGATCTGATCGGACCACACGTCGCAGGCCATGAAGGGCGTGCCGTACTTGTGGTAAACCTCAATTTCCGCCAGCGCGACGGGGCTGTGGAACTCGCCGAACACGGCGACCACCTTGTTCTGCTGGATCAGGCGTTCCGCCGCAGTGCGGCCTTCCGCGGGCATGCCGCGCGTGTCGGCATAGCTGATCTCGACCGGCCGGCCGAGCAGTCCGCCCTGCGCATTGATCTCCGTCGCAGCGAGCTCGGCTGCGTTCTTCATGTTGGTACCCTCGGCGTAGCCGCCGGGCGGCGAGAGCGGACCGACCCATCCGATGGCGACAGGCTCGCCGGCCGCCCGCGCCCCGCGTCCAAGCAGTGGCAGCGATGCGGCGGCACCGGCCGCAGCCAGCACGCGGCGTCTGGTCGGCGCGGTGATCGTTCCCCGTGTTGTCCCGTTGTTTGGCACCGGCAGCTCCTGTGGCTGGGATGGATGGCGTGGGCGCATCCTGTCAAGAAGGTGGGCGCGCGCCAAGTGCGACAGCTTTAGTACACTGGCCGCCAGGCGCTCAACGTACGGCGCAGTTGCCGGGATCGTCGCAGCGCGGCACCCGGCGCAACGTCGGTTCCGATGCGACCGGCGAGAACAACCCTGCTTCGCGGGCAGACGATGCCCGCACTTTGTACTGATATTGCGTGGCCGGCTTCAGTCCGGCATCCCCGTAGCTCAGGCCTCCGATGGTGGCGATCTGGCGGAAGTCCGTGTCGCCCGGGCCAATACGGAACACGTCGTAGCTGGTCACTCCAGGCACCGGCGACCATACAACATCGATGGCGGTGTCACTCCGATCCGGCGTAAGGATGACAGCCGGTGCGGCAGGTTGCGATCCGGTGGAACCAGATGAGGTCCCAGCGCCACCGGTCACACGGTCGATCATCGCTTTGATGGCGCTGATCTGTTTGCCGGACTTGAGCAGGTAGGTCGGTGATTCCGTTGGATTGGCATCAAGATAGCCCCACCAGTCCCAGCACGCCTGGGGATTGGTTAGCCCCAGTGCCCGGGTTTGCGGGTAGAGGACAATGATGTGGTTCGTGTCGGCCCATTCGTTGTAGCCGGCGTGCCTGACGAAGTCTTCGCCGATATTGCCGAAGGATTGCAGGCAGCCATGCAGGGCGACATGGAGCCTGCAAGGCTCCTTCGCGGCGCAGGAGGCCGGGACATAGGCGAACCCCTTGTCGTCCATGCTGTCGTCGTTTGGTTGATCCGGCGCCGTGAAGTCTGCCTGACCGAATGACAGAAGCTGCCCAGTCAATGCGCCGGCATTGCGTGGGTCCAGCGCGCCGTAAATGTGTTGCAGAATGACACCGGCCTGATCGTAGTTGCATCTGTTGATGTACTCGCCGCCGTTTGCATTGCACGCGCCGCCATAGTCGATCGTGACCTGCGAATGGCCCGCACCGATGGCGGTCTGGTAGAACAGATTCCCCACGTTTCGACCCAGATAGTGTGCGTAATAGCCGCGCAGCGAGTCGCTGACCGACCTGGCCACCACGCTGTCGTTGTAGCCGCTGAACAGGTAGATCTTCTGGGCGGCCATGTTGCCGGTCTCATCGATATTCCCGATGCGGCCCCATGCATCGGTGCGCCTGATCAGCTCCGCCAGATCGGCGGCCGGCGCGCCTCCCATGCACGTGCTGAGCGCCGCCGATTCGGAACCCTCCGAACAGCCGAAGGGTCCGCCCGCGATCGCGCCGACACCCTTGACGATCGACGACCATGCAGTGCCGAACTGCACCGCCATGTAGGCGCCGGAGGAAACGCCCGAGACGGAGGTCCGCGCGATATCAGCATTGTACGCCGGCAGCGATGGTTCGGCGGCGTCGGGCCGGGCGGCGATCGCGGCCGCAAGGGCAGCGCCGATCGCCAGGCAACGCCACGGAATGCTCGATCGGAGCAATGCACACAGCATCGGTAAGCCCTGTGGCAGGAGATTTTGAGGATTGGTTTTTCCTGGCGCTCGTCGATCCTGCGTCCGGTGCCCGATCCGTGCCAAGTGAAATCTTGCGCCGACCATGTTGGCGACCGCACTGATCGACCGGGCCGCGGCGCGGCCTGCCATTCCAATGGCCGCGGGGAGCGCGCATGGTGGTCCGATCGTCCGCCGAGTGGGAGGCCATCATGCGGTTCAGGATCACCGGAACACTGCTTCTCGGCACATTGGCACTCGCCGCACCCGCGGCTGCGCAGAACGCGCCTGCCCCATCGGCAATCACCCGAACATTGGTCGCCGCGACCAAGCTGCCGACCGTGACGAACGTGCCGCTCTATTTCAAGGCAATGAGTGTCACACTGCCGCCAGGCGAGGCGAGCACCCTCACGGTGCCCAATGCCATTCTCTATCAGATAGCCGGATCGACCGAGGTCTCGCTCGGTGACGAGGCCAAGACGCTTGCCGCGGGCGAAGGGATGTTCATTCCGGGCGGGAAGCCGGCGGAGTTGAAGGCGGGTGCCGGCGGGCCGTCGTCCTTTCTGCAATTTCTCCTTGTCCCCGCCGCGGATCTGGATCAGGCCGCCGAGACGACCTCTGCCACCGTGAGGGATTTATACCGCGGTACGGCACCGATCCCCGACCTGAAGCCAGGCAGTTACGATCTTAATCTGACACGTGTGACGTTTCCGGCGCACATGGAATCCAACCCGCCGCATCATCGGTCGGGCGCGGCTTTGTATTTCATCATCTCCGGCACCGGGGCCAACACGGTCAACGGCGCGACCGTCGCACGGGAACCGGGTACGCTGATCTATGAACCGTATGGTCTCGTGCACCAATGGGGCAATCCAGGGAACGAGCCGCTGACTTTCCTGGCGTTCAACATGAACCCCGATGGTGTGGCGGCCGTGCTTCCGGGCGCCCCGGCCAAAAGCCAATAGCAAACGCCCGGCCGGAATTCCGCCTGATCGCCCGATCAGCGCGTCGCTACCGGCGCAGCGTCATGTCCCGAAGCTCCGGCACCACCCAGAGCGGCCGCTCGCCGCGGGAGACACGCAACACGTTGTCGAAGGCGTTGCGCGTCTGCTTCACCCGTGTCTCCCGGCTGGCGCCTGCGAGATGCGGGGTCAGCACGACATTGTCGAGCGACAGCACCGGCTCCGACGGCGATGGCGGCTCGGCTGGAAACACATCGAGCCCCGCGCCGGCGATTCGCCCGCCGGTGAGCGCCTCGTGCAGCGCCGCGAAATCGATCACCGGGCCGCGGCTGCAATTGATCAGCACCGCGTGAGGCTGCATCTGCGCCAATTCCGCGGTGCTGATCATGTTGCGGGTCAGCGATGTCAGCGGCACGTGCAGCGTGACGATGTCCGATGTGCGCAACAGCTCCGGCAGCAGACGATAACGGACGTTCAGCGCGTCCTCGGTGTCCTCGCCTAGCCGCATGATGTCGTTGTACTGAATGCGCATGTTGAAGCCGCCGGCGGCAATGCGCGCCACCCGCTTGCCGATCGTGCCGAAGCCGATGATCCCCAACGTCTTGTCGTGCATTTCGTACAGTGTCGGCATCGGCTGATTGCCGCGCCAGCGCCCGCCTGCGGTCATTTCGTGCTGCGGGACCAGGCGTCGATAGACGGCGAGCATCAGCAGGATCGTGTGCTCGGCCACAGCGCGCGAGTTGGCGCCGCCGTTGTTGGCCACGAGCACGCCGGCGCGGCGTGCGGCATCCAGGTCCACCCGGTCGTAGCCGGCGCTGAACAACTGGACCAGCCGCAACCGAGGGGCGGCACGGTAGAACGCATCGTCCATACCCTCGACATTACCGAGCAGGTATTCGGCCTCGGCCAGCGCGGCGGCATAGCCAGCGCTGCGCGGCGCCGCGACCAGGAGTTCGAAGCCGGGCGGCGTCATCTCCTGCGCCTCCTGGACTGTTTCGGGAATGGTGTTGGCGAGCAGGACCTTCGACGCCATGGCGGTTTCCTCCCGGGTGGTTTCCGGATCAGGATAGCGCGCGGTTGTGGAGCGGAGGAGTCGGCGGCCCTCGTCATGCGCGCAACGGGTCCTGGTCTAACCGCCGGGCCGTGCCTCGCGCATGGCGCGCCAGATCCGATCGCTGGTCGCCGGCATATCGAACTCGCGCACGCCGAGCGGCTCCAGCGCGTTCATCACAGCGATCATCACCGCGGGAAGCGCGCCGACCGTGCCGGCCTCACCCGCACCCTTGGCGCCCAGCGGATTGCCCTCCGTCGGCACCGGGTTGCTGACGATCCTGATGCCGCACATGTCCTCCGCGCGCGGCATGCAGTAATCCATGAAACTTGCTGTCAGCAACTGGCCCGATCCCGGCTCGTACACCACCTGCTCCATCAGGATCTGACCCACGCCCTGCGCCACGCCGCCGTGAATCTGGCCGGCCAGGGTCAGCGGATTGATCACGGTGCCAACGTCGTCGACGACCAGATACGACAGCAGGGCGACCGCGCCGGTCGCCGGATCGATCTCCAGTTCGCAGACATGGCAGCCGTTCGGGAAGGTGTCGCGTTTCGGCGCGTAGGTCGCATGTTCGTACATGCCCGGTTCGACGCCCGGCGGCAGCCGCCCGGGCTGGAACGCCGAGGTCACCACCTGCTTCAGCGTCAGGCCGCGGTCGGTGCCGGCGACGCCGAACCTGCCGTCGGCGAACTCGATGTCGGCGTCCGCTGCTTCCAGCAGATGCGCTGCGATCCGCTTGCCCTTGTCGATCACTTTCTGCGCCGCGAGCGTCAACGCCGTGCCTCCGGTGACCATTGACCGCGACCCGTTCGACCCCATGCCGAATGCGACGCGGTCGGTGTCGCCATCGATGAACTGCACGTCGCTCGGATCGATGCCAAGCTGCCCGCACATAATCTGTTTGAATGCTGTCTCGTGGCCTTGGCCATGCGTCTTTGTGCCCATCAGCAGGATGGCGCTGCCGCTCGGATTGAAGCGGATCTCGGCATATTCCGGTGTCGGTCCCGCCGCCTGCTCGATCGCGTTCGCCAGGCCGATGCCGCGCAGCATGCCTCGTGCGCGCGATGCGTCGCGGCGCACCGCAAAGCCGGCGTAATCGGCCGCCTCGAGCGCGATCTCCATGTTACGATTGAACCTGCCGCAATCGTAGTACGGTCCCAGTGGACTTTTGAAAGGTATCTTCGCGTCCGGAATGATGTTTCGCCGGCGCAACTCGATCGGGTCGATGTGCAATTCCTGCGCTGCCGCCTCCATCGCCCGCTCGATCAGATAGATCGCCTCCGGGCGGCCGGCGCCGCGGTATGGCGCGGTCGGGCTGGTGTTGGACAGCACCGCGTCGATGCTGACATAGGCAGCCGGTATGTCGTACACCCCGACCACGGTGCCGATCATGCCGAACGGCGTGAGGAATTGTCGGTCCGATCCGACATAGGCGCCGATGCTGGCCAGCATGTGCAGCCGCAGGCCGATGATTTTCCTGCTGTCGTCGAATGCCAGTTCGATCGTACCGACATTGTCGCGACCGTGCTCGTCAGCCATCAGAACTTCCGAGCGTTCGCAGCGCCACTTGACGGGCCGTCCGAGCTTGCGCGCCGCCCACAGCGTCAGCCGGTGCTCGACATACTGCCAGCCCTTCGCGCCGAAACCGCCGCCCACATCGTGGCACACCACGCGAACTTTGCTCTCCGGTACCTTGAATACCATGTTGGCGAGCATGTTGCGCACGCGGTGCGGATAATTCACGTCGGCGAACAGTGTATAGCGATCTTCCGCGAGATCGTAGGTGCCGATCGCACCGCGCGGCTCCATGTACTGCGCATGGACGCGCGTGATGACGTAGCGGCGCTTTACGATCCGCGCCGCCCGCGCGAACGCCGCCTCGGTCGCCTGGCGGTCGCCGCGTTCGTAGGTGTGCGAGATATTGTCCGGATTCTCGTCCCACACGCGGGGCGCACTGGGCTCGGCGGCCTCCGCGACCGATGTCACCGATGGCAGCGATCCGTAGTCCACCACGACCAGTTCGGCGGCGTCTTTGGCCTGCGCCAGCGTCTCGGCAATCACCATCGCGACCGGATCGCCCACGTAGCGCGCCCGGTCGATCACTAATGCGGGACGCTGCGGCGCGAACATCGGCGATCCGTCCCGCTTCTTGCGCGGCATCGACGCCTTGGGCATGGACAGCCCGTCGTTCGCATAGTCGGCTCCGGTGTACACCGCCAGCACGCCCGGCGCGCGCGAAGCATCGTCGGTGTTGATTGAGCGTATCAGCGCATGCGCGTGCGGCGAGCGAACGAATATGCACCAGGTCTGCCGGTGCATGGTCTGGTCGTCCTGGTAGCGCCCTTTGCCGGTGAGCAACCGCAAATCTTCGACGCGGCGGATCGGTTGGCCAACGCCGAACTTCACGGTGGCGGAGGCGGCCAGAACATCATCCATACGCGTTGCCTCGAGTGATGGTGCGAGCGGCGCCGGCAGCGCCGGAGTTCACGTGCCGAGCACAGCCACGAAGTCGCAGGTGACCAGCGCATTGCCCCCGCCCCCCGATGGCCCAGAGGGTAACGTGTGGCGCGCGGGTCGCGATGCCTCGTCGGGAAACATCTTGACCCATTCGTCGTTGATTGCCGCCCGTCCGATTGTTGGATCCTGCATCCAGAACGTGATCTTGACGATGTCGTCCACACTGCCGCCGGCCGCCTCGATGTCGTTGCGGATGTGATGGAACAGATTTGCCATCTGCGCTGGCAGATCCGGCGGCATCTCGCGGGTGCCAGGGCTGGCGCCGCTGATCACGCTGGACATGACGATGTTGCCGACCCGGCTGGCGTTCGGGATCGGGTTCTGATGGCGCGCGCGGGCGCCGTTGATGCTGCGACGGTTCGACATCGGTTCCTCCTTCAGGATGCCACGGTGTCGCGGTGACCGAATACCGGCACGTCCTCGGCGCGGTCCTCGAGCGCCGCCGCACCCTCGGTCGACACCGGCACGGCGAAGTTCAGCGCCCCGTCGATGTCGCCTTCCCATACCTCGCGCGGCAACTCATACAGCAGTTCGACCCCGTAGCCGTTCGGATCGTGAATGTAGAGGCTGTGGGTCATACCATGTTCGACGCGTCGGTCGAATTTCACGCCGCGCTCCTGCAGATAGGCCAACTGTCGCAGCCATGCCTCGCGGTCCGGCAACGCGATGGCGATGTGGTTTATCGCGCAGGGCATGCCGAACATGGTCCAATCGGCCGGCGGGGCCGGCAGGCTGGTGTTCTCCACCAGGGCGATGTCGTGGTGGCTCATGGCGCCCCCGCCGTGATCGCCACTGTAGAAGCGCATCTTCGGCGGGTTCGGCCGCTTCGGCGTGGCATGTATCTCGCCCACCTGCCTGAAGCCGATGATCTCAGTCCAGAAACGGTGCGATTCCTCGATGTCGCGCACGTTTAGCACCAGGTGGTTGAGGCCGACCGGCGTGACCGATGCGCGATGCGTCTTCGGACTGATGGTGTCGTGGGTCATCTGAACGCTTCCTTCGAGTGAGACGTCTTTGTTGCATGCTCGACAGCATGCGAAGAGGCCAACTAGACTACCCGAGGTCCATCGGGTGCAAGAACAGGCCGGCCGCCGCAATGCCGGAGGCCGCTCGACCGAGATGCCCCCGATCGTGATCGGATGAATGGTGCAACGATGAAATACAGCCGCGATCACATCCTGACCAGCCATGTCGGCAGCCTGCCGCGTCCCGATGCGCTGATCGAGGCGAACCGCGCCCGGCAATCGGGCGAGCCCGTGGAGGAGGCGCGTTTCGCGGCGCAACTCGGCGCCGCGGTGGCGGACGTGGTGCGCCGCCAGGTTGATCTTGGCATCGCCGTGCCGGGCGATGGCGAATTCGGCAAGTCGATGGGCCATCGCGTCAACTACGGTGCGTGGTGGAGCTACTCCTTCAATCGATTGGATGGGCTCGAACTCGGCGGGCCTGGTCTTTACGAGATGCCGGCGCGACGCGCGCGTCCCGGTGAGATCGCGCTCACCAGCTTTGCCGACCGTCGCGACCGACAGCGCTTCGCGGCCGCCTACGCCGATCCGGAATCGGGCATCACGACCGGGCCGCGCGCTCGCAACTGGCCGGTCTGCGTCGGTCCGCTGACATACAAGGGGCATGCGGCGATCGCGGCCGACATCGCCAACTTCAAGGCAGGGCTTGCGGCCTGCGGCATCGAGGAGGGCTTCATGACCTCGATCGCCCCGGGGAGCGCGTCGCGCATCGGCAACGCCTATTACACGACCGAAGAGGCGTTCCTGTTCGCCTGCGCTGACGCCATGCGCGAGGAGTACCGGGCGATCATCGATGCCGGATTGATTTTGCAGCTCGACGATCCTTCGATCGCGGAGAACTGGGATCAGGTCAATCCCGAACCGACCGTCGAAGAATACCGCGCATTTTCCATGCAGCGCGTGGAGGCGCTGAACCACGCGATCAAGGGGCTGCCGAGGGATAGGATCCGCTTCCATTTGTGCTGGGGAAGCTGGCACGGTCCCCACACCACCGACATCCCGATGCGCGACATCATCGACGTGATGCTGGCGATCGATTGCGGCGCCTATTCGTTCGAGGCCGGGAATGTGCGCCACGAACACGAGTGGAGCGTCTGGCGCGACGTGAGACTGCCAGACGATCGGCTGATCCTGCCAGGCGTCGTGAGCCATGCGACCAACGTGGTCGAACATCCGGCGTTGGTGGCCGAACGGATCCTCCGCTTCGCCGATCTGGTCGGGAAGGAACGCGTCATTGCGTCCACCGATTGCGGTCTGGGCGGGCGGGTGCACGCGGATATCGCCTGGGCCAAACTCGATGCGTTGGTGCAGGGAGCGGCGCTGGCGAGTGCCCAGCTCTGGCGTCGCGGGCCGGCGAACTGAGCCAGGCTCGCAGCCTGGGTATCGGCGTCGGCGACAGGTGATCGAAGGGGCGTTGCCGGCCTCGACGACGATGCTTGCCGAGCTTCACCGTCTCGTCGACCAGGTACACCACGATGGCCGTCCTTCACGGCCGGATCAGCGGGCAGTGCGGTCCCACGCGAACGAATTGCTGGTAGTCTCGCTCATAGCCAAGAGCCTCAAGCTGCGATCCAAAACCCGCCTGAACAAGCTCATCGCGCTGTCGCGTGGAAAAGATGTTCCAGCGCAGTGTCCGGACAGGCGTGGGCGCTACGTGAGGCTGCACTTTCGCCAACTCGACGAACCGAACGATCGGAAAGCTCTGGCCGAGGTCGCCAGACAAGGCGAGCCGGATGAACCGCTGCAACACCGCGAACTCACGCATGTCAGTGAGCACTCTGGCCGCATCCATTTGCTTGAACTGCTCGGACGCGATCGCCTGGGTCACTGCCGCGTGCAGATGCTGCTTGATCATCGGAAATTCGAATGGGTCGTTGTCGAATTCCGCCGTGCCCTGATCGGTAAAGGACGGAGCCGATTCGAACGTTATCTGCAGCATGAAATCGAACGGCCACAGCGGCTCGGGTCGCGAGCGTTGCAGGTCGAGGAAGTCCAGATCGTCCGTCACCGTATATGCCAGTTCGCGTACGCCGCTTTCGGCGCGGAATCGTGGCGGCGGCTCGCGCCAGTCCTCCGATTCAAGGTAGGACGCACTGGGCTGTCGCGCGGCCATGCATGTCTTGAACTCATCCAGATGGCCGTTGGCCATGCACTGTCCGATGGCACCGACCAGCCACTGGTCGAAGAAGGCTTTCTTGGTCGTCATCGGCGAGACAGCAGCGTTCGACCATGCCGCAGGCTCGGCAAGCGCATGCCTTGCACTGTCAGCCAGTTGCCGGTCGGTCAGAATTGCATCGAGTCTCGTCAATACGTCTTGTACGTCCTGTCCGAACGCATTCGGTGCCACACGAGCGATCGTCTGTAGCTGTACCGCCCGGCCGATCCGATAGAGCGCTTCCTGATCGTCGATGAGCTGTTGGGCCGCTACGCGAACTGGATCGCCGGCAGTGGCACCGTCAACAAATTGGTCCAGCAAACGCGCTTCGCAGCCAAGGGTCGAATCGACCAGCGCCGGGTGGAGCATGACCTGCCGTCCAATCAGCGCCGGTGGCATGGTCGCGGCAATCGGACGACCATCAGAGGCATAGGCCAACGCGGTGCGAATCACTTCCGCGCGGAACGGACCGTAGTGAAGCACGGTGCCATCGGCACGACCCAAATGGAGGATGATCCCGTTGGGATTGTCGGTCCAATCGAGCGACATAATGGACGGGCCATTATGGTCGTTCGGCGCAAGGCCGATCAGGACACCACCAATCTTGGCGAAACCACGCAGCGCGGCATAGCTGCGGGCGCGAACAAAACTCGCCTTCATGACATCGGCAGCGTGGGCAATACCCTGACCCATAGCCTCCGCAACGTTCGGGAATTCGCGAACCAGTGTCGCCCGCGGCGTCCGCGCTTCATCCCCCAGGATGCCAGGGAAGAGATCGCTATAGCTGGCGACCACATCGGAGGCACGCGCCGCAGCCGCGGTATCTGGCGCTCGCCTCATCATGTCGCGCGCGGCTGCGAGTGCGGCACGAAGCTGTGGCTCCGGCGGTGCCCGTTCGTTCAGCGTCGGCGGCATCCTCGCCAGGCTCTCGTTGGTTCGGGCCACCAGCGTGTCGAGGTGCCCTTGGAGCCGTTCAGCCCACTCGTCGGTCTGGTCGGTGTGTCGCGGCACCCCGAACGGGAGGTCGGGCTTCGCGCCCGCCGGACTGCCGGATTCCCGCACTCCGGTGGCGAAACGCAGGATATCTGTATCCATCAGTTCGCCGGCCTGCTCCGCCAGGTCGCCTGGCTTGCCGAGCTGGGAGAAAAGTTCGCGGTATGCCGAGGCATGGGACCCGGGATCGAGCGCCAGATCGCCTCCCATGTTGAGGACCTCGGTGAACAGCGCCTGGCCGATATCGCGGGCAGCCGCCGGCTGAGCCATCGTATGCACGAAGGCCGAAGCCTTGGCGGTGAATCTGTCCCATTCCGCCTGCGGCGTCGTGCGGGCAAAGACTGCCATGCGTTCGCGAAAGCGGGCGGCCTCGGGTCCGTCGCGGTCAACACTCGCCGCATGCGTCGCGAGATCGGCCTCGTCGCGCTGCTGCGGAACGCCGCCGTGTACCTCGAGCGAGGTCGGATGCGAAGCGGCGAACTGGGCAAGCAGTTCATGCCGTACGTCATCGCTGGCCAGCTGAAAGGCGTGTGCCGGAACGTGGTACTCGGCAGCGGTCAGTTGCCGCGCATATACCTGGTAATGATAAGACAGTTGCTGGATCAACTGCTGGTCTGCTTCCGTGACTTCACGGGGCTGCGCGGGCGGTGGCTGTTCGCGCAGCCAGTCACGTTCCGCCTGCGCGCGTGACTCCGCAACGATCAGGCGATGCAGGTCCGCGTTGGTATCGGCAATCGATTCAGCGAGCTGTTCGCCGGACAGAGTGACCAGCGCAGGCGCGAACAGAGCGAGGCTCGCAGTCGCCAGCACCTTCGATCCGAACGACAAAGTCTGCAGTACACCAGCGCTGGCGAGAACCGCAGCAAACCGGTTGGCTGGAAGTGGCGGTGTTGACTGCACCAGCAGATGCGAGCCCACATCCAGGCGACGTAGCGCGTCCAGCCGCTGGATCTGCTCGCGGAGCACGCCGGCTTCCGCGGACAGGCGCTCGGCCGCCGAACTGTCCGGCTGCGGTTGCTCAGCATTGGCAACAATAGCCTGCTCGATCTTTTCAAGATGCCCGGCAAGTTGTTGCATCCGAGGTGTCGGCTCGAGAGGTTGCAAATTGCCGGCGACAGCATCTGCCTGCAATTGTGCGATCGCAGCATCGACGGCGCTTGAGACCTGGCGTTTGGCGTCACGCCGCGCCGCAATCCAAAGCGCAACCGACAGCAAGCCGATCGTTGCCAGACTCCAGCTTTTATCGACGCGCTCGACATTCTCGCGCAACCTGGACAGGGCATGAAATATCTCGGCCAAACGCGCAAGTGGCACAGCGTGGCCGGCAAGCGTGAGGCCATGCAGGATGACAGCGATCGAGCCGAACATGATCGCGGCGATCAGGCATGTGCTGCGAATCAGATTGGCGACGATGAGCGTCAAGACCAGTCGCAGTGGTCGGCTCGGAGACGGTTTTGCAATCATTCGGCGCAACTGCGGGATCACCAGCCAATGCAGGGCGGCAAAGCCGCCCAGAGCAATCGCCGCAATCTCGAACAGGCCCATTGCTTTCCACCCCGTACTGGCCGGCCGAGCTTGATGCTTCTAGACCGGATTTCGCGAGATATCTGACGAGTAGCTCCGAGGGATACATTCTGGCACCAGACGAAATATCGGCGCGGTTCTGCATTTGTAACTCGCGGTGCCTCGTCTCGGCAGAGTTCCGCCCTCACCGCGGCCCTGGCGGCGTTGGCGGGCAGTATGGCATCTGTGCACTGTCTGGTTCGTATCAGGCGATAGCGTTGCGCAGCCGCGCGTGGGCGAGTTCGAACGCGTCCTGCCATGGGCAGGCGGATGCCATTGCCACCTTGATCCGCCGTACACTGACGCGAACCAGCGCACCGATCTTCAGCAGCTTCAGGCGAATGGTGCCGCAGATTGCCTCAGCGAACTGCGTGTGGGCCAACGCGATGCGACGCAAGGCGCAGAGCAACACGTAAGCTATCGAGGCGAACCACAGGCGGAGCTGGTTAGCTTGCATGGTCGCGGTGGACGTGCGGTCGGCGAACAGGTCGAGCTGACATTCTTTGATGCGGTTCTCCATATCGCCGCGAGCGCAGTAGATCTTTTCGTAGAGGTGCCGCGCGTTTGCCTCGCCGCCCTTGAGCGAGGTGACAATCAAGCGCGGATTGGCTTCGCCACCGGTCACCTCGGCCTTGCCGATAAGCCGGCGTTCCCGGCTCCACGGTACTGAGCGTGGCGTAGCTGAAGTCCTTGAAACAGCGCGACGTCTTGCAGGTGCGGATGCTTTCGATCGTCGCGCTGATCAGCTCGGCAATGATCGCCTGCTCCAGCCGATCGTTGCGGGCCAAGCCGAACACGTAGTCCACACGGGTTGCCTCACACCATGCCATCAATAGTTCGCGATTGAAGCCGGAATCACCGGTCCGGCGGTAACCAACCCGCGTATCAGAGCATGATCAACCGTCGTTTCATGATCGTGCCTCCCGCTTTGCCCAGTGGCGGCCATGCTGAATAGCTTGAAGGACAAGCAAGGTATTTTTGCGCCTGCTGCTTGAAACGGCGAACATGAGAGTACCCCGAGTTGTTCACATTGCCGGGTACAACCGCTTCAGTTTCACGCGGGCGTCAGCCGTGGTGAACTGCCAATCGGCTTTGGCGTGCTTCCTGTTGCGGCTGTCCTCCCAGGCGGCGACTTCCTCGGTGAGGGTTTGCTTGTCGGGGATGCGGCGATCGAGACACTGGCCCGACAACACGCTGAGTTCGGACTCAGCCATGTTCAGCCAGCTGCCGTGTTTGGGCGTGTAGTGCCATTCGAACCGCTCGACGAGTTTGCGCGCCTCGGCTGCGGGGAACGCTTCGTAGAGTGATGCCGGTTTGTGGGTGCTGAGGTTGTCCTCCATGAGCACAATCTTCTTGGCCGTGGGGAAATGCGTATCCGACAAATCCCTGACCATGTGGGCGAAATCCACGGCGGTGTGGCGATCGGTTACCTCAACATGCCGCCAACCCTCCAACGGCGCGAACATCATGAACAAATTGACTGTCCCATTCCGCTCGTACTCATAGTCATGCCGCGCGGGCTGTCCTGGCTTTGCCTTGATCGGAACGCGCGTTTCGCTGGTCAGTTGCTTCGAAGTCTCGTCCACGCAGACCACAGGATACTCTGGATCGTGCGGCCGCTGATAAACCTCCAGCACATCCTCCATGTTGGCTACGAACGCCGCGTTGGCATCCGGCGGGATGACCCATTGTTTTTGCAGGTGCGGCTTGAGCGTGTTTTTTTAAGCGTGCGCCCAATTGTGTTATCGCTGGCGCGCTCGACGATGTTCAGTTCCACGACAGCCTCCTCCAGCAACTGCAACGTCCACCGCTTGCGACCCTTGGGCGGTGGGGAACAGGCCAGGGCGATCAGTTTCGCTTCAGAGGCCCCGTCAAAGATGCGCGGTCTGGCCGAGGCTGGCGAATGCTTGCGAACCAGCACGGCCTCGAAGCCTTCTTCCACCAGTTGTTGGCGGGTCCGGGCAACCGTATCGGTGCTGGTATCGAGGGCCTCGGCAATCCGGCTGTCACTCCACCCTTCGCCTGCTTCCGAGGCGTCGGCCTTCAACAGGATGCGTGCCTTGGTCAGCAGCCGGGCAGGATGTTTGCCCATATGTGTCAGCGCGTCGAGCCGCTCCCGCTCGTCATCGCTCAGCCTCACGATGTACCTCTTCACGGCACTCTGTTTCGCGGTCACGATGCATCTCCGTCGTTGCGGAGCGATCGATTTAGAGATTTACCGCAAGATCAAGGACGAGAGGCACTAGGCCCATTGTCCGTAATATGGCTCAATTGGCGGACGGGTTGTGAAGCGGTTCACAGCTCAGGTGAAAAGTTAGTGCATAGTCGCACGTGCTGGGTGCAGGTTTGCCGGACCGTTCTGTCTGATTGCCAAAGTCGAAGCGCGATTGCGGCAGTGCACGATGGTCCAGGATTCGCTGGGCCTACCCATAGGGGGCCGGCATCACCTCGCCAGCGGCCGGTACTTGATCCGGTGCGGCTCGGTCGCGTCCGCGCCCAGCCGGCGACGCTTGTCCTCCTCGTAGGCCTCGAAGTTGCCCTCGAACCATTCCACGTGGCTGTCGCCCTCGAACGCCAGGATATGCGTCGCCAGCCGGTCGAGGAACCAGCGATCGTGGCTGATGATCACCACGCAGCCGGCAAACTCGATCAACGCATCCTCGAGCGCGCGCAGCGTGTCCACGTCCAGGTCGTTGGTCGGCTCATCGAGCAGAATCACGTTGTGCTCGACCTTCAGCATCTTCGCCAGATGCACCCGGTTGCGCTCGCCGCCCGACAGGATGCCGACCTTCTTCTGCTGGTCGGGCCCCTTGAAGTTGAACGCGCTCACATAGGCGCGCGACGGCACGCCGCGCTTGCCCAGATAGATCGTGTCCTCGCCGCCGCTGATCTCCTGCCACACGGTCTTGTCGGCGTTCAGGCTGTCGCGCGACTGATCGACGTAGCCCAGCTTCACCGTCTCGCCGACGCGGAGTGTGCCGGCATCGGGCTCCTCCTGGCCGATGATCATGCGGAACAGCGTCGTCTTGCCGGCGCCGTTCGGGCCGATCACGCCGACGATCCCGCCGGGCGGGAGTTGAAAATTCAGGTCGTCGATCAGCAGGTTGTTGCCATAGCCCTTGCGCAGGCCCTCCGCCTCGATCACCACGTTGCCAAGCCGAGGACCGGGGGGGATGGCGATTTCGGCTACGCCGCCGACGAGGTCCTGCGAGCGTGCCAGCATTTCCTCGTAGCGCTGGATGCGCGCGCGGTTCTTTGCCTGACGCGCGCGCGGCGAGGCGGCGATCCATTCCTGCTCGGCGGCAAGCGCACGCTGGCGGGCGCTTTCCTCCTTTTCCTCCTGTGCCAGGCGCTTGCGCTTCTGGTCCAGCCAGGACGAGTAGTTGCCTTCGAACGGGTAGCCGCGGCCGCGCTCGATCTCCAGGATCCAGCCGGTGACATTGTCCAGGAAGTAGCGATCGTGGGTCACCACCATGACCGTTCCGGCGTAGTCGCGCAGCGTGTGCTCCAGCCAGGCCACGCTTTCGGCGTCCAGGTGGTTGGTCGGTTCGTCGAGCAGCAGCAGATCGGGCTTCTCAAGCAGCAGGCGGCACAGCGCCACGCGCCGCCGCTCACCGCCCGACAGCGTCGCCACGGCGGCATCGGCCGGCGGGCAGCGCAGCGCGTCCAGTGCTATATCCACGCGGCGGTCGAGGTCCCAGCCGTCGCCGGCATCGATCTTCGCCTGCAGGTCGGCCTGCTCGGACAGCAGCGTGTTCATCTCCTCGTCGCTCATCGGCTCGGCGAATTTCATGGAGATTTCATTGAACCGGTCCATCGCCGCCTTCAAATCGGCAAACGCCTGCTCCACGTTCTCGCCGACCGTCTTGTCCGGATCGAGCTGCGGCTCCTGCTCCAGGTAGCCGACGCGCGCGCCCTGCGCGGCCCAGGCCTCCCCGCCGAAGTCGGTATCGAGGCCGGCCATGATCTTCAGCAGCGTGGATTTGCCGGCGCCGTTTACGCCAAGCACGCCGATCTTCACGCCGGGCAGGAACGCGAGGGTGATGCCACGAAATACCTCGCGCCCGCCTGGAAAAGCCTTGGTCAAATCCTTCATCACATAGACGTACTGGTAACTGGCCATTGCTGCTGGCATCCCTCAGGTAAAATCAGGCCGTGTTCTAGGTGCCCGCTGCCACGTGCTCAATACCAGCGGTGCTGCTGGCGGAATTCGACGGCGTTGTCCGCCGTGCCATATCGCTGCCGGATATAGCGAATTCCGCCCTGTGCCTCTTCGACGGCATTGCCGAACGATAGCACGCCGTTCGGGTTGAGATGATAGTTCGCCGCGGTGAGTTGGAACAGGCCCCGCGCCGAGTGCACGGGGTTTCGCGCATCGACTTTACCGGCCGATTCCTGCGCCATGATAAAGCGCAATGCCGGCTGCCACGACTGCGGCACGCCTTCGATGTGCATCGCCCGCCCCAGGGCGGCATCCACGCTGGCGGGAATCGAGGCAACCCGGGTGGCAGCGATAGCCGGGCCGGCAACGACCGCAGCTACCTGGAATGCGGCTGGGTCCACTGCGGGCCCGGCTGCCATCGCCGAATGACCGGCGCGGGGAACGTGAGACCGGGCCATGACGGAGGCCAGGAGGTGACTGAACGACGGGACCGCGGCGCGGTGGTGCGCGTGAGCGGGGCGGCCGCCGGGATGGCCGGTCACAGTCGGGGAGACGGCCGGTCCTGGTCGCATTGAGTTGGCCATCCTGGTAGTTTAGCGGCCGCAGCTTTCCACCCGATTACCATCGCGGACGTAAGTGTGTCAGCGACCATCCTTGCCGAAATCACCGGGTGGTTGCATTGCCCCGCGCGGCACCGCCACCGCCTGAACCCGGTTGGCTGGCGCTCTGGTTGGGTGTGGGCGAGCCATATGAGTTGGCGTTGCTGCTCCCCGGGCTTGTTGCGCCCGTATCGGTGGTGCCATCGGGCGTCCCGCTGGCAGTGCCCGCTCCAGGGGTCATGCCGGCTGAATAGCCGGTGTGCGGGGAGGCTGCGTTTCCTGGGCTGTCGGCCGCCGCAAACGCCGCAGCGGCCGGAGCAACCGCCAGGGCCGCCGCCAGAAGAAATGCCTGTGGCCTGCCAAGCATGCTGCTGATCCTTCCTGTTTCGCCGCGCAATGGAAGCGGCGCCATGAGGCAGCAACGCATCGGCAATCGGGTTTGTTCAGGCGCGAGGCGCCGCGATCAGACACAATTGAGTGCTGCCTTATCGCCAGGGGACGATCCATTGCGTGATTGAAAGGACGCGGCGCTGCTCCCGGGTCGTGGAGTTGGCATGAGGCTTGGCGTTTCTCCATCAGTGTGCTTTCCGGCGCCGGACCGGCCTCAGCGGAAATCCTTGTCCACATCATCGGTGTGCCGAATGAATTAACGGCATTTTAACGATTGCTTCGGCGCGCTATCGCGGAAAGTTATTGATGAGCAACTGAAAACGGGCGGTGCTCAGAATTCAGGCATCCGATTGACGGAGCCCGGTTTTCGCCGAATTTCATGCTTGTCCACCGAATTATCCCCAGGCTTCCCCCAGGATTGGGGGATAAGGCGCCCATGACAGCGGGCACTCCGCCCGGCGCTGCGTGATCAGCGCGACCTCGGCACGACCAAGGATGACCGTGATGCGCCTGGCAGGACTCGAACCTGCAACCAAGCGGTTATGAGCCGCCCGCTCTGACCAGTTGAGCTACAGGCGCGCCAGCCTGGCGATGTGCACCGGGAGCACGGACCCATGCAAGGGCCGGCAGCGTCGTTAACCCACCTATTTGCCTGCGGTTAACGCTTCTGGCATATCCCCGCCCCAATTCGGCCCACCGCTCCACCCTCAGAGCCTGCCCTTGGGTTTGACCGGGGTATGGGCTCCGACAGAGGATCCCGACATGGCATTGGCCTATATCCTGATCATCGCCTGCGGCCTTGTGGCGCTGGTCTATGGCTACGTGACCAGCAAACAGGTGCTGGCATCCGACGCCGGCACTGCCCGCATGCAGGAAATTTCGGCCGCAGTCCAGGAAGGCGCGCTGGCCTACCTGAACCGCCAGTACACCACGATCGGCATCGTCGGCGTGGTGATCCTGGTGGTTCTCGGCGTGGCCATGCACAGCTACCTGGTCGCCGTCGGCTTCGTCATCGGCGCGCTGCTCTCCGCGGCGGCCGGCTATCTCGGCATGAACGTCTCGGTGCGCGCCAACGTCCGCACCGCCCAAGCATCGCGGCGCGGCCTCGCCGCCGGCCTCGACATCGCCTTCAAGTCCGGCGCCATCACGGGGATGTTGGTGGTGGGGCTCGGACTGCTCGGCGTCGCGGGCTACTATCTGTTCCTGCGCCACATCCTGCCGGACGACGACCTGCGCCCGGTGCTGGAGGCGATGGTCGCGCTCGGCTTCGGCGGCTCGCTGATCTCCATCTTCGCCCGGCTCGGCGGCGGTATCTTCACCAAGGGCGCCGATGTGGGCGCCGATCTGGTCGGCAAGGTGGAGGCCGGCATCCCCGAGGACGACCCCCGCAACCCTGCCGTCATCGCCGACAACGTGGGCGACAACGTCGGCGACTGCGCCGGAATGGCGGCCGACCTGTTCGAGACCTACGCGGTGACCATCGTCGCCACCATGCTGCTCGCGGCGATCTATTTCACCGGCGCGATCCGCGACCAGGTACTGCTGCTGCCGCTCGGGATCGGCGCCGTGTGCATCCTCACCTCAATCGTTGGCACCTATTTCGTCCGCCTGGGCCCCGACAACGGGATCATGAAGGCGCTTTACAAGGGTCTTGCGGTCACCGGGGCGCTGTCGATCGTCGCGATCGCGATCATCATCGCCTGGTTCGTCGGCTTCACCACGCCGCTGCCGCTTTCCACCGGGGGCGCGGTCAACGGCATGCAGCTCTTCGTCTGCGCGCTCGTCGGGCTGGCGGTCACCGGGCTGATCGTCTGGATCACCGAATACTACACCGCGACCGAATACCGCCCGGTGCGCTCGATCGCGCAAAGCTCCACCACCGGCCACGGCACCAACGTGATCCAGGGCCTGGCGGTATCGATGGAATTGACCGCGCTGCCGGTGATCGTGATCTGCATCGGCATCATCGTCGCCTCGATGACCGCAGGCCTGTTCGGGATCGCGGTCGCTGCCACCACCATGCTGTCGCTCGCCGGCATGATCGTCGCGCTGGATGCCTACGGACCGGTCACTGACAACGCCGGCGGCATCGCCGAGATGGCCGACCTGCCGGCCGATGTGCGGGTCACCACCGACGCGCTGGACGCCGTCGGCAATACCACCAAGGCCGTCACCAAGGGCTACGCCATCGGGTCCGCCGGGCTCGCCTCGCTGGTGCTGTTTGCGGCCTACACGCAGGACCTGCAGCACTATTTTCCCGGCCTGAACGTGACGTTCACCCTGCAGGATCCGTTCGTGGTGATCGGGTTGTTCATCGGCGGGCTGCTGCCCTACCTGTTCGGCTCGATGGGCATGACCGCGGTCGGCCGCGCCGCCGGCGCGGTGGTGGTGGAGGTGCGCCGCCAGTTCCGCGAGATACCCGGCATCATGGAGGGCACCGGCAAGCCGGAATACGGCAAGGCCGTGGACATGCTGACCCGCGCGGCGATCCGCGAGATGATCCTGCCCTCGCTGCTGCCGGTGCTGGCGCCGATCGTGCTGTGGATCGTGGTCGATGTCATCGCCGGCCGGACCGCCGCTTTCGCCTCGCTCGGGGCGATGCTGCTCGGCACCATCGTGACCGGGCTGTTCGTGGCGATCTCGATGACCTCGGGCGGCGGCGCCTGGGACAACGCCAAGAAATACATCGAGGAAGGCAACCACGGCGGCAAGGGCTCGGAGGCCCACAAGGCCGCGGTGACGGGCGACACGGTCGGCGATCCGTACAAGGACACCGCGGGGCCGGCGGTCAATCCGATGATCAAGATCACCAACATCGTGGCGCTGCTATGGTTGTCGATCCTGGCAGGCTGGCTGCATTAGACCGCGACGCGTTACTCCGGCACCCGTTCCAGCTTGCCCACGACGAAAATGTAGGAGAACACGCCCATCGCCTCGATCACGGCGATGAAGACCAGCGGCAAACGGAAATCCCCGGCGCGCAACAGGAACCCGATGACGATCGGCGACAGGATGCCGGCGAGGCCGCCCATGAAGTTGAACACCGAGCTGGTCAGGCCGATCAACCGTTCCGGTGCGGTGGCGGAGACCAGTGACCAGTGGATCGAGGCGACGCCGTTGCAGAAGAACGCGAAGGTCAGGAACAGGATGATCAGCGGCTCGCTGTCCACGTAATTTGCACCGACGATGCTGGTCGAGAAGATCAGGCCGCCGACGATCGGCGCCTTGCGCGCGAAGGTCAGACTGAAGCCGCGACGCACCAGCAGGTCCGACACCGCGCCGGAAACCAGGACGCCGACGAACACTGCCAGGAACGGCAACGAAATATAGAAGCCGGCCTTGATGAAGGTGAAATGCCGGTAGGTCACCAGATACGTGGGGAACCAGGTACGGAAGAACGTGCCGACCGTCCCCCACACGAAATGACCGAAATAAATGCCCCACAGCTTGCGCCGGCCGAGCACGATCCCAAGATCGCGCAGCACCGATCCCTTGTTGGCGGCGCGATGCGCGGCCGATCGGCGCGACAGATCGGGGATGCCGCCGCTCTCGGCGATCTTGCGGATTTCCGCGGCGTTGACGTGCGGATGTTCGGCCGGATCGCGATAGCCGCGAAAGAACACGAACGACCAGAACAGGCCCAGCGCTCCGGTTACGAAGAATACCGAGGGCCAGCCGAACTCGAGTTTCAGCCACACCAGCACCGGGGTCAGGAACGCCAGCCCGACCGATTCCGCCGCAGTATAGACGGCGATGCAGGTGGCGCGTTCCTTCTCGCCGAACCACGTGGTCGCGATCCGGTTGTTGATCAGGAAGGTCGGCACCTCGAAGAAGCCCACCGCCATGCGCAGCGCGATCAGCATGACAAGGCCGTTCGCCAGCCCCAGCGTGAGTGTCGCCAGCGACCAGAACATGATGATCAGGGGATACAGGATGCGCGGATGCACCCGATCCACCAGCCAGCCGCCGGGCAACTGGAACGGCGTGTAGGTCCAGCTGAATGCGGAGAACACCAGGCCGAGCTGCACCGGATCCAGATGGAAATCGCTCGCCAGGGTGGGCGCGGCGATCGAGATGTTGCTGCGGTCGAGGTAGTTGATGACCACGGTGACGAACAGCAGTCCCATGATCCGGAATCGCCGATTGGTCGGCGCCATTGTGCCGGTGGCGTGCTCCACCTGCGCGAGCCCATTGGCTGGCATACGTTTCCTCGTGCAACGGCCTTGCGGAAAGGCTAACCCCCGCGCCGAAGTGTGCGCAAACGCGCCGGCTCAAAAGTCCGGCATCGCACCCGGCGGAATGTCCTGCGTGCCTATGCTGATCCGCGCGGTGGCCAGACCGGCTGGTGATAGCCGAGCGGAACCGAAGGCCGCGCCCAGTACGGCGGCGTCTCCGACAACTGCACGGTGGGCTTCAGGTGGCGCAACCGGCCCGACGGTGTTTCCGTCACCGTGGACCAGCCCTCGAGCTCGGCGGGTGTGAACTCAGCCGGCGCATCGCGTGCCGCATCGGCTGGCACTTCACCGAGATCGACAATCCACTTGCCGACCTGCGCCAGCGAGATGCGTACCAGCCAACTGCCGCCTTCGCGCGCGCGACGACCAAGGGCGACCATTGCACCGAACGCCATCAGATAGCCTGTGCAATAATCGATGGCGGAGACCGGATAGAATTGCGGTCCCGGTGTCTTGCCCGGCACGACCTCGGCCTGGCGCGACGTGATGCCGCTGACCGTCTGCACGACGGTGTCGAAGCCGCGACGCGACGCCCACGGTCCGGCGTGGCTGAACGCGCAGAGTGAGACATAGACCAGGCCGGGACGGATGGCGGCGAGTTCCTCGGGCGACAGTCCGCGCATGCCCAGCGTACCCGGACGGTAGCCCTGCGAGAACACGTCCGCCTCGCGTACCAGGCCACGCAGGATATCGACATCCCGCTGCTCGCGCAGATCGAGTTGCGCCGACAGCTTGCCATGGCCGGTGTCGAATTCCTGGTAGCCGAGATTGGGCAGATGCGCGCCGGTGATCTTCAGCACATCGGCACCATGCTCGGCCAGCGTGCGCGCGCAGGTCGGGCCGGCCAGCACGCGCGTCAGATCGAGCACGCGTACGCCCGACAGCGGACGGTCGCCAGCCGGCAGATCCTCCGGCGGGCTGTCGCCGATCCGCACGATCTCCATCAGCGGCAGCGCGGCGATCGCGGCCGACTGCGGATGCCGCGCCCATTCCGCGTGCGTGCGCACCATGCCGCCGGCACCCTTGGCGGCGATGATCGCCTCTTCCAGATCGGCGGCGTTCCAGTTCAGCACGGCGCTCGCCACCGCCTCGCGATCCTCCGGAACGCCGAGCACGCTGAGCGCGGCGGCGCGATGATTTGGGAAATTGCAATGCAGATAGCTCCAGCGGCCGTCCTTGGTGGGATAGACGCCCATAATTGAGTTGCGCCGCGCCGAGACATCGCCGTCGCCGAGTTTCATGTAATGGCCGCTGCGCAGCGATGCCGTGGCCCGGCGCAGATCGACCGCCACATCCTGACGCCGCCCCGAGCGGATCTCCCACAGGTCGGCGGCGGCAAGCCCGGTTGCGGCCAGGGTCGCCGCGCCGGCCACGCCGATGCGGAACGGCGTGGGCAGAACGGGGTCGGTTCCGCCGGTGAATGCGACCTCGCCGGCGCGCTCCGCGGGCCAACCGGCGTTGGGCAGAATTGTGCGCAGGGCATCACGCGGCATGGTCGTTATCTCCCGGATTGATTGCATCTATCAGTATATTGATTGCATCTATCAGTATCATGGCCCGCTTCCCGGCTGATCGGAAACGCCGCGTTCCGGCTTGAGGTCGATCAGCGGCGTGCCGTCGAGACAATCGAGCCCGCGCACCCGCAACGTCGTGCCCTCGATTGCCACCAGATCGACAATCGAGGAGGCGATCGGGTTCGGCCGTACCGGCGAGCGCAACGCAAAGCTGCCGGTGGTCTGCCCGGCGCGGAATGGCGTCTGCAAAACAAGATCGCGGCGCGCGCGGTGCATCCAGTAGAGCACCTGGATTCGGCGATGGTTCGCCAGATCCGTAAGCGCCGCGCGCCAGCGCTCATCGATCACGATCGAGCATATCGGCCCATCCGGACTGCCGCGCTTCGGACACTCGCCGCGGGTGCGCCATGGCGTCCGGATGGTGCCGATGAAATACACACCGGCATCGGTCTGCGGCGGCAGCGCAACGGTCACCTCGCCAGAGCGCAGATCACCCTCGGCCGCGGCGGGTTCGTCCTTCATCGCGCGACCGTGCAGGGAAGCCGGCATCGAGTCCAGCCGGAGCGGGCAGGGGATCGCCGCCCGCTCCGGGAACCATCACAGCGCGGCGGTGACGGCCTTGATCTCCGTGTAGTTGTGGAACACTTCCTCGCCCATCTCGCGCCCCCAGCCGGATTGCTTGTAGCCACCGAACGGTAGCGATGCGTCGAACACATTGTGGCAGTTGATCCACACCGTGCCGGAGCGGATGCGGCTGGCAAGTTTGTGCGCGGTGCCGCCGTTGCGCGTCCACACGCTGGCTGCCAGGCCATAGATTGTGTCGTTGGCCTGCTTGGCGATCCGATCCAGATCGTCGTCGTCGAACGGCTGCGCGCAGACCACCGGCCCGAAGATCTCCTCGCGGATCACCTTCATGTCGGGCGTCGTGTTCTCCATCACGGTCGGCGCGACGAAATAGCCCAGGTTGCCGACCCGCGAGCCGCCCACTGCAATTTTCGCGCCCGCGCTGCGACCGTCCTCGATGTAGCTGGTGACGCGGGTGAATTGCTCGTCGGACACCAACGGTCCCATGTCGGTGTCGGGGTCGAGGCCCGGCCCGACCTTGATCTTGCCGGCGATGTCGGCCACGCCGGCGACGACGCGATCATACACCGACTTGTGGGCGTAAAGCCGCGATCCGGCGCAGCAGCATTGGCCGTGATTGAAGAAGATCGCGTTCGCCGCGCCGGCGATGGCAACATCGAGGTCGGCATCCGCCAGAATGATCGCCGGCGATTTTCCGCCCAGTTCCAGTGACACCTTCTTCAAATTGCCGGCGGCCGCCTGAACGATCAGCTTGCCGACTTCGGTCGAGCCGGTGAACGCGATCTTGTCCACGTCGGGATGCGCGGCGAGCGCCGCCCCGGCGGTCTCGCCAAATCCGGTGAGGATATTGACCACACCAGGCGGGAACCCGGCCTCCAGCACCAGTTCTGCCAGGCGCAGCGCGGTCAGCGGCGTCTGCTCGGCCGCCTTCAGCACCACGGTGCAACCGGTGGCGAGCGCAGGTGCCAGCTTCCATGCCGCCATCAGCAGGGGAAAATTCCATGGTATGATCTGCCCGACCACACCGACGGGTTCGCGCACGGTGTAGGACAGATATTCGCCCGGCAGCGACAGCGGCAGCGTCGTGCCCGTGATCTTCGTCGCCCAGCCGGCCATGTAGCGGAACATGTCCACCGCCAGCGGCAGGTCGGCAACGCGCGCGACGGCGTATGGCTTGCCGTTGTCGATCGATTCCAGTTCCGCCAGTTCCTCCAGGTCGCGTTCGATCAGGTCCGCCAGCCGCCACAGCATCCGGCCGCGCTCGGACCGACTGACCTTGGTCCAGCGCCGGTCGTCGAAGGCGCGCCGTGCGGCGGCCACCGCCAGATCGACATCGGCCTTGTCGGCTTCGGGCACATTGGCGATCACCGTTCCGCTGGCCGGGTTGTACACCGGAAATGTCTTCCCCGAGACCGCCGCGACGAGCTTGCCGTCGATCAGCATTTTGGGGGACCCGCCGAGAAATCCGGACGCATGCCGCAGCCTCGGGTCGAGCGCGATGGTATCCATGTTTGCTCCTCCTGTTATGCCCGCCGCGAAACGACGACGGGGACGATTGCCGCCAGCTTGGCAGACGCCACCGGGTACGGCATTATCGCTGTAGCCAAGCATATATGACGTGACAGCGCCAGACCGCTGGCAGACGCCATACGATCGAAAAAAATGGAGAACGGCAGCCGATGTACCCCAACATTTCATTGTTCATCGACGGCGCCTGGTCGTCTGCCGCGGCGGGCCGCACGCTTCCCGTCGTCAACCCGGCCACCGGTGAGGCCATCGGCACCGTCGCACATGCCGAGCGTGTCGATCTCGATCGCGCTTTGGAAGCTGTGGACAAGGGTTTTCGCACCTGGCGCAAGATTTCCGCCTTCGACCGTTCGAAGGTGATGCGCAAGGCGGCCGATCTGCTGCGCAAGCGGGCCGAGGCGATCGCGCCGTTGCTGACCATGGAGCAGGGCAAGCCCCTGGTCGAGGCAAAGGGCGAAGTGCTGGCCGGCGCCGACGTGATCGACTGGTTCGCCGAGGAGGCGCGGCGAACTTACGGCCGCGTTGTTCCCGCGCGCACAGAGGGCGTCTATCAGCTCGTGATCAAGGAACCGGTCGGGCCGGTGGCGGCATTCACGCCCTGGAACTTCCCGATAAATCAGGTCGTGCGCAAACTGTCATGCGCGCTTGCAGCCGGCTGCTCGATCATAGTCAAGGCGCCCGAGGAGACGCCCGCATCGCCGGCCGAACTGATCCGCTGCTTCGCCGATGCCGGTGTGCCGGCGGGCGTCATCAATCTTGTCTATGGGGTCCCGGCGGAGATATCTGAATACCTCATTCCGCACCCGATCATCCGCAAGATTTCGTTCACCGGTTCAACCGCGGTGGGCAAACAGCTTGCGGCGATCGCCGGGGCGCACATGAAGCGCGTCACCATGGAACTGGGCGGTCACGCGCCGGCAATAGTATTCGACGATGCCGATGTGGACGCCGCAAGCCGGCTGCTGGCGGGTGCGAAATACCGCAATGCCGGGCAGGTCTGTGTGTCTCCGACGCGCGTGCTGGTGCAGGAACGCATCTATGACCGCTTCGTCGAGGGTTTCGTGCAGCACGCCAAGGCGGTGCACGTCGGCGACGGGTTGGAATCGGGCACCACGATGGGGCCGATGGCAAATCCACGTCGTATCGCCGCGATGGAGGCACTGATCGGCGATGCCACGCAACATGGCGCGACGGTGCATGCCGGCGGCAGCCGCATCGGCAACAAGGGCAACTACTTCGAGCCGACCGTGATCACCGGCGTGCCGAAGGATGCCCGCGTGATGAACGAGGAGCCGTTCGGTCCGCTGGCGGTGATCTCGCCGTTCGGTTCGTTCGACGAAGCGGTGACGGAAGCCAATCGGCTGCCATACGGGCTCGCGTCCTATGCCTATACGCGCTCGGCGAAGACCGCGAATGCGATCGCATCGGCGGTGGAGGCGGGCATGATGTCGATCAATCACCATGCGCTTGCGCTGCCGGAAGTTCCGTTCGGCGGCGTGAAGGATTCCGGTTATGGTTCGGAAGGCGGACTGGAGGCGATCGAGGGCTACCTTAACACGAAGTTCGTAACGCAGGCCGGATTGTAGATCGCGATCATGAGCGCAGCAGGGTATCCCCTCGCGATCAGAAGCAGCGGGAATCCCCCGCCACTGTCGCGAACGATCGCGATCACCTCGATCCCACCCGTACTGGTCACGCGCGACGATCCGGCACTGGCGTCCGGACCGGTGCGGCGCGCCAGGATTTGGGAATTCACCACGCATCTGCACTGCTCCATCATCGGCACGTGCCTGTCCACCGGGGAATTGCGCCAGATCCTGAAGAAGCTGGAACTGGCTCCGGCGGAGAGTACCGACCACGAGCTGCACGGGACCGCGGTCAGCGTGGCGGGACGACACGACAATGCCGCGAAGCTATTGAACAAGGCGCTCGATCTTCGGCACAAGGTTGCGGTCAATCAGTTCGCCAAGGTTACCACGGAGGACGGCGTTCGAGCGCTCTGGCGCGATGCCGTGCGCCGCGGTGAAATACCCGGTGCCTACTGGGCGACATTGACACACGCCGCCACGACGCCTGCGCTCATTCGCGAGGCGTTCGGCGAAGTTCACATGCTGTCGCATCTGGTCGGCGCCGCCAACCGCGCCGACATCCGACGGCTTTGCCAGCTGGAAGCCGACAAGGCCGAGTTGGAGGCGAAACTCGAGCGACAGCAGCTGGCATTTCACGAAGCGGTGGCAACGCGCGACGCGCAAATCCAGGACCTTCGTCAGGCCCTGGCGCAGAAAATCGCCGCCGAACCGTCTTCGCACTCGCCGGGTGCGGTTGAGCAGGGCGCGGTTCTGCGTCAACTCGTGGCCGCCCTGGAGCGGCGTCTGGCCAGTGAAACGCGATGTCATGCGATGGCGGACCAGCGACTGACCGCCGCACAGTCCGTCATCGCCCAGGAGCGATCGGCACGGATCAACGCCGAGCGGGACTGCAATGCCTTGCGCGGGGAACTCGATGCGATCGAGGCATCCCTGGTACCGCCCTTTGCCGACGCAACGCGCGACATACGGCAGGAGCCGCGTCTGAACGGCGTCTCGGTGCTCTACGTTGGCGGCCGTCAGAACCTGGTGGCGCATCTGCGCGCGGTCGGCGAGCAGGCGGGCGTCACGTTCCTGCATCATGACGGTGGGATCGAGAACCATCCCAACCTGCTGCCCGGTCTGACCAGTCGCGCCGATCTTGTCATGTTCCCGGTTGACTGCATCAGCCACGACGCCGCCCATGCCGTCAAACTGTTGTGCCGTCAGGCTGGCAAGCGGTACATCCCGCTGCGCTCCGCCAGCGCCACGTCGCTGCTCGCCGCGTTGCAGCGGCCGGAGGTGACAGCTTTGGCGGAGGCGGCCGACTGATCGGACGCCGCACCATCGCGGTGGGGGCGTTGCTTCAACGTGTCGCCAGTCCGATCGGGTCGAACCCATTCTGGAGCAGGATGGCCTGCCCCTGTTCCGACAGCACAAACAGTGCGAACCGTTCGGCCAGCGGATGATTTGACAACACGATCAGACCGTACGCGGGTCCGACTGTCAGCGCCGGCGGCAACGCAACACTGGTCAAACCCGACACCTCCTGCATGACCGGGCCGGAACTGCTGCAGTAGCCGAGCATCACATCGGCACGGGCGGACAGGAAGACACCCTGCACGGCACCGCGACCGGCAACGAGGGGCGGCGTGTTGGGCCCACCCACGAGTTTCATCGCCTTGGACTGCAGGATGGTTTGTGCGCCGGTATGCACCGTCTCGGCTCGCGCGAAGACAGCCCAGGCATAGTCGCCGCCCGGATCGGCGCCTGGTGTCGAGGTTGCCAGTCGTACCGTTGGATCAAGCAGCCGGTCGAGCATATTGTCTGCTGTCAGCCCGAGACTGCTCCGACCCAGGGCGCACAGCCGATTGCGGGTGAACATCACAACCGACCGATCGCGCTGTTCACGTGCCAATGCGCGCGGTTGTTCCATATCCGCGGAAGCCAGGAGGTCCGCGGGATCGCCATGCTCGATCTTGTCCCGCAGCATGCCCGACGGGCCGAAGAGCGGTTCGGCAATGCTGCCGGGCGGCGCCGGGAACGCCTTCACCATCTCGGTGAAGGCGGAGGTCAGGCTTCCCGCGGCGTAGATACGCAGCTCGTCCGCCGCACCTGAATGCGGCGCGAATGCCAAGATCATGATAAGCCACACGCCGGCTGCACGCCGTGACAGGCTGGTCATCTGGACCCTCCTTCATCCGATCGCTATATCCCAGCAGCCATAGCAGACAGCACGGCAAACGCCATCAGCCAGGAGAGAGCGCACATGAGCCAACATCCCGCATTGGCTGAAGGTCGCGTTGCCGTGATCACCGGAGCGGCGAGCGGGATCGGCCTTGCGGCTGCCACGCGCTTCGCTGCCATGGGATTGCGGGTCTGTCTGGCCGATATCGGCGCAGGCGCACTGGAGCAGGCAGCGACGGCGGTCGGCACTGTCGCAAGGCAAGGCATGTCCGATGTGCTTGCGGTACCGACGGATGTCAGCGACCCGGACGCCGTGCAGCGTCTCAGGGACACTGTCCGTGGTGCGTTCGGTGAAGTGGCGGTGCTGATGAACAATGCCGGCACCGCGCCAGGCGGCGGCCCGTGGGATCATTACGATGGCTGGCGCCGCGTGCTGAACGTCAACCTCTGGGGCGTCATCAATGGCGTGCAGACCTTCACCCAGATGATGATCGATCAGGGAACGCCATGCGCCATCGTCAACACGGGTTCAAAACAGGGAATCACCTGTCCGCCGGGTGATACCGCATACAACGTGTCAAAGGCTGGCGTGAAGGTGCTGACCGAAGGGCTCGCGCACTCGCTGCGCAATGTCGAAGGCTGCCGGGTGAGTGCGCATCTGCTGGTGCCTGGCTCGACATTTACCGGTATGACCAGAAGGTCCGCGACGACGAAGCCGCCCGGGGCGTGGACGACGGAACAGGTGATCGACATGTTGCTTGCCGGAATGGCTGCGGGCGACTTCTACATCATCTGTCCCGACAACGACGTGAGCCGCGAGATCGACAATCGCCGGATCCTGTGGGCGGCCGAGGACATCGTGCACAATCGACCGGCGCTGTCGCGCTGGCATGCCGACTACCAGGCACAGTTTGCCGCCTATGTGGCGCCTCATCGGGCCTGACGTTTCTCGAGATCCATCACCATAGCGCGAAGCTGCACATCCGTGGGATGCAGGGCGGCGAGTTCACGCGCGTAACGCAGTGCCGCGGCCGCATCTCCGCCGTCCCGCGCAAGCGAAACCAGGGCGACAAGTACGTCGGTGTCCGCTGGGTGTTGTCGGTGCGTGCGTTCGAGCAGCGTCATTGCCTGATCGGCCGCACCGGTTGAATTCAATGCGATGGCATAGACGTAGGCGTAGCGCACGTTGTCCGGAGCCAGTTCGCTGGCCT
This sequence comes from uncultured Alphaproteobacteria bacterium, assembly GCA_963812475.1. Lineage (GTDB taxonomy): Bacteria > Pseudomonadota > Alphaproteobacteria > Acetobacterales > Acetobacteraceae > JAMXLO01. Next base: position 212,567 of record CAWEVI010000043.1, read on the forward strand.
GCCGCAACTGGCCCAGCGCCTCGGCGTAGTTGTGCTGCCGCACCAGCAGCAGGCCGAGCGAATGGTGGACATCGGCATTGTTCGGTTCAATGAGCAGCGCCTTGCGCAGCAGATCGGCGCCTTGCTGATCCTGCCCGCGCATCCGATCGAGGTCGGCCAGATTTGCCAGAGCGGGAACGAAAGCGGGATCGAGCCGCAACGCCGCGCTGTACTCCGCTTCCGCCTCGGCCGGAAGTTGTCGCCGCAGGTCCAGCAATCCCAAGTTGAGATGAGCCTCGGGACGATCGGCGTCGACCATCTCGGCGGCAACCAGTTCGCGATACGCTCCGTCGAACGCAGTCCGCTGCTCCTGTGTCATGGTACTTGGATCCGTGCCTGAGAGCGCGCGTGCCGTTTCCACACGCACTGCACGGACGGGATCATTCAAAAGCGGAGCGACTGCCTGAACCACGGTTCGTGACGGAGAAGGCGGCAGCGCGCGGGGCACCGCGGACCGAACGAGCGCACTGGGATCTACGATCGAGGACTTGATCGCGGCTTCCGACGCGGGTGTGGCGTAGCGGGGCAGCAGCAGCAGGGCGCTCGCGCGCGCAATATCCGGTTGGTTTCGATCCAGGATCAGCTCGTCGAGGCGTCGTTCCGCATCGACGGCGCCGGTCCTTCCAGCGTACAGTGCGGTCCCGTAGTGCGGTTGGGTTTGACGGCCCTGCGGATACCATCCGGCGATCGCGTGCGCGGCCCAGTCCGCGGGGTGATCGGTATGGCACTGGGTGCAAGCGTTCGGCGTGCCGATCGACGCCGACAGATCCGGCCGCGGGACACGAAAGCTGTGGTCGCGCCTGCGATCCACGACCATGTATGTCTTCGTCGGCATATGACAGTTGACGCACTGCGCGCCGGTACTGCCGGGTTGGTGATGGTGGTGCTCCGCCACGTCGAACTTTGCCGGCAGGTGGCATTGGCCGCAGAGCGCGTTGCCCTCGGCGCGCAGCGCAAGGCTGTGCGGGTCGTGGCAGTCCGAACATGTGACGCCCGCGTGGTGCATGCGGCTTTGGATGAAGGAACCGTATTCGTACACCTCGCCGTCGATCTGGCCATCCGCGTGATAGAGGCCGGGCTCGAGCAGTGCGGGGAGATACTGATCGAGAAACCTCCCGTCCGGCACGGCATTCTTCACTATCACCCTGCGCCGCGCGTGGCACGAGGCACAGGTATCGAGTTCCGCCGAGGCGAGCGGTGCCGTGCGTTTGGCGATGCCGGTCTCGGGGTTCATCTCCCAGTGGCCTTGGTCGGCCGCCTTCAGCCAGTTGGTCAAGCCCAGACGGTCTGCTTCCGAGAGACCAGGCGCGGTCGGGTTTGAATCCCCACCCACGTGCGCCTGCGCCCACGCGACATGACGGGAGCCGGGGCCGTGGCAGGACTCGCAGGACACGTCCACGTCGATCCACTTGGTGGCGTAGGTATTGGTGGCGAGGTCATAGTCCTTCCTTAGGTCGGTGGAGTGGCAGTCGGCGCACTGGTAATTCCAGTTCTGATCGCGTCCCGTCCAGTGCAGCCGATCACCGGTCGGCAGCTTTTGATCCGGATAGAGATGGATCCAACGTTGGCCGCCTTGCTCCTTCGGCCGGGCGTCCCATGCGACGCCGAGCGCCTGGAGCCGGCCGCCCGGCATGGCAATCAGATACTGCTGCAACGGATAGACGCCGAACGTATAGGCGATCTCATAGTCGTGCAGCGCGCCATCGGGGCCGTCGGTGCGCACCATGAACGTGTCGTTTGAACGCGAGAAACTGGTCACGATGCCGAAGTGGTCGAGCCTGGCGCCAGCGAAATCACCGAGAACCGAAGCTGATGTTGCCTTTTGCATGGCCAAGGCGTGGTGGGATCCAGCCCAGCGTTCGGTCTCGGCTGCATGGCATCCTGCGCACGCCTGACCGCCGACGAAGGTGGCAGGCTCATCGGCGTTGGCTAGCGGCACGATGGACGTCACCATCGAGCAGGCAAAGACAAGCGCGATCATGGCGGCCCGTGACGCGCGCCGCAGTGCTCCGATCTGCTTGGGCATTGGATTGGCGTGTTGCGCTGAAGGCGTCAGCATTACAGTGGATTCACCTTCGACGCCCGATGGCTGAAGAATATCCTGGCAAGCTCGCCGCGGCCAAGCCGCGCGTCAAGTTCGGTGGCCGATGTGTAGATGAAGAACAGAACGAAGATCCAGATTTGAACCGCGGCGTGAAAGTGCCAGGAAAAATGATGCGCCACATAGTCCGGAATTCCGGCCATGGTTCCTCCACCGAACCAGTACTCGACGATCTTTTCCAGGATTCGAACAAGGAAGACGACGGCGGCGTAAACGACGGTCTTGAACAGGATCGGTCGGATGAGCGGGGCCCTGTCGAAGCGGCGGAGGAACGGCAACATGTTGGCCAACAGCACGGCCTTCCCCACGACCAGCGCAGCGGCTGTCGCAACCATGTAGTTGGCGAAGCGGGCCAGATAGTCGTCAAGGACGAGCTGCGTCGTAAATTCGACCAGGTTGAAGCCGACTGCGAAGAACACGATCGGCGGTAGGACCTCCTCAAGTTCCTTGATGACAAAGGCAAGGACGCGCGACCGGGGCATTGCGGGACTCCTGCATCGTTGTCGGCTTAGCGCTCCAGGTTCACCTCAACGGTGCCGGCACGCACAGCGGCCGTCAGCGCTGCGTGGTCGCGCTCCGCCTGATCGGCGTAGGCGAGGGCGAACTTCCCCATCGCCTCATCGAATTCGTCCTGTCTGCCAAGATAGCCGCTGATTGCCCAGGGGTCGCCTGCCTTCGCGTGAGCACGCGCCAGGACCCAGCCGCAGGCCCCGGCGTAGATCGACAGCATCTCGGCGTCGTAAGTCTCTACCAACGGACTCAGCTTCACGTCGCGCAACTGACGCAGGTAGAACTGGCGTCCCTTGGGTCCCGTGCCCCATCCCAAAAACAGGTCGGAGGCCGGTTGCATCAGCCGCTGGCCCTGAACCACGCGCTCCCCGTGGTGGGCGTAGGCGCTCTTGCCGGCATAAGCCTCCAACACGGACGCGTTGGCCTCCTTGATCTGCAGGAAGAACGGGTGGCCCGCGATCGACATCATCAGCGCCACCATGCACAGTGTTCCGACACTGCCGATGCCGACCACCTTTATCGCCGCGTCCACCAGGTGGTAGCGATCGAGCAGGACGCGCCGGTCCTCAGTCAGCGTGCTCCGATACTGCGCGAGCACGTCCCGGCACATGTCCAAATACTCGGCGTCACGCGATCCGTCCGCATGAAAAATGGTAGGAGGTGTGTCGTGGATGCGCGGCCGACCGCCCGTGGTCTCGACGAGTTTCGGGTACACAAGCTCCGCACTGCTGCGCGCCGTCGCCTTGGCGATCCGTTTGCGCAATATCGCCTTCTGGTATTGCGGCAACATCGCCACATAGTCGGCTTCATCGAGGCGGGCGTACCAGGTCTCGAGCACGTCCATCTCGGAGAAGTTCCGCATCTGGTTACGATAACTGCGCGCACAGGCGATTGCGGCATTCCGCCCGTTGCGGTCCGACAGCCCATTGGCGCGGGCAGCGAGCACGAAGGACGCAACGAGCCGTTTGACATCCCATTCCCACGGCGCGGGCAGAGTTTCGTCGAGATCATTGATGTCGAAGATCAACCGTCGCTCCGGCGTGGCGAAGCCGCCGAAGTTCATCAGGTGTGCGTCACCGCACGCCTGGACATGAACTCCCGTGTTCGGCGTATGGGCCAGATCGGCCGCCATGACGCCGGCAGATCCTCGGTAGAATGTGAAAGGCGATTGCAGCATGCGCCCATAGCGCAACGGCACGAGATCCTGTTGGCGGGTCGCGTCCGCGGCGTGCAGGATCGCGAGGGGATCCGTTCGACTCCCGTGCGCCCGCCAAGGGGCATGTGCAGCGCGCGGCACGGTGTCGCGCAACTTCTTGCCGATGGCCCGCCGCTCGGCTGGCGGCATGGGAGACGGATGCGCCCGTGGCGTGACCGCCGGCGGGTGTGAAGGGCGCGCTTTCAATGTCGTCGGCATATCGGACCTCCCAGCACGAGTGACATCCTAGGCCGGTTTCGCGACCACCTCGTAAATAACGGTGCTGCCGCTGTAGAACGGCCGATAGTACGCCCCACCGAAGGTAAAGTAGCTGACGCCGCCCATGTTCTGATCGACCGCGCCGCTCGGCAGCGTACTCACCGTCGCACCGATGGGCGGCGGTATCACCTGATAGCCGCTTGGAACCGAGGAGTAGAATGCACCGCCACAATCCAGATTTGGCGTGCCGCCGACATAGACCGTGGAACAGGAAGGCGGCGGGGTTGCGACGACCGCGCCTTGCGGTGGGGGCACGACCGCGTACTGTCCGCCCTGGGGCACGTAGTAGACGCCGTTGGCATAATAGTACGGGTTGCCGGCGACCGAGATCGCAGCCACCGCGGCCGGCAACACCGCCAGGGTCGCGCCGATGGCGAGGCCCGCGCCGAACCCGGCGCCCGAGTAATACCCTCCCCAGTTGCTGTTGTAGTTGTTGAAATTGGTCTGCCGGTTGACCTGGAGATTGCGCGCGTCGTTGTAGCGATTCTGCTGCAGCTGGTTTGCTTCATTCGTGCGGTTCTGCTGCAGGTTGTTGGCCTCGGTCGAACGGTTCTGCTGTAGCTGCGACGCATTCGCCCGGTCGTCGGGATGTGCCTGCTGAAACTGGCTCGCGTTATGCTGGAATTCAGGATGGCTCTGCTGGTATGTGTCCGCGTGGTCCGTGAAACTGCTGGCGTTGTGCACGCTGCCGAACCCACCGCGACCGAATCCCGCGTCGCTGCTCCGATCTGAAAAACCCCCATCACCGAAGCGGGAGCCACCGCCATGGAATCCACCAAATCCTCCTCCATGGAACCCGCGGAAGCCGCCACCGTGAAATCCGCCGAAACCGCCACGGAACGCCGCCGCGCGGTCGGCTCCAACGGCGATGCAGGCGACAATCGCCGAGCCGGCCAGCAGCATGCCAGCCAGTTTCTTTCGGTTCGAATTTCCGTTGGTCATCGACATTCTCCCGACGGCTACTTAGTACTTGTGGCTGCAACGGCTGGCAGGAATGGGATCTTTTCCGTCCCCGGCGGCAGCTCCGGCGTGAAGATCGGTTCGGCAATTCTGGGCGCGAAATTCCAATCGGTGAAGATCGCGGCGAACTGTGGTTGGCCTGGCTGCGTCTTGTAGGTGATGACCAGCTTGCACGGGATCAGTTGCGGCCCAGTGTCGATCCAAATCTGCCAGTCGATGTCCTGCTCCACAAAAGCGAGCGTGTGGCAGCTTCTGCCGTTCACGTCGTTGATGCCCAGGTAGAAGCCATATTGCACTCTGCGGCGAGCGGTTTGGTACGGATCGTTGTAAAGGAAATCCGCAAGCGGTGGTGCAAAGTCCAACCGGGGGACGAGGCTGTCGAGCATGCTGTCGATGTCTGGCGGCGCGGCTTCGGATGCATAGAACGGAGCGGCGGGATCGTACAAAGTGACCGACTTGCCGTCGTACCAGAACTGCCGGTCGCCGAGATCGCCGTGCCACTCGACATACAGTCCGCCGGGCCGGCGAAGCGCTATGTCCTCGATTGCCGAATACTGCAGCTTCTGCCCTGACGGCAGCACATGATCGAAGCTGATATCGGCATGGAAGGTGAATTGGTCCGCGGACCCGATGTAGTCGCTCATCTGCTTGAGCAGCCGATCGGCCTGTTCCGCCACGACCGGCGTGGCGGCATTAGCCGCGGGCGGCGGTGTGCCGGTGGTAGTGGGATTGTTCTGGGCGTCCACCACGCGCACCCAGGTCGGCACCGATACCACGAGAGCGACTGCAATCATGCAAATGATGCGCATCGATAACTCCCTTCGACATTGCAGCATATGGCCGCCTGTCAGTCCCCCGCCATGCTCTCGACACCGATGCCGGTGATCTTGTCTGCTGAGTTGAAGCCGAACAGCAGGCTGGTCGCATCGCCACGCGGGAACATCAGCTTCATCAGGTAGAACGTTTGGTCGTCGATAATGCGACTGTGCATGGGAGGCCTCGTACTGGTTGACGTGGCGCGTCATCGCCTGCATCGCCTCATCCGTCAATTGGGCGCCATAGGCGGCGGCATATGCGTGCGGTCGATCTTGCCTGCCTGTATCAGCGTAAACCATTGCAGCGCAACAACCTTCATGCCGTCCTGCGTCGGCACGCCAGCAGGCGCCGACGGATCGGCGACAGCGGCGGCTGCACAAACTGTCAACGGCGCAAACGCCAGTGCACCACTGGGCACCTGTTCCTTGACTGCGTTAGACTAAATCGTGTGTGAGGTCGGGCCGTTGCGGCCGATCTGTTGGGAGGCACTCGCAACAACCTGAATGAGTGGGGCCAATGTTATCGAGCGCCGTTCGAACATTCACCGATCCCGAAGACTTCGCGGCGGCGATACGAGCGTGGGCGGTCGATCTGACGATCACCGGGCGTGGGCGTTTCGCCGCGAAGATAATCCGGATCGATTTGCTGCATCTGTGGATGCAGCGGCTCTCCGACAGCCTGGCGCAGATTGCTCACTCGGAACGGGCCGACGGAAGGGTCTACTTGGCGTTTCAGACACGACCTGGGCCGGGCCTGACTTGGAATGGCATTTCGCAGGTGCCTACAAGGCGCTGGTCGGCGAGTTGCCATCTGCAACGCTCGGACGCCCGCCGGAATAATGGATGGCTATCATGCCTTCCGCAACGGATCAGGCGATTGCGTTGCCGGTACGCTGCCTGTCAATTCAGAGTGGACTCAGAGGACTGGACAGGCGGATACCCGGATCGGAAGTCCAGAGGTACACCATGACAATCGTCCAAGGGAAGTCGCCGGCAACACGGATCCCCGCGAACGCCGGCGTTCCGTGGAGCCGTCGAACCGTTCTGGAGGCGCTCGCGGCGAGGGGAATTGCAATACCTTCCATTGTTCTCCTCAATACAGTTCCGGCCGCCGCGCATGCTTCGCAATCATCGGCGCCACACGCGGACGACCCGCGCAGTGCATCGTCCGCACCATCGCCCCGGGGTGCGGATCAGGATGTGGCTGCCCGCGGCTTCACCGATCCGGTTCTCGAATTGGTACGCCTGCTTCGCGAGGCTGCCGACATGGAGCATGCCTCACTCCTCCAATACACATACTCGGCATTCTCCCTGAAACCCGGATATGAAGCCATCGGCGGGTACGATTCCAGGGACACGATGAGTTTGTTGCTCATTGCAATTGAAAAGATGAAACACCTTGGGGCGCTCAATCGGATGCTCAACACACTGGGGGCGGCGCCACGGCTCTCGCCGCCATCCTTTCCTTTCAAGAGCGACAGCTACCCTTTCAACTTAAATCTTGAACCACTCAGCCGAGAGGCGCTCGCGCGATACATCTACCGCGAGGTGTCACCTGAGTGGTTCGACAACAAGGATATCGATACGCCCGACGGCAAGCTTGTGGGCACCATTTGCAACATGCTCGGTGTGCCGACCAGGCGCGAGGCGAGCATCTATTCGACCATCGTGTCCGTAGCGGGTGAGGTCGGTCGTTCCCCGGATACCGATTTGCCAGATCTTACTCGTTGGATCGATGCACTGCGACTGCTCGAGACGCGCGACCGACAAGCCCGGTTCGACTTCCTCAAGGAACTATTCCTCGGCTCGGATGCTGCCTTTGCCGGACATGGAGACGTTTGGCGCCTGCCGATAACCGATCCCGGTTATCCATCATATGACATGATCAGCAATCCGACCGCATGTAACGGCCAAACATCGCGGGGGTCTGATCCTGCCATTCTTGCCTTGACCAGGCTGGGGAACCTGCAATACGGGGCGGTGCTGTTGTTCCTGGATCTGTATTTCCGTCATCACCTCTCACCTTATCGGTCGTTGGCGGTGACGCATATGACGGGTCCGGTCCGGTCCATCGGGAAGTATCTGCCTCGCCTGGGAGTGGGCATGCCATTTGGAGCAATCGATATCCCAGACTCTTCCGTTCTCGATGCAAAGCGCCGTCTGCGCTTTATTCTGGCACTATTGCAGGAGGGTCAGCTTGTCGCCGAGTCAATCGGACCTCGATTGCCGCCCGACTATCCGCTGTCGATCAACCGAGAGACCATGACAAAGCTTCGCGAGATGGAGACCCACAACGAGCCAGGCTTCACCGGGCTCCGCTGATATTCGCCTCATCGACGACCCGGGCGAGCGTGCCTCCTGCCTGGCCGGCTGGCTGGACGTACGCGCCTGGCAGAATTGCCGCGCCCGCTTGTACCGCGCACAATCGATAAATCTGGATAGCCCCGGGACGAGGAGCGATCGATGTCGGATTTCGGCGACAGGACACTGGTCGAGTACGAATGTCGCGATCACGTCGCGACGATAGCGTTGAACCGGCCGGACAAGCTGAACGCCGTCAATGACGACATGGTTCGCCAGCTGTCGGCGGCGTTGCAGCATTTCGACACGGACAACGAAGCGCGGATCGCGATCCTTTGCGGCCGCGGACGGGCGTTCTCCAGTGGCGCGGACGTACACCAGCGGCAATTGCGCAGCCGCGCCGAATTCGAGCGTCACGGCGGCGCGCAGGCGCAGGATGCGTCGAGCCATGATCTGTTCCTGCGAGCGGTGAACTGGAAGCCGGTGCTCGCGGCGCCGCATGGTTATGTGCTGGGTCTCGCGCTCGGACTGGTGCTGGAATCCGATTTGATTGTCGCGGAGGAGGGGACAAAGTTCCAGGTTACCGAAACGCCGCGCGGTCTGTCCGGCGCCAAGTACTGGGCGCTGCTGAATTTCCGCGGCGCCGGCGCCTTCGCCACCGATGTCAGTCTGACCGGGCGTTTCTTCACGGCCGAGGAGGCGCTGGCAGCCGGCGTCATCGATCGTGTCGCGCCGCGTGGCACTTATATGGAGGCCGCGCGAGAACTTGCCTCCGCCGTGGCGAAGAACCCGCCATTGGGTGTTCGCTCGACCGTCCGCGCGCGGCGGCACGCGCTGGGACAGTTGTCGCGCGATGTGCTGATGCAGGTGAACCTTGCGAAGCTGCATCTGACTGAAGACTTCGCCGAATCCGCACGTGCGTTCGCGGAGAAACGCCCGGCCGGTCCGTTCAAGGGTCGCTGACGCGTGCTCGATCCGGACACAGCCGACACCATTCGTCTTGGCGTTGATGAGGCTCGGCTACTCGGCGAAGCCACGCTGCGGCGTATCGGATATCCCGACGAAGAAGCCGCGATCATCACCGACCAGCTGATCGACAATGCATTGTGCGGCTATCGCTTCGCGAGCCTGCCTCGCATCCTCGCGATCGCCGAGGATGAAAAGACTGACAAGCCGCGGACGCAGGTGCGCGTCATACGCGAGACGCCGGTTTCCGCGTTGGTCGATGGCGGCAACAAGGTCGGCTATGTCGCCGCATATCGTGGCGCGGAGGTCGCAATTGCGAAGGCGAAAGCGAGCGGTATCGCCATCGTCGGCGTGCACAACAGCTACTATAGCGGCCGCAACGCCTACTACGTGGAGCAGATCGTCAACGCCGGCCTGGTGGCGATCCACACCGCGAGCGCCAAACCGCACGTCATCCCGCCCGGTGGCCGCAAGCCGGCGCTTGGCACCAACCCGTTCAGCATCGGATTTCCTTCCGCGAACGGGCCGGTGATCTACGACATTGGAACGGCCTCGGTGATGTGGGGCGAAGTGCTGCTGATGGCTCGTCTGGGCCATCCCTTGCCGGAAGGTGTCGGCTTCGACGCCGATGGGCAGCCGACGCTCGATGCCCGTGCGGTGGAGCAGGGCGGCGGCGTGTCGCCGTTCGGCGGCCACAAGGGTTATGGATTGTCGTTCGCGATCCAGGCACTGGGCCTGCTCGCGGGTGCCGCATTGCCGCGCGGCGATGTTCAGGATTACGGATTTCTGTTCATTGCGATCGATCCTGCCGTGATGTTGCCGGATGGCGATTTCGAGGCGCAGTTCTCCGAACTGGTCGCACGCGTCAAGGCGACGCCGCGGCAGGCCGGCGTGGAGGAGATCCGCATCCCGTCGGAGCGCGCCTTCCGGGAGCGCGAACAGCGCCGCATCGAGGGCATCGTGCTGGACCGCAAGGTCGTCGAAGCATTGTATGCACTGCGAGGAAATGCCGCATGACGAATACCCCGGAAGGCCTGGCTGCGTTCTTCGCGCCGCGGAGCATCGCAGTGATTGGCGCGAGTGCGGATCGCAGTCGCGCTGGCGGACGGGTGCTGCAGACGCTGGCGACGGCCGGATTTGCGGGACGCGTCATCCCGGTTAATCCGAACCAGACGCAGATCAATGATCTGCCCTGCCATCCCTCGATCCTGGCGGTGCCGGAGCCGGTGGACCTCGTGGCGATCTGCGTCCCCGCCGAACGCGTGCCCGACATCATTCGCGATTGCGGCAATGCCGGCGTGCGTGGCGCTGTGGTGTTCGCCGACGGGTTCCGCGACGAGGTTTTGCGTGGCGCGCTGGGCGACGCACTGGCCGAGGCGCGGGCGAAATCCGGATTGCGCATGATCGGACCGAACACGATCGGCATCCGCCACAGCGAAAGTCGTGCCTACGTGACGTTCTCGTCGGCGACCGAAACCGAATTGATGCCTGGGCCGATTGCGACGATTGCGCAGAGCGGTGGCATGAGCGGCGTGCTGGGTGTCACCCTGCTGCGGCGGCGCGGCCTGGGCCCGCGCTGCGTCATCGACACCGGCAACGAGTTCGACGTCGACGTAGCCGACTGCGTCGAATATATTGCGGAAGATCCAGGTACTACCTGCATCTCTTTGCTGGTCGAGGGTTCGCGCGACGGCCGCAGGTTGGCCGATGCAGTCCGCCATGCCAGGTCACGCGGCAAGCAGGTGGTGTTCCTGAAGACCGGACGTTCTGCGGCAGCGCTGGACCAGGTGGCGTCACACACGGGTGCGCTGGCAGGTCGTGCGGAACTGTTCGACGCCGCGATGCGCGATGCGGGCGCATGCGTTGTGCGCGACGAGACGGAGCTGATGGACGCGGTCGTGCTGCACGGCTTCAATCGTGTGCCAAAGGGCAGACGGCTCGGCGCGGTGACGCCGTCCGGCGGCTATGCGATCCTGACGGTCGATGCGGCGGACCAATTCGGCATGGAGTTGCCGGCGCCGGTCATCGCACCGACACCGGAGCAACGCGGGCAGGTGCGGTTGGGCACATTCGACAATCCGTTCGACATGTCTTCCACAATTTCCTCTGGACCGCGTGGCCTGGAGACGTCGCTGCACTGGATGGCGTCGCAGCCGAACATCGATGCGATCCTGCTGTGGCAGGCGGCGATCCTGGACACCCCGGGCCCGCAGCCTCGCGTGCTGGCCGCGCTTGCCGACCTGGTATCTCACACCGACAAGCCGGTATTCGTCTGCGGTTTGACCACGCCCGAGTTCGCGGCGCGGCTGCGCGAGCTGGGCATACTTTGGTTCGACGAGCCGACGCGATTGGTGCGTGCGCTAGGTGTCGTCACGCCGCAGGCCGAACCGCGCAGCGTGGCCGCGGCATCGTCAGCACACCGAGGCGTCGTGACCGGCGCGCGGGCGCGGGAGGCGCTGGGTGGCATGGCCGACCTGCCCCAGGTGACGACGGTCGTGATCGCGGATGCGGAAGCAGCCCGGCATGCGATGCATGCGCTCGGTGCTGATCGCGTCATTCTGAAGGTTGAGAGCGAGCACGTTGCGCACAAGACCGAATTCGGACTTGTGTCTGGTGCGATTGCTGCGGCGGAAGTTCCGCGGACGTTCGCGGAACTCGTCACTGCGCGTGGCCGTACCGCAGATCCATCGGCGGCCATCGTGTTGCAGCCGTTCGAGCGCGGGATCGAACTTGCGTTGGGCGCCTACCTTGACCCGGCTTTCGGCCCGGCGGTCATGGTTGCGCTTGGCGGCATTTATCTCGAGATCATGCGCGATACGCAATTCGCTCCGGCGCCGGTCACGCAACAACAGGCGCGGGCAATGCTGATGCGGTTGCAGGCGGCGGACATCCTGCGCGGTGCCCGAGGACGTCCACCGGCGGACATCGATGCGGCTGCACGCGCGATCGCCGCACTGTCGCGCTTCATGGCCGAGAATTGCGATCGTTATACAGAGATCGACATCAATCCGCTGATCGTCCGGATCGCCGGCAGTGGTGTTGTTGCAGTCGATGCGCTGCTCGTTCACCGTTGACGACAAACAGGAGTGTTCCATGACTTCACCGATCGAACAAATCCGCCGCCACCACGCGGAACTGACCGCGATCAGACGTGACATCCACGCCAACCCGGAACTTGGTCTGGAGGAGCATCGCACCGCCGATCTGGTTGCGCAGAAGCTGGAAGAATGGGGCATCGAGGTGCATCGCGGCGTCGGGGGCACCGGGGTGGTGGGCGTACTACGGGCGGGCAACGGCCAGGCGACGATCGGGCTGCGCGCCGACATGGACGCACTGCCGATCGAGGAGGTCAACGATTTTGCGTACCGCAGCCGCAACGCGGGAAAGATGCACGCGTGCGGCCATGACGGCCACACCACGATGCTGCTCGGCGCGGCGCGTTACCTGGCCGAGACGCGCGACTTCAACGGTACGGTCAATTTCATCTTCCAGCCGGGCGAGGAAGGTGTCGGCGGCGCGCTCGCAATGTTGAGGGATGATCTGTTCCAGCGTTTCCCGTGCAATGCGGTGTACGGCATGCACAATCGGCCCGGCATGCCGGTGGGCAAATACGGTATCGCGCCGGGCACCGCGATGGCAGGGGGCGGCTTCTTCGACATCACCATCACCGGAAAGGCGCGCATGGCGCGCGGCCGGAGGAATCGATCGATCCGGTGCTGGTTGCCTGCCATCTCGGCACGGCGTTGCAGTCGATCGTGGCGCGCAACATCTCGGCGCGCGAGGTCGCGGTCCTGAGCGTGACCCGCATCCTGTCGGGCGACGCCTACAACGTGATCCCGCAGACCGCGACGATGGGCGGCACGGTCCGGACGATGAAGCGCGAGACGATGGTGCTGGTGGAACAGGGCATGCGGAGGATCGCGAGCGGTGTGGCGTCGGGTTTCGGCGCGACGGCGGAGGTGGATTTCCGGTTGATCTTCGCGCCGTTGGTCAATCACGAAGCGGAGTTCCAGGCGATCGCCGATGCGGCGGCCGAGCTTGTGGGCGATGCCAACGTCAACCGGCAGCAGGCACCGGCTCAGGCATCGGAGGACTTCGCGTTCATGTTGGAGCAGGTCCCCGGCGCCTACATCAACCTTGGCAACGGTGACAGCGCATCGGTGCACAACCATCTGTATAATTTCAATGACGAGGCGATTCCGTTTGGATCAGCGTTGTATGCACGGCTGGTCGAGCGGCAGTTGCCGCGCGGCACTGAATGAATAAAGGAGGGTTCCAATGCTGAAGTTTGGTGCGGCAATGTTCTTTACCGACTACTCGATGGCGCCGGGCGAGCTCGGCAAGGCGCTGGAGGAGCGTGGCTTTGAATTGGTCTGGGCGCCGGAGCACTCGCACATTCCGCTGTCGCGCAAGACGGCGCCGGCGGGCGGCGGCGAACTGGCGAAGAAATACTACGACACGATGGATCCATTCGTGACGCTGACGATGGCTGCCGCCGCAACGAAGACCTTGAAGGTGGCGACCGGTGTCTGTCTGGTTGCGCAGCGTGATCCGATCCAGACCGCGAAGCTCGTCGCTTCGATAGACCAGGTGTCCGGCGGCCGTTTCCTGTTTGGCATTGGCAACGGGTGGAACCAGGATGAGATGGAGAACCACGGCACCGTCTTCAAATCACGCCACAAGCTGGCGCGCGAACGGGTGGAGGCGATGAAGGGGATCTGGACGAAGTCGAAGCCGGAATACCACGGCGAGTTCGTCAAATTCGATCCGATGATGGCCTGGCCGAAGCCTGTTCAGAAGCCGCATCCACCCGTTATTGTCGGCGGTGCTTTTCCGTATTCCGCGCGCCGCGCGATCCGCTACGGCGACGGCTGGATTCCGCATGCCTCGCGGAACACTTACGCCGAAATCGCTGATATGCTTCCCGAATTTCGGAAAATGGCGGCCGAGGCGAAGCGCGATCCGAGGTCGATCGAGATCACCGTCTGGGGACCGAAGCAGGACGCCGATCTGATGAAGCGCTACGAGGAGCTTGGTGTTTCCCGTGTTGTGTTCAATTTGGAATCGGAGAAGGCGGACACAATCCTGCCGGTGATCGATGGCTGGGCCGAGCTGATGCGCCAGGTCAACGGTTGAGTTGCTTGCGCATTCCCTATGGCCTGGATCGTCTGCCGCGCGATCCGAGCCTGCGCTGCGTGGAGGTTGGTGACGAGGCGTTGCGCCTGAACAGCGAACCTGTGCCGGCGGACGCGATGCCGTTGATCATCGGCGATCACACTGCGCGCGTTGTGGCAGCGACTTCGTGGCTGGAAGGGCTATGTGGCGATTACGCGCCGCTGCGCAGACAGTTCATTGCGGCATATTTTTGCTTCGTCGCTGCCGAGATCGAGGCGCGGCGCGAAGAGTTGGCCGAGCGGCTTAAGCCGTATGATGGACTGTTCGCACCAGAGGATTTTCTCTGGTCGGCGCTGCGACCGTTGCCACGCGGATGGGTACCGGCCGTCGACCGGTGGTTGCCGGCCGATGTCGTGTTCTGGGATGGCGAGCGCGCGATCGCGATCGAATTAGGCACGCGAGATTCGGACAGGCAGAAGGCGCTGCATACGGCCGGAATAGAGGTTCTCCGAATCGAACCAGGCATGTTCGATTGGTTGCACGGGGTGCTGCCACCCAACTTTCTGCGCTTTTTTGAATGTCAGACGCTGCCGTCAAGCCCGTTCCGGCGTCCCATTCCCTCTCTTCCCCTGCGGGGAGGAGAGGGTCAGGGTGAGGTGGGGATCGACGCTTGTTCAGTTACAGGTAGCATCGTAGCGCGGTTGGTGTGTTCTACCGGTCCTTCGTCGTTGCAGCCGCGTCCTACCTCACCCTGCCCTCTCCTCCCCATCGGGGAGGAGAGGGAGTACATTCAGATCGTCAGTTCCAGCACGTAAAGCCCGCCGGCAAAGCGATCCACCGCATAGACCAGACGGTTCTCGTCGACATACACATCGTTGATCATCGCGGCCTTCATCGGTGAGCCGTCCGGCGGGTCGGGGATGAACGATGCCACCTCGCGCGGTTGCAGAGGATCGGTGATGTCGTGCACGCGCAGCCCGCCGCCGAAATAGGTGCCAAATACCAAGGTGCTGGACTGGAACGACGGACCTGGCCGGTTCTCGTGCAGGTTGTGCGCACCATAGCGCCCGCCGATCGCGTAATCCTCCATCGGCGGCAATGGCAGTGTGGCGACCGAGACCAGATTGTCTTCCTTTCGGGCATCCAGCAGCCATACCAGCTTGGGCCAGTCGGCGCCTTCGGTGCGCACGCATTCGTCGCTGACCACCAGCAGGTCGCGGTCGAACAGCGGCATCACGGTGTGGGTGAAGCCGGGGAAGGGCGGATGCGGATTCCAATGCCCCACCAGCTTCGGCCGGCCGATATCCGAAATGTCGAGCACACACGCGCCCCCGTCGATGTAGCCGACATAGGCGCGATCCGGCCGCTCCGGATACACGTTGGTATTATGCGCCCGGCATCCCGTGTCGAACTTCGGATGCCTCGGCACCGGCGGCGCCTCGTCGCGCTCCTCGGTTCCCGGATACCACCAGCGGCCAAGTTCGCGCGGCCTGACCGGATCGCTCACGTCAAACGCCGTGTAGCACTGATCGTCCTTCAGATTGCGCGGCATGAAGTCGGCGGCACCGCTGGCACAATGGATCGTCTTGCCGTCGACGAACCACAGCTGGTGCACGCCGCGCGAACGCGGTCCGGAGCGGTCGATGAAGCTGATGCTGCGCGGCTGCTCCGGCGTCGAAATGTCGAACAGCTCGATCCCCGCCGGCGTTGCACCGTGCGTGCCCGTCTGGTACGCCACCGCCATGATGTTGTTGCACACCTCCAGCGAGTTGGACCGCACGTTGCGGTGCGGCAAATCGGTCTGCGCGATGACGCGCGGCTTCGTCGGATCGGTGACATCCACGGCAGTAAAATTCTTCGGCGCGCATTCGTGCGCCATCCACATGATGCGCCGGCCACCGGCTGCCAGCTGAAGACTCATGCCCTCGCCGACATTGCCGAAGCCGCTCATCGTGTCGTGCGAGATCAGGCGGAAATTATGGGTTTCCGGTTGCGCCATGGACGTTTCTCCCCGATGCTTCGGCTGATGAGCTTTGCGGCGAACACTGTGCCGGTGACAATCATCACCGGGTTCCTGGGCAGCGGCAAGACCACTGTGCTGAACCATCTGCTGCGGCAGCCGTCGCTCGCCGACACCGTCGTCATCGTCAACGAATTCGGCGCGGTGGGGCTGGATCATCTGCTGATCGAGCAGGCGATCGAGGACGCGGTGCTGCTGAAGAACGGCTGCATCTGCTGCACCGTGCGCGGCGACATTGCGGACACGCTGGACGTGCTGTGGCAGCGCCGGGAAGCGGGCGAACTGCCGCCGTTCCGTCGCATCGCGATCGAGACCACGGGGCTGGCAGATCCCGCGCCGGTGGCGCATGCGCTGCTGGCGGAGCCGGACGCACGCTTCGCCTGCAGGTTGGATGGCATCGTCACGACGGTGGACGTGCTGCACGGCCCGCTGCAACTGGAGCGTCAGCCCGAGGCGCGGCGGCAGGTGGCGATGGCCGACCGCATCCTGCTCACCAAGATCGACCTCGCCACCGCCGATCAGATGGCGGCAACCGAGGCACACATCGTGGCGTTGAATGCCGGGGCGCCGATCCGTCGCCTCATCGCCGGCGCCGTCGATCCGGCCGATGTGTTCGATCTCGGTCCGGGCGATGGCTCAAATGACGCCCGATTGGAACGATGGCTGCGGCCGTTCGACATCGACCGGCATCACGGACATCACCATCTGCCGTTCCGTCATGGCGACTCGATCGATTCGGTCGTGCTGCGGCATGACCGGCCGGTCGCGTGGTGTTCGCTGCAACGCTGGCTGGAGTCGGTGCTGTCGCTGCGCGGCGACGGCGTGCTGCGGCTGAAGGGCCTGGTCTGGCTGCAAGGCGAGACGCGTCCGATCGTGTTGCAGGGCGTGCACCACGTGCTGCATCCACCGGTGCATCTGGAGCGTGAGACACAGCCACCGGGCGGCACGCGCATTGTGCTGATCACGCGCGGCCTGTCCGCCGCGGGACTGCGCGCGAGCTTTGCCGCCGCGATGGGGTGAGGCGCTGGGGGTTTTGGTACCCATTCGTGCATGCGTTGACACGCCGCGATTCATGGCCGGGCTCGCTCGCTCGCGTCGTCGGCGTCAGCCGTCCTCGCCTTGCGGCCACACTTGCCCGTGCGGCCGGTGACGGCGTGCATCGCCTGCTGCTGCGCCGTGGCGGGAACCAGTTGCAGGGTCGGCCAGCCACGATGCGTCAGGATCACCTCCCGGCCGCTCAGCGCCGCCACGCTTACCAGACACCAGCGGTTCAGCGCTGTCTCGGTGGCGATCCAGAGCGCCTCGCCCACCATGCCCGCACGCCGCGATCTGGCTTGCTCGGGCGTTGCCATCGCCGCCACAGCCGTTGGGCGCGGCGCGATCAGTTCGGGCGCGGACCAGGTGCCCTCGGCGAACAGCGCGGTCATCCGTTGGTGCGGCGAGGTCTCCAGCGTGCCATCGACAGCCGTGCGGCCGCGCGCTGGAGCAGTTGCTTCTTTGCCGCGGCCTGGGGTCTCGGGTTGTAGTAGAGGCTGATCGGCGGACCGCCACCGCCAGGATCGCCGCCATTGGGTGACAGGAAGTTCGTGCGGCGTCGCGGGGCGGACGGGGTGGTGAGGTCCTCGGGGTCTGGGGTAGGGGGCATGGTCACCGGCGGACGCAACGTGCAAATGCTACGCGCTGAATTGTTCCCACAGATCGGTAGCTCCGCTTCAGAATATCAATTTTCAAACATCGCCAGTATATTCAAAACTGACCCAGAAATCTTACTTCTCAAGCTCGGGTGCCACACGCAGAGCATTTTAAGCGGACGCTCGTGGGACTGGTGCGGCGGGTGGCACAGCAAGAAGCAAGAATAACACGGATTACACGGATTGGATCGCAATGCGATCCAATGTCACGGATTACACGGATAGGAAGACTTAGGCGCTTCGCGCTGCGCTCTTGGATCAACCTGCGCGAAGCGCATTCAAATCCTTTCCGTGTAATCCGTGTATTAATCCGTGTAATCCGTGTTATTCTTCCTTTCTGGCCGGCCGCCCCAGCCAGCCAGCCGATTAACAATTCGGCAAGCAGCCGAACCACAGGCTGGCCCTATGAACCCCGGTCTCGTCCACGGCAGCGACCTTACGCACAGGATCATCGGGCTGGCGATGCGCGTTCACCGTCGCCTCGGCCCTGGTCTGCTTGAGTTGGTCTACCAAAAATGCCTCTGCCATGAGCTCGACCGCGCCCGCATATCGTTCAGACGCCAGGCACCGCTCCCGGTGAGCTACGATGATATCTTGCTGTACTGCGGATACGTCGCCGACATCATCGTGGACAGCCAGGTGATTCTGGAGCTGAAATCGGTCGAACGCATCCTGCCGTTGCACGAGTCCCAACTTCTGACCTACCTCCGCCTCAGTTCCTGCCGCATCGGACTGTTAATCAACTTCAACACCGTATCTCTGGCCGACGGCATCAAGCGCTGCGTCCTTCGAGCGGAAGTTCAAGACGGGTGGACCTGCGCCGGATTTTCTCTGCCACTACATATGGCCCATCAACCGTCAGGAACCCTCACCCGGCAGTGGTGCTTCTCGGCGCCCTCCGCATACGGCACGTCGGCATCGACTTCCGAGCCGGCGAAACAGCGGAACTCATCGGACCGCGCTTGATGACGCTCTCATCGCCTCTGGCCGCCCTTTCGACCAGTTGCGCGTGCACACGAACACCCCGTCTCAGACTCGGCAAATTGGCGCGACCCGTTCTGCTCGCCTGGGTTCCTGCTGTCGCGGGAATGACGGCGGGACGTTGGCGGGTCAGGGCTCCTCGACCTCGCGCATCCGTTCCGCCTCGCGCTGGAGGCGGCGGTAGCTGCGGACGCTGAACGGCAGCATGCCGAGGTAGATCAGGCCGCCGGCGGCGAGGGCCGCCCAGGGATCGGCGACCAGCACCGCGGCAAAGGTCCCGGTGCCCAGCAGCATGGGCAGCACGTATTCATGCGGCACCTTGAAGTTCTTGAAGCTCCAGACCGGCAAGGTGGACACCAGCAGCAGCGCGGTCCCGATCAGGACGAACGCGCAGAACAGCGGGTGCTGCGCCGCAGCCAGCAGCCAGCCCAACCCCAACGACTTCGCCTCCAGCCCGAGGAACAGCGGGAACAGGGCAAGCCCGGCGCCTGCCGGCGCGGGAACGCCGGTGAAGAAGTTGTAGGCGTAGGCCGGGCCAGGCGCCCGGTCGAGCGCGGCGTTGAAGCGCGCCAGCCGCAGTGCCATGCAGACCGCGAACATCAGGCAGGGCGTGTAGCCGAAGCCGCCGGCGCGTTGCAGCGACCAGACGTACAGGATGAATGCCGGCGCGACGCCGAAGCACAGGAAGTCGGCCAGGCTGTCGAACTCCGCGCCGAAGCGCGACGTGGCCTTCAGCAGGCGCGCCAGCCTGCCGTCCAGCCCGTCGATCGCTCCGGCGACCACGATCGCCACCGCGGCCGAGCCGAACCGGCCCTCCAGGGCAAAGCGCATCGAGGTCAGACCCGCGCAGAGGCCCAGCAGCGTCATCAGGTTGGGGATCATCCGGTTGAAGGATGGCCCCTTGAAGCGCGGCCGGGCGCGGGGTCGAAGGCGGCGGAGCCGGTTGATCGGCGAAACCCGGTTGGGATTGCCATTCCAGTCGGGACGGGGAAAGCCGCTCATGGTGCAAGCTCCGCGATCACGGTCTCGCCGCCGATCATGGTCTGGCCGACGGCGACCAGTGGGCGGACGGCCTCGGGCAGATAGAGGTCGGTTCGGCTGCCGAAGCGGATGATGCCGAGGCGCTGGCCGGCGTGGACCGCGTCACCCTCGCGCAGATCGCAGACGATGCGGCGGGCGATCAGGCCGGCGATCTGCACCACGGCGATCTCGCGCCCGTCAGGCAGGCGGAGCGCGATGGCGTTGCGTTCGTTGGCTTCGCTCGCCTTGTCCAGGCTGGCGTTGAGGAAGCTGCCGTGTCGGTAGGCGATCCGCGTGACGATGCCATCGGCTGGGACGCGGTTCACGTGCACGTCCAGGACCGACAGGAAGATGCTGACCCTCCATCGGGGCACCTGCCCAAGCCCGAGTTCCGAGGGCGGCACGGCGGGCATCAACGAAACCACGCGGCCATCGGCGGGCGCGATCACCGCGCCGGGGCGGCCAGGCGGCACGCGCTCCGGATCGCGGAAGAAGTACAGGCACAGCAGCGCAAACAGGAGACCAAGCCAGGCCAGCCAGGGAGCCAGCAACAGCCCCAGCAACACCGCGACCAGGCCGCCCAGAATGAACGGTCGCCCGGCAGGGTGGGGCGGCGCGAGCACGTGGCCGAGGTCTTCGAGCAGCGGCATTTCCGGCCGGTTTATGGATGCTTCATCCCAGGGGAGCAAGACTGAGCGCAGACAGGGAGCATGTGCCATGCCATACGGTGCGCCGTTCAAGCTGGGCCCTTTCAAAGTGGACTACGGAGGCCGCCTTTCACCGTGCGAACCGGAGCGGATACCGGCATTCCTGTTCCGTTGGCGTGACCGAGTGGTGCATGCCCGGCTCACCCAGGCTGCCCCCGAGGACGGTCGGCTGGCCCTGCAGTCCACCCTGGGCCGCGTTCCGAGTACCGCCGGTATGGCGGATAAATCGCGTCGGCCGCGCAGTTTCGCCGCGCTGCGTTGGCTGCCACGATCCGTGCCTTCCGACTGGCAGGTTTCGCTTCTGGCAGATCATCGCGTATGTCTAGAGACCGAAATGCGGATCGCGTTGCCGATCACCGCCGCGGCCTTGATCACCGAGATCACGCGGTTTCTGTTGCTGCTTGCCCCGTTGGTCGATCTCCTGGACGAGGAGGGGTTGGACGCGCTCGGCACGAGCGCGGGTGGCATCGGGGCGGCCTAGCGCCCAAGCACACGCATCGCGATCCAGACGGCACCGATTGCGATCATCGCCGCCAGCACGCTGGCGCTTGTGGCGGCCGCCCGCCCGGCGAAGCGGAGCCGGCTCGTCAGCCTGGGGGCAACCCACAGCGCAAACAGGGGCGCCACGGCTGCGATATCGACCGGTCCTGCCCGCAGATGAGGCAGCCTCCCGTACTCGATCACGGCGAGACTGCCGACGGCCGCAAGGTCTGTGGCGATCGGCAATGCCGCCAGGGCTGGCGTGACAGGCAGCGCGAACAGCGCCAGTGCTGCCAACGCCGGCACCAGAGCCAGTTGGACCCATGTCGGCGGAAGCATCACAAGGTGAAACGATACCGCCATCGTCAATCCGGTCAGTCCGAGGCGCAGCGGGTCAAGCGCATCGCTTGCCAGGCCGCGCGCGTATAGCAGCACGACGACACCGACACCGAGACCGACCGGCCACGCTTGCAACAGGTCCGCTTGGGTGCGTGGGGCGCCGCAGAGCCACCAGCCGGTGAACGCCGCGGCCAGGATCAGGCTGACCAGCGCGCCTCGGTTCCGGCCCAGCCAGATACAAAGGACGACGATGATCAGCGCGAGCATCGCGACGATCGTCAGACGATCGACGGGCGAGCGCGGCGGCGACACCCATAATCTGCCGCTGATGGCATACCAGCCCGCGGCCGCGCCGGCGCCCCCCGCCGCCCCAGCGAGCCAGCCGGAACGCATGAACCGTGCGACGAAAGCCAGTCCCAGCGCGACAGCAAACCCGATCAGCAGGCCGCGATAATCATGTGGAATCTCGGACAGGCTAATTCTGTTCCAATCGATGTGGATCGGCATGCCGACTGGGTGACGCGCCGTCCGCGGTGCGTCAAGCTGGCAGTTGATCCGCCATCATGAGGACAGGGACGAAACAGTGGATGATTTGAAACGGCCGATGCAGATCTGGGATGCACCGACACGCCTGTTCCACTGGGCAATCGTCGTTCTGTTCTGTACGGCCTGGCTGACCGAGCGCCTCAACTGGATGGAACTGCACTTGCTGAACGGGTACACGGTGCTCGCGCTGCTGCTCTTCCGCCTCGCCTGGGGCATTGTTGGCAGCGACACCGCGCGGTTCTCGCGCTTCCTGAAGAGTCCGCTCGCGGCGCTGCATCACCTGTCTCGACTGAATCACCGCGAACCCGACACCGAGATCGGCCACAACGCCGCCGGCGGCTGGATGGTCTTGCTTATGCTGGTGTTGCTCGCCATTCAGGTGGGCACGGGGCTTTGTGCCAACGACGACGCCAATACCGAAGGTCCGCTGGTCAAGTACGTCGGCAAGGACTGGAGCGACTGGCTGTCGCACATCCACTCGGTCAACTTCACGCTCATCCAGATCGCCATCGTGCTGCATATCGCTGCGATCGCCGCCTACGCCGCGATGAAGCGGCATGATCTGGTGCGGCCGATGATCACCGGGAGGAAGCTTCTGCCTGGAGGGTTGCGGACCCCTGTCATGGCCAGTTCGCTGCTGGCGCTGGTGCTGTTCGCGATAGCGGCAGGGACAGTCGGCTTTCTCGCCAGTTGGCTGTAGGCCGCCGCTATGCAGCCAGGCGGCGTGCGAACCGTCGGCGACGCCATTGCAGCAGGCGCCAGGCGCCCTTCGCCGATAGATCGGACAGCCTCCCGCGTGGCGGCAGTCCCACTGCCTTGAAGATCATGCCCATGCCACGCTCGACGTGGCGGAAGCGATAGAACGCTATGGCGCGGCCCATGTAGGCGGCGGTGCAGCGCGCGTGTTCGTATGACTGGCCCTCGGGTTCGTTGCCGCAGTGCCAGGCATAGGCCAGTTCGTCGTCCTCGCTTTCCCCGATACGCCCGGCAGCGATGCGCAGGCGACGCCAGAGCCCCAGGTTCTCGCGCGCCAGATAGCGGCGCATGTGGTCGTAGAACAGCTTGAAGTGGCGGTACTCATCCGCCGCGATGTGGCGGCAGATCTGCTGCAGCACCGGCTCCTTTGCCGCCTCGGCCAATGCCGTGTAGTAGCTGGAGGTGCCCGTCTCGACCATGCAACGAGCGATCAGTTCGCCGGTGCGCGAACCGCGGATCGAGGCTTCGGCGTCGAGTGGCAGCGTATAGCCGGCCCGGTAGCGGGCGAAGGCGGATCGGTAGTCCCACGCAGGATCGGCAAGCATCGCCCAACGGCCGAGCGCGTCGCCGTGCTGCACCTCCTCCTGCGCCCAATGGTCAGCGGCCTGCCGGAAATCCGGGTCGTCGCCGAATACGCGGTTCAGGTAGATGGCGTAATCGGTGCCGTTCCGCTCAACCATGGCGGCGGCCTTCACCAACGGCAGCAGTGTGTGGTCCACCCCGGCGGGATCGAACCGGTCCCAGGCAACTTCATCGATTTGCCAATGCTTCATCGTTCGTTGGGTCCGCACTGCCCGACGCAGTGCAACCAGACTGCCACCGATTGGGCGGATTCGGAAGCGTGTGGCCAAATGGGCGTGAGACGGCGGGAAGGCCACGCTAATCGTGCCGCACCAGGAGAGTGCGATTGGGCAGCGTCTCGGCCGAGACGAATTCCGCCGCTCGGCCGAAGGTCAGTCCGCGCGACATCAGCGCGTGGACAGCGGCCCGGTTGCGATGGCCTGAACGGATCCAGCACGTCCGGGTCAAGGCTCGTGTCTGGACGGCGCTTGACCGCGCGACTGCATCGGCGGGCGTGGACTGCGAAGCGCTGAGCGACGGTGTGACGGTCGAGGTTGACGCCGATTACGAGCCGGACGCCATCGTGAATTGCGGCCCGTGCGCGTCGCCCGACGCAATCGCTGCCACGAACCCGGTCATCGTCGTGGAGGTGCTGTCGCCCGCCACGCAGTCGATCGATACCAGCGACTAGCTTGCCGGCTATTTCCCCGTCGGCAGCGTTCGGCATTATCTGGTCGTCAGCATGCGGCGGCGGGAGGTTGTCCATCATCGTCGTGACGGCGATGCGATCGCGTCGCGCGTCATCAATGTCGGCATGATCGAACTTGAGCCGGATCGCCGGCCCGGCTCCTGCGCCCCATTGTCACTGCGGCAGGAAGATGGAAGCATACTCTTGGGTAGGCAGTCCGTCCCGACAGTAGGTATGCGCCGGTGCGGAACCGAAGCAGGAGCGATTGCATGGACGTCGGCATTCAAATGATTTTCTCCACCTATGGCTGGCCCGGTATGAGCGATCGCGAGGCCTGGCATGAGGAGATCCGTCTGGCCCGGCTGGCCGACGAACTCGGATTCGACGTGATCTGGTCGGTGGAGCACCATTTCTTCGACTATTCGTTCTGCCCGGACAACACGCAGCTGCTGTCGTATCTCGCGCCGCTGTGCACGCACGCGGACCTTGGCACTGCGGCGATCATACTGCCGTGGAACGACCCGCTGCGGGTGGCGGAAAAGGTGTCTGTGCTCGATCTGCTGAGTAATGGCCGGGTCAGGCTCGGGATCGGACGCGGCCTGGCGCGGCGTGAGTTCGCGGCCTTCCGCGGCACGATGGACAACTCGCGGGAACGTTTCGACGAGGCATCGGCGATGATCCTCGAGGCGTTGCGCACCGGCTTCATCGAAGGGCGTGGCAAGTTCTATCCGCAACCGCGGATCGAGATCCGGCCGCGGCCGGAACGCAGTTTCGATGGGCGCACCTATGCGGTGGCCTCGAGCGAGGATTCGATCGAGGCGGCCGCACGGCTGAAGGCGCGGATGCTGATGTTCGCCGATCGGCCGTGGCCGGCGCGCCTGCCCGGGATCGAGCGCTACCGCGCGCTGTATGAGCAATACAACGGCGTCGCGGCAGGGCCGGTGGTGACCGCCGATCAGTGCGTCTGCGCGGCGACGTCGGAGGAGGCAAAGGAATTATCGGAGCGCCATATGGCCAGCTTCGTTGACAGCAATCTGGAACATTACGAACTGATGAGCACGCACTTCGCGACTGCGAAGGGTTACGACGCGTATGCGAAGAAGTCGGAACTGGCGCGTTCGGCGGGGCGGGACGGGTTGGTGAATGCGCTGTTGCAGGTGGCGGTGCGGGGAACCCCCGATCAGGTTTTGCGGGCGTATGAGGGTCGCCGAGAGTTGCTGGGGGATTTCGAGCTGAACAGCTCGTTCCGATTCGGCGGGATTCCGCTGGCGAAGGCGGAGGCCTCGATGCGACTGTTCGCCAAGGAGGTTCTGCCGGTGCTGAAGAGGTGGGGACCGGTGGCGTCTGCCCAGATTGCGACGGCCGCAGTGCCCGCCTGACGCATCATCAGCGTGTTCGGCGGCGCCACTTACCGGCGTGCGTGCAGGTGGACGATCGGCTGTCCGCTCTCGGCCGCGACCATCTCCGCGACGAAGCGGCGATGACACGTCATCGGATCCTGCTCGAAGCACAGCAGGCAGGCCCGCGCACCAAGGACTAGTTGTCTGGCGTTGGCCAGGTCCGCCTGGGCGCGATCGGACGTCATGTGCGCCCGGAAGATCGGTTCCATGCGTTCGGGGTGTCCTGCGCGGACCGCATCGCGACCGGGTTTCGGCGTGCCGAGGCCTTGCAGGTGCACGTAGGCGATCCCTTGCTCGTCCAATCCGGCAGCCAACTGGCGCTTGGAGAATCCTGGCTTGCGCGATTGCGGCACCGCGCGCACGTCTATCAGCAGCCCGACGCGCGCCGCGCGCAGTTCCGCCAGCACCTCGGCAATCGTGCAGCCTTCGTATCCGATGGTGAGCAGGTCGCTCAATGCACGCGCGGAGTCACGACCTGCACGCCACCCGGAGGCGCAAGCCCTTTCGCCCGCATGCAGCGCAACGCTGCCTGCCGTTTGGCCTCTCGCAGGTCGTAGTATGCCTGATAGTTGCTGCTCGTGTAGTCGCCGTTCGTGCGCGAATAGATCTCGACGACCGCAGGATCCCTCTCGGCCTGCCGCTCGCATTCTGCCTGCGCGCTGCCGTCGGAAGCGCCGGGCGAACAGGCGGTCAACGTGCAGCAAAGCATCACGGCGGCCACGCGATTGCTCACCCGGCCGCCATCCAGTCCTCGATCAGCCGGCGCGCGATACTGTCCACGCGCGGCAACTGGAAATCGTGCTTTTCGGGGTCGCGGATCTGCTCGCGCGAGAACCAGCGCACATCGATCATCTCTTCCGGGTCGATGGTAATCGCCTCGCTGAGGCCCTCGCCATAAAACCCGAGCATGATGTTGCCGGGAAACGGCCACGGCTGGCTCGAGTGATACTGCACCGCTCCGACCATGATGCCCGATTCCTCGAACACCTCGCGCCGCACCGCCTCCTCCAGCGTCTCGCCCGGTTCCACGAAGCCGGCCAGTGTCGAATACATGCTGGCACGGGGGAAGCGCTGCGAATGACCGAGCAGCGCATTGTCGCCGCGCGTGACCAGCATGATCACGGCGGGGTCGGTGCGTGGGAAATGCTGCGCTTCGCAGGCGGTGCAGACCATGACGTGGCCTGCACTGCGGGCATCGCACACGCCGCCGCAGACCCCGCAGAACCGGTGCCGCGCGCGCCAATGCATCAGCCCGCGCGCATGCGCCAGAACCGAGGCCTCCGGTCGCGGCACGCCCCAACCGACCGAGCGCAGGTCAACGAATTTTCCCAGGTCCTCCGGCAGCAGGGGCACAGGATCGTCCGCGGTGCTGATGTCCACCGCGAATACCGCCTGATCGCCTTGCATGCCGAGAAACGCCCAGGGGCCGCCGTGCATGCGCAGCGCGTGGGCCATCTCGCCGGAGATGAACACAGCCTCAGGCGCGCCTTCGTCCATGCCGCGCACCAGGTTGCGGTTGCGCCAAACCGGTACGAACAGCGTCTCGGGATCGTGCAGCCGCTGCTCGATCCAGTCAGCCTCTTCGCGCCGGGTGCCGACCCGGTCGAGCGGACTCGATGAATACACGTTGGGACGGCTGGCCAGGATCAGGGTCACGGAAATTGCTCGCGAATGAGGGTTTCGTTGTCGGTCGGACGGTGCCATGCGGAGGCCGGAGCGGCAACCGCCCGGCGACACGGAGGCGTCATGGTGGCATCGCGACCGGTTGTGCTACAGGGATACCACTCGTCGGATGCGAGCATCCGGTCCGCTTGCGCAGGCAATCCGCGCGATCGGACCGTCAGAGGAAAGCGATATGGATCTTGCGACCAGGTATCTCGGCCTCGCGCTGCGCAACCCGATCATTGCGTCCGCCTCACCGCTCACGGGAGAGGTCGGCACAATCCGACAACTGGAGGATTGGGGCGCCGGCGCTGTGGTCCTGCCGTCACTCTTCGAGGAGCAGATCCGCCAGGAAGAGCAATTGGCGGAGATGCTGACGAGCGTCGGCGCCGACAGCTCCCCTGAAGCCAGCTCGTATTTTCCCGCCTCGACAAGGTACAATGCCGGTCCGCACGGCTACCTCGATCTGGTCGCGCGCGCACGCGCCGCGGTCGACATACCTGTCATCGCCAGCCTGAACGGCACGACCGAGGCGGGCTGGGTCGACTACGCCCGACTTGTCGAACAGGCCGGCGCAGCCGCGCTGGAACTCAACATCTACCGGATCGAAGTTCGCCCCGCCATGACAGGCGCCGAAGTGGACGCAGACTGCATGCGTCTCTTCACGGCGGTCCGCAGCCGGGTCGCAATTCCCGTATCGGTCAAGTTGCACCCTTGCTACTCCGCATTCGGCGCGTTGGCCTTGCAGCTTGACGCTGCCGGTGCGGACGGTCTTGTTCTGTTCAATCGTGTATATCAATCCGATATCGATCTAAACAACCTGCGGTGGAGCAATAATGTCGCGCTCAGCGGCGCCGGCGAGATCCAGCTTGGTCTGCTCTGGCTTTCGCTGCTTGCCGGGCGCATGCAACGTGCGTCGCTCGCGGCGAGCACCGGTGTGGAGACCGCTGACGAAGTTATCAAATACCTGCTCGCGGGCGCCGATGCGGTGATGACGACATCAGCCTTGCTCCGACATGGCCCACGGCACTTAAGAACCCTGGTCGCGAGTTTGGAGGCGTGGCTGAGTGCGCGTGGCTATACTTCGGTGACCGCGATCAGGGGATTGATGCGGCGAACGCACCCTGAAGGACTAACGGAGGTTCGGGGCCGCAGCGATTATATCCAGAGTTTGTTGGGCTACAGAGGTCCGTATGCGCACCGGTGACGTGTCGGCCACACGTACTCTTGCACGGCTCGACGGGTCCCTTGTGATGGTCGGATTCGGGTCCATCGGCAAGGGCACGCTGCCACTCATCCTGCGCCACATTGACGTGGCGCGCGAGCGAATGGTGATCATCGACCCCGACAATTCAGCACGCGCAATCGCTGAGTTCGCCGGCATCCGCTTCGAGAAGCTGCCGCTGCTGCCCGCCACGCTGCACGACATCCTGACGCCGCTGCTGACGCCCGGCAGCTTCCTGGTCAACCTGTCCGTCGGCGTCGCGTCGGTCGCTTTGATCGAACTGTGCCGGGAGCTTGGCGCGCTCTATCTGGACACCTGCATCGAACCGCCGCCGGGCGGCTACACCGACCCCAGTAGGTCCATGTCCGAACGTTCCAACTACGCAATGCGCGAATCGGTCCTGGCGCTGCGCCGGCCTGGCCCGGCTTCCACTGCGGTGGTCGCACACGGCGCCAATCCCGGCATGGTCAGCCATCTGGTGAAGCGCGCTTTGCTGCATGTGGCGTGCGATCTTGGCCGAACCGCCTCGCCCGCCGCACGCGAGGACTGGGGCAGGCTGGCGCGCGATCTCGGCGTAAAGGGGATCCACATCGCCGAACGCGACACCCAGCGTGCGCGCATCCCCAAGCAGCCGGACGAATTCGTCAACACATGGTCGATCGATGGCTTTCTGTCGGAAGGGCTGCAACCGTCGGAACTCGGATGGGGCACGCACGAGAGGCACATGCCGCCGGAGGGCGCGCACCACACGTTCGGCTGCGACGCGGCAATCTATCTCACGCGTCCCGGAGCCGGCACGCGGGTGCGAAGCTGGACGCCGGCGGCCGGGCCGATCCAGGGATTTCTGATTACCCACAATGAAGCGATCAGCATCGCCGACTACCTGACCTTGCGCGAGGACGGATGTGTGAGGTATCGGCCGACCTGCCACTACGCCTATCATCCGTGCGACGATGCGGTGCTGTCGCTGCACGAGCTGCAGGGCAACGCATTCCGTCCGCAGTCGCAGTTTCGGCTGATGAACGAGGAAATCGTCGAGGGCATCGACGAGCTTGGCGTGCTGCTCTACGGCCATTCGAATAACGCCTACTGGTATGGCTCGCAGCTCTCGATCGAGCAGGCCCGTCGGCTGGCGCCGTACCAGAACGCCACCGCGCTGCAGGTTACATCGGCTGTGCTGGCCGGGATCGTATGGGCGATCGAGAACCCGCGACGCGGCATCGTAGAGGCCGACGAATTAAATCACGAACGTATCCTGGGAATCATGGAGCCATATCTGGGCCGAATGGTCGGGGCCTACACCGACTGGACGCCGCTAAAGGGCCGCGGCGGCCTGTTCCCCGAGGACATCGATGCCGCCGATCCGTGGCAGTTCCACAACGTGATCGTGCGGTAGTGCATCGTCCGAGGACGCACCGCATGACCAATACACCGACATTCGCGATGCCCCCCGGTTTCCTCGGCGTCACCCGCAACGATCGGGCCGCGGATTTCGTTGTCGCCGGCGTGCCGTTGGATATCGGCGTCACCAACCGTGCCGGCGCGCGGGACGGACCGCAGGCCATTCGGCGCGCCAGCCGCATGCTGACCGACGGCGCGCATCCGGAATTCTGGGTCGAACCGGCGACCTTGAGCCTGGCGGATATCGGCGATCTGCGGCTCGCACTTGGCGATATTCCCGCGAGCCTGCACCTGATCGAGCAGCAGGCGGCCGAGATCGGCCATCTGCTGGCGTTGGGAGGCGAACATGGCATCACGCTGCCGTTGCTACGCGCCTTGTCGCGGCGCGTGGGCGGCAAGCTCGCGCTGGTGCATTTCGACGCGCATGTGGACACCTGGCCCTTCAGTTTCGGCCAGGCCTATGGGCACGGCTCGGTGTTCTATCACGCGATCGAGGAGGGACTTGTCGATCCACGGCGCATGATCCAGGTCGGCATCCGCTCACCGGTGCAGCGCGATGTTTGGGACTGGACCATCGGCCGCGGTGTCACGGTGCTGACCGCGCATGATGTGCACGCGGCTGGACCGGACGTAGTCGCGCGACGGATCAGCGACATCGTGGGGCAGGCGCCCGCCTATCTCAGCTTTGACATCGACGCACTCGATCCGGCTTTCGCACCGGGCACCGGCACGCCGGAGATCGGCGGCCTGGCATCATGGCAGGCACAGGCAATTCTGCGCCGGCTGCGCGGCATGGCGTTTGCTGGCATGGACGTAGTGGAGGTCGCGCCAGCCTACGACGTGGCCGAGATCACCGCACTTGCGGCGGCCACGGTCGCGTGGGAGTACCTCGCCCTGGTCGGGTAGGCTGCCGGCGGCGCGTAATGCGTTCCGATTAAGAAATAAGTTATACCACACCATCCGAGAACGCATACCTCCCAAGCGCAGAGTTCGCCTATATTCGTCATTCCACATCACCCCTCGGGGTGGTGCGGCGACGCATCGCACGTGCCGCGAGCCCCTCGATGAAACCCTCAGGGGCACAGCAACGACGTAACGCGTCCTTTTCGGTCGGTCCGGCCAATGGTGGGCCGGGGTCGTAAGGGAACCGCCTATGTTGGCTGATTGGTTTGCCGCGATGCGAAGTACTCGCAGCATCGGCTAGGTCC
This sequence comes from uncultured Alphaproteobacteria bacterium, assembly GCA_963812475.1. Taxonomy (GTDB): domain Bacteria; phylum Pseudomonadota; class Alphaproteobacteria; order Acetobacterales; family Acetobacteraceae; genus JAMXLO01. The sequence continues at coordinate 243,533 of CAWEVI010000043.1, forward strand.
CCGTCGCCGCGGCGCGTTTGCGCGTGGCGACGGTTTCCCCGCCTTTTGACTCTGCCGTTCGGTGCGCTTCGGTCGCGCGCCGCATGCTCGCGAGGACTGCCGTCATGTACCAGCCGCGCTTCCGCGCCGCCGTCACGCCAATGCGCCGCCGCTTCCCCGCCGCGGCGACACCGCTGCCGACAGTCGATGACCTCGTCGCGCTCGAGCGACCCGAGGAGCCGATGCACTGTCTGCGACCGGCGACCATCGAAGCAACCGCGCGCGCCTTCACGCAGGCGTTTTCGGGCGATGTGCTGTACGCCGTGAAGTGCAATCCCGAGCCAACCGTGCTGCGTGCCGTCCGCGCCGGGGGCGTGCAGCATTTCGACTGCGCGTCGCTTGCGGAAGTGGCTTTGGTGCGACAGATGTTCCCGGACGCCGAAATTCACTTCATGCATCCGGTCAAGGCGCGCGGAACCATCCGCGAGGCTTGGTCTCGGCATGGGGTGCGCAATTTCGTTCTGGATACACCCGAGGAGCTGGCGAAGATCGTGCAGGAGGTTGGCGCGACCGGTATCGCCGGCGAACTCGGCCTGATCGTCCGCCTTGCCCTGCCCAAAGGCCGTGCCGTGCTGGACATGTCCGGCAAGTTCGGCGCCGCGCCGAAGGCTGCGATTGCCTTGCTGCGTGCCGCGCGCGGTCCGGCGGCACGACTTGGCATCAGCTTCCATGTCGGCTCGCAGTGCCTCGATCCGCTGGCGTGGCGCATCGCGCTGGATCTCGTGAGCCAGGCTGTTCGCGGCGCCGGCGTCGCGCTGGAGATGATCGATGTGGGGGGCGGCTTTCCGGTGTCCTATCCGGGCTCCGAACCACCCCCGCTCGGCGCCTTCCTGGCCGAGATCGATGCCGGGTTCGAGCGCATTGGGCTGAGGTATGCGCGGCTCTGGGCGGAACCTGGCCGTGCCTTGGTGGCTGGCGGCGCGTCCGTTGTCGTGCAGGTACAGCAGCGCCGCGGCGAGGCACTTTATGTCAACGATGGCGTATATGGCAGCCTGGCCGATGCCGGGGCGCTCGGGTTCCGCTATCCGGTGCGGCTGATCCGGCCTGACGGTTCGGTGCCGGCAACGCGGTGGATCGGGTTCTCGTTCTATGGCCCGACCTGCGACAGCGCCGATGCGATGCGCGGGCCGTTCATGCTGCCCGCGGACGTGGCCGAAGGCGACTGGATCGAGATCGGCCAGCTCGGCGCTTATGGCGGTTGCCTGCGCACAGCCTTCAACGGCTTCGACCGGGCCCGAATGGTCGAGGTGCGCGACGGACCGCTGCTGCAGACGCCCGGCTATGCGTTGACGTCAACCCTACGGGCCGCCTGACCGTGCAGGGCAGTCGAGGAGTCAAATCGTAAGCGTCCCGTGATGTGCCGCCCGCCACGATAAATACCGGAGTTCGGTCGCCCGAACTCCGGCTGTGCCTGCTAAAGCGAGCCCATGTAGTCCCGCTTGCCAAGCTCCACGCCGTTGTGGCGCAGGATGTCGTAGGCAGTGGTGCAATGGAAGAAGAAATGCGGCAGGCAGAAATGCAGCAAATAGGCCTGCCCCTTGAACGACATCGTTCGTTCGCCGGCCTTCCAGCTGATGTCTTTTTCTTCCGTGCCATCGATCTGCGCCGGCGAAAATCCCTTGACGAAATCGAGCGACTTGGCGATTCGCGCCTTCGCTTCCGCGAACGACGCGTCGGCGTCGGGGAATGGGGGCAGGTCCACGCCGGCGAGACGCCCAGGCGCATTGCGGCCGAAATCGGTGGCCTGACGGATTTGACGGCCAAGCGTGAACATGTCGGGGAACAACCGGGCCTGAAGGAACGCCAACTCCTCGAGCTTCTTCTCCGCGATATGCGCGGCGGCCTTGTCGACCACACCCGACAAGCCGTTCAGCAACTGTGTGATGACCGGTACGCTGGCCTGGAACATTGAAAGCGCCATGAAGCGATCCTTCTTGGTTGGTGCAACGTCAGTGTCGGGCCAGCAGTGGCCCCAGCACATCCTGTACGCCGGTGATCAGGATCTGCACGCCGATACAAAGCAGCAGGAAGGCTGACAGTCGTGTGACGGTGCGGCTTCCCGCCGGACCCATCAGGCGCGCGATGCGATCGGTGGAACGGTAGGCGATCCAGATCACCAGCGCCAGTGCAGCGGCGGCGGCACTCATGCCCACGACGAACCACGCGAACACTTCAGGCGTGCCCGGGCGGCTAGCACTCAGCGCCACCGCGACTGCCATGGTGCCGGGGCCGGTGGTGATGGGAATGGTCATCGGGAACAGCGCGATGTCATCCGCATCCGCGGCCGGCGCCGCCTGCTCCTGCTTGCGTTCCTCCCGGTGCTCGGGCCGGTTCAACAGTTCCCAGGCGGTCAGTGCGACCACAACGCCACCGGCGACGCGCAATGCCGCAAGCGTGATGCCGAAGATTGCGAGAACGAACGAGCCCGCCCACAGCGCCACCAACATCACCAGCAGAGAATAGATTGCCACCTGCCGTGCCAACTGGCTTCGCTCGTCGATCAGTCTGCCCTCGGTGACGCCACCAAAGATGAACGCGCCGCTGACCGGATTGACGATCGAGAACAGTGCCGGAAAGCCCAGCAGGAAGGCGTTGATCGCTTCCTGCATCGCTGCGCGCGTCGATCAGCCGATGTCGGGTCGCCGGTGCGCCCAGGGCGCAATCTGCTCGAATGCCGCCGATGCCTGCAACACGCCGAGATCGTCGAAACGACGCCCGACGATTTGCAGCCCGACCGGCAGGCCGTCGGCCGTGAAGCCGCATGGCACGCTGGCCGCGGGGTTCCAGGACATGTTGAACGGATAGGAGAACTCGGCCCAGGACAGCCAGTCCCAGTCGTGCTGCGGCCAATGTTTCGGCATCAGCAACTCAGCCGGGAACGCGGCGACGGACACCGCTGGGGTGAGCAGGAAGTCCCAGTCCTCGAACCAGCGATGGATCGCGGCGATGTACGCCATCTTGCGATCGCGCATTACCTGATATTCCGAAACCGAGTATTCGCGCCCCGCTCTGATGCATGCGACGAGGCCGGGGTCCATCTTTGCTTCCCACTTGGCCAGATGAGGCTGCAGCCGCGTCATGTGCGCCGCCCAGAAGAAGCGGATCATCTCGGGACCTTCGGCAGCCCACGGCGTCTTCACTTCCTCGATTGTCGCGCCGAGCTCGGCGAAGCGCGCAACGGCTAACTTTATCAGCGCCGCCACGTCCGGATCGACGCGTGCTACATCGAGGTCCGGGCTGTAGGCGATCCGCCTGCCGCGAATGCCTTCGTGCAGCCGGCCGAGATAATCCGCAGGCCCCGCCTCGCAAGTCGTGTGATCGAGCGGGTGAGGGCCGGCCATAACCTGCAGCATCAGCGCACTGTCGGCCACGGTGCGCGTCATCGGCCCCATGTGCGAGGTGTAGTCGCCGCTGCCGACCGGATAGTAGGGCACGCGGCCGAACGTCGGCTTCAGCCCGAAAACACCGCAGAAATGCGACGGCATACGGATGGAGCCAGCGCCGTCGCTGCCCTGATGCAGCGGGCCGAAGCCTGCCGCCGCTGCCGCACCGGCACCAGCCGATGAGGCGCCGGCGTTGTAGCCGTGCTTCCATGGGTTGTGCGTAATGCCGGTCAGCGGGCTGTGGCTGACACCGGTCCAGCCGAACTCGGACGTTGTGGTCTTGCCGAGGATGATCGCGCCTTCCGCCTTCAGCCGCGGCACGATCGGCGTGTCTTCGGTCGGCTGATTGTCGGCGAAGATGTTGCTGCCCATCTGCGTCGGCATGTCCTTGGTGATCGCGAGGTCCTTGATCGTGGCTGGGATGCCATGCAGCCGGCCGATCCGTTCGCCGCGCATCAGCGCGGTTTCCGCGCCTTTAGCGGCCTGCATTGCGGCATCGACGGCAAGATGGGCGAATGCGTTGACACGCGGGTTCAGCGCCTCGATCCGTTGCAGCAGCGCGCTCATCAACTCGACCGGCGACAGCTTCTTCTGCCGGATCAGGCCGGCGAGTTCCACGGCTGGCGTGAAGGCGAGTGTGTCGCTGTCCATGACGGTTTTCCTGATCAATAGGTCGCGCGGCCGCCGGAGACGTCGAAGACCGCTCCGGTGGAGAAGCTGCACTCCTCGCTCGCCAGCCAGCAGACCAGCGACGTGACCTCGTCGATGCCGCCGAACCTGGCGATCGGGATCTTCGACAGCATCCAGTCGATCTGTTCTTGCGTCATCTGATCGAAGATCGGCGTGCGGACCGCGGCGGGGGTGACGCAGTTCACGCGGATTTCCGTCCGCGCGAGTTCCTTGCCAAGCGATTTGGTGAGCCCGATCACGCCGGCCTTTGAGGCGGAATAGGCGGCGGCGTTGGGATTGCCCTCCTTGCCGGCGATCGAGGCGATATTGACGATCCGACCGTAGCCATTGGAAAGCATGTGCGGCACGACGGCGCGGTTGCAGTAGAACAGCCCGTTCAGATTGACGTCGATCACGCGATCCCAATCCAGCACCGGATAGTCCCATACCGTCGCGTTGGGGCCGGTGATGCCGGCGCAGGCGATCAGGATGTCGACCCGGCCGAGCGTGGCGGCGGTGTCGTCGGCAGCACGCTGGACGGCCGAAGCGTCGGTCACATCGAGCGTGACCTTGTGTGCTGCTTCCGCGTTGGCGAGCCCGGCAGCGTCGTGGTCCCACAGGCTTACGCGGGCGCCCTCGGCGGACAGCCGTTTGGCAATGCCAGCCCCGATGCCCGACACGCCGCCCGTGACGATCGCGCTGCGATCGGAAAAACGTGCCGCCATGCGGGTCTCCTCCCAACCGTAACCGGCGTATCGTCCGCGAAATTGTCATTCGCGCGCAAGCGGGAACCCAGGGGGCGCGGTGCTGCTCGCCCTGGGTGCCTGCTTGCGCGGGCATGACGAGGTTGCTGTGAGCGACGGTGGCCGGGCGCTATTGCAGCGCGGTGATTTGGCTCGCGGATAGCGATTGGATCGCGGACAGGCGTTTGAACAGCACATCGGCCGGGATGTCGGAGGCGCCGGCATCGAGGCAATCGGCAAATTTCTCGTAGATCTGTCCCTCGGTCAGCGGCCGTGATGCGTGGCCCGTGGCGCGCTTCACCGGTTCGCCGGCGATGGTTCTGCCATTGGTCAGTTCCACCCTTACCGAATCCTCCGGTGCCGCACCGGGCGACTCGGGATCGTATTCGGTGGTGGTGACGATTTCGACCTTGCGCATCAACGCCTGGATGTCGGGGCGCTGCACAAATTCGTCAGTCAATTCACGCAGACCAACGCGCTTCGCGACGATGCCGCTCGCCATGACGAATTCCATGCTGAACTTGGCGGCGAGACCGGTATCCGGCTGGTGATTGCGCAGGATGGTGGCGAAGTTGTCGCTGATGTTCACAGTGATCCTTTTCACATCGTCTGGCTTGATCGGCGTGTCGCTCAGCAAATCCAGCATGCAGTCGATCGCGCGATGGGTGCAGTAGCAGGTCGGGTATTTTTTGATGCCCAAGCCCTGCGTCAGGATCGCCCAGGTCTCGCCAGGCCTGGCTTCGCTGGTCCGGTCCTCGGTGCCGGTGGGTGAGATCGCATGCAGGAAGCCCTGTGGATGCTCCAGCGCGTCGGTGCTGGCGGTGAAGCCGGCTTCGGCAAGACGCGCCGCCATGATGCCGGCATGCGCCGCCTTGCCGGCGTGGAATGGTTTGGTCATGGTACCGAAATTCGCCATCAGTCCGGAGCTTTGCGACGCGCCGAGGGCGATCGCTTGCGCTGCCTTGTCGGCGTCAAGCCGGCGCAGGCTGGCACACGCGGCGGCCGCGCCGACGGCGCCGTAGAGCCCGGTGGGATGCCAGCCCTTCTCGTGCAGCAGGCCGGTGTCGCGGCGGAACAGTTCCGCCCAGGTCTCGTAGCCGGCGACGTAGGCGACAATCATCTCCGCGCCGGTGGAACCGAGCGCCTCTCCCTCGGCGAGAATCGCCGGAACCAGCACCGTGCTGGGATGGCCGCGCAGTCCAACGTCGTCGTAGTCGAGCGCATGCGCCGCGGTGCCGTTGATCCAGGCGGCTTCGGGCGCCGTGCTCTTTTCCTTGCCGAATGTAAGAGTGGCTGGGCCGTCGGCCGGCGCCAGAACCTGTTTCATGATGCGCACGCAATCCTCGCGGCGGCCGGCGATCATCGTGCCGATGCAGTCGATGAAGCCAAGGCGCGCGATGCGCACCGCTTCGTCGGGCAGCCGGTTCGGCGACAGATCGGCGATGAATTGGCCGAGCGTTTTTGTCAAAGACATGGGAGTTCCCTCCGTCTGGTTTCCGTCATTCCCGCGAAACCGGGGATCCCAGTGCCGCGGTCGCGTCGTCAGTACGCATGGCCCCCCGCTTTCGCGGGGGGTGACGATTTAAAAAGGGGGGTCAATGCATTTTCTCGCGTAGCGCCTTCAGGCTGCCGCCCATCTTCACCGAGCCGGG